>NZ_JBBKZS010000014.1:0-184317 GCF_037889955.1 Variovorax robiniae
GAAAGGGGGAACGAGCTACAGTTATCCACAGTCGGCGTTCACGATGCCGGCCTCCGTCCCCGGGTCAAAGTTCAACCGGCAGGGTGGGTCAGAATTCAACCGGCGCCGACATGACAAGGCGCGATCTCGTAGTTGTCCTGCAAGGTCCTGTAGTCGACGCGCCTGGCGCGCGAAAAGAACATCCGCGCTTGCGCATGCGACAGCGCCACATCAGAGGGCCGACACGAGGCCGGCGCTGCCGAGCGGAAGTCCGCCACATACAAGTCGGTGAATCGGTCCCGCGCATATCCTGGCGCACCACAGGCAGCGAGGAACACCGCTGTGGCAAGCGCACCGACGCGGACAACTATTGCCATCGCGGAGCGGAGCGCCTGGCCAAGACCCGGCTGTCGATCAGCATCCCGTCCTTGTCGATGGTGGACATGTGTTTTCTCCCTGAAGTTGTCTTTGTGGAATCCGCCGCAATCGTAGCCTGCTGCATTGCAGCGAAAATGCACGCCACCGCACACTGACGGACCCATCGCCCTACCGGACCGCCTTATCCAGAACTCGCCAAAAACCCTGCGCCAACCCGCATGGCCATTGAGGAATAAGCTTATCCGCATAAGGCGTGCACCAAAAAATAGTTTGCTTCCATAAGCACTCCTCCGAGAATCGCCGCCTCTTGGGCTGGCGTTGGCCGCACCCGACTTCAAGACTTTCACGATGTACCAATACACAGATTTCGATCGCCAGTTCGTGCAGCAGCGCGCGGCGCAATTCCGCGACCAGTTGGAGCGCTGGCAAGCCGGCAAGCTGCATGAAGACGAGTTCCGCCCGCTGCGCCTGCAGAACGGCTGGTACGTCCAGCGTTACGCCCCGATGCTGCGCGTGGCCGTCCCCTACGGCGAACTCTCCAGCAAGCAACTGCGCGTGCTGGCCCGCATCGCGCGCGAATACGACGAGCCCGAGGCCGAGGTCTACAAGAACGCCCTCAAGACCCAGGGCAAGCTCGGCACGCACAAGCTGCCGACGCACTACGCGCACTTCTCGACGCGCCAGAACGTCCAGTACAACTGGATCCCGCTGTCCAAGTCCGCCGACGTGATGGACCTGCTGGCCTCGGTCAACATGCACGGCATCCAGACCAGCGGCAACTGCATCCGCAACATCACCAGCGACGAACGCGCCGGCATCGCCATCGACGAAGTGGCCGACCCGCGCCCCTACGCGGAAATCATGCGCCAGTGGAGCACGCTGCACCCCGAGTTCGCCTTCCTGCCGCGCAAGTTCAAGATCGCCATCACCGGCGCCTCCGAAGACCGCGCCGCCACCGGCTGGCATGACGTGGGCCTGAACCTGGTCAAGAACGCCGCCGGCGAAATCGGCTTCCGCGTGCAGGTCGGTGGCGGCATGGGCCGCACGCCGATCATCGGCACCGTGCTGCGCGAGTTCCTGCCGTGGAACCAGATCATGAATTACATCGAGGCCGTGGTGCGGGTCTACAACCGCTACGGCCGCCGTGACAACATCTACAAGGCGCGCATCAAGATCCTGGTGAAGGCCGAAGGCCAGCGCTACATCGACGACGTCGAGGCCGAATACAAGCAGATCGTCGAACACGACGGCGGCCCGCACACCATCACGCAGGCCGAGTACGACCGCGTCGCCGCCTCCTTCGTCCCGCCGACGCTGGCCACCCGCGTGCTGCAAAGCGCCGAGCAGACCGACGCCGACCTGCGCCGCTTTGCCGCCGACGACGTTCAATTCGCGCGCTGGCTGGCCCGCAACGTCGCGCCGCACAAGAACCCCGCGCTGCGCGCCGTCACGCTGTCCTTCAAGCGCCTGCACCAGGCGCCGGGCGATGCGGATGCCAACCAGCTCGAGACCATCGCCACGCTGGCCGACCGCTTCTCGGCCGGCGAAGCCCGCGTCACGCACGACCAGAACGTGGTGCTGCCCTGGGTCCACGCCGAAGACCTGCACGCCCTGTGGCTCAACGCCCGCGAGGCCGGCTTCGCCAGCGCCAACGTGCGCCTGCTGACCGACATGATCGCCTGCCCCGGCGGCGACTTCTGCGCGCTGGCCAACGCCCGCTCGATCCCGATCGCCGAAGCCATCACCGAGCGCTACCAGGACCTGGACGAGCTCGACGACCTCGGCGAGATCGACCTGCACATCAGCGGCTGCATCAACTCCTGCGGCCACCATCACAGCGGCCACATCGGCATCCTCGGCGTCGACAAGGACGGCAAGGAGTGGTACCAGGTCACCCTCGGAGGCTCCGACGGTTCGCTGCTCAGCGGCACGCCGCAGGCCGGCAAGGTGGTCGGCCCGTCGTTCTCGGCAGCCGAAGTGCCAGACGTGATCGAAGCCGTGCTCGGCACCTACCGCGACACGCGCAACGCCGGCGAGACCTTCATCGACACGCTGCGCCGCGTCGGCATCGACCCGTTCAAGGCTTCCGCCAACGGTGCGCGCTTCAAGGTGGAGGTGGCAGCATGAACCGCGCACTCCAGATCCTCGCCGCGGAAGAGCACATCGACGATGGCGACCCGAAGGTGCTCCAGCTCCCGAACGATGCCGACCCGCAGGCCATCGAGGTCTGCCTGGCCGACATCGAGCGCATCGACCTGGTGTTCCCCAAGTTCACCGACGGCCGCGCCTACAGCCAGGCCTTCCTGCTGCGCCGCCGGCTCGGCTTCAAGGGCGACATCCGCGCCACCGGCGACGTGCTGATCGACCAGTTGGTGCAGATGCAACGCACTGGCTTTTCCAGCGCGGTGCTGAAGGAAGGCGTCGACGCCTCCGATGCACAACGCCAGTTCGATCGCTTCGCGGCCTTCTACCAGGGCGACGCGGTGCAGACCGCGCCGCACTTCACCGCCACGGCCTGAGCCCGTAGCGTGCAACGCACCGGCAACCCGCTCGACGAGCGGTGCCGGCAAGCAGCGTGCATTCCGCGCCGCCCGGCGGAGACTTTGAGCAAGTCCTCCGCCGGCCCCACATCCGCCACCTTGGCAGTCACAGCTGCGAACTCTCGCCGCAACTACGTGCCTGAGGCCCTCGCGCGGCCACCCTCCTGTCCGCCCTGCGTCACCTCCTGGTGCGTCTCCTGCGCAAACTTGTCGGCCAGCGCCAGCAAGCCGCGCGCGCTGATCGGACCGCCATGGACATGGCGCGTGTAGTGCCAGTTGTGCAGCACGATCTCCAGGAAGGTGCCCTCCTCGACCGACACCACGTGCACGAACCCGTAGCGCGTGCGAATGGCGCCCAGCAAGGCCTTCTGGTCGGTCGAATCCTCGATCGGATGCAGCCCCCAGGACACGGGCTTGGTCACTGCCTGGCGCGAAGTGCTTGATTCGAAGTTCATTGGTTCTCCGGGGAACGTGGGCGACGGCTCGCACTGGACCTCGCTCACTCCAGCAAGGCTCGCATCATGAATGATCAATTGCCGTGCATTTTGGAAACCTTTGAAACCAAAAGCATTACAACTCCGCACTTGATCCCGACTGAGGCGCACTCGTCGGCTGGCTCGACCCTCACGATCCCTCGCCCCGCTTGCCGCAGAACGCCGGCTGCAACGCCTCGCCGCGTTCTTATCCGGATTGACGCCCTGATCGCCCCGCAACCCGCATGAACACTGGCGCATTTGCTTATCCGCATATAGCGCGAATAAAAAGATAGTTTGTTTTCATAAGCACCCTCCCTACAGTTCGATCCCGACCGAGCCCACGCTGCCAAGCACGGCGAGCCGGCCCTTGATCCCTCGATGCACATGAACGCCATTTCCCTCTACGCCAAGCCCTCCGCCGACTTCGACGCGAAGGTCGCCGAAAGCGTCGCGCTGTTGCAGCGTGCCGTCCGCGACTACGCACCCATCACGCAAGCTTCGAGCCTGGGTGCGGAGGACATGGTGGTCACCGACCTGTTGCAGCGCCACCATGTGCAGTCGTCCATCTTCGTGCTCGAGACCGGCAAGCTGCATCCGGAGACCGTCGCGCTGATCGACCGCCTCGAATCGCACTACGGCCGCGAAGTCGACCGCTACTATCCGAACCCCGCTGCCGCCGCCGCCTTCGTTGCCGAGAACGGCGAAGAAGCGATGTACCGCAGCCTCGGCCTGCGCAAAAGCTGCTGCGACATCCGCAAGATGGAGCCGCTGGAGCGCGCCCTCGCCGGCAAACGCGCCTGGATCACCGGCCTGCGCCGCGAGCAATCGGGTGCGCGCGCCGAGGTCGAATTCATCGAGCATTCGCAAGTCACCGACAGGAACGGTGTCGAAAGCACACGCACCAAGATCAACCCGCTGGCCCGCTGGACCTGGGGCGACGTGTGGCACTACATCGCGACCAACAAGGTGCCCTACAACCCGCTGCACGACCAGTTCTTCCCCAGCATCGGCTGCGCCCCCTGCACGCGCGCCGTCACCCTCGGCGAGGACTTCCGCTCCGGCCGCTGGTGGTGGGAGCAGGAAAGCGCCAAGGAATGCGGCCTGCACGTGGCTGCCGACGGCACGCACGAGGGCGAGGAGCCCGCGGCGTTCGAACCGTTGTCGGCCGTGTCCGTCATCCCGATCCGCGCCATCCCGAATTGAATTTCCACTGAGCCTCATGAACGCACGTACCGATACCGAACTGCTGCAACCGATGCACTCCCCTGCGCGCCTGTCCAACACGCACCTCGACGCGCTCGAGGAAGAAACCATCTTCATCCTTCGCGAAGTCGCTGCGGCCTTCGAACGCCCGACACTGCTGTTCTCCGGCGGCAAGGATTCACTGGTGCTGCTGAAGTGCGCCGAGAAGGCCTTCGGCGTGGGCCGCATTCCGTATCCGCTGCTGATGATCGACACCGGCCACAACTTCCCCGAAGTGACCGACTACCGTGACCAGCGTGCCAAGGAACTCGGCGCTGAACTCATCGTGCGCAGCGTCGAGGATTCGATGGCCCGCGGCACCGTTCGCCTGGCGCATCCCGGCGAGTCGCGCAACGCGCACCAGTCGGTGACGCTGCTCGAAGCCATCGAGGAATTCCGCTTCGACGCCCTCATCGGCGGTGCCCGCCGCGACGAGGAAAAGGCACGCGCCAAGGAGCGCATCTTTTCGCACCGCGATTCCTTCGGCCAATGGCAGCCGAAAGACCAGCGCCCGGAACTGTGGACCCTGTTCAACACGCGCCTGGCCCCGGGCGAACACTTCCGCGTGTTCCCGATCTCGAACTGGACCGAGCTCGACGTCTGGCAATACATCGAGCGCGAACACGTCGGCCTGCCGTCCATCTACTACACGCACAAGCGCGAAGTGGTCGAGCGCCGCGGCCTGCTGGTGCCGGTGACCGGCCTCACGCCGGCACGTGACGGCGAGCAGATCCAGGTGCGCGACGTGCGCTTCCGCACCGTCGGCGACATCACCACCACCTGCCCGGTCGAGAGCCTGGCCGCCGATGCCGGCGACGTGGTGATCGAGACGCTGAGCGTGGACGTGAGCGAGCGCGGCGCGACGCGCATGGACGACATGACCTCCGAGGCTTCGATGGAGAAGCGCAAAAAAGACGGCTACTTCTAGCCCACCCCCAAGGGCTTCGCCCTCCCCCTTCGAGGGGGCAACACCAGCGGCCCGGCAAAGCCGGTTCCGCGGTGTTTCCCGAACAGAGATCTGAGAGCTGGAGATTGATTTGAACGCGACGACTTTTTCTGAAGCATCGACCATTGCGCAAGCCGCCCATGGCGACACCAGCACGGCCCTGCGCTTCATCACCTGCGGCAGTGTCGACGACGGCAAGAGCACCTTGATCGGCCGCCTGCTGGTCGACAGCAAGACCGTGCTGCAAGACCAGCTGGCCGGCGTGCAGCGCGGCGGCGAGACCGACCTGGCCCTGCTCACCGACGGCCTCTCCGCCGAGCGCGAGCAAGGCATCACCATCGACGTCGCCTACCGCTATTTCTCGACCGCCAAGCGCAAGTTCATCATCGGCGACGCGCCGGGCCATGAGCAGTACACGCGCAACATGGTCACCGCCGCCTCGGCCGCCGACGCCGCCGTGGTGCTGGTCGATGCCACCAAGCTGCCCTGGGCCGGCGAAGTGGCCGACGGCGAGATCGTCGTTCAGGACTTGCTGCCGCAGACGCGCCGCCACACCCTGCTGTGCAACCTGCTGCGCGTGCAATCCATTGTGTTCGCAGTCAACAAGCTCGACGCGATGAACGATGCCGAGGTCGCCTTCGAGCGCATCTCGACTGCGCTCATCGCCTTCGCCGAAGCGGCCGGCGTGCAAGTCGCGGCCATCGTGCCGATCTCCGCGCTCAAGGGCTGGAACGTGGCCTCGCGCCATGCCGACTGGTGCAACTACGAAGGCCCGAGCCTGCTCGAACTGCTGGAGCAACTGCCCGTAACCGAGAAGGACGAGGCCGTGCCCTTCGCCTTCCCGGTGCAGTGGGTCGAGAAGTTCTCCTCGTCGGCCGACACCTCGCAAGGCCGTCGCGTGTTCTGGGGCCGTGTGGCCAGCGGCCACATCGAACCCGGCCAGCGCGTGACCGTGCTGCCGAGCAAGCAGACCGCCACCGTGGCCCAGGTGCTGAACCATGTGCGCCAGCCGCACGCCGTGCATGCGGGCCACAGCGCCGGCATCGTCCTGGACCGTGAGCTCGACGTCTCGCGCGGCGACTGGCTGCTGGAGCCCGAAGCCTTCGAGCCGGTGCGCGAGATCACGGCCACCATCGCCTGGCTCGACGACGAGCCGCTGGTCGCGGGCCGCGTCTACTGGGCGCTGCAGGGCCATCGTTGGGTCAAGGCCAAGGTCGCGCGCATCATCGACCGCGTCAACATCACGACGCTCGGCTCTGAGCCCGCCACCCAGCTGGAAGCCAATTCGATCGGCGACGTGGTGCTGTCGTTGCAGCAGCCGCTGGCCGTGCTGCCCTTCACCAGATCGCGCGCGCTCGGCTCGCTGGTGCTGGTCGACACAGCCACCCACAAGACCTCTGCAGCCGTGCTCGTGCAGCCTTCCGCCACAACCAACTAAAATAGCGGGTTTCCCCCGATCACCAGCTTCAGCAAAAGAACATGACCCACGTCGTCTCCGAATCCTGCATCCGTTGCAAATACACCGACTGTGTGGACGTGTGCCCCGTGGACTGCTTCCGCGAAGGCCCCAACATGCTGGTGATCGACCCCGACGAATGCATCGACTGCGCCGTGTGCATCCCGGAGTGCCCCGTCAACGCGATCTACGCCGAGGAAGACCTCCCGGCCAACCAGATCGCCTTCATCAAGCTCAACGCCGAACTTTCGCTGGCCGACGGCTGGAAGAGCATCACCAAGCGCAAGCCCGCGCTGCCGGATGCGGAAGAGTGGAAGGATGTGACGGACAAGATTGGCGAGTTGGTTCGCTGAACTGTTTGAAACGGACATCCGCACGCAGAGGACGCGAAGGTTTCGCGAAGGACGCGAAAGGACATCCGAAATTCTCTCCTTGACTCTTTTGCGTTCTTCGCGCACTTCGGCGCTCTTCCTGGCGGCTCGCGACCGCTTTCGAGTCAATGCAGCCTCTCATTGAAACCGACGCGCTGATCATCGGCGCCGGCCCGGTCGGGCTGTTCCAGGCCTTCCAGCTCGGGCTGCTCGAGATCTCCTGCCATATCGTCGACGCGCTGCCCCGTGCGGGCGGCCAATGCGTCGAGCTGTATGGCGACAAGCCCATCTACGACATTCCCGGCACGCCGCGCACGACCGGGCGTGGGCTGGTCGAATCCCTGCTCGAGCAGATCGCGCCGTTCAAGCCGACCTTCCACTACGGCGAGCAGATCGCGACGCTGGAACGCCAGCCGGATGGTCGCCTGCTGCTGGGTACTTCGGCAGGCAAATCCTTTCTGGCGAAGACCGTCTTCATCGCAGCCGGCGTCGGCGCGTTCGTGCCGCGTCGCATGACGGTCGAAGGCATCGCGCGCTTCGAGGGCACAAAGCTTTTCTACCACCCCGATGCGCTGGAGCGCTTCGCCGGCCAGGACGTCGTCGTGCACGGCGGCGACGATGCAGCCCTCGACACCGCGTTGTCACTGGTCGGCCAAGTCAAGCAGGTCACCCTGCTCTTCCGCCGCGATGCCTTTAATGCCGACGACGCGCTGGTGGCGCGTTTCCGCGAAGCCGTCTCCGCAGGCGCAGTGAAACTGGTCATCGGCCAACCCACGACCTTCGACGGCACGCAGGTACAGGTGGCAACACCCGACGGACAAACCATCGAACTCCCCGTCGACGCCCTGATCGCCTGCCTCGGCATCTCCCCCCGCCTCGGCCCCATTGCCGATTGGGGCCTGGAACTGGAGCGCAAGCAGGTCCCGGTCGACACCGAGCGCTTCGAAACCCGCGAGCGCGGCGTCTTCGCAGTGGGCGACATCAACACCTATCCCGGCAAGAAGAAGCTCATCGTCTGCGGCTTCCACGAGGCCACCCTGGCCGCCTGGGCCGCCACCACCATCGTCTTTCCGGGCCAGTCGATCCCGCTGCAATACACCACGACCAGCACGCGCTTGCACACGCTGCTCGGCGTCGGCTGAACCTCCAGAAACGCGGCGTTCAGCCTGTCACCTTCGCGGCGCCGACAGCGCTGGCGAGGACGTCGAATTCATCCGACCATTCACGCATCCACGCATCGCGCGTGCTGCCGTCGATCCAGGCTGCGCGAAGCCCGTTCAGCATGAAGTCGCGGAGTTGCGCAATCGAGCAGCCCAGGTGCGTGTACATCAGTTGCCAGGCACCCGTCGGTGTCACGTTGTGCATCGTCGGGTCGTCGGTGTTGGGATGGACAGCGAGGCCGAGTTGCACCATGCGCCGGATCGGATGGTCCAGCGCCCAACGCTCCGGCGGCAAGGTGCGCAGGTAGTGCGAGTTGGTCGGCACCACCGTGAACACGATGCCGCGCTCGGCGTATTGGCGCGCAAGCTCGGGGTTATCGACGATGGTGTAGCCGTGGTCGATGCGGTCGCAGTGCAGCAACTCGACCGCGGTGCGTACATTGGGCCAGGGCATCCCGAACTCGCCTGCGTGAGCCGTCGTGCGCAGCCCGGCACGTCGGGCGCTGGCGTAGGCGGTGGCGAACCATTCCGGCGGATGGTCCACCTCGCGGTAGTCCATGCCGATGCCCACCACCTCGGGAACGCGGTGCGTCGTCACCCAGTCGACCATGGCGACGGCTTCGGCGGGGTCGGCTTCCCGATCGATGCTCGGCACCAGGCGGCCGATGATGCCGTGGTCCCGTTCGGCATCGCGGATGCCGGCGACGATGGCGGCTTGCGCCTCGGGATAGGGGATGCCGGAGACGCGGACCGTGCCTGTCGGATTCCAGAAGAACTCGCTGTAGCGCACGCCGTGGGCTGCCGCGTCTTCGAGGTATTCGAAGGTGATCCGGTAGAGGTCATCCGCGGACACCAGCAGGTACTGGTCGAGCGCGCGAAGTGCCTTCAGCACGCCGACCGGCTTCTCGCCACGGATGTAGAAGGCGTCGATTTCCTGCGTCGACATCGGCGCCCCGCTCTTGCGCGCCAGCGCGGCAAAGGTCGCATGGCGCACGCTGCCGAGCAGGTGGCAGTGCAGTTCCGCCTTGGGCATCTGGCGAAACAGCGCGTGGTGCGCTGGGGTCAGCGCCGGGGAGGTCGGCGCCGGTGGCATCACGCCGTGGGTTTCGTAGTTCATGGGATCGGGAGAGCTGTGCTCAATGCGGATGCACGATGGTCCAGAAGTAGTACGCCATGGGCGCGGCCAGCACGTACATGCCCCAGTGCAACTCGCGCGGCCGGCCGCTCAGCAACTTCACCAGCACGAAGCACAGCAAGCCACCCGCGATGCCGGTGCCGAAGCTGTTCGACAACAAGGTCAGCAGCACCATCAGCATCACCGGCAGTCCATCGCTGAAGTGCTCGAAGTCGACGTGCCGGATGGTGCTGAACATCGACAGGCCGATGACGATCAGCGCTGGCGCCGTCGCCTCCTTCGGGATGGCCAGCGCGATCGGAATGAAGAACAGCATCAGCGCGAACATCACCGCGGCGGCCAGGGCCGCCAGGCCCGTGCGCCCGCCCGCCTCCACGCCGGCCGCAGACTCGATCAAGGCGGTCAGCGCCGGCACGCCCAGTGCGGCGCCCACCGTTGCCGCGATCGAATCGACGACGAAGGGGCGGTTCACATCCGGCATGTTCCCGTGCGCGTCGAGCAGGCCCGCCTTGGCGCCCACGGCCAGCGTCGTCCCCAGCGTCGAGAAGAACTCCGACGCAAAGAACACGAACATGAACGGCGCCGCCGCAAGGGTCAGCGCGTCGGCGATGTTCAACTGGAAGGCCACCGGCGCCATGCTGTGCGGCAGCGCGACCCACTCGCCGGGCAGCTTCGTGACACCAAGCGGAATGCCGGCGAGTGCGGCAAGGATGATCGCGAGCAGGATCGCGCCCGGCAGCTTGCGTCCTTGCAGGAAGACGATCAGGGCCAGGCCGATCAGGGCGACCCACACGCCTGGGTGGGTGAAATCGCCCAGCGCGTAGGCATTGGTCTTGGCATTGGCGACCAGCATGCCCGCGTTGCGGAAGCCCAGGACGGCAATGAAGATCCCGATCGAGGCGCCCAGGCCCATCTTGATCTGCATCGGGATGATGCGCGTCACCACGCTGCGCGCACCGGCGAGCGTCAGCGCGAGGAACAACAAGCCCGACAGGCACGCGATGCCCAGGCCCGTCTGCCACGGCATGTGCGCCTCGGCGGCGAGCGTCACGCCCAGCAGCACCGAGCCGCCGATGCCAGGGCCGACGAGAAAAGGCAGGTTCGCATAAAGGGCCATGAAGGTCGTCCCCAGCGCAATCACGACGATGGTCGCCGTGGTGGCCGCACCCCGGTCCATGCCGCCGACGGCCAGAAGCGACGGAATGACCACCAGCAGATAGGCCGCCGCCAGGAACGATGTCAGGCCGGCGGTCAGTTCGACGCGTGGGTTCGTGCCTCTTGCGTGCAGCTTGAAGCGTCGCTCGAGCCAGGATGCCCCCCGCACCCCGGGCGACGAATTCATGGAAGGCGGCTGAAGGGGCGAATCGGCATCGATGAGCGTGGACATGGCGGGCCTCGGCGTGTGGCGGAAACGGCGACCAGACCGGCATTGCGGCTGGAACGGAATCGAGTCTAGGATCCGGATCTCGATAAAGACAGCCAATATTTTTTATAGAAGCATTGATCCAGCTTATGGCCGAGAAAGCCCCTGTCGCGCCCCGGATTCCCCTGCTGCCCGCACTCACCCTGCGCCAGGTGCAGTACTTCGTCGTGCTCGCGCATGCCCGCAGTTTCACCCTGGCCGCGCAAAGCCTGTCGATCAGCCAGCCGGCGCTGACCGCGGCGATCCGGCAGATCGAGTTCCTGCTCGGGGGACGTCTCTTCGATCGTTCTTCGCACCTGCTCGCCCTCACCGAGGCGGGAACCAATGTGTTGCCGCTCGCGGAGCGCCTGCTCAATACCGCCCTCGGCACCTTCGACGACGTGGCCAGCCTGTTGGCCGAAGGCGTCCAGACCGTGCGCATCGGGCTGATTCCTTCCGCCGCGGACTGGCTGATGCCCCGCCTCAAGACGCTGCGCGCACAACAGCCCGGCCTGGTGTTCAGGCTCTCCGACATGTCGAACACCGCACTCATCGAGGCCGTGCAGAGCCGACGCGTCGATGTCGGCATCGGCGTCAAGGATGCGCAGGCGCTCCGGCACGACCTCGTGTTCGAGGACCTGTTCGAGGACGACATCGTCGTCGTCGTGCATGCCAAGGACCCTTTGGCACGCCACAAGAAGGTCGCCTGGGCACAACTCGCGGGACAAGCGCTCGCCGTGTTCGCGCATGGGAATGTCAGCGAGACCTTGGCGCAGGCCGGCACCGCCTTGGGGCTGCAGCTCAGGCCGTCGTTCCAGATGGATTACGTCGAACCCATCCATGCGCTGGTTCGAAACCAGATGGCCTTGGCGATCATGCCGCGCCTGTACACGCTGAACCTGCATGACCCGGTGCTGGTGACGCTCGGGCTCACGCAACCGCATGTCACCCGGACGATTTCCATGCTCTCTGCCGCGATGGAAGACCGCAGTCCGCAGGTGGCCGCCTGCCGCGCGTGGATTTCCCGGCAGGTCTGAAGCCTTGCCGGCGACACGACGCACCGTCCGGCGTCGAAGCCTAGAATGCAGGTTCGCTAGGGGTGCTGGGTCGGCTTGCCGTCCCGGCTGAGAAAGTCCCTTTGAACCTGATAGCGCCCCCGTGCTTGCATGGAGGCCCGAGGTAATCCTCGCGCAGGGAAGCTGGTCCGGCGGCCTCCACGTTGTCTCGCGTGCACTCACAGCCATCGGACCGCGACCTGCCAATCACTTTGCAATGGAGCAAATGGATGGCGCAGCCTTCTGACAATTCTTCTTCCCCGGCCCGCAACGAGGCACTCACGCCGTTGCCGGATTCCGCCCGCGCCTTCCGCTGGCACGACCATGCGTCGCTGTGGTTCAGTCTGGGCGTCGGCCTGCTGGTGATGCAGGTCGGGGCCTACCTGGTGCCCGCCGTGGGCACCCGCGACGCGGTTGTGGCCATCCTGCTCGGCTCCTGCGTCGGCGCCGGGCTGCTGGCCTGGACCGCGCGGCTCGGCTGCGAAAGCGGGCTGGCAAGCGCCGGCCTCATGCATGCGACCTACGGCAGCGCCTTCGCGCGACTGCCAGTGCTGCTCAACATCGTGCAACTGGTGGGCTGGACCACCTTCGAGATCGTCGTGATGCGCGAGGGTACGCAGGCGATCGGCAAGCAGGCCTTCGGGCTGGCGCTGGACAGCACGACCGGCATGCTGCTCACCACGCTGCTCTGGGGCGCGGTGCTGCTGGCGCTGCTCGCCGGTTCGATGGTGAAGCTGGTGCGCCGTTTCGTCAGCCGCTTCGGGCTGCCGCTGGTCGTGATCTCGCTGGTCTGGCTCACCTGGCAGTTCGCCGGGCAATTGAATGCCAAGGGCTTCGAGGCCTTCTGGTCGCGCGCCGGCGACGGCAGCATGGGCATGTTCAGCGCGCTCGACCTGGTGATCGCCATGCCGGTGTCCTGGCTGCCGCTGGTGGCCGACTATGCGCGCCATGGCCAGCGCAGTGGCGGCGGCTTGGGCAGCGCCTTCAGCGGCACCTGGGTCGGCTACCTGGTGGCCAACATCTGGTGCTATGCGCTGGGCGTGATGGTGGTGAGTTCGGCCGACACCGGCACCAGCCTCGTCACCGCGATTCTGCTCGCGCAAGGCGGCCTGCTCGCGCTGGGCCTCATCCTCGTCGACGAACTCGACAATGCCTATGGCGACGTGTATTCCGGCGCCGTGTCCACCCACAGCCTGCTGCCCCAATGGAGCGTGAAGCAATGGGGGCTGCTGATCGGGGCGCTGTGCGTCGTGCTGGCGCTGTTCCTGCCGATGCACGCGCTGGAACCCTTCCTGCTGCTGTTGAGCTCGGTGTTCGTGCCGCTCTACGGCGTGATCCTCGGGCGACTGGGCACCGGCGTGGCGCCGACCCAGGTGGGCACGCGGCGCGTCGACTGGAGCGCCGCCGCCATCTGGATCATCGGCATCGTGCTGTACCACAGCCTTGCCAAGTGGGCGCCGCAGTTCGGCTCCGCCCTGCCGACGCTGCTGCTGACCTTCGTGACCGCCTGGCTCAGCCGGGCACCGGCGACAGGCGGTGCATCGGCACTGGCGCAAAGCCGTGGTTGAGCGGGCCGTGGCCTGCGCCGACCTTCACGTCGACGCCGGCCGTCATCGCGCCGATCACATAGGCTCGCGCCTGCTGCACGGCCTCGGGCAGCGCGTGGCCGAGTGCAAGGTACGCCGCGATCGCCGAGGAGAGCGTGCAGCCGGTGCCATGCAGGTTCTGGCTCGCGATGCGGGCCGAGCCGAAGCGTCGCGCCGGGCTGCCAGCCTCTGCCAGCACGTCGACGATCTCCTCGCCCTTCAGGTGACCGCCCTTGAGCAGCACCGCATGCGCGCCGAGCGCCAGCAGGTCGCTGGCCGCGCGGTCGAGGCCGTCCACGCCATCGATCTCGCGCCCGATCAGCAAGGCCGCTTCGTCCAGGTTCGGCGTGATGACCATCGCACGCGGGAACAAGTCGTTCACGAGCCGCTGCACCGTCGCGTTCTCGATCAGGCGATCACCGCTGGTCGCGACCATCACCGGGTCCAGCACCACGTTGGGCAGCTTGTAGTGGTCGATGGCCCAGGCCACCACTTCCACCACCTCGGGCGCATGCAGCATGCCCAGCTTGACCGCGTCGACGCCGATGTCCTCCACCACCGCCTGGATCTGCGCCTTCAGGAAAGCCGGCGGCACCGCGAAGATGCCGCTCACGCCGCAGGTGTTCTGCGCGGTCAGCGCGGTGATCGCGGTCATGCCGTAGCAGCCGAGCGCACTGAAGGTCTTGAGGTCGGCCTGGATGCCGGCACCGCCGCCACTGTCGGAACCGGCGATCGAAAGCACGCGCGCGTAGCGCAAGGAAGCATTGGTCATTCGCAAAATTATCAACCACCCGCATGAACTCTCCTGAAGCGCTTCCGTTCGACGCAGCCACCGTGCTGGGCGCCGGCCTCATGGGCCGGTTGCTGGCGCTGACGCTGGCGCGGCGCGGATGCCAGGTCTCGTTGCACGATGCAGGCGGCCAGGAGGCCGATGGTGCCGCAGCGCGCGTGGCGGCCGCCATGCTGGCCCCGCTGGCCGAATCGGCGGTGGCGCCCGCCTCGGTGGTGCGCATGGGCCAATACGGGCTCGACCGCTGGCCTGAGCTGCTGGAATCGCTCGCGCAACCCGTCTTTTTCCAGCGCGAAGGCACGCTGGTGCTGTGGCATCGCCAGGATGCGCCCGAAGCCGCCCGCTTTGCTGGGGTGCTCGCTCGCACCGTCAGCGAAGTGCCCGGACTGCCCGCGATGCAGCGGCTCGATGCGGCGGGTGTCGACGCCATCGAGCCGGCCATCGGCAAGCGCTTCGCACAAGGCCTGCTGCTGCCCGGCGAAGGCCAACTCGACAACCGGCAGCTGCTCGCCGCTTTGTTGACGTCCCTGCAAGCACTGCCCAACGTGCGAATGCATTGGCACAGCGCACGCGCTCCCGGTGACTTCGAGCCTGGCGAGTCCGAGCGCATCATCGATTGCCGCGGACTCGGCGCCAAGCCGCAATGGTCCAACCTGCGCGGCGTGCGTGGTGAGGTGATCCGCGTGCATGCGCCCGAGGTCAGCCTGCGCCGCCCAACGCGCCTCGTGCACCCGCGCTACCCGCTCTACATCGCACCCAAGCCGGACGGCGTGTTCGTCATCGGCGCAACCGAGATCGAGTCCGAGGACATGTCCCCCGCCAGCGTGCGCTCCACGCTGGAACTGCTGAGCGCCGCCTATTCGGTACACAGCGGTTTTGCGGAAGCGCGCATCCTGGAAATCTCGACACAATGCCGCCCCACGCTGCCGGACAACCTGCCCGCCATCCGATGGCTCGCGCCGCGCGTCATGCAGGTCAACGGCCTGTACCGCCACGGCTTCCTCATCGCACCGGCGATGCTGGACACCACCATCGAACTCTTGACCGCCAACACCTCGGCGCTGGCCTCAAGCTTCGCTCTCGCAACCGAATGAACATCCTGATCAACGACACCCCCCGCGAGTTGCCGGCCGGCGCGACGCTGGCCGACGCGATCGCCCTGCTGGCCCCGGTGCCGCCCTATGCCGCCGCCGTCAACAAGCAATTCGTTCCGCGCTCCGGCTACGCCGCCTGCGCGTTGCACGACGACGACCAGGTCGAAGTGATCCGCCCCGTCACCGGCGGCTGACACCGCATCACCAGAACAGCGCCATGAAAAGAGATCCCATGAACGCAAACGACCCGCTGGTCCTCTACGGCCAGACCTTCCACAGCCGCCTGCTCCTTGGCACCGCGCGCTACCCCGCGCCCGACGTCCTCGAGGCTGCAGTCAAGCGCGCAAGACCCGCCATGCTGACCGCCTCCCTGCGACGCCAGATCGCCTCGCCCTCCGACCGGCAGGACAACGGCTTCTGGGAACTGCTGCGCCGGCTCGACGTGCCCGTGCTGCCCAACACCGCCGGCTGCCACAGCGTGCAGGAAGTGATCGCGACCGCGCAGATGGCGCGCGAGCTGTTCGACACGCCATGGATCAAGCTCGAACTGATCGGCGACGACTACACCCTGCAGCCCGACACGCTCAACCTCGTCGATGCCGCCTCGCAACTGATCCGCCACGGCTTCCAGGTGCTGCCCTACTGCACCGAGGACCTCGTGCTATGCCAGCGCCTCGTCGACGTCGGCTGCCAGGCCGTCATGCCTTGGGCCGCGCCCATCGGCACCGGCCGTGGCCCCGTCAACCCCTATGCCTTGCAACTGTTGAGAGAGCGGCTCGATGTGCCGATGCTGGTCGACGCCGGCCTGGGCCTGCCCTCGCATGCCTGCCAGGTCATGGAATGGGGCTACGACGGCGTGCTGCTGAACACCGCCGTTGCGCTGGCGCAGGACCCGGTGGCGATGGCCGGTGCCTTCGCCGACGCGGTGCAGGCCGGCCGCGCAGCACGCCGCGCCGGCGCCATGTCCGCCCAAGAGTCGGCCCAGCCGAGCACCCCCGTTCTGGGCACCCCTTTCTGGCACCAGGCATGACCGCAGCACCTTCCGCACAAGCCATCTTCGACGCCCACACCGCGCGCTTCGGCGCCGCAACTGGCGATATCGCTGCAAGCTTCACCCGCGACGACCCCGTCTATCGCGCGGCCAAGGAAGCGTGCCTCCGTCTCGGCTTCATCGAATCGGATGCAGAAGTCCTCGCCCAAGCCTGGCAAGCCCGCAGCGCGCGCCTCGGCTTCGACGCCGCAGCCTGGCCCGAAGACCCCATCGACTTCGGTATCCAGCCCTGGCCGCGCGACAACGCCTTCGCGCCATGTCCCAAGGCTTTGGGCCTCTACGCCGTGCTGCCCGATGCCGCCTGGGTCGGCCGCATGGCGCGCGCCGGCGTGCCCACGGTGCAGTTGCGCTTCAAGTCCAATGACCCACGCGCGGTCGAGCGCGAAGTGCGCGCAGCCATCGATGCCGTTGCCGGCACGTCCTCGCTGCTCTTCATCAACGATCACTGGCAAGTCGCCATCGACGCCGGCGCCTACGGTGTCCACCTCGGGCAGGAAGACATCGACGAGGCCGACCTCGGCGCCATCCGCACCGCCGGCCTGCGCCTTGGGCTCAGCACGCACGGCTACGCCGAAATGCTCCGCGTCGACGCCCTGAGCCCCAGCTACATCGCCATGGGCGCCGTGTTCCCGACCACGTTGAAGGACATGCCCACCGCCCCACAGGGCCCGGCCCGCCTCGCCGCCTATGCCAGGCTGCTGCGCGACTATCCGCTGGTCGCCATCGGTGGCATCGACCTGGGCAAGCTGCCGGACGTCCTGCCAAGCGGCGTCGGCTCCGTGGCCGTGGTCCGCGCGCTGGTGGCCGCCGAGTCTCCCGAGGCGGAAGTCGAGCGCTTCAAACAGGTGCTGCAAAACTGCTAGAGCAGTTGCCCTAACTATCGACACGTTCTAGCTTTTTCCGACTAGGTGTTTGCTGGGAACATACGTTTCATTCCAAACCCCTCTTCACAGGAAAAGATCATGTCGAACCAATCCCTCGCCACCGTTGCCACCCACGTCGTCGACCAGTACAGCGCTGCCGGCAAGACCCTGAACAACGCCTACCGCGCCACCGTCGAGCGCGTGCTCGGCGACGCCAAGGGCCGTTTCGTCAAGGCCCTGGAAGCCCGCTCGCTGCCCCTGATCAACGACCAGGTCAAGTCGGAACTCGTGAACGCGCAAGACGTCCTGGCTGGCTTCATGCTCAAGGGCGTGCAAACCGCCTACGACCGCGCTGACCAAGCCATCGAAACGATCGCCACGCGCACCAACAGCGGCATCCAGTCGATCGACAGCACCGTCGCTCGCGTCGAATCCGCTTTCAACATCGCCAACCTCGACGCCGTGCGCGCCCTGGTCGCACCGGGCGCCACGCTGGCTTCGCAAATCGCCGACAAGGTTGCCGAAGGCGCCAAGGCCCTGGAAGCCCGCATCGGTGCCGTCGTCGAACAAGGCACGGAAGTCGCCGTCGTTGCCAAGCCGGCACGCCGCGTCGCTCGCAAGGCTTAAGCCAAGGCTCAAGTCCTGATAGGCTGCATGCCTGCGCCATGAAATTGGGCGCCCCACGAAAGTTCGCATGCCATCGCCCACCGCCAAGAAGACTGTCGCGTCCAAGAGCTCCAAACCCAAGACCGTTGCCGCCGTCAACGACGCGCGCAAGGTCAAGGCCAAGGCCAAGGAGCCAGCGGCAGACAAATCGGGCGGGCCGGGCGAGAACCTGCTGACCGTGGGCCTCAAGGTCCTGGGCGACGCACGCAACCATCA
Organism: Variovorax robiniae; assembly: GCF_037889955.1. Taxonomy (NCBI): domain Bacteria; kingdom Pseudomonadati; phylum Pseudomonadota; class Betaproteobacteria; order Burkholderiales; family Comamonadaceae; genus Variovorax; species Variovorax robiniae. The sequence goes on from NZ_JBBKZS010000014.1 coordinate 18,407, forward strand.
GAACCGGGTCGTCGAATCCCTGCTCGGCATTCCCAAGGGCACGCCCACCGGGACCCGCCCTGCCGGCAAGAAGACCCCGCTCGATACGCTGGGCGACACCCTCGGCTTTCGCAAGCTCGAGGACGTGTTCGACCAGCGCATCGCCGCCGCCCTGGTGCGGCTCGGCATTCCCACCGCTGAGGAATTGGCCAGCTTGCGCAGGCAGGTCAACCAGTTGATCGAAGAGCGCGACAAGGCACTCGCGCAGGCGCAACCCCGCCGCAAACGCTGACCCCTGCGACGCGCATCGCGCCGGTATCGCCTGTGGCCAGTTCCAACACCCGTGAGCGGATTCTCCAAACGAGTCTGGCGCTGTTCAACGCGCACGGATTGCCGTCGGTGTCCACACACCGCATTGCTGCCGAGATGGGCATCAGCACCGGCAACCTCCACTACCACTTCAAGACCAAGCGACTGATCGTCGAATGGCTGTTCCGTCGTTTCGACGACCGGCTCGCGACCATTGACGAGGCCGGCGTCGGCGTTCGCGCGATCGATGACCTCTGGCTGGCGCTGCACCTGCGCTTCGAGGCCATCAGCGAATATCGCTTCGTCTACCGCGACATGGCCCACCTCGAGAGCGAGTACCCCGAGACGGCCGACAAGTCCCGCGCCCTGATGGCGCGCAACCTGCTGAACGCCCGCGCGTTGTGCGAGAACCTCGCCGCCCTCGGCGTCATCAATGCCTCCGCCGAAGAGGCCGAGATGCTGGCGCTGCAGATCGTCTTCACCACCACCTGCTGGCTTTCGTTCGAGCGGTTGGTCACGCAGAATGCGGCCTCGACGCGGCCGTCCGACACTGGGCTCGCCGCGTACTACACGCTGACCTTGCTCACGCCGTACGTCGATCCGCAGTCGCGGGCGTACCTCGACTACCTGCGCTCCAAGTACGTGCAATAGCCACGCTGTTCACCAATCAGAGTTCCATGGCTCGCCCCGCTTCCCCACCCTCCATCAAGCCTCCTTCGCGTCTTCTGCAGATCGCCGAATTGCGCGCAGGCTGGGAGCTGGGCGCCACCTTGTCGCTCTGGCCGCTGCTCAAGCTCGCGCCCAAGGGCGACGGGCATCCCGTGCTCGTGCTGCCCGGACTGGGCGCCGGGGACCGGTCGACGCAACTGCTGCGCCGCTACCTGCGCGGGCGTGGCTACGACGTTCATGGCTGGGGCCTGGGGCGCAACCTCGGCCCACGGGAAGGTGTCGAGGCCGGCATGTTCAAGCTGCTCGAATCGCTGCACAAGAAAGACGGCCGCAAGGTCAGCCTGGTCGGCTGGAGCCTGGGCGGTGCCTACGCGCGCCTGCTGGCATCGAAGCGGCCGGCGCTGGTGCGCTGCGTCATCACGCTCGGCAGCCCCTTCGCCGCCGGCCCGCGTTCGACGAACGCGTGGAACATCTACGAAGAAGTGAGCGGGCAGAGTTCCGACGACCAGACGCGCATGAAGCATGTGCGCCCCACGCCGCCCGTGCCCACCACCTCCATCTTCAGCCGCAGCGACGGTGTGGTCGCCTGGCGCGGCAGCCTTGAAAAGCCGGGCCCGACCGCCGAGAACGTCGAGGTCTTCGCCAGCCACGTCGGCCTGGGCGCCAATCCTTCCGTGCTGCTTGCCATCGCGGACCGCCTCGCCCAGCCCGAGGGCGCCTGGAAGCCCTTCACCCGCAAGGCGCTCGGTGCGCTGATCTATCCCAACCCGCACCGCCGCCTTTGACAGCGGTGGCGCGGGCCGATCACTTGACACCCAGGTAGTCGCGAATGTCTTGCAGCGACTCGCCCGCAGCCGCCACGGCGTAGCGCAACTGCATTTCGGACACGCCGAACTCCCGGGTCCAGAACAGGATTTGCCTGGGCTCGGTCACGTCAATGAACGGCTGGGAAAGTGTCGCGGGTTCCGTGGCAGGTGTCATGGTGATCTCCGTGGGAGGATGAACGGAGCGTGCCGACACCGGTCGTCCGGTGTGCCGGAAAAAGCCGCATGCGGATGCAGGAAGCCGGCGAAAGCGCCATGAAAAAGCCTGCTGTCGAATCGAACAGCAGGCTTCTCTTGCGGGGCTCCCGGCCTTGGCATTGCACCGGCCAGCGTTGCTGCGCCGGCGCGGTTTTCAACCCATCATGCGGCGGCGGCCGAGTCGGCCAAGGCTTCGGTTGGCGTGTCGGCCGGAACGTCGACGGGTGCGCCAGCGGTCACAGGGGCGGCCGGCTTTGCACGCTTGCGCGCAGGCGCCTTCTTCGCCGGCGCGCTGGCCGCCGACTTGGCAACCGCACGGCGGGGCTTCGTGGCCACCGCGACCTCCTTCTTCGCAGGGGCCTTGCGGGCACGCTTGACCGGCGCCTCTTCGACCTCCTTCGCCGCGGGCGCGGGCGCCTTGCCCGCCGTGAGTTCTTCCAGGGCCTGGGCCATCAACCTGGCGAGATGCTGCGGATCGGGAATCGTCTTGTTCTGCGAGGTGATGCCCACGTGGATCTGCCCGGCGTTCGAGACCAGCGTGACGCTCAGCCCCATGCCAACGCTCAGCACATTCACCGGGAACACTGCCAGCATCTTCGAGCCGCCCAGGTACATCGGCTTGTTCGCGCCCGGCACATTCGAGATCACCATGTTGGCCAGCGGACGCTTGACGCCCAGCTTGCCCAAGGCTTGTGCCAAGGCGTAGATCGCCACGCTGTAGCCTCCCGCGGCCGATTTCGACATGGCCTTGACCTCGGTCTTGGCGTCCTTCATGGCGTCCACGACCTGCTTGAGGCGCGGCGCGATGGCGGCCCCGGATTCGCCCATCGGCACCACCACCGCGGAGATCCGGGTCGTGGCTTCCAGGTCGCCGGGCTCGCGCAGGTTGACGGGCACCAGCGCCAGCAGGCGCTTGTCCAGCGGTTGCTTGCGTTCCTTCAGGTAGGTGTGCACCGCCGAATCAACCAGCGCCATCGCCGCATCATTCAGCGTGCCGCCGGCCGCCTTGCCCGCGATGCGCATCGGCTCCAGCGGCAAGGTCACGCGCGCGAATGAACGACCCTGCTGGATCGGCACATTGAACAGCGTCATCGGTGCCTCGAAAGGCAGGCTGCCGGAAGCCGGCGCGCCGCCTGCGCGGGCCAGCGCCTTCTTCCAGAAGCTGGTGGACAGGTCCATCGCCACCTTGTAGCGATTCAGCAGGTCGGTGGTGGTGCCCCCCAGAAGGGACACCAGGCCCTTCGGCGCTTCCTGGCGCGGCTTGCTGCCCACGTTCACGGCAAAGAAGGGCACGCCGATCGGATCTGCCGGATCGGCAGAGACTCCCGCCAGGATGCGCGCGATGGCGGACGCCCCGTCGATGATGGAGTGGTGGATCTTCACGTACATGGCGAAGCGATTGCCCGCCACCCCTTCGACGATGCACATCTGGAACAACGGCTGGCTCCGATCGAAGGCCACGCTGTGCCAGCGCTCGACCAACTCGTCGAGTTGCTTCTCCGAACCCGGCGCGGGCAACGCGTGATGTTGGACGTGATAGTTCATGTCCATGTCCTTGGCATCCACCCAGCGCGGGCGCGAGGACAGCGACATCTTCGGAATCACGTTGAACGGGTAGATGGGCTTGGCGTCGCGGTAGCGCTGCACGAGGTCGGCGATGGTCCAGCCCGACTTGGCAGAGGGGTTCTCGAACAGCAGCACGCCTGCCACATGCTGCGGGGTCTCGCGAGACTCCGCCAGCAGGAACAGCATGTCAATGGTGGGAATCGGTCGGCTCATGTTGTTGTCTCCTTTGGTTTGGTTGTAGTGATATGTCTGACGAAGGCCTCCACCTGGTTGAGTGCAGCCTGGGATTCATTCAGGAACTTGGCGACCTGGAACACGTGCGGCAGGTCGTGCCAGATGGAGATCTCTGCGCGGCCGCCCGCGGCGCGCACCTTCTCCACGAAGCGGCGCGAGTCGTCGAGCAGCAGTTCGGTGTCGCTCACCTGCATGAGCAACGGGGGCAGGCCCCGCAGGTCGCCATGGAGAGGCGAGACCCACGGATTGTTCACCTGCGCGGGATCGCTCAGGTATTGCGACTGCACGAAGGAAGCCGCTTGCGGCATGAACATCACGTCCTTCAGCGCATTCATGCGGACCGAGTCGCCCGTGAACGCCAGATCGGTTGCGGCTGAAAACGTGAAGGCACAAGCTGGAAGCGGCAGGCCTTCGTCGCGCGCGCGCAGCAAGGTCGTCAGCGTCAGGTTGCCGCCCGCGGAGTCCCCTGCGATCATGAATTGCGAAGGCTCGACGCCTTGCGCGAGCACATGCTTGTAAGCGGCCAGGCAATCGTCCGAACCCACCGGAAAGCGGAAGTCTGGCGCCAGCCGATAGTCGGGCAGGAAGACGCGCGCCTCGAGTTGCTGCGCCAGGCGCCGCGCAAACCCCCGGTACAGGCGCGGCGCGCGCGTGATCCAGGCGCCACCATGCAAGTAGAGCAAGACCCGCTTGGGCGCGACGCCCAAGGGCTCGAACCATTCGCCTTCGCAATGCTGAGGGATGTATTCGGGCCGGCCAGGCATGGCGTCGCGCGCGGGCAAGCGGGCACTCAACTGGTCCATCATGTGCTGCATGTCCGCAGCCGTGAGATGGGGGCGCTCCCACATGGGACGGGCCTGCTTGCGCAGCATCCAGTTGAACGCCTTGCGCTTCATCCAACCCCAGACGCTGTTGCCGGTATCAGCCTGCTGCATTTGCGCGCACTCCCCACTCGTGAATCGCGCCTTCGATGCGAACCGCGCCGAGGGGCGAGACTGCCGCGGGCAGCATACAAGCCATCAGCCCGCCGGCGAAACAAATTGAGCGTTCGTCAGGCGTGAGCGAGGCGCTGCGCCAAAGATTGGCAGCGGTATTGAGCACGGGTTTCCTCCTTGAATTTGCGAAATCGGGTTTCATTGCGCAGGCCGCGTCCGCACGTTGGACCTTTCGTTCGCCCGGCCGGCGCGGCAGTACCGAAAGTGTAGGGTTGTTTTGCGCCAATCTGAACTCCCAATCGCGTGCTTGCGTATTAGTCGACCAATGCAAGCCTTGAGCGACTGCGAAGCAACAGGCGCCCGGCAACATGTCCGACGAGGCAAATGCAAAAAGCCCACAGTCTTGCGACTGCGGGCTTTTGGGTTGCCTTGCGGCTTTGTCTTGGCTCCTCGACCTGGGCTCGAACCAGGGACCTACGGATTAACAGTCCGGCGCTCTACCAACTGAGCTATCGAGGAATATTGAATATTGCTGAGCCTCGAATTATAGCGTGGTTTTTTCGGACTTCTCAAGAACTCACAACATCGCGCGAACTTCTCTCGCAGCTTCAAACAAAAGTGGTAAGAGCTCGTGCTGCAACTGCGCCTCCGAACGCGGCCCGCCCGCAAGCACGACGTTGAGCGCCGCCACGGTGTGACCGTGCATGTTGCGCAACGGCACGGCCATGGCCTGCACGCCCAGTTCATGCTCCTCTGTCGCGATGCAATAGTCATCGGCGCGCACCTGCGCGATGCGCTGTCGCAGCGCCTTGGTCTGCGTCAGCGTGTGTGGCGTCAAGCGAGGCAGCAGACGCCCCTTGAGCCATGCACCAAGATTCGCAGCGCTCATCGACGCGAGGAGCACGCAGCCCGTCGACGTGGCATGCACAGGCAATCGCGCACCCAGGTGCAGGCCGTAGGCCAGCGCGCGCGTCGGCGCGCCGTAGTTGCCACTGCGCGCAACGATGACCACCTCCTCCCCGTCCAGCACGACCGCCGAGAACGACTCATGCGTTTGCGCGGCCAGGCGATTGAGCGTGGGCTGCAAGGCGCGCGGCAACCTCGATGACGCCAGGTAGCTGCCCGAAAACCGCAACACCTTCGGCGACATCCAGAAATAGCTGCCATCCGTCTCCAGGTAGCCAAGGTGCGTCAGCGTCAGCAGATGGCGACGCGCCGCCGCACGGGTCAGCCCGGCACGCGCCGCCGCCAGCGTCGCATTGAGGCGCTGGCGCTCGGTATCGAAGCTCTCCAGCACCGCCATGCCCTTGGCGATGCCTTCGATGAAATCAGGTTTGGCGATGGTCACTCGGCTACTCGATCGTTGCTGCGCGATCATCGCGCAGCTATGCCAATCATCGCACACAGCCCTCGCGCCGGGCTTCTGCCTTCGACGCCCGCCGCCTACGCTTGGGCGATTCAGGAGACACCATGAAAACGCAAGTCGTCATCATCGGCGCTGGCCCCGCGGGCCTGTTGCTCGGGCAGCTTTTGTACCGCGCCGGCATCGACAACATCATTCTCGAACGCCAGAGCGGCGACTACGTGCTGGGCCGCATCCGTGCCGGCGTGCTGGAGCAGGTCACCATGGACCTGCTGCACCAGGCCGGCGTCGATACACGCGCGCACGACGAAGGCCTGCCGCACGAAGGCATCGAGCTGCTCTTCAAGGATGCCCGGCACCGCATCGACCTGCACGGCCTGACGGGTGGCAAGCAGGTCACCGTGTACGGCCAGACCGAGGTCACGCGGGACCTGATGGCGGCCCGGGCGGCAGAAGGCCTCACGACGATCTACACCGCCGCACCCGTCAGCCTGCACGACTTCGACACTGCCAAGCCCACCGTCCGATACCAGAAGGATGGCGCCACACACGAGATCGCCTGCGATTTCATCGCCGGCTGCGACGGCTACCACGGCATCAGCCGCGCCAGCGTGCCCGGCGATGCGCTGCATCTCTACGAAAAGGTCTACCCCTTCGGATGGCTCGGCGTCCTGGCCGACGTGCCGCCGGTCTCGCACGAATTGATCTATGCCAACACCTCGCGCGGCTTCGCGCTGTGCAGCATGCGCAGCGAGCACCGCAGCCGCTATTACCTTCAGGTGGCGAGCGACCAGAAAGTCGAGAACTGGAGCGACGAGTCCTTCTGGAATGAACTGCGCCTTCGCCTCGACCCCGAAGCCTGCGAGCGCCTGGTCACCGGGCCATCGCTGGAAAAGAGCATCGCGCCACTGCGCAGCTTCGTCGCCGAGCCGATGCGCTTCGGCAGCCTTTTCCTTGCCGGCGACGCCGCCCACATCGTTCCACCCACCGGCGCCAAGGGCCTCAATCTCGCGACCGCCGACGTCGGCTTCCTGTCGCGGGCTCTCGAGATCCACTACCGCGAAGGCAGCCAATCCGCCCTCGATCGCTATTCCGAGTTGTGCCTGCGCCGCGTCTGGAAGGCCGAGCGCTTCTCGTGGTGGTTCACCTCGCTGATGCACCGCTTCCCGGAGAACGGCGAGTTCGGCCAGAAGATCCAGGAGGCCGAACTCGACTACCTCGTCAACTCCCGCGCCGCGTCCACGTCGCTCGCAGAAAACTACGTAGGACTGCCATTGGAATCCTTCTGAACCCGAGGGAAGACACGCAAACGCGTGTATACCTCCGGCATGCAAATCACATGGATCGCGCCCGGCGAATCGCTGCCTGACCCGGCCCTGGCCTGGGGCCCGGATGCGCCCGTGCCCGGCCTGCTCGCTGCCGGCGGAGAACTGGGCGTGGAGCGCTTGCTCGAGGCCTATGGCAATGCGATCTTTCCGTGGTTCAGCGACAACCAGCCGATCCTCTGGTGGAGCCCCGACCCGCGCATGGTGCTGGAGGTGGCGCGCTTTCGCCTGCACCGTTCGTTGCGCAAGACGCTCGAGAGGTTTCGCCGCCAGGACGGCTACGAAGTGCGCATCGACCACGACTTCGAGGCTGTGATCCGGGCTTGCGCGGCCGCGCCGCGCGCCGGCCAGTCCGGCACCTGGATCGTGCCGGACATGGTGGAAGCCTACCTCGGCCTGCATCGGGCCGGCCATGCGCACAGCGTCGAGACCTGGATCGACGGTCGATTGGCCGGCGGACTCTATTGCGTGGCGATTGGCCGGGCGGTGTTCGGCGAATCCATGTTTGCGCGCCAGGCCGATGCATCCAAGATCGCCCTGGCGGCGCTGGTGAGTTTCTGTCGCCGGCACGGGATGCCCATGATCGACTGCCAGCAGAACACGACCCACCTGGCCAGCCTTGGCGCCCGGGAAATGCCGCGCAGCGCCTTCATCTCGCACGTAGCGCGCGCTCGCCGACAAGAGGGCCCCGCATGGCATTTCGACCCTTTATACTGGGACGAACTCCTGCTTGCGCGACCTTTGCCACTGACGTGACGCACCTCAAGGATCTTCCGCTCCACACGCTGCAGTTCTATGCCACTGCGCCCTATCCGTGCAGCTACCTGCCGGACCGGCAGGCGCGCTCCCAGGTCGCCACGCCCAGCCACCTGATCCACAACGACGCGTACTCCGACCTCGTGCTCGCGGGCTTCAGGCGCAGCGGCATGTTCACCTATCGCCCCTATTGCGACGGTTGCCGTGCGTGCGTACCGCTGCGCGTGAAGGTGGATGAGTTCAAGCCCACGCGCAGCCAGCGTCGCGCCATGTCGCGCCACGGCAACCTGCAGGCACGCGTGCTCAAGCTCTGCTTCGTGCCCGAGCACTACCAGCTCTACCTGCGCTACCAGAACGGCCGCCACGCGGGCGGCGGCATGGACCACGACAGCATCGACCAGTACACGCAGTTCCTGCTGCAAAGCCGGGTCAATTCACGCCTCGTGGAATTTCGCGAAACCCTGCCCGACGGCAGCGCGGGCGCCCTCAAGATGGTGTCCATCCTGGATGTGCTGAACGACGGACTCTCGGCGGTCTACACCTTCTACGAGCCCGATGCGGGCGCGGGCTACGGCAACTACGGTGTGCTGTGGCAGATCGCCCAGGCCCGCACGCTGGGGCTGCCGCATGTCTACCTGGGCTACTGGATCGCCGGCAGCGCCAAGATGAACTACAAGGCCCTCTATACGCCACACGAATTGCTGGTAGACGGCCGTTGGCAAGCGCAAGACGATTTCACAAAGTAAAATGGCAGGCGATACAACCCCGTACCGCCGCCCATGAGAAAACCCCAATCCGACGTCACCGCGACACCTGTCATCCAGGTGATCGAACGCATGTTTGCCTTGATCGACGTGCTGGCCTCCCGCGAGGAAGCCATCTCGCTCAAGGAGATCAGCGAGAAAACCGGATTGCACCCCTCCACGACCCACCGCATCCTCAACGACCTGGCCGTGGGCCGCTTTGTGGACCGGCCGGAAGCCGGCAGCTACCGGTTGGGCATGCGCCTGCTGGAACTGGGCAACCTGGTCAAAGGCCGACTCAACGTGCGCGACGCCGCATTGACGCCCATGCGCGAACTGCACAAGCTCACCCAACAGCCGGTCAACCTGAGCATGCGCCAAGGTGACGAGATCGTGTACATCGAGCGCGCCTACAGCGAGCGCTCCGGCATGCAGGTGGTCCGCGCCATCGGTGGCCGCGCCCCGCTTCACCTCACCTCCACCGGCAAGCTGTTCCTCGCCGCCGACGACCCCCAGCGCGTGCGCAGCTATGCCACGCGCACCGGCTTGGCGGGCCATACGCGCAACAGCATCACGCAATTGCCGGCATTAGAACGCGAATTGTCGAAAGCCCGCCAGTACGGCATTGCCCGCGACAACGAGGAACTGGAACTGGGTGTGCGCTGCATGGCCGCCGGCATCTACGACGACCAGGGCAAGCTCATCGCCGGCCTGTCGATCTCGGCACCGGCAGACCGTCTCGATGACGGCTGGCTGCCGAAGCTGCAAGCCACCGCCAACGAGATCTCAGGTGCGCTCGGTCACAGCACTGACGCGCCGGCCGCAACGTCGGCCTGAGATTTATCTTTTGACGAAGTAGCCGCCGCAGCCACTGCGGCGGTGGTCTCGGTCAGCCTGCCGCGCCGACCGTCAAGGCTTGATGGCGTGCCGCAGGCGTCGACATCAATTGAGTGGCCTCCACCCAGCGGCGGACGCGCTCCGCATCACCGATGCGGCTCAGTTTGCCGGCCGAATCCAGGAACACCATGATCAGCTTGCGTCCGGCGATCTTTGTCTGCATGACCAGGCATTGGCCCGCTTCCGAGATGTAGCCCGTCTTCTGCACGCCGATATCCCAATCCGGGTTCTTCACCAGCCGATTGGTCGTGCTGAACTGCATCATCCGATTGCCGACTTCGACCTGATACTCCGGCGAGGTGGACAACTCGCGCACCGTGGCGTCGGCCGACGCTGCATTCACTAGCAAGGCAAGATCCTGTGCACTCGACTGGTTGCTGCTCGACAAGCCAGTCGGCTCGACATAGCGGGTGTCCTTCATGCCGAGCGAACGCGCCTTGGCATTCATCATGCTCACAAAGGTTGCCAGGCCACCGGGATAAGTGCGACCGAGCGCATGCGCGGCACGGTTCTCGCTGGACATCAGCGCCAGGTGCAGCAACTCGCCACGCGACAAGGTGGTGCCGACGCGCAGGCGCGAGCGGCTGAACTTCTCGGTGTCGATGTCTTCCTCGGTGATCATGATCGGCTCGTCCATCGGCAGACGCGCTTCGCTTACGAGCAGGCCGGTCATCAGCTTGGTCAAGGAGGCAATCGGCAACACGGCATGGTCGTTCTTGCTGAACAGCACTTCGCGCGTGTCCTGGTCGATGACAAGCGCCACGCTCGACTTCAGGTCGAGTTCGTCCTGGCTGTGCAGGCCTGCGAGTTGGCCGTACGAAAGCCTGGCCGGTGCAGCATCCGCCAACCGGACCACGGAGCGGCGCTGCACGGCAACAACTGTCTTGCCGTGGCGCGTGCGAGCCGTGGCCACCACGTTCTTGCCGGCGCGAACCGTGCGGTCGGACTTGTCGGTGCGTGCGGCCTTGGCCGGCGCAGACTTGGCGGTGACGGCCGGCTTTTGCTTGGCTGCGGTACTACTGGCAGTCTTCTTGGCGGAAGCCGCGTCCGAATGCTTGGCCGCCTGTGCTGCGGGCAACAAAAACGCCGTGGCACACAGAGCGACGGCGATCTTGCGGAATGCGGATTGGAACCGCTGGCTGGAAACTCGATGTAGGCGGGCTTCGGGCATTGATAAATCTCCAGCGGGCGAAAGGAAGCGCGCAGTTTAACGAGTTAGAAAAAGACACGCAATATCAGTTACTTGCATTCGCTTCCTCATTCGAAAACAAAGGAACCCTCCAACACCTAACCTTGCGCCGCAATTCTCTCAGCTTGGCTCTGTAACTTGTTGAGGGCGCTCAAATATGCCTTGGCGGAAGCCACGACGATATCGGGATCAGCCCCGACGCCGTTGACCACCCGGCCGGCATTCTGCAAGCGCACAGTTACCTCACCCTGACTTTCGGTCGATCCACTGATCGCATTCACCGAATACAAGACCATCTCCGCCCCGCTCTTCACGTGCGACTCGATCGCCTTCAGCGAGGCGTCGACCGGTCCGTTGCCGTCCGATTCGCCAGTGACTTCCTTGCCGTTGGCCGTGAACACGACGCGTGCCTGCGGCCTCTCGCCAGTTTCGCTGTGTTGGGACAAGGAAACAAATGCAAACTGCTCACCAACGTGCGACCCATCCTCGTCGCTGACCAATGCGAGGATGTCTTCATCAAATATTTCACTCTTGCGGTCGGCCAGCTCCTTGAAGCGGGCAAAGGCAGCGTTGATGTCACCCTCGCTTTCCATGGTCACGCCAAGTTCCTGCAAGCGCTGCTTGAAGGCATTCCGGCCGCTGAGCTTGCCCAGGACGATCTTGTTGGTCGTCCAGCCCACGTCCTCGGCGCGCATGATCTCGTAGGTGTCGCGGGCCTTCAGGACGCCGTCCTGGTGGATGCCCGAGGCGTGGGCAAAGGCATTGGCGCCCACCACCGCCTTGTTCGGCTGCACGACGAAGCCGGTTGTCTGGCTCACCATGCGACTGGCGGCGAGGATGTGCTGGGCATCGATGTTCATCGTCAGGCCGAAGTAGTCCTTGCGGGTCTTCACGGCCATGACGATTTCTTCCAGCGAACAGTTGCCGGCCCGTTCGCCCAAACCGTTGATCGTGCACTCGACCTGCCGCGCGCCGCCCAGCTTGACGCCCGCCAGTGAATTGGCCACTGCCATGCCCAGGTCGTTGTGGCAATGCACCGACCAGATCGCCTTGTCGCTGTTCGGAATACGCTCGCGCAGCGTCTTGATGAAGTTGCCGTAGAGCTCCGGGATCGCGTAGCCCACGGTGTCGGGCACGTTGATCGTCGTCGCGCCTTCGGCGATCACGGCCTCCAGCACGCGGCACAGGAAGTCCATGTCGCTACGGTAGCCGTCCTCCGGGCTGAACTCCACGTCGCCGATCTGGTTGCGCGCGAAGCGCACGGCCAGCTTGGCCTGCTCGAACACCTCGTCGGGCGTCATGCGCAGCTTCTTTTCCATGTGCAGCGGCGACGTCGCAATGAAGGTGTGGATGCGACCACGGGCCGCGCCTTTCAGCGCCTCGGCCGTGCGCGAGATGTCGCGGTCGTTCGCGCGCGCCAGCCCGCACACGGTCGAGTCCTTGATGACGTTGGCGATGGCCTTGACGGCCTCGAAGTCACCATTGGAGCTGGCCGGGAAGCCGGCCTCGATCACGTCGACCTTCAGCCGTTCGAGTTGCCGGGCAATGCGCATCTTCTCGTCGCGCGTCATGGACGCACCCGGGGATTGCTCCCCATCGCGCAAGGTGGTGTCAAAAATGATCAGCTGGTCGGTCATCGTGTCTCTCCGTACTTTGAATATGCCGCTCTGCGCCTCAGGCCGGCTCAGCCACCGATTGTGCGCTGCGCGCGCCCTGCCCCCGCGCACGCTCCAGGCCCGAGACGATGGCTTTCAGCGAGGCCGAAATCGTGTCCGCATCGATGCCCACGCCGAACAGAGTTTGCGACTCGTCGACACGCAATTCAAGATAGGCCACCGCCTGTGCGTCGGCGCCGGCGCCAATCGCATGCTGGTGATAGTCGATCACGCGCACGGCATGGCCGGTGGCATCGACAAGTGCATGGATGAAGGCATCGATCGGCCCGTTGCCGCGGCCCTCGATGTGGCAGGTCTCGCCGTCCCATTGCAGGTCGCCGCGCAGCACGATCGATGCGCCTGCACCCTCGCCCTGCTCTTCCAGCACGCGGTGCTGCAAGGCATGCACCGTCTTCAAGCCGTACTCGCGCTCGAACAGGGCGTAAAGGTCGGCCGCACTCAATTCCTTGCCGGCCACGTCCATCACGCGCTGCACCGTCTGCATGAACTCCATCTGCAGGCGGCGCGGCATCTCGATGCCGTATTCGCTTTCGAGCAGGTAGGCCATTCCGCCCTTGCCCGACTGGCTGTTGACGCGGATCACGGCTTCGTAGCTGCGGCCCACGTCCTTCGGGTCGATGGGCAGATAAGGCATGTCCCACATGTCGCCCTCCTTGCGCGCCGAGAACGCCTTCTTGATCGCGTCCTGGTGCGAGCCCGAGAACGAGGTGTAGACCAAGTCACCGACATACGGATGACGCGGATGCACCGGGATCTGGTTGCAGTGCTCGACCGTCGCGCGGATGTCGTCGATGCGGGAGAAGTCCAGTTCCGGCGACACGCCCTGCGTGTAGAGATTGAGCGCGACGTTGACCAGGTCCAGGTTGCCGGTGCGCTCACCATTGCCGAACAGGCAGCCTTCGATACGGTCGGCGCCGGCCATCAGCGCGAACTCGCCGGCCGCCGTGCCCGTGCCGCGGTCGTTGTGCGGGTGGACCGAGAGCACGATGCCGTCACGACGCGCGAGGTTGCGATGCATCCACTCGATCATGTCCGCGAAGATGTTCGGCGTGGAATGCTCGACGGTGGAAGGCAGGTTGATGATGCACTGGTTCTGCGGCGTCGCGCCCCATACCTCGGTGACCGCATCGACCACCCGCTTGGAGAACGCGAGATCGGTGCCCGAGAACATTTCGGGCGAGTACTGGAAGGTCCATTGCGTGAGCGGCTGCTTCGCCGCGCAGTCCTTGAACATCTCGGCATGCGTCGTGGCGAGCTCGACGATCTCATCCTCGCTCATGCCCAGCACCACCTTGCGCATCACCGGCGCGACGGCGTTGTAGAGGTGGACGATGGCACGCGGTGCGCCCTGCAACGATTCGAAAGTGCGCGTGATGAGATGGTCGCGCGCCTGAGTCAGCACCTGGATCGTCACGTCATCGGGAATGCGGTCTTCCTCGATGAGCTTGCGCACGAAGTCGAATTCCACCTGCGAGGCCGACGGAAAACCGACCTCGATCTCCTTGAAGCCGATGGCCACGAGTTGCTCGAACATGCGCATCTTCCGCGCAATGTCCATGGGCTCCACCAGCGCCTGGTTCCCGTCGCGCAGGTCCGTCGACAGCCAGATCGGGGCTTGGGTCAGCACGGCGTCCGGCCAGGTGCGGTCCTTGAGGCCGATCGGTGCGAACGCGCGGTACTTGCGGTCGGGTTGCTTCAACATTTGATTCTCTCCATTGAGGGTGGTGAACCAGCAACCCAAAGCAAAACGGCCCGTTGCTGGTGCGAACGGGCCGTGTGAAAAGGTTTGCGCGTGCGCTACCGTCTCCGCCCGAAGGGGATCAGTAGTAGGGCCAGCGAAATCTTTTGCATGAGGGTGCGGAGTGTAGCAGAGAGAAATTCAGTTGTGCAGGCCGCGCTCGTCGGGTTCGTCGGTCGACGTGCTGATCACACTCACCGGATGGCCCTTGGCCTTGCGCCACGCATACACCACATATCCGCTCAAGCCGTAGGCGACGAATACACCGAACAGCACCGTCGGCGGGTCGATGTTGATGACCGCGATACCCAGCGCAATAAGAACGATCACCGCGAAAGGCACGCTCTTCTTCATCTGGATGTCCTTGAAGCTGTAGAAAGGCGCGTTGGTGACCATCGTCAAGCCCGCGTACAGCGTGAAAGCAAAGGTGAGCCAACTGATCTGGTTCCACGTGAGGTACAGGGCTTCGCCGCCTCGCTTTCCGGACTCGGTCATGAGCCAGATGAACCCGGCGACCATGGCGGCGGCAGCCGGCGACGGCAGACCCTGGAACCAGCGCTTGTCGACCACGCCGGTATTCACATTAAAGCGCGCCAGGCGCAGGGCCGCGCAAGCGCAATAAACGAACGCCGCAATCCAGCCCCAGCGCCCCAATCCCTTGAGCGACCATTCGTAGGCAATCAACGCTGGCGCGGCGCCAAAGGACACCATGTCGGAGAGCGAGTCCATCTGCTCGCCGAAAGCGCTCTGCGTGTTGGTCATGCGGGCCACGCGACCGTCGAGGCTGTCCAGGATCATCGCGGCGCCCACGCCCATCGCGGCCAGGTCGAAGCGCGAATTCATCGCCATGACGATCGAATAGAAGCCACCGAAGAGCGCGGCCAGCGTGAACAGGTTCGGCAGGATGTAGATGCCCTTGCGGCGCTTGCGCGGCAGGACATCGCTGTGCACGGTGTCGTCATGCATCGAATTGGCCTCCAGTGCATACGCCTTGGGCGCATTCAGCTATCAAACTCATAGCAGGATGGGGGTTGATTCGCATCGTGGGCAGTGTAGTTCAGGCGCCATCGCGCGCCAGTAATGAAAAAGGCCACCCGCGAGGGTGGCCAGTTGAGCCCCCAGGGCCGGGCCGCGCCCGGCCCGCCCCCCGAGGGGGATCAAGTCGAGATGGCAAAGCCACATCGACTTGAGTCATCACAGAGGCGCTCAGTTGCGGGTCTGGTCGACCAGCTTGTTCTTCTTGATCCAGGGCATCATCGCGCGCAGCTTGTCGCCGACGACTTCGATCTGGTGCTCGGCGTTCAGGCGGCGGCGGCTGATGAGGGTCGGGGCGCCACCGGCGTTTTCCAGCACGAAGCTCTTGGCGTACTCACCGGTCTGGATGTCCTTGAGCACTTGCTTCATGACCTTCTTGGTCTCTTCCGTCACGATGCGCGGACCGGTGACGTACTCGCCGTATTCGGCGTTGTTCGAGATCGAGTAGTTCATGTTGGCGATGCCGCCTTCATAGATCAGGTCGACGATCAGCTTCAGTTCGTGCAGGCATTCGAAGTACGCCATTTCGGGCGCGTAGCCGGCTTCCACCAGCGTTTCGAAACCGGCCTTGATCAGCTCGACCGTGCCGCCGCACAGGACCGCTTGTTCGCCGAACAGGTCGGTCTCGGTTTCTTCGCGGAAGTTGGTCTCGATGATGCCGGCCTTGCCGCCGCCGTTGGCAGTGGCGTAGCTCAGGGCCAGGTCACGGGCCTTGCCGGACTTGTCCTGGTGCACGGCCACGAGGTGGGGCACGCCGCCGCCTTGCGCGTAGGTGCTGCGCACCGTGTGGCCCGGGGCCTTGGGCGCGACCATCCACACGTCGAGGTCGGCGCGCGGCTGCACGAAGCCGTAGTGCACATTGAAGCCGTGCGCGAAGACCAGCGAGGCGCCTTCCTTGATGTTCGGAGCGACGTCGTTCTTGTAGACGTTGGCGATCTGTTCGTCGGGCAACAGGATCATGACCACGTCGGCCGACTTCACGGCGTCGGCGACTTCGGCGACCTGCAGGCCGGCCTTGCCGACCTTGTCCCACGAGGCGCCGCCCTTGCGCAGGCCGACCACGACCTTGACGCCGCTGTCATTCAGGTTCTGTGCGTGCGCGTGGCCTTGCGAACCGTAGCCGATGATTGCGACGGTCTTGCCCTTGATGAGGCTGAGGTCCGCGTCCTTGTCGTAATAAACCTTCATGAGATGCTCCTTCGTTGAATTCAGTGTGAGTGGTGGGATGGGGCATTTGCAGAACCCCGGGTGTTTTCCAGAAACACCGCAGGGCCGGCTTTGCCGGACTGCTGGTGTTGCCCCCGGTCGGGGGTTGGCGAAGCGACACGCAGTGCGCGAAGACTGGGGGCGAGCGACATGACTAGACGCGCAGGATGCGCTCGCCGCGGCCAATGCCGCTGGCGCCGGTGCGCACCGTCTCGAGGATCGCGCTGCGCTCGATCGCCTCCAGGAATGCGTCGTTCTTGCCGTGGTCGCCGGTGAGCTCGATGGTGTAGCTCTTGTCGGTGACGTCGATGATGCGGCCGCGGAAGATCTCGGCCATGCGCATCATCTCCTCGCGTTCCTTGCCGACCGCGCGCACCTTCACCATCATGAGCTCGCGCTCGGTGTAGGAGCCTTCGGTGAGGTCGACGACCTTCACGACTTCGATCAGGCGGTTGAGGTGCTTGGTGATCTGCTCGATGACCTCGTCCGAGCCGCTCGTGACGATGGTCATGCGCGAAAGGCTCGCGTCTTCGGTCGGTGCGACCGTGAGCGATTCGATGTTGTAGCCACGGGCCGAGAACAGGCCCACCACGCGGGAGAGTGCGCCGGGCTCGTTCTCGAGCAGGACGGCAATGATGTGTTTCATAAGCGATGGACTCCTCTTTTCGCCGCCCTCCCCCGCGCACGGTAATGCGCGGGCTTGGCGGGCAATAGATTCGTCTTCTGGTTGATTAAAGCGGGATCGGGCAGGCGAACGCAGAGGGCGCGAAGGTCTCGCAGAGGTCGCAAAGGGAGTACCGAAAAATCTTCAATGCCTTCTTTTGCGACTTCAGCGTAACTTTTGTCTTTATGCGTCCAGCAGTCCGGATTAAAGGTCTTCGGAACCCAGCAGCATCTCGGTGATGCCCATGCCGGCCTTCACCATCGGGAACACGTTCTCGGTCGGATCGGTGCGGAAGTCCATGAACACCGTGCGGTCCTTGAGCTTGCGCGCTTCGCGCAGCGCCGGCTCCACATCCTGCGGGCGCTCGATCAGCATGCCGACGTGGCCGTAAGCCTCCGCCAGCTTCACGAAGTTGGGCAGCGCATCCATGTAGCTGTGGCTGTAGCGGCCGGAATACTCGATTTCCTGCCACTGGCGTACCATGCCCAGGTAGCGGTTGTTCAGCGAGACGATCTTGATCGGCGTGTTGTACTGCAGGCAGGTCGAGAGTTCCTGGATGCACATCTGCACCGAGCCTTCCCCGGTGATGGTGAACACCTCCGCCTCCGGCTTGGCCAGCTTGATGCCCATGGCGTAGGGAATGCCCACGCCCATGGTGCCGAGGCCACCCGAGTTGATCCAGCGGCGCGGCTCGTCGAAGCGGTAGTACTGCGCAGCCCACATCTGGTGCTGGCCGACGTCGGACGTGATGTAGGCATCGGCGTCCTTGGTCATGTTCCAGAGTGTCTCGACCACGTACTGGGGCTTGATGACGTCCGTGTTGCCGCGGTCGTACTTGAGGCAATCCTTGCCACGCCAGGCTTCGATGGTCTTCCACCAGTCGGCCAATGCGCCAGCGTCCGGACGGGTGGTGGTCTCGCGGATCATCGAGATCAATTCGGTCAGCACGTCCTTCACGTCGCCGACGATCGGGATGTCGACCTTCACGCGCTTGGAAATGCTCGACGGGTCGATGTCGATGTGGATGATCTTGCGTTCGTTCTGGGCGAAGTGCTTCGGGTTGCCGATCACGCGGTCGTCAAAGCGCGCGCCGACAGCCAGCAGCACGTCGCAGGTCTGCATGGCATTGTTGGCTTCGATTGTGCCGTGCATGCCCAGCATGCCCAGGAACTTGCGGTCGCTCGCCGGATAGGCGCCCAGGCCCATCAGGGTGTTGGTGACCGGGTAGCCCAGCATGTCGACCAGCGTGCGCAACTCGTTGGTGGCGTTGCTCAACAACACGCCGCCGCCGGTGTAGATGTACGGACGCTTGGCGTTCAGCAACAGTTGCAAGGCCTTGCGGATCTGGCCGCCGTGGCCCTTGCGCACGGGGTTGTACGAACGCATCTCCAGCCTTTCCGGGTAGCCGGTGAACGTCGTCTTCTTGAAGGACACGTCCTTCGGCACGTCCACCACCACCGGGCCGGGACGGCCGCTGCGGGCGATGTGGAAGGCCTTCTTCATCGTCAGCGCCAGGTCCTTCACGTCCTTGACGAGGAAGTTGTGCTTGACGATGGGGCGCGTGATACCGACGGTGTCGCATTCCTGGAAGGCATCGAGGCCGATGGCGGCGGTCGGCACCTGGCCCGAGATGATGACCATCGGGATCGAGTCCATGTAGGCCGTCGCGATGCCGGTGACCGCATTGGTCAGGCCGGGGCCGGAAGTGACCAGGGCCACGCCGACTTCGCCGGTGGCACGCGCATAGCCGTCCGCCGCGTGCACCGCCGCCTGCTCATGCCGCACCAGCACGTGCTGCATGGTGTCCTGCTTGTACAGGGCGTCGTAGATGTAGAGAACCGCGCCGCCGGGATAGCCCCAGATGTACTGGACGCCTTCGGCCTGGAGTGCCTTGACCAGCACCTCCGCGCCCATGAGTTCTTGTGCCTGGTTGCCCATCCCGGAGGATGCGGCTGCTGCGGAAGCGAGTTCCGATTTAGAGATTTCCATGATCAACCTTTTGTGATTTTCGGGAACGAAAAACCTTGGGTGCCCCTTGCCAACCCTTGTGAGGTCGCGTCGGGACTTGAGGCCAAAGCCATGAGCGGACTGGATGCTCCGCCGGACTGTGACCCGTTTGCGATTTGCAGTGCGACCGCGATTATGACACCTCAAATGGCCGAACTTCGGACCAGCAGCAGTCAAAAGTACCGATGCGATAATCCGCGCGGTCCAAAACATAACGCCTAGAAGAGACAACCCACGCTGCGCTTCACCGCGTTCATACCCGTTTGGCTACTGAAAAAGAACTCTCCGACTTTCTCAAGAGTGTCGAAAGACGCGCCTTCAAGCGCTCGGTCTACCACGTGCGCGACGAGGAAGCGGCACTCGACATCGTGCAGGACAGCATGATGAAACTGGCCGAACACTATGGCGACAAGCCGGCCGGGGAGTTGCCGATGCTGTTCCAGCGCATCCTGTCAAACTGCACGCTCGACTGGTTCCGTCGCCAAAAGACACGCCGGGCACTATTTTCGAACCTGAGCGACTTCGAAGCCCCTGAAGACGACGGCGAATTCGATCTGCTGGGAAACTTCAACTCGCCCACCGACTCCCGCGAGACAGAGAGTGCCGAGGACACCACCCGCCGTGCGCAGATATTCCACGAAATCGAAGAAGAGATTGCCGCACTCCCCGCGCGTCAACGCGAGGCGTTTCTGATGCGTTACTGGGAAGAAATGGACGTTGCCGAGACCGCCGCAGCCATGGGGTGTTCGGAAGGCAGCGTCAAAACCCATTGTTCCCGCGCCGTTCATGCCCTGAGCAAAGCGCTCACGGCCAAAGGTATATCGCTATGAACGCAACACTTTCGAAGACCTCCTCCGCTCTTGAAGAGCAATTCGCCCGCCGCCTGACGGCCCGCCTGTCGGCCGGGGACGAACTTCCGCATGACATCGGCGAACGCCTGCGCGTTGCGCGCCAGCAAGCCGTGGCCCGACGCAAGCTCGCCCCGGCGCTGCAACCTGCGCAGGTGGTCGTGGCCTCGGGCGGCGCTGCCGCACTGGGCGGCGGTTGGTGGACACGCGTTGGCGCAGTGGTGCCGTTGATCGCTCTGGTGGTCGGATTGATCACCATCAGCATCATCCAGGACGAGAATCGCGTGAACGACATGGCCGAAGTCGATGCCGCCCTGTTGACAGACGACCTTCCGCCTGCCGCATTCACCGATCCGGGGTTCGCGCAGTTCCTCAAGACAGACGCCACCGACACAGCCTCACGTTGAACCTCCGCCACACCGCCCGAATGGTCCCACGCCCGGCCTCTCGCGCTCCGGCGCTCTCATCGCTTCGCCCGCAACCGTCGGGCGTTGTCATTTGGGGCGGCTTGCTCCTGGCGGTCGTGGTGGCAACACTGACCTTGCTGCAAGCGGCACCCGCCTCCGCGCAACCGCCGCCCGCCGGAACATCCGAGACAAATGGCAAGAACCCGGCCCTGTCGAAGCCGCTCTGGACCAGCCTGACGCCCGGCCAGCAAGCGGCCCTGAAGCCCTTGGCGCCGCACTGGAACACCATCAGTGGCGTCCAGAAAAGCAAATGGCTGGCGATCTCGCGCAACTTCGACTCCATGAAGCCTGAGGACCAGGCCACGCTGCACAGCCGGATGAGCGAATGGGCCACGCTGAGCGCCCAGCAGCGCGCGCAGGCCCGGCTGAATTTCGCCGAAGTCAATCGCCTGCCTGCTGACGAGCGGAAGGCCAAATGGGAGGCCTACCAGGCGCTGAGCGAGGACGAGAAGCGTGACTGGGCAGAGCGTGCGCAAGTGCGCCAGCCGAGCGCCGCCATTCCGGTGCGCCCCGTACCGGAGAGAAAGCTCGCGCCAGTACCGCCGACGACCTCCCTGCTGGGCAAAGGCGAACACAGTCCGCGCATCCAGCTTGCGCCACCGCCGGCGCCGGTCGCGGCAGCGCCCACGCCCGCTCCGGCACCGGCTGCGAGCACCCCGGTGCCGCCTGCCGCCGAAGCCCAGATTCCGGCGCCTGCAGCAGCCGACGCGCCTGCGGCACCTGCTACGATTCCGCCGGTCCGCACAACCGAGCAACCCTCCTCCGCGCCCTGACCCGGCGCCGGGCCCATGAACGCTGGCGCCACCATTCACTCCGACCCCGCTACCCCCGCCGCCCCGTCCACACAAGCGCTGACCGATCTCACCGCCCCGGGCCTCTGGCGCCGCATGGCCTGCTGGACGTATGAGAGCGTGTTGTTATTTGCGGTCGTCTTTCTCCCTGCCTATCTTTTCAGTTCGCTCTCACAGATGCGTAACGCGATAGACCCCATCCGCCTTCCGTTGTTGCAGGCGTTCATGTTTATCGTCCTCGGGCTCTACTTCGTCTGGTTTTGGATCCACGGTCAAACTCTTGCAATGAAGACATGGCGCATTCGAGTGGTCGACCGCGTTGGCCAACCACTTAGACAGGGACGCGCTCTTTGGCGCTATCTCTTGAGTTGGATTTGGCTCTTGCCGCCGCTAGCGGTGATGGCCGCACTAAGACAACTGCGAGCCGTAGACCTACTTCTACTTCCTGCGTGGTGGATCGTCTGGGCCTTGCTGGCGCGATTCCACCCGCAACGACAGTTCTGGCATGACGCCTGGGCCGGTACGCGCTTGATTCCCTCCAAGCCGATGAGCCGTCGATGAGCCAGCACGACCCGGTCGTCAACCCCCAAAAGGGGCGCAGCGGACTGTCGCGGGTGTTCCACGCTACGCTGATCTCGCTGAATGGCCTGCGCGCGGGCTGGGGCGAGACGGCGTTCCGGCAGGAGGTGCTCATTGCGATCGTGCTGGTGCCGCTGGCCTTCTGGCTCGGCCGCAGTTGGGTGGAAGTGGCGCTGCTCGCCGGCAGCGTGGTGTTGGTGATGATCGTGGAACTGCTCAATACCGCCGTGGAAGCGGCCATCGACCGGATCGGGCCGGAGTGGCACGACCTGTCGAAGCGGGCGAAGGACATGGGCAGCGCCGCGGTGCTGCTGGCCTTGGTGCTGTCGGGCGGGATCTGGCTGGCTGCGCTCTGCACCCGTTTCGTCACTTGAACGCGGCATGATCGGGGCATGAACCCTGATTTTTCGATTTGCGTCTATTGCGGCTCGCGCCCCGGCGAGCGACCCGAACACACCCAGGCCGCGCAGTCCGTCGGCCGCTGGATCGGCGAGAACGGCGGACAACTCGTCTACGGCGGCGGCCGCACCGGCCTGATGGGCACGGTGGCCGAGGCCACGCGCGCAGCCGGCGGCCGGGTGGTCGGCATCATCCCCAAGGCATTGGTCGACAAGGAACTGGCCAACCCGCTCTGCGACGAATTGCACGTCGTCGAGACGATGCACGAACGCAAGGCCATGATGGGCGAACGTGCCGATGCCTTCGTGGCCCTGGCCGGCGGCATCGGAACCTTCGAGGAGTTGTTCGAGATCTGGACGTGGCGGCAGCTGGGCTACCACGACAAGCCGGTCGGCATTCTCAATACCGCCGGGTATTACGACTCCATGCTGGCCTTCCTCGCGCAGAGCGTGCGCGAAGGCTTCATGGGGGATTGGCAGATGGGGCTTGTGCGCAGCGGCCTGGAGCCGGCCGTGCTGCTGGGAGAATTGCGGGAAGAAGCACGTCGCCACCCGAAGGGCGACAAGCTGGCAGAGGTGCTGTAGCCCCCGAAAAATCAGATCGCCGCTTCGTCCTGCTCGCCGGTGCGGATGCGGACGATGCGCTCGACGTTCGTGACGAAGATCTTGCCGTCCCCGATCTTGCCGGTGCGCGCGGCGCCGACGATGGCTTCGATGCAGCGCTCGACGTCGTCGGTGTTCACGACCACCTCGACCTTCATCTTCGGCAGGAAATCGACCACGTATTCCGCACCGCGATAAAGCTCGGTGTGACCCTTCTGGCGGCCGAAGCCCTTGACTTCGGTGACCGTCAGCCCGGTCACGCCTACGGTTGCCAGCGCCTCGCGCACGTCTTCGAGCTTGAAGGGTTTGACGATGGCGGTGATCTGTTTCATTGCGGAGGTTCTCCCGGAGGTTTCGGAAAAGGGGGCGGCCGATTATGTCATTCGCGCACTGTTAGGCTCTCGGGTCGATGAGTGCAAGTCCCCCCGTCACCCCTGCTGCATCCGGCTTTTCGACGCTGGTCCGGTGGAGCAACAGCCAAGCCTGGCTGCTTCTGGTCTTCACCACGCTGATCTGGGGGGCCAATGCCGTGGCGGCACGGCTCGCGGTCGGCGAAGCATCGCCGATGCTGGTGACTTCCGCACGATGGATCGTCTGTTGCGTCGCGCTCGGCCTGACTTCGCGCGGCGAGATCGCCACTCACTGGCGCGCGCTGGTGCCGCACTGGCGCTTCGTGGTCCTGATGGGGACGCTGGGCTTCACCGGCTTCAATGCCCTCTTCTACACGGCCGCGCATCACACCACGGCGATCAACATCGCGATCATCCAGGGCACCATTCCGGTGTTCGTGCTGATCGGCAGCCTGTACCTCTACCGCACCCGGATCACAGTGCTGCAGGTCTTGGGCGTGACGCTGACGCTGGCCGGCATCGCGGTGGTGGCCTCGCAGGGGCACCTGGAACGGCTGGCCCAGTTCCAGTTCAACATCGGCGATGTGTGGATGCTGATCGCCTGCCTGCTCTATACCTTCTATGCGCTTGGCTTGCGCCGGCGGCCGGCCGTGCCGGCGATCGTGTTCTTTGCCGCGACGGCCGCCGTGGCGAGCATCGTGTCGCTGCCGTTGCTGGTAGCCGAGATCGCGATGGGCAACTTCATGGTGCCGACGGTGAAGGGCCTGCTGCTGATCTTGTTCATCGGCACTTTTCCCTCGTACATCTCGCAGCTCACCTTCATCCGGGCTGTGACGCTGATCGGGCCGGCGCGGGCCGGGGTGTTCCTGAACCTGGTGCCGATCTTCGGGCCGCTGCTGGCGGTGCTGGTGCTCGGCGAACCGCTCTCGGGGTTCCATGCGGCTGCTCTGGCGCTGGTGCTGGGCGGGATCTGGATCGCGGAATACCTGGGTGCACGCAAGACATGACCAAGCGCCCCCTGAGCGACGAGCCCATCCTGCGCATCCATGGCGCGCCGTCCGAGATCGATGCGAGCGCCTGGAACGAGTTGCTCGCGATGCAGGCTGCGCCCAGCCCCTTCATGCGGCACGAGTACCTGGACGCGATGCACGAAAGTGGCAGTGCCACGCCGGCAAGCGGATGGACCGCGGCTTTCGTCACGCTGTGGCAAGGCGAACGTCTCGCAGGTGCGTGTCCGGTCTACATCAAGGATCACTCTTACGGGGAGTACGTGTTCGATTGGGCCTGGGCCAATGCCTATGAGCAACACGGACTGCGCTACTACCCAAAGGCGGTCGCGGCGGTGCCGTTCACGCCGGTACCGGGAGCGCGCTTGCTGGCACGAGATGCGCAGAGCCGCGCACTGCTGGCGCAGGGGCTGGTGCAGTGGTGCAAGCAGGCTGGGTTGTCGTCCCTGCATCTGCTCTTCGGGGCCGATGAGGACATCGCTGCTTGTACAGATGCCGGGATGATGCTTCGGCACACCGTGCAGTTTCACTGGTCGAATGCCAACTACCCGGACTTCGAAGCCTTCCTCGCCAGCCTGTCCCACGACAAGCGCAAGAAGATCCGCCAGGAACGTCGCAAGGTGGCGGATGCGGGTGTCACTTTTCGTTGGGCACGCGGCGCGGACATCTCGCCGGCCGACTGGGAATTCTTCTACCGCTGCTATGCCCGCACCTACCGCGAGCACGGCAATCCGCCTTACCTCAAGCGCGACTTCTTCCAGCGGATGGCCGACACCATGCCCGACACGTGGCTGCTGTTCGTCGCGGAGCGTGGTGGATATCCGATTGCGACGAGTCTCATCGCCCTTTCGGAAGACAGGCAGCGTGAAGATGGAACCCGCGGCCCCGAGGTGGCCTATGGCCGCTACTGGGGTGCGCTGGAGCGCGTGGATTGCCTGCATTTCGAGGCTTGCTACTACCAACCGCTCCAATGGTGCATCGCGCATGGGGTGCAGCGCTTCGAAGGCGGCGCGCAGGGCGAGCACAAGATGGCCCGCGCATTGATGCCTGTGAAGACGACCAGCGCGCATTGGTTGGCGCATCCGTCGTTCGCCGACGCGGTCGAGCGCTTCCTGGAACGCGAGGGCGAAGGCATCGCCAACTACATGGAGCACCTGGACGAGCGCAGTCCGTTTCGATCGGGCTGAGCGCTTCGGCACGTGGTCGTCGCAGACACAAAAAAGCGCCGGGAGCGGCGCTTTTCTGCGGCAAAGAAGCCGAGTGAAGGATCAGCCCTTGGCCTTGTACGCAGCCACGCCGTCCACGATTTCCTTGCGCGCTTCGTCCAGGCCCTTCCAGCCGAGGATCTTGACCCACTTGCCGGCTTCCAGGTCCTTGTAGTGCTCGAAGAAGTGGGAGATGGTCTTCAGGCGCATCGCGTTGACGTCGTCGATCGACTTCCAGTGGCTGTAGATCGGCAGCACCTTGTCGGTGGGCACGGCCAGCACCTTGCCGTCGACGCCGGCTTCGTCTTCCATCATCAGGATGCCCAGCGGGCGGCAAGGGCAGACCACGCCGGGCGGCAGCGCATAGGGAGCGATGACCAGCACGTCGACCGGGTCGCCGTCGCCGCTCAGGGTTTGCGGGACGTAGCCGTAGTTGGCCGGGTAGTGCATCGACGTGGTCATGAAGCGGTCCACGAAGATCGCGCCGGAGTCCTTGTCCACTTCGTACTTGACGGGATCGGCGTTCATCGGGATCTCGATGACGACGTTGAAGGCTTCGGGGAGGTTCTTTCCTGGGGAAACTTTATCGAATGACATGTCTTTATTCGTTGATTGAATGAAACAGCGGGGGACTCGGACAAACCCGAAGTTTAAGACGCGCGTCATTGTCAAGTCATACGGATTGTGACTTTTCACTGTTAAATTGGACTTGTTGGCCAATCGGTCTCCTTTTTCACAGGAGGCTTCGAGGAAGCAACGCGGCGGAAGCAAAGACCCGTACGCGTTGCGCGCAGGGCCTCTGCTTTCGTCTCCACCAGTCCCAACGAACTTCTGGAGTAAGCAAAGCATGATCGGCAACACCCCCCTGATACTTGCCATCGTCTGCGGCCTCGTGGCCGTAGCCTATGGCTTCTGGGCCCGCAGTTGGATCCTCGCCAAGGATGCCGGCAACGCACGAATGCAGGAGATCGCAGCGGCGATCCAGCAAGGCGCGTCGGCCTACCTGGCCAAGCAGTACACCACCATCGCCGTCGTCGGCGTCGTGCTGGCGGTGCTCATCGCCGTCTTCCTCGACCTGACCACGGCGGTCGGCTTCATCATCGGCGCGGTGCTCTCGGGCGCCTGCGGCTTCATCGGCATGAACGTGTCGGTGCGGGCCAATGTGCGCACGGCGCAGGCGGCCACCAAGGGCATCGGCCCGGCGCTGGACGTGGCGTTCCGCGGCGGCGCGATCACCGGCATGCTGGTGGTCGGGCTCGGGCTGCTGGGCGTCGCTGGCTTCTTCTGGTTCCTCGGCGGCGGCAGCCAGACGGATGGCAAGGCGCTGTCGCATCTGCTCAACCCGCTGATCGGCTTTGCCTTCGGCTCCTCGCTGATTTCGATCTTCGCGCGGCTCGGCGGCGGCATCTTCACCAAGGGCGCCGACGTGGGCGCCGACCTGGTGGGCAAGGTCGAGGCCGGCATTCCGGAAGACGATCCGCGCAACCCGGCGGTGATCGCGGACAACGTGGGCGACAACGTCGGTGACTGCGCAGGCATGGCAGCCGACCTGTTCGAGACCTATGCGGTGACGCTGATCGCGACCATGGTGCTCGGTGCGCTGATGGTCACGGCGGCGCCGGTCCACGCGGTGATGTACCCGCTGGCGCTGGGCGGCGTGTCGATCATCGCGTCGATCATCGGCTGCTTCTTCGTGAAGGCATCGCCGGGCATGGTCAACGTGATGCCGGCGCTCTACAAGGGCCTGGCGGTGGCGGGCATCCTGTCGCTGATCGCGTTCTGGTTCGTCACGAGCTGGCTGATCCCCGACAACGCGATTGCCGCGAGCGGCAGCCAGTTGAAGCTGTTCGGCGCCTGCTTCGTCGGCCTGGCGTTGACGGCGGCCCTCGTGTGGATCACCGAGTACTACACCGGCACGCAATACAAGCCGGTGCAACACATCGCGCAAGCCTCGACCACGGGCCACGGCACCAACATCATCGCGGGCCTGGGCGTGTCGATGCGCTCGACGGCCTGGCCGGTGATCTTCGTCTGCATCGCGATCCTGGCCTCGTATTCGCTGGCCGGCCTGTTCGGCATTGCAGTGGCTGCCACTTCGATGCTGAGCATGGCCGGCATCGTGGTCGCACTGGACGCCTACGGTCCCATCACCGACAACGCCGGCGGCATCGCCGAGATGAGCGAATTGCCCGACAGCGTGCGCGCCGTGACCGACCCGCTCGACGCGGTGGGCAACACGACCAAGGCGGTGACCAAGGGCTATGCGATCGGCTCCGCCGGCCTCGCATCGCTGGTGCTGTTCGCCGACTACACCCACAAGCTGGAAGGCTTCGGCCAGGCAATCGACTTCAACCTGAGCGACCCGATGGTGATCGTCGGCCTGTTCATCGGCGGGCTGATCCCCTACCTCTTCGGCGCGATGGCGATGGAAGCGGTGGGCCGCGCGGCCGGTGCAGTGGTAGAGGAAGTGCGCCGCCAGTTCCGCGACATCAAGGGCATCATGGAAGGCACCGGCAAGCCCGAATACGGCAAAGCGGTGGGCATGCTGACGGGCGCGGCGATCAAGGAAATGATGATCCCGTCGCTGCTGCCGGTGGTGGTGCCGATCCTGGTCGGCCTGCTGCTTGGACCGAAGGCGCTGGGCGGCCTGCTGATGGGCACGATCGTGACGGGTCTCTTCGTGGCGATCAGCATGTGCACCGGCGGTGGCGCCTGGGACAACGCGAAGAAGTACATCGAGGACGGCCACCATGGCGGCAAGGGCAGCGAGGCGCACAAGGCGGCCGTCACCGGCGACACCGTGGGCGACCCCTACAAGGACACCGCCGGCCCGGCCGTCAACCCGCTGATCAAGATCATCAACATCGTGGCGCTGCTGATCGTGCCGCTGGTGGTGCAATTCCACGGCACCAAGGCGGCTGCGGTGCCGGTGCCTGCGCCAGTCAGCGCGCCCGCCCCGGCGCCTGGCCCCGCCGCCGCGGCAAGCAGCGAAAGCGCGATGGTGAAGATCGAGAACGGCATCGTGAAGTTCTACTTCGCGACCGGCAGCAATGACATCGCGCCGAACGCCAAGGAGTCGCTCGCCGATGTAGTGAAGGCGGTGCAGGCCGGCAACGTCGCCCTGGTGAGCGGCTACCACGACGCCAGCGGCGACCCGGCCAAGAACGCAGAACTGGCCAAGCAACGTGCGGAGGCCGTGGCCGAGGCCTTGAAGGCGGCAGGCGCGCCGGCGGACAAGGTCGAATTGGCCAAGCCTGAGCAGGCGCAAGCCGATGGGCCGGCAGCCGAAGCACGCCGCGTCGAGGTCAAGATCAAGTCCTGATCGACATGCCGAGCGCCGAAAGGCTCGAGTCCTTCATCGCCGCCGTCGAAGGCGGCGACCATGTGAAGGCCATCGAGGACTACTACACCGAGAACGCCTCGATGCGCGAGAACCAGGCCGAGCCGCGGCGCGGCCGTCCTGCGCTGATGGCGAACGAGGCCGCCGTGCTGGCGCGCACGGCCTCGGTCGTGTCGAAGTGCGTGCGGCCGGCGCTTGTGAATGGCGACCACGTCGTGATCCGCTGGATCTTCGACTTCACCGGCAAGGACGGGCGCAACATGCACATCGAGGAGTTGGCCTGGCAACGCTGGGAAGGCGACCGCATCGCCGAGGAAGAGTTCTTCTACGATCCGGCGCAGATGCGGCCGCGCTGACCCTACAACAAGCCCTCCGGCACCAGCGGCCCCAGCGCCCGGATCTTGAGGCGTTGCAGCCAGGTCGATTCAGGCTCGTAGGTCAGGACCACCTCCTTGTCCTCGTCCATCGTCAGCCATTCGATGCTGCGTCGCTTGGCCACCCATCGCAGGCGATAGGCGCTCTCCAGCTTGCTGATGTTGATGATGCGCAGCAGTTCGCGCGCCAGTTGGGGGCTGTCGACCATGATGCCGAGCTCCGTGTTGTCCATGGCGGAGCGCGGGTCCAGGTTGACGGAGCCAACGAACAGCTTGCGCTTGTCGACCACCGCGGTCTTTGCATGCAGCCGGCCGAGCGACTTGCCGAACATGTCGAGGCGCTGATTCTTCGTGGTGCGCGCCGGGCTCAGTTCATAGAGGTCGCAGCCTGATTCCAGCAGCCGTTCGCGATAGCGCGCATAGCCGCTGTGCACCAGCGGCTCGTCGTTGGCGGCCAGCGAATTGGTCAGCAGCGTCACGCTCACGTCGCGCTTGCGCAGCGCCTCGAAGGCTTCCATGCCATTCTCCCCCGGCACCAGGTAGGGCGAGGTCAGTTGCACCTCGTTCTCGGCGATGAGCAGTTGCGACCAGAAGCGCATGGTCACGCTGGTGGCCAGGGCCTCATCGTCCGTCATGTAGCGCAGCTTGGTGGGCGGGTCGGCGACCGCGTTGGCGGGGCCCCACAGCAGGCCGATCCGCCCGGCGTCGAGCTCTTCACCGATCGGCCCGTAGCCGAGCACGTCAGTAGCCGGCAGCACGACCTTGGGCGGCCTGGCGCGCATGCCGACGCGCCGGTCGAAGTCCTCGATCATCGCGGCGTGGCCCCGCTGCGGCTTGACGATGTCGCCGATCGGGTAGACCACCTCGCTGTTCCAGTAGGCGTCGTAGATACCTTCGAGCTGCGGGATGACCTTGCCGACGATGAGCGCATCCATGTCTATGAAGTTGGTCGCATCGTTGAGCACGAAGTACTCGTCGGCGATGTTGCGACCGCCTGCCACGGCCATCACACCGTCGGCAATGAAGAGCTTGTTGTGCATGCGGTGGTTGAGCCGCGGGATGTCGGCCGCCGAGGCGGCGAAGCGGCCCGCCAGGCTGCCGCGCGCACAGCAGAAGGGGTTGAACAGCCGCACCTCGATGTTGGGCGTCGCCGACAGGGCCAGCAACAATTGCTCGGTGTGCGCCGTGTAGAGATCGTCGATCAGCAGACGCACGCGCACGCCGCGCAGCGCCGCCTCCTTGAGCGAGCGCAACAGCAATCCGCCGGCGCCGTCGTTCTCGAAGACGTAGTACTGGAGGTCCAGCGAGCGCCGCGCGCGCCGGGCGAGCTGGATGCGCGCATCGAGCGAGTAGACGCCCAGCGGCATCAGGCGGAAACCCGAATGCTCGCCGGGCGGCGTGGATGCGGCCACGATCTTCGCGAGGGCCGTGTCGGGGCTGGTGTCGAGCGCTGCGACCATCGGGGTCAGGCTGCGCTGTGGCAATGCACCGCAGCCCGCGAGGACCGCAGCCATGCCGACGGCCAGCATGCCCCCGAGGCAGCGGCGCAAGAAGTGGCGAAATATGATGGCGCCCATCTGCCTGAAGGAATTGACCATGACGTTGCGATTTGACCGGTTGCTTGCCTGGGTGCCGATGATGCTCGCAATCGGGTTTTCCGCGCCAGCCGTCGCGGCGCTGGACGTGGGGCAGAAGGTGGCTCCCTTCACGGCGCAGGCCGCGCTGGCGGGCAAGCCCTTCACCTACTCGCTGCAGGAGGCGCTGGCCAAGGGACCGGTCGTGGTGTATTTCTTCCCGGCTGCTTTTTCAGTGGGGTGTTCGATCGAGGCGCATGCCTTTGCGGATGCGATGGACCAGTTTGCCGCGCTGAACACGTCAGTGATCGGGATCTCGACCGACGACATGGAGACGCTGGCGAAGTTCTCAAGCCAGGTGTGCCAAGGCAAGTTTCCGGTGGCTTCGGATGAGAGCCGCAACATCACCCAGTCCTTCGACGCGGTCATGCAGACGCGTCCGGAATATGCCAACCGTATCTCATATGTGATTGCGCCGAACGGCACTGTGGTGACCTACTACCAGAGCCTGAATCCCTTCAAGCATGTCGAGAAGATGCTGGATGCGGTGAAGCTGATCAGGAAGTAGTCAGTACTTGATCTTCACGCCGGCCTTGGCGCCGGTGTTGTTCTTGCCGTCCGAATGGGCCTCGACCGAGAACGAGGTCTTGCCGCCGGTCTCCGCACCGGCCGAATAGCTTGGCTTCGGCCCCGAGGTGTCCATGCCGCCGAAGGTCTTGCTGCCGTCGGGGCGCTCGACGCCCACTGTCGCGCCCTTGGTGTTGACCGAGTCCTCGGTGGAAGTGACGTTGGGGCTGACGTAGACGGTGCCCTTGTCGTCGCTGTCGACGGGGAGCTTGAGCTCATCGGCAAGCGCGCTGCCGCATGCAGTGGTGAGGCAAACCAATAGACCGAGACCGAAGTGGATTCGCATGGCCCATTCTGTGATGGCGAGCCCGATTCAGGCTGTAGGCAAAGCACGAATGCGCGCGAGCGATGGAGGGCTTGCCGCAGTGCCGGGCGAGCCGTAATATTCTTACTTTGGCAAGTAAGAATCACGGAAATCGAATGAAGATCACAAGCAAGGGACAGGTCACGATCCCGCAGGCAGTGCGAGAGCAGGCAGGCCTGCATCCGCACAGCGAGGTGGAATTCGAAGTGCGGGCGAACGGCGATGTGCTGCTGCGGCGCGCGCCTTCTGCCGAGTCGCCTGTGCGCAGTGCCTTCCAGCGCGTACGCGGCTCCGCCACCGCCGCGCAATTCAAGGGCATGGGCACCGACGAGTTCATGCGCTTCCTGCGTGGCTAGTCGCGCTTCACGTGCTTCCGAACCGGGCGCACGCTATCTCGCCCGACCATCCGCCACGCTCGTCGACAGCAATGTGCTGATCGACGTGCTCGCCGACGATCCCCAATGGGCGGATTGGTCGCTCGACCAACTGGACCGCCTGGGCCAGCAAGCCGCACTCGTCATCAATCCGCTGATCCTGGCGGAGCTCAGCCCCCGATTCGAGCGAGCCGCCGATCTCGAAGACGCACTCGCCGGCCTTCCGCTCAAGCGGGAACCATTGCCCTGGGATGCGGCCTTCCTGGCCGGCCAGGCATTCCGCGCCTACCGCAGCGCGCCGGGCGCTGGAACCGGCCGGGCTCGTTCGCCACTGCCGGATTTCTACATCGGCGCACATGCGCTTGTGAACGGGCTACGCTTGCTGACCCGCGACGCCAAGCGCTATCGCAACTACTACCCCAAACTCGACATCATCTCGCCCTGACCGGCACACTGAACCCTCCCCCAACATGCAACTCAACTACATCGCCAACACCAGCGTCGTCTCCGCCTCCGGCCGCACGCTGCCGGTCCTGGACCCGTCCGACGGCCAGCCCTTCGACGAACTGCAGCGCAGCAACGCGGCCGACATCGACGACGCGGTGGGCGCGGCGCGCGACTGCTTCGACAACGTGTGGCAGAAGGTCAGCGCGGCGGAGCGCTGCAGGCTGCTCTACAAGCTCTCGCAGAAGATCGCCGAGCACACCGACGAACTGGCGCTGCTCGAGCAACGCGACTGCGGCAAGCCGGTGAAGCAGGCGCGGGCCGATGCGCTGGCACTGGTGCGCTACTTCGAGTTCTATGCCGGCGCCTGCGACAAGCTGCATGGCGAGACCATCCCCTACCAGGACGGCTACAGCGTCTTCACCTGGCGCGAACCGCACGGCGTCACGGGCCATGTCATTCCGTGGAACTACCCGATGCAGATCTTCGGCCGCAGCGTCGGCGGCGCCTTGGCCGCCGGCAATGTCTGCGTGGTCAAGCCGGCGGAAGACGCGTGCCTGTCGCTGATTCGCGTCGCACAACTGGCTGCGGAGGTCGGATTCCCTCCGGGCGCCATCAATATCGTGACGGGCTACGGCCATGAAGTCGGTGATGCGCTGGCGCGGCATCCCGGCATCGACCACATCAGCTTCACCGGAAGCCCGAAGGTGGGCACGCTGATCCAGCAGGTCGCGGCCGAACGGCATTGCCCCGTGACGCTGGAACTTGGCGGCAAGAGCCCGCAGATCATCTTCGCGGACGCCGACCTGGCCTCGGCCATTCCAGTGCTCATCAACGCCATCGTGCAGAACGCAGGACAGACCTGCTCGGCGGGATCGCGCGTGTTGATCGAGCGCAGCATCTACGAGCCGCTGCTCGAACGGCTTGGCCATGCTTTCGAGGCATTGCGTGTCGGCCCCGCGGCGATGGACCTCGATGTCGGGCCGTTGATCCGGCAATCGCAGCAGCAGCGCGTCTGGGACTTCCTCAGCGACGCGCAGCATGCCGGCATCCCGATGGTGGCCCAGGGCGTGATCGTCGACGAGGCGCCCGACAGCGGCTTCTACCAGGCGCCCACGCTTCTGCGGGACGTGCCGGTGACGCATCGGCTGGCACAGGAAGAAGTGTTTGGCCCCGTGCTGGCCGCGATGGCATTCGATGACGAAGACCAGGCCGTCGCGCAGGCCAACGCGACGCAGTTCGGGCTGGTCGCGGGCATCTGGACGGCCAATGGGGCACGGCAATTCCGCATGGCCAAGCGCGTGCGCAGCGGCCAGGTGTTCATCAACAACTATGGCGCTGGCGGCGGCGTGGAACTGCCCTTTGGTGGGGTCAAGTCGTCTGGTTACGGCCGCGAAAAGGGCTTCGAGGCGCTGTTCGGATTCACCACGCTCAAGACCGTCGCTGTGCGGCACGGCTGACGCGCGGGCGTCACCCGCAATTTCAAGAATCGATTCAAGACAACTCCAGGAGACTTCATGCGCGTCAAGGGCAAATCCATCATCGTCACCGGCTCGGGCGGCGGCATCGGCGAAGGCATCGCCAAGCGGCTGGCGGCCGAGGGTGCACAAGTGATCGTCAACGACGTCAATGCGGCCGCTGGCCAGCAAGTGGTCGAGGCGATCCTGCGCGACGGCGGCCGGGCCTCCTTCTTCGCAGCGGATGTCACGAAGACGGCCGACATGAAGGCGCTGGTCGGCGCTGCCGTCGAACGACACGGCAAGCTCGACGTCATGGTCAACAACGCCGGCTGGACGCACCGCAACCGCCCTGCCCTCGAAGTCAGCGAGGAAGAGTTCGACCGCTGCTTCTCGGTCAACGTGAAGAGCATCTACCTGTCGACGATCCACGCCGTACCGGCGTTTCGCGCCAATGGTGGCGGCGTCTTCATCAACATCGCGTCGACGGCCGGCGTGCGCCCTCGCCCCGGCCTCAGTTGGTACAACGGCTCCAAGGGCGCGGTCATCACCACCAGCAAGTCGCTGGCCGCCGAACTCGGGCCGGACAACATCCGCGTCAACTGCATCAACCCGGTCTTCAATCCGGACACCGGCCTGGCCGCCGAATTCGCGGGCGGCCCGGTGACGGAAGAGCGCAAGGCCAAGTTCCTCGCCACCATCCCGCTCGGTCGCTTCTCGACCGCGCTCGACGTGGCTAACGCGGCGCTGTACCTGGCGAGCGACGAGGCTGCGTTCATCAGTGGTGTGTGCATCGAGGTGGACGGGGCGCGTTGCGTCTGATGAGGTCGTCGCCTTGACGAGGACCATGCACTGGATGGTGCCGGCGCTGTTTCACAGCGGACTGCACCATCCCGCCCTTGGGCGCAACATGGGTTTGCGTGACCATGGTCAAGTGCCCTGACACCCCTGAGGGCGGAGGCGATGGAGTAAATTGGCCCCTCCCATGAACAGCAAAGTGATCCCCGTCTCCGCCATAGGCCGTGCGCATCGCATCGCGTCCGCGCCACAAGCGAAAGTGCCCGCCATCGGGCACCTCGAAGACCGCCTCGGCCGGCCGTTGACCGACCTGCGCATCAGCGTGACGGACCGCTGCAACTTCCGTTGCAGCTATTGCATGCCGAAGGAAGTCTTCGACAAGGACTACAAGTACCTGCCGCATTCGGCCCTGCTGAGCTTCGAGGAGATCACGCGACTCGCGCGCCTGTTCACCGCGCACGGCGTGCACAAGATCCGCCTCACCGGCGGCGAGCCCTTGCTGCGCAAGAACATCGAGGTGCTCATCGGGCAACTCGCGCAATTGCGCACGGCCGATGGCGCACCGCTGGACCTCACGCTGACCACCAACGGCTCTCTGCTCGCACGCAAGGCCGTGGCACTCAAGGCCGCGGGCCTGCAGCGCGTGACGGTGAGCCTGGACGGCCTCGACGACACGATCTTCCGCCGGATGAACGATGTCGACTTCCCGGTCGCCGACGTGCTGATGGGCATCGACGCGGCGCATGCCGCCGGGCTCGGGCCAATCAAGGTCAACATGGTGGTCAAGCGCGGCACCAACGAGCAGGAAATCCTGCCGATGGCCCGCCACTTCCGCCATACCGGCGTGGTGCTGCGCTTCATCGAATACATGGACGTGGGCGCCACCAATGGCTGGCGCATGGACGAGGTCATGCCCTCGGCCGAGGTCATCGCGCTCATCGCACGGGAGTTCCCCTTGCGGCCGCTCGAAGCCAGCGCGCCGGGCGAAACCGCCCAGCGCTGGGCCTATGCCGACGGCGCGGGCGAGATCGGCGTGATCAGCAGCGTCACGCAGGCCTTCTGCCACGACTGCAGCCGCGCGCGCCTGTCGACCGAGGGCCAGCTGTACACCTGCCTGTTCGCGAGCCATGGCCACGACCTGCGCCCGCTGTTGCGCGGCGATGCGGACGACACGCAATTGCTCTCGGCGATCGGCCACATCTGGCAGGGTCGTGCCGACCGCTATTCCGAACTGCGCGCGTTGCGCGATCCGGAACTGACCACCGACGTCGGTGCAGCACGTCGCGTCGAGATGAGCTATATCGGCGGCTGACGATGGATCGCACCACACCCATCGCCACGTCGGACATCACAGGCCTCGTCCTCGCCGGCGGACGCGGCTCCCGCATGGGCGGCGTCGACAAGGGCCTGCAAAAGTTCAACGGCACGCCATTGGCCCTGCATGCGGTGCTGAGGTTGGGCGCTCAGGTCGGCGAGATGATGGTCAATGCCAACCGCAACCTCTCGGCCTATGAATCGTTCGGCGTCCCTGTCTGGCCGGACGGGCTGGCCGACTATGCCGGGCCACTGGCCGGCTTCCTGACCGGGCTGGAGCGCTGCGAGACACCCTGGCTGCTCACCGTCCCGTGCGACACGCCCCTGTTCCCGACCGATCTGGCGAAGCGGCTGGCCGATGCGCTCGTCGAGGCCGACGCGGAGATCGCCATGGTCAGCGCGCCGGAGCCAGTGGACAACGGTGGCGCCCCAATCCTGCGTGCGCAACCCGTGTTCTGCCTGCTTCCAACTACCCTGCTCGAAAGCCTCGTGCGCTTCACGCAGTCCGGCGGTCGCAAGATCGACGCATGGACCGCGCAACACCGCACCGTGCTCGTCCCCTTCGACCGCGAGGGCGATGCCCCCGACGCCTTCTTCAACGCCAACACGCTGGCCGAACTCGCCGCGCTGGAAATCCACCGCACCCGATGAGCCGCGTCGCCGATATCGCGGCCGCGCTGGCCGGCTATGACCCGAAGGCACTGAGCGTGGATGGCGTCCAGGCCTTCCTTGCCAGCCTCGTCGAGCCCACTGTGCTGCGCGAGCGGGAATACGTGCCCTTGTTCGAGGCCTTGGGACGCGTGCTCGCCGAGGACGTGGTCTCGCCCTTCAGCGTGCCGCCGCATGACAACTCGGCCATGGATGGCTTCGCCTTCGATGGCGCGGTGCTCGACTCCCCGGCGTCCGAGATCATCAGCCTGCGCGTGGCAGGCACCGCACTCGCGGGCGCCGCCTGGCGTGGCGCCTTAAGCCAGGGCGACGCGCTCAAGATCATGACCGGCGCGGTGATGCCGGCCGGCTTCGATACCGTCGTGCCCCAGGAGTTCTGCACTGTCGAAGGCGACACCGTGCGCTTTCCAGCCAACGCCCTGCGCCGCGGCGACAACCGCCGATTCGCCGGCGAAGACCTCATGCAGGGCCGCCCGGCGCTCCTGCAGGGCGAGCGCCTGACGCCTGCAGGCCTCGGCCTGCTCGCCAGCCTCGGACAGGCCGAGGTATCGGTCTTCCGCCGCCTGCGCGTGGCCTACTTCTCGACCGGCGACGAAATCCTCAGCCTCGGCGAGCCGCCGCGCGAGGGCGCCGTCTACGACAGCAACCGCTACACGGTCTTCGGCCTGCTCACACGGCTGGGCTGCGAAGTGGTCGACCTCGGCATGGTGCGCGACGACCCGGCCGCGCTGGCCGCCGCGCTGTCGGAAGCGGCCCGGCAGGCCGACGCCATCATCACCAGCGGCGGCGTCAGCGTCGGCGAGGCCGACCACACCCGCGCCGTGATGCGGCAACTGGGCGACATGGCCTTCTGGCGCGTCGCGATGCGGCCGGGGCGGCCCATGGCCGTCGGGCTCGTTCCCAAGGCGCCTGGAAATGCCAATGCCGGCGCCGCGGTGCTGTTCGGCCTGCCCGGCAACCCTGTCGCGGTGATGGTCACCTTCCTCGCCTTCGTGCGCCCCGCCCTGCTCCGCCTCATGGGCTGCAATGCGTCCAGCGCTGCACCGCCGCCGCTGCTGCGCGCACGCAGCGCGGTATCGATCCGGAAAAAGCCCGGACGCACCGAGTACCAGCGCGGCCGTGTCACCTGCACCCCCGGCGCGCTTCCGGAGGTCCGCATCGCAGGCAACCAGGGATCGGGCGTGCTGAGTTCGATGGTCGAGGGCAACGGCCTGGTCGTGCTGCACCATGCGCAAGGCAGCGTCGCGCCGGGTGATGAGGTCGATGTGATGATGTTCGACGGCGTGGTGTAGCCCGGGCATTTTCACCATGCTCGCCGCCCGCGTCGAAATGCTTCAGCAGATGCCGATCTTCGGCGGCATCAGCGAGGACACGCTGGAGTTCCTGCTGGCACCCGCGCCGACCGTGGAGGTTCCCGCGGGCGAATTCTTCTTCCAGGAGGGCGACTCGCCGCACGGCATGTTCGTGCTGGAGGCCGGCCGCGTCACCATCTTCAAGAGCTGGAAGGGCCGCAGCCTGCTGCTGCATCGGCTGAAGCAGGGTGACTGCTTCGGCGAGATGTCACTGCTCGACCTGTCGCCGCGCAGTGCCTCCGTTCGGGCCGATGCGCCCTGCACCGCGGTGGCGCTCACGCCCGCCAACCTCTATCGACTCTACGAGCACAACACGGCCCAGTTCGCGCTGATCCAGATGAACATCGGCCGTGAACTGAGCCGCCGGCTTCGCATCGTCGACGACCTGTTGCTGCGCGCCCGCATGGGCGAGGTGCTGCCGCCAGTGAAGCACCTTTAGATTCACCGCTGTACGTGCACGCTCACGCAACTGTTCAGCGCTGCTTCTGAGGCAGCCAACCTTGTTCGCGGGCACCCGCGGAACCGGCTTTGCCGGGCCGCTGGGTGCGCCCCCTTGAGGGGGAGGCGCCGCAGGCGCATCGGGGGTGGGTCAAATACGCCCCAGCGCCTTGTCCACGCCCTTGTTGGCCAGCAAGTCCGCCCGCTCGTTGCCGGGATCGCCCGAGTGCCCCTTGACCCAGCGCCATTCGATGGTATGGCCGCCTTCCTGCACGAGCTTGTCGAGCCGCTTCCACAGTTCGACGTTCTTCACCGGTTGCTTGGCCGCCGTCATCCAGCCCTTCGCCTTCCAGCCCTTCACCCATTCGGTGATGCCCTGGCGCACATACTGGCTGTCGAGGTAGAGCACCACCTTGCAGGGCCGCTTCAGCGCCGCCAGGCCTTCGATCACGGCCGTGAGTTCCATCCGGTTGTTGGTGGTGTTCAGCTCCCCGCCAAAAATCTCCTTCTCGGTCGCGCCCGACTTGAGCCATGCGCCCCAGCCGCCCGGACCGGGATTGCCCTTGCAGGCGCCATCGGTGTAGATCTGTACCTCGTTCAACTCGTTCGTCCTTGCATCTTCAAAAAAATCAGGGTCGCGGGGGCGGCGGCGCGCGATGCACCTTGCCCGCGACTGGCATCGGTGCACTGGCCCTGGCGGCGGCGCGTCGCCAATCGGCACTCAACAGCCGCAACCCACGCACCCGCTTGACCGCCACCAGAAAATAGACCGCACCGAATATCGGCCACCAGCGCTCGCCCGCCTTGTCGAACCATCGGTAGCGCTCCAGCCAGGCCTCGCTGCGCACCGCCGGCCGGTAGGCGCCGAAGCGGCCCGATTCCACCTCGAAACTCAGCAGCCGCAGCCAGTCTCGCATGCGCCGGTAGGCGATGAACTCGCCCGCCTCCGGCAAGAACAGTTCGCCCAGGCCCAGGCGACGCCACAAATGCGCGCGTCGCTGCCGCATTCCCCACAAGCTGTGAGGGTTCAGCCCGCAGATCACCACGCGCCCTTCCGGCACCAGCACGCGCTCCACCTCCCGCAAGGTGGCATGCGGGTCCTCACTGAGCTCCAGCGCATGCGGCAACAGCACCAGGTCCAGGCTGTTGGCCGCAAACGGCAGCGCGGCGAAATCCGTGAACAATGCCGCGGACGTGGCCTCGCCCTCCTGCGGCAACTGCGGCAACGCCAGCCAGCGATGCCGCATCCGGTTCGCCCGCAGGGCGTCGACAGCAGGCAATCCGAGCTGCAGCGCGTGGTAGCCGAACATGTCGGCGACGGCCTGGTCGAATTGCAGTTGCTCCCAGGCCAGCAGATAGCGGCCGGGCGGGGTCTGGAACCATTCCTGCAAACCTATAATTTGACCGCTCATGACCCTCGTTCCGCTGCCCGCTTTGGCTGACAACCACACCTGGATGCTGAAGCGCGGGCCCGATCCCTTCGAGGCAGACCCGGGCCCTGCCCAGCCGACGTTCGATACACTCGGGCGCGGCGAGCCGCAGCTGGCAGCGATTCTAGACACGCGCCACCGCGCCGATCCGGCCAGGCGCAAGAGCCACCCCATTCTTCGCATCCGCGAAGCCACCTTCCCTGAAGCAATGCGCGTCCACGCCGGCCCATGCGCCCTGGCAAGTGACACCTGAACATCGCACTGCACCCATGGACATCCGACTTCCGATGAAATTCCTGTTAGCCGCCTGCGTTGCAGGCACCCTGCTGCTCGTCGGTTGCGCGACCGGCACCGCGCCAACCGGCAAATCCACCAGCCCCTCCAACACCAGCGCGACCCCGGTCTACCCGACCGCCCCGCTCACGCCCATCGCCACCGGCCAGGCCAGCGCCCTCAACGTCGTGCCATTGGCGCCCCCCACCGACATGTGGGACCGCATCCGCCGCGGCTTCAAGATGCAGAACCTCGAGAACGACGCCGTTCACGAACGCGAGCAGTGGTATGCGAGCCGGCCAGACTACATCCAGCGCATGACCGAGCGCTCGAACAAGTACATCTTCTACATCGTGGAGGAACTCGAGCGCCGCGACATGCCCACCGAGCTGGCCCTGCTGCCGTACATTGAAAGCGCCTTCAACCCGCAGGCCGTGTCCAGTGCACGCGCCGCCGGCATGTGGCAGTTCATGCCGGCCACCGGCACCGACTACTCACTCAAGCAGAACATCTTCCGCGACGACCGCCGCGACGTGCTCGCCTCGACCCGCGCCGCGCTCGACTACCTGCAGAAGCTCTACAACATGTTCGGCGACTGGCAACTCGCGCTGGCCGCCTACAACTGGGGTGAAGGCAGCGTGGGCCGGGCCATCGCCAAGAACCAGAAGCTGGGGTTGCCCACCACCTACAGCGACCTGAATATGCCGGCGGAGACGCGCCTCTACGTGCCCAAGCTGCAGGCCGTGAAGAACATCGTGGCCAACCCGCAGGCCTTCAACACCGACCTGCCGGTGATCCCCAACCACCCCTACTTCCAGACCGTGACGCTGACGCGCGACCTGGACGTGGCATTGGCCGCCAAGCTCGCTGACGTGCGCATCGAGGATTTCCGCGCGCTGAATCCCGCCGCGCACAAGCCGATCATCCTGGCCGCCGGCACGCCGCAGATCCTGCTGCCCTGGGACAACGCCGCCGTCTTCACGCGCAACTTCGAGGCCTACACGCAAGGCCAGTACGCCAGTTGGACCGCATGGACCGTCGAGAACACCATGACGGTTGCCGACGCGGCCCAGCGCACCGGCATGAGCGAGTCGGACTTGCGTGCGGTCAACAACATCCCGCCACGCATGCTGATCAAGGCCGGCTCCACGCTGATCGTGCCGCGCACGGCCAAGGTGCAGGAAGACGTGGCCGCCGTGGTCGCCGACACCGGCCACCTGAGCTTCCAGCCGGAGATCGTGACGCGCCGCACCACGGTCCGCGCCGGCCGCAACGACACGCCTGCCAGCATCGCCAGCCGCTACCGCACCACTGCGGCCAACGTGGCCGACTGGAACGACGTGCGGACCAGCCACAAGTTCCCGCGTGGGGCCAGCGTCGTGGTCTATGTGCAGGTTCGCGCCATGGCAGCCTCCCGGGTCGGCAGCGGCGCGGCGCCGGTACGCGTCACATCGCAGCGCAGCGGGGGCCCGGTCAGGGTGTCGGTGCCAAGCAAGCAGGTGGTGCAGGTTTCGAGCAAGACCTCGACGCGCAGTCCTGCAAAGCCGGCGGCCGCTCCGCGCGAGGCTGGCAAGCAGGCTGCCCGCGACAAGGTCGCCAGCACGCCGGCGAAGAAGAAGCACTAGGAAAGCCGCTCACGCGATAGCGGCAAAGCGCTTTGGACCAGTGGCGCAGCGTCCGCCCCGCCAGAGCGCGAACGAAAGGTCAGTGCGCGGCCCGTGCGCGCGACCGCCGCCGCCACACGGACTCCAGCACCGCCACGGCCACCATCACGGCCGTGGTCATCGCACCCACTGTCGCCACCGACAGGTGCGATGCAAATGGCGCG
The DNA here is from genome assembly GCF_037889955.1 of Variovorax robiniae. Taxonomy (NCBI): domain Bacteria; kingdom Pseudomonadati; phylum Pseudomonadota; class Betaproteobacteria; order Burkholderiales; family Comamonadaceae; genus Variovorax; species Variovorax robiniae. The sequence continues at coordinate 60,564 of NZ_JBBKZS010000014.1, forward strand.
ATCAGCGCCAGCGCCAGCAGCCCACCGATGTGCGATTGCGGCGTGAAGCCATACACCACGCGCTTGAACAGCGCATTGCCGAACAGATAGATGGCCGGCCCGCCCAGCAAGGCGCCGAGGTACTTCCACTCGACGTGATGCTCGCCATGCCCGATGACCAGTTCATCGGCCACCGCCGAGACGATGATGCCCGCCACAAGCACCACGTGCGTGTAGTGGAACTTCGCGCCGATGCCGCCGGGATCGTCCGAATGCTCGATCACATGGGCCGCGTCCTTGCTGCTGGTGTCGAAGTACATCCACCACATCGCGATGCTGCCGAGGAAGGTCACGAGCAAGGTCAATACCGCCCCGACGGCCCATTCCTTCGCATGCCCGAAGGCCACGCCGCTTGCAAGCAACGACTCGCCCAGCGCCACGATCACGAACAACTGGCAGCGCTCCGCGAGATGGCCGCCGTCGATGGTCCAATCGGACGTGGCGGAGCGGCCAAGGCCCGGAAAACTGAAGCCCACCATCGGCGCCACGTATTCGCAGAGCACGCCCGCCGCCCAGAGCCCGAGTCGCAGGTTGCCATCGGCCAGCGCGCCCATGATCCACAGCGCCGCGGACACCGCGGTCCATGCCAGGATGCGCCGGAAATTGGGAACCAGCGCGTCCCCCTTGCCCAGCGCCAGCAGCACCCAGAGCGTGCGTCCGACCTGGATCGCCGCGTAGCACCCCGCGAACACCAGCGCCCGCTCGCCGAAGGCCTGCGGCAGCGCCGAAGCCATCACCAACGCCACCAGCATGATCCCGAACAGCACCAGCCGGATCGGCAATGCCGTCGGCTCGAACCAGTTGGTCACCCATGCCGTGTACTGCCAGCCCATCCAGACCGCGAACCAGAGCAGCAGCGTCTGCAGCGCACCGAGCAGCGTGAGATGGTCAAGCAGGTAGTGGGAAAGCTGCGTGACGGCAAAGACATAGACCAGGTCGAAGAAGAGCTCTTCGTTCGATACCCGCGCCGCCGCGTGGCGCGAACGCAGGAGCGCGGAAGCATGGTGTGCAGGCTTGTTGTTCAAAGAGACCTCCCTCGTGTCGACTACAGCTTCTCGGTCTCGCCGCTGCGCGGCTGCCACTTCATCAGGCGCCGCTCGATCACGCCGACGACCCCGTCGAGCACCAGCGCGAAGACGGTGAGCACAACGATACCCGCAAACACCGTGTTGACATCGAAGGTGCCCTCCGCCTGCAGGATCAGGTAGCCGACGCCGCGTGCCGACCCCAGGTACTCGCCCACCACGGCGCCTACGAAAGCCAGCCCGACGGAGGTATGCAGGCTGGAGAACACCCAGCTCGTCGCGCTCGGCAGGTACACGGTGCGCAACAGTTGCCGCTGGTTGGCGCCGAGCATGCGCGCATTGGCCAGGATCACCGGACTCACCTCCCGCACGCCCTGGTACACGTTGAAGAACACGATGAAGAAGACCAGCGTGACGGCCAGCGCGACCTTGCTCCAGATACCCAGGCCGAACCACAGCGAGAAGATCGGCGCGAGGATCACGCGCGGCATCGAGTTGGCCGCCTTGATGTAGGGGTCGAGGATCAGGCTGGCCGTGGGCGCCAGCGCGAGCCACAGCCCGCAGGCCAGCCCCACCGCCGTCCCTATCGCAAAGGCCAGCAGCGTCTCGACCAGCGTCGTGCCAAGGTGCCGGTACACGTCTGCATTGCCCTTCAGTCCATCCGGATAGAACGCATTGGCGGGCACGTCGAAGGGCAGGAACCAGCTCCAGATGCGCCCCGCCACCTGGATCGGCTCGCCCACGAAGAAAGCGAACTGCTGGTTGCGCGAGGCGATGTGCCACACGACCAGGATGAGGACCAGCAGCGCCAACTGCCAGACGCGCGCATTGCGTTCGTTCAGCATGTCAGGCTGCCTTTTTCAACTGTTGCGCATAGCCCTTGAGCACCTCGTCGCGCAGCACGTTCCAGATCTGCGTGTGCAGTTCGACGAAGCGCGCATCGGTGCGCACCTCGGCCACGTCACGCGGGCGCGGCAGGTCGATGCTGAACTCGCCAATCGGATGCGTCGCCGGGCCCGCCGAGAGCACCACCACGCGATCGCTCATCGCGATGGCCTCGTCGAGGTCGTGCGTGATGAAGAGCACCGCCTTCTTCTTCGCGGCCCAGAGCTCGAGCACCTCGTTCTCCATGAGCTGGCGGGTCTGCACGTCGAGCGCGCTGAAGGGTTCGTCCATCAGGATGATGTCCGGGTCCAGTGCCAGCGTCTGCGCCAGCGCCGCGCGCTTGCGCATGCCACCGGACAGTTGATGCGGATAGCGATCGCCAAAGCCCGACAGGCCCACGCGCGCCAGCCAGGCCTCGCCCTGCGTCCGCGCATCCGCATCCGGCACGCCGCGGTACTGCAGGCCCACCATGACGTTGTCGAGCGTGCTGCGCCACGGCATCAAGGCTTCGCTTTGGAACATGTAGCCGGCGCGGCGATTGATTCCCACCAGCGACTCGCCAAAGACCTTGATCGTGCCCGACGACGGCTCCAGCAACCCCGCCCCCACATTGAGCAATGTCGACTTGCCGCAGCCCGTCGGCCCGACCACCGACACGAATTCACCGGCCCGGATGCGAAGCGTCGTATCGGCGACGGCGGTGTAGCGTTGGGAGAGATCGTCCTTCGAGCGAAAGGTACAGGTGATGTCCAGGAGTTCGAGTGCGTAGTCAGACATGAATTGGGGATGCGTCGTTGTTGTTGTTCAGGTCCAAACAAAAAACCCGGCCGGAGCCGGGTCATGATGCGCTTGGCGTTTCAAGCCTTGAACTTGTCCTTGGCCCGCTTGGCGAAATCATTGGTGTAGAGCTTGTCCACGTCGATTTTCTCGGGCTTGACCGTGTTGTCAAAGCTGCCGATGGCTGCCAGCGCCGTCTTCGGCCCTTCGGCGGGCACGAGGCCGTCGACGGCAATCGCCTCGCGCACCTTGTCGAACGACGCCAGGTACAGCGCGCGGTCACCCAGCAGGTAGGTTTCAGGCACCGTCTTGATGATGTCGCCAGGCCCGGCCGTCTGCAGCCACTTGAGGCCATGCACGATGGCGTTCGCCAGCGCCTGGCAGGTGTTCGGATTCTTCTGGATGAACTCGGAGGATGCATAGAGGCAGGCGGCCGGCATCGGCCCGCCGAACACCTCCTGCGTGCCCTTGAGCGTGCGAGTGTCACTGATGATCTTCACGTCGCCCTTCTGCTCGAGCATCGTCATCACCGGATCGGTGTTGCTGATGGCGTCGATCTGCCCCGCGCGCAGCGCCGTCAGTGCACCAGCCGCGACACCCACGCCGATGTAGCTCACGTCGGTCGCCTTGATGCCGCCGCGCGACAACACCAGGTTGGCCACCATGTTGGTCGACGACCCCGGTGCGGAGACACCGATCTTCTTGCCCTTGAGGTCCGCGATGGTCTTGTACGTCGGCATGTTCTTCGTCGACACGCCCATCGCGATCTGCGGCGCCCGGCCTTGCAGCACGAAGCACTGGAAGTACTGGCTCTTGGCCTGCAGGTTGATCGTGTGCTCGAACGCGCCCGAGCACACATCGGCCGAGCCGCCGACGACAGCCTGCAGCGCGCGCGAGCCACCCGCGAAGTCGGAGATCTCGACATCGAGGCCCTCGGCCTTGAAGTAGCCGAGCTGCTCGCTGATGGTCAAGGGCAGGTAGTAGAACGCGGCCTTGCCACCCACCGCGATCGATACCTTGGTCTTCTCGAGCTTGGCTTGCGCGTAGACGAAAGGCGCTGCGATCGCCGTGGCGCCGAGTGCAGCAACGGATGTGAAGGTTCGGCGATTGAGCATGGAAGCCGGCGCGAAAAGCCGTCGGTGCTGTGTGAAGTTGACCTGAGCTTAGGGAGCGACCCCACCACCTGCATCGGGGACATCCCGTGCGGGTTTCCACGTAAGAATGAAGTGCTCTGATCGCACCTCTAAATCAACGGGCCGTGCAGAAAAAAGCGCGGCCGCGGTGCGCCTCAGCGCCGGTCGACCAGCGCGTGCGCGATCGTCCCGAGATCGACGTATTCGAGCTCGCTGCCCGCTGGCACGCCACGCGCCAATCGCGTCACGATGAGGCCGCGCTGGCGCAGGGCCTCGCCGATCACATGGGCCGTGGCTTCGCCCTCGGCCGTGAAGTTGGTGGCAAGGATCACCTCCACCACATGGCCGTCGAGCGCGCGGTCGAACAGCTTCTGCAAGCCGATGTCCTTCGGCCCGATACCATCGAGCGGACTCAGCTTGCCCATCAACACGAAGTAGTAGCCGCGAAACGCGCCGGTGCGCTCCAGCGCGGCCTGGTCGGCCGGCGTCTCCACCACACACAGCTTGCTGGCGTCGCGTCGCGGATCACTGCACACATTGCAGATCGCCGCTTCAGTGAAGGTGTTGCAGCGGTCGCAGTGCCGCACCTGGCTGGCCGCCTGTTGCAATGCACGCGCCAACAGTTGCGTGCCTTCGCGGTCGTGCTGCAACAGGTGGAAGGCCATGCGCGACGCGGACTTGACGCCCACGCCAGGCAGGCGGCGCAACGCCTCGACCAGCGCGTCGAGCGAACTGGAATCAGCCATGGGCCTGCATGCGAGCAAGCCTGGGAGCGCACGACATCAGAAGGGCAGCTTCATGCCGGGCGGCAGGCCGGGCATGCCAGCGGAAAGCTTGCCCATCTTCTGCTCGCTGGTTTCCTCGGCCTTGCGCACAGCGGCGTTGAAGGCGGCGGCGACCAAGTCTTCCAGCATGTCCTTGTCATCGGCCAGCAGGCTGGGATCGATGGTGATGCGCTTGACGTCGTGCTTGCAGGTCATGACGACCTTCACGAGGCCCGCGCCGGATTCGCCTTCGACCTCGATGGTGGCCAGTTCTTCCTGCGCCTTCTTGAGGTTCTCCTGCATCGCCTGCGCCTGCTTCATGAGGCCGGCAAGTTGTCCTTTGTTGAACATGGGTTTGATCCTGAATGGTTGAAAAAATGGGATGAATGCTAAACCGCCGCGAAGCGCGGGGCGTCAGGCCGGCCGGAGCGTCCCCGGCACGATGCGGGCATCGAAGTCGCGCATCATGCTCTGCACGAACGGGTCGTTGTGGATGACTTCTTCCGCCGCCCGCTGCCGCGCCTCGGCGGCCAGCTTGTTGCGGCGCGCCGGGCTGTCGACCACGTTGCCGATCTCCACGGCGAGCTTGATGTCATGGCCGAGCGTGGCCAGCGCCACCTGGAGCTTCTCGCGGCTGGCCCCCTGGTTGAGCGATTCGCGCTCCACACGCAGCAACCATTGGTCCACGTCGCGCGCCACCAGTTGCGACTGCAATGCCAGTTCTCGCGTGAGTGCGCCAATGGTCTCGGCCACGACAAGTTGCATGACCGTGTCGTGCCAGAAGTCGCCATCCTCGCTGGTCACGAGCGGCGTGCCGAAGGCTTTTTCACTCGCCATGTCGCGTGCGCCCGGGGGCGGCTGGACGCGGACCTGCATGGCGACGACGGCCGGCGCCGGCTGCACCGCATCCACGGTCGCGGCGCCCTGCCGCGGTTGCACCAGCGCGGGCGGTTCGACCACCGGGAGGCGATGACCCGGTGGCACCGAGACGACCGGAGCCACCGGCGCAGGGATGGCCGGAGGCGCATCGGGCACGAGAACGGCTGCCTGGACGGACGCGGCAACACGCCGCTCCACCGGCAAGACGGGCCGAACCGGTTCATTCAGAGTTTTTTTTTCCCCGGAAGGCTTGAATGCCAGCAAGCGCAGCAACACCATCGTGAGCGCGGCGTACTCGTCGGGCGCCAGGCCCAGTTCGCCCCGGCCATGCAGGCACAGGCTGTAGAGCAATTGAGTCTCATCCGGCGGCATGGCGGCGGCGAGGCGCGCCGTCTCGGCCGCATCCGGGTCGGCGCCGTCGGCCAGTTCTGCCCGCGCGGGCACGGCTTGCAATACCGCCATGGCCTGCAGGACAGTGGTCATCTCTTCGAGCGTCGAAGCAGCCGAGAGACCATCGCGCCGCAAGGTCTCGGAGGTCTCGACCACTGTCTTGCCATCACCCGCCGCGAGCGCATCGATGAGCCTGAACACATGCCCGCGATCGACCGTGCCGAGCATCTGCCGCACACCGGCCTCGACCAGCGTGCCGTTGCCAAAGGCGATGGCCTGGTCGGTGAGGGATAGCGCATCGCGCATCGATCCGCGCGCCGCACGCGCCAGCAAGCGAAGCGCCTGCACATCGGCCGGCACCTGCTCGGTTTGCAGCACCTGCGTCAGGTGCTCCAGCACGGTCTCTGGCGCCATCGGCCGGAGGTTGAACTGCAGGCAGCGCGACAGGACCGTGACCGGCACCTTCTGCGGATCGGTGGTCGCGAGCACGAACTTGAGGTACTCGGGCGGCTCCTCCAGCGTCTTCAGCATCGCGTTGAAGGCCGTATTGGTGAGCATGTGCACTTCGTCGATCATGAAGACCTTGAAGCGCCCCTGCACCGGCTTGTAGACCGCCTGCTCCAGCAGCGACTGCACCTCGTCGACGCCGCGGTTGGAGGCCGCATCGAGCTCGGTGTAGTCGACGAAGCGTCCTGAATCGATGTCCTTGCAAGCCTGGCAGACACCGCACGGCGTGGCCGTGATGCCGCCCTGCCCGTCCGGGCCCTGGCAGTTGAGCGACTTGGCCAGGATCCGCGACACGGTGGTCTTGCCGACGCCGCGCGTTCCGGTGAACAGGTAGGCGTGGTGCAGGCGCTGGGTGGTCAGCGCATTCGACAGGGCCTGCACGACATGCTCCTGCCCCACCATCTCCTCGAAGTTCCGGGGACGGTATTTGCGGGCGAGCACGAGATAGGACATCGGCGCATTTTAGGGGTCGGCCATGTGCCGCTATGGCGCGGGATGTATGCCGTTATGCAGTTGTAAACCCCAACACGGGTCACTACCATGAAAGACCCGCAAGAGGAGGAGACACGCCATGGCTACTGCCCCCAGCACCAAGCGCAGCGCGAAGTCCACCAAGGCCGCCGCGGCGGAAACGCGCCCACGCTACTGCGCGCAACCCGTGCAGACCCCGCGCACCTTCGACAGCAGTGTTCCGGCCGGGCGCGCCTCTGCCATATTGAGCGCAAGCAAGAAATGGGTGAACGGCACCACGATCACCTACTACTGCTTTCGCAAGGGCGACGCGGTGCCATCCGCCTGGTTCGGCGTCGCCAGCGACATCGCAGCCGTCGACAGCGCGTTCGCGACCTGGGCCAGGCTCGGCCTCGGCATCACCTTCAAGAAGGTCGACCATGCCGCCGACGCAATGGTCCGCATCGGCTTCGACCAGAACGATGGTTCCTGGTCCTACGTGGGCCGCGATGTGCTCAACACGCGGGACCCGGCCGAGCGCACCCTCAACTACGGCTGGCCCTTGACCACGCCGTATGGCGGCGACACCGCCCTGCACGAGATCGGCCACACGCTGGGCCTCGAGCATGAACACCAGAATCCGAATGCCGGCATCACCTGGAACCGCCAGGCTGTGCTCGATTACTTCCGGGGGCCTCCGAACTCCTGGCCGGACGACCAGATCGACTGGAACATCCTGCGCAAGATCCCCGTAGCCGAAGTCAAGGGCACCACCTGGGACCCCGACTCGGTCATGGAATACCAGTTCGAGGCCGGGCTGATCCAGGCGCCCGCCAAGTACTCGACCGGCCTGACACCCAAGGGAGGCCTCTCTCCGGCCGACAAGAGCTGGGTGGTGGAGTCCTACCCTGGCGCCAAGGCGCCCGCCGTGCCCCAACTCAAGGTGGGCCTGTCGCAATTGCTGAAACTCAAGGCCGGTGAAACACGCGTGTTCGAGTTCGCGCCGACACGCACCCGCACCTACAACGTCGGCACCTTCGGCACCTCGGACACCGTGCTGGTGCTCTTCGAGGTCACGCCCACGGGCAACGTGCAGATCGCAGGCAACGACGACAGCGGCACCGACCTGAATGCGCACGTGAGCATGCGGCTGCAGAAGGGGCGCAAGTACCAGGTCGGGGTGCGGCTCTACTACGCAGACGCGGCTTTGGAGACCTCGTTGATGGTCTGGTGAAATCCGTCATCTACAATGGCGGCTGACGGGCCTCCCCGCATGGTGAAGCGGCCAACCGGGTCAGGTGGGGAACCAAGCAGCCCTAACTGTGGAGTCAGTGCCGGGGGTAAGGCTCGTCAACCTCTTTTCGATGGCTGCCAAGGGCAGTCGTTGCCATCCGGGCCACTCGTCGCGAGCCCATTCAGCAGAGCCTCCAGCCACCGTTCCAGCATCTTGGCGGAGTGCTCCATCATCGCCACCGAGAACTCGCCCAGCACGAAGCCTTCGTAGCCAAGTGTGGTGATCGGAAAGTTGTGGCCCAGCGCGGTGGCTGCATCGTGGATGCACTCGGCAATGGAATAAAGGCCCTCCCGGGCGTAGATCGCATTGCCGCTCCCGGTGCTGACGCTGTAATTGAAATAGCTCTCGCGGATCTTCTCGATCTCTACTTTTGGCCTCATCGGCACCCCCTGAATTTCTCAGGGGATTGTCGTCTGCCGTCTCCGATATTGCATATCAGCCAAAGGTAGTCACTTGTGATGCATTACGCCCAGCGCAAGGCCGCTTGGGCGGCCGCCGCACCACTGGCCATGCTGAGCGTGAGCAAGTACCCGCCCGTGGGCGCCTCCCAGTCCAGCATTTCCCCGGCGCAGAACACGCCCGGCAGCGCCGTCACCATGAGGTTCGCATCGAGCGCATCGAAGCGCACGCCGCCAGCCGTACTGATGGCCTCGTCGACGGGACGCGCGGCCCGCACGCGCAAGGGCAGCGCCTTGATGGCCTCGGCCAGACGCTGCGGTTGGTGCATTTCCTCGCGCGTCAATTGCTCATGCAACAGTCCCGACTTGATGCCGTCCAGGCCGAGCCGGCTCTTCAAATGGCTCGACAGCGACCGGGCACCTCGCGGGTGATTGACGGCGGCCAGGACCTGCGCAGCCGTACGATCCGGCAGCAAGTCGATGTGGCAGGTTGCGCCCTCGCCGCCCGCCGCGTCGATCTCGTCGCGAAGCAGCGCCGAGGCTGCGTACACCAGGCTGCCTTCGATACCGGTCGCGGTCGCCACGAACTCGCCCTTGCGCGCGAATGAGCGCCCTCGCCTGTCGGTGAAGGACAAGGCCACCGACTTGAAGGGATGACCAGCGAAGCGTTCCGCGAAGTGCGCGCTCCAGCCCACGTCGAAGCCGCAGTTGGCGGGCTGCAGCGGTGCCATCGGTACGTCGCGCGCCTGCAGCCACGGCCACCAGGCACCATCGGAACCGAGCCGCGCCCAGCTCGCGCCGCCCAGTGCCAGCACCACCGCATCGGGGTTGGCACGCTGCTCGCCTTGCGGGGTGGCGAAGCGCAAGGCGGTCGGCGGCGTCGAAGCGCCTTCCCATCCGAGCCAGCGATGGCGCATGTGGAACTGGACGCCCGCTGCGCGCAAGCGGTGCAGCCATGCGCGCAAGAGCGGCGCGGCTTTCATGTCTTTCGGAAACACGCGGCCAGAGCTGCCGACGAAGGTCTCGATGCCAAGGCCGTGTGCCCAGTCCTGCACCTGCTGCGGCCCGAAGGCCTCGAGCATCGGCCGTACCTGCGCCTGGCGCTCGCCGAAGCGGGTCGCGAAGACGTCGAACGGCTCCGAATGCGTGAGATTGAGCCCACCGCGCCCGGCCAGCAGGAACTTGCGGCCGACCGACGGCATGGCGTCGTACACATGCACCAGCGCGCCGGCCGCGCTGAGGATTTCAGCGGCCATCAGGCCCGCGGGGCCGCCTCCGACAACGGCAAGGGTCTTCTTCTGGGTCATTCGATTCGGTGGATGCGACAACATGCGCCAAAAGCCGGTGGTCCGCACCGGATTCTCAAGGGGTCGTCAGGGGGGAAATCTATGGCAGCGATAGCGCCTGCCCTCGGCACGGCATATCTTGGTTTCTGTCACAATGACCCGCACTTTAGCGGCACTACTGCTCACCGCACCCAAAGGACAAGACATGGCAAGCGACCTCATCAAACACATCTCCGATTCCTCCTTCGAAGCCGACGTGCTGCAGGCCGGCAAGCCCGTGCTGGTGGACTACTGGGCCGAATGGTGCGGCCCTTGCAAGATGATCGCGCCGATCCTCGACGAAGTCTCGAGCACCTATGAAGGCAAGCTCCAGGTCGCCAAGATGAACGTCGACGAGAACCGCGACATCCCCGCCAAGTTCGGCATCCGTGGCATTCCGACGCTGATGCTGTTCAAGGATGGCCAGTTGGCCGCGACCAAGGTCGGCGCCATGAGCAAGGCCCAATTGACCGCCTTCATCGACCAGCAACTGGCCTGATCTAATACGGAGGTCTACGCGCAAGGCGTAGGCCTCCAGATTTGCTGCATAATCGGCAGCAGATCACCGGCACGCCACAAGCGCCCCGGTTCGAGTTCCCCGGTTTGTGCGGCACCTCTCGCCTCACAGTTCAAACCTCCCCCCGTTTTTCAGTCGCTACCCCGCAGAGGGGTCATTCAATGCACTTAAACGAACTCAAGGCACTCCACGTGTCTGAAGTCCTCAAGCAGGCCGAAGCGCTTGAGATCGAAAACACCGGCCGCATGCGCAAGCAGGAATTGATGTTCGCCATCATCAAGAAGCGCGCGAAGGCCGGCGAACAGGTCTTTGCCGATGGCGTCCTGGAAATCCTGCCGGACGGCTTCGGCTTCCTGCGCAGCCCCGACACCAGCTTCACAGCCAGCACCGACGACATCTACATCAGCCCGAGCCAGGTGCGCCGTTTCAACCTGCACACCGGTGACATGGTCGAAGGCGAAGTCCGCACGCCCAAGGACGGCGAGCGCTACTTCGCGCTGACCAAGCTCGACAAGGTCAACGACGGCGTGCCGGAGCAGAACAAGCACAAGGTGATGTTCGAGAACCTGACGCCGCTGTTCCCCAAGGAGCAGATGAAGCTCGAGCGCGACGGCATCAAGAGCGACGAGAACATCACCGGCCGCATCATCGACATCATCGCCCCCATCGGCAAGGGCCAGCGCGCCCTGCTCGTGGCGCCGCCCAAGAGCGGCAAGACGGTGATGATGCAGCACATCGCCCATGCGATCAGCGCCAACTACCCCGACGTCCACATGATGGTCCTGCTCGTCGACGAGCGGCCGGAAGAAGTGACCGAAATGCAGCGCACGGTGAAGGGCGAGGTCATTGCCTCGACCTTCGACGAGCCCGCAGCGCGCCACGTGCACGTCGCCGAAATGGTGATCGAGCGCGCCAAGCGCCTGGTCGAACTGAAGAAGGACGTGGTGATCCTGCTGGACTCGATCACCCGCCTGGCCCGTGCCTACAACAACGTCGTTCCCTCGTCGGGCAAGGTGCTGACGGGCGGCGTGGACTCCAACGCCCTGCAACGCCCCAAGCGCTTCCTGGGCGCCGCGCGCAATGTGGAAGAAGGCGGTTCGCTGACCATCATCGGCACCGCGCTGGTCGATACCGGCAGCCGCATGGACGAAGTGATCTTCGAAGAGTTCAAGGGCACCGGCAACAGCGAAATCCACCTGGACCGCCGCCTCTATGAAAAGCGCGTGTTCCCCTCGATCCAGCTGAACCGCAGCGGCACGCGCCGCGAAGAACTGCTGCTCGCCCCCGAGATCCTGCAGAAGACCCGCATCCTGCGCCAGCTCATGTACAACATGGACGAGATCGAGTCGATGGAGCTGATGCTCAAGAACATGAAGGCGACCAAGACCAATGTCGAGTTCTTCGACATGATGCGCCGCGGCGGGTAGAAGGCGCGAATCTTTCTACTGCGGCCACCGATCTCGCTACGAAATCTTCACGCCTTCTACTTCCGTTGCCGGCTCCGAAAGAGCGCGTTGCCCCTTCAAGGGCAACGCGCTTTTTTCATGGTGCGAGGGCGCGGCCTTCCTTGGCGCTTTGGGTGCCGAGGTCCAGCAACTCCATCATGGCGACAGCCTGCTCGGGCGGTACGGGGTTCGGGCCGACGCCGAGGATCGCATCACGCACGGCGGCGTAGTAGTCGACATAGTTGCCGCGGCGATTGGGCCATTCGATGGTTTGCACCCAGTCGCCGACCGCATGCACCTTGAGTTCGCCGACCAAGGGGTCGACGCCCCAGTTTTCACCGCCCGGGCGCTCGCCGGCCTTCAACGCGTCCTCCTGCACGTCGACGCCATGCTTCAAATAGCTGCCCCGCGTGCCGTGCAGGATGTAGCGCGGCGCGGCATGCGCGGCCAGGGTGCTTGCGTGCAGCACCACGCGCAACGGGGCGTGCGGGCCGGATTCGTAGCGCAGCAACGCGTGGAAATGGTCGTTGACTTGCGCCCCATCGCGCAGGACCGCAGTGTCAAGCTGCAGGGTGTCGGGCTTGCCGAACAATTGCACCGCCTGGTCGACCAGATGCGCCCCCAGATCCACCCAGACGCCCGCGCCGGGCACGTCCTGCTCGCGCCAGCGCGCTTTCACCTCCGGGCGGAATCGGTCGAAATGCGATTCGAAATACACCAGGCGACCCAGCTTGCCGCTGGCGATGACGTCGCGCAGAGTCAGGAAATCGGCGTCGAAGCGCCGGTTCTGATACACCGCGAGCACCCTGCCCTGTTGACGGGCCAGGTCCGCCAAGGCGCGCGCCTCGGCCGCATTCAGCGTGAACGGCTTGTCCACCACCACGTGCTTGCCGGCCTCCAACGCGGCCTTGGCCACCGGGAAATGCATTTCGTTGGGTGTCGCGACGACGACCAGGTCGATGTCCGGCAGCGCCAGCAAACCGGCCATGTCCGGCACGACGGCGGCGCCGGGCCAGTCCGCCTGCGCCTTGGCGGCCTGGGAGCTCATGATGGCGCCCAGCGCCAGGCCGGGCACGGCGGACAGCACGGGCGCATGAAAGGTCTGGCCGGCAAATCCGTAGCCGACAAGGCCGGCGCGCAGTGTTCTGGTGGTCATGGAAGGGCTGTGTTTGCCTGCAAAACCCCAGTATGCGATAATCGAAGGCTCCGCGAAAAGTGCGGCCGGGAAATCGCCTGGCGTGGCTCTCGCATCGACCAAAGGAAAGACCATGAAAGCAGGCATCCACCCGAATTACCGCGAAGTTCTGTTCGTCGACATGTCGAACGGCTTCAAGTTCGTGACCCGTTCGTGCGCGAACACCAAGGAAACGGGCACCACCGACGACGGCCGCGAACTGCCGCTGTTCAAGCTGGACACCACCAGCGAATCGCACCCGTTCTACACCGGCACGCAAAAGTCGGTCGACAACATGGGCGGTCGCGTCGAGAAGTTCCGCAATCGCTTCGGCAAGACCACCGGCGCCGCTTCCAAGTAAGCTTGCCGCTCCAGGTCCAGGCAGCCCGGTTTACCGCGCTGCCTTTTTTTTCGTTTCAGACCCCCATCACGCCCTTCCGTTGAGCCAGCCGACGCCCGCCATCGTTGCCCAGGCCGCAGTGCGCCGCTTGCCGCGTGTCGCGCTGATCCTGCTTTGCGCTGCCTACCTGATGCCGGGACTGGTCGGTCGCGGGCCGTGGAAGAGCGCGGACGTCGCGGCCTTCGGCTACATGACGGAACTGGCGCGCAGCACCGAGGGCATCGCGCGCTGGTTCGACCCGCTGCTGTTCGGCCTGCGGCCGGAGACGCCCGCCCTGCTGCCCTACTGGATCGGCGCCTGGGCGATCAAGCTGGCGCCGGCATGGATCAATCCCGACCTGGCGGTGCGCTTCGTCTTCGCGCTGATGTTGTGGGGCACCTTCACGGCGACCTGGTACGCCGTCTACTACCTGGCCCGAACACCACAGGCCCAGCCCGTCGCGTTTGCCTTCGGCGGCGAGGCCCGGCCCACGGACTATGCCCGCGCCATTGCCGACGGCGCCCTGCTGGCGCTGCTGGCCACGCTGGGACTGCTGCAACTCGGCCACGAGACCACGCCGGCGCTGGCGCAGCTGTTCTTCACGTCCAGCCTGTTCTACGGCATGGCGGCGCTGCCGTACCGCCCGGCCGGTGCATTGGCGGCACTGACATTGGGGGGCATCGGCATGTCGCTCAGCGGGGCGCCGGCGCTCGCGCTCATGCTCTGCGGCGGCTGCGTGGTGTTCCTTGCCTGGGATCGGAAGCGAAGCCGCTCGGCCGATGAAGCCGATTCGGGCGTCGAAGGCCGGCCCTACCCGCTCTATGCCTTGCTGGCGGTGCTGGTCGTCGGGACGGTGGGCGGCGGACTGGCCGCATCCTACGGGCTGTTTCGCTGGCACATCGACCTGCCGGGCGCGGGGGACGCCTCGCTGGCCAAGGACCTTCGCAGCCTGGCCAAGCTGCTGCTGTGGTTTCCCTGGCCTGCGTGGCCACTGACCGCCTGGACGCTGTGGCGCTGGCGCCGGCAACTCACGGCGCGCCACGTGATCCTGCCCCTGTGGTTCGTGCTGGTGCCGCTGGCGGCCACGATCACGACCGATTTCTCGGACCGCTCGCTGCTTCTGTCGCTGCCGGCCTTTGCCACGCTGGCCGCCTTCGCGCTGCCGACCTTCCGCCGCAGCGTGGCGGCGCTGCTCGACTGGCTGACGCTGCTCACCTTCACGACCTCGGCGATCTTCATCTGGCTCTACTGGATCTCGCTTCAGACCGGGATTCCGCCCAAGCCGGCGGCCAATGTGGCTCGGCTGGCACCGGGCTTCGTGCCTTCCTTTTCCGCCACGGCCTTCGTCTTCGCGCTGGCGGCCACGGTGGCCTGGTTCTGGCTGGTGCGCTGGCGCACGGGGCGCCATCGGGCGGCTCTGTGGAAGACGCTGGTGCTGCCGGCCGGCGGCACCGCGCTGTGCTGGATGCTGGTGATGACGCTGTGGCTGCCGGTGCTCGACTACGCACGCAGCTATGCGCCGCAGGTGCAGCTGATCGCGCAGCGCGTGGGCAATGCGCCTTGCATCTCGGAACTCGGCTTGCAGCGTGCTCAGATGGCGGCGCTGCTGCACCATGGCCACTATGAATTGCGGCCGCTCACCGGGACGCACGACTGCCGCTGGCTGCTGGTCAATCCGGACGTGATCGCCCGCCTGCACAACGTCATCGACCTGAACCTGTGGCGCTTCGACGGGACGCTGCGCCGTCCCGCCAGCGACACCGACGACCTGCTGCTCTACCAGCGCATCGCGCCGTGACCGCCCCAGTGCGGAACAGCGAATGGCGCGTGATCGCGCGCCATGCCGGCACGGTGCTCGTCGGGCAACTGGCGGTGATGGCCTTCGGCGTCTGCGACACCATCGTCGCGGGCCGCTATGACGAAGGCGCGCTGGCGGCGCTGGCGGTTGGTTCGGCGATCTTCATCAGCGTGTACGTGTCGCTCATGGGCGTGCTGCAGGCGCTGCTGCCGGTGTGGGCCGAACTGCATGGCGGGCAGCGCACGGCGGAGGTCGGCCGATCGGTGCGGCAATCGCTTTACCTCTGCGGGCTGGCGGTCGTGCTGGGCATGGCGATCATGCTGAATCCGGACGCGCTGATGCGCTGGACCGGCGTGCCGGATGCGATGCAGCAGGAGGTGGGCCGCTACCTGTTCGTGCTGGCCTTCGGCTTGCCGCCGGCGCTGCTGTTCCGGCTGTTCGGCACGCTGAACCAGAGTCTCGGCAAGCCGCAACTGGTGACGTGGCTGCAAGCGGCTTCGCTGGTGTTGAAGGTGCCGTTGTCGGTGTGGCTCTGCTTTGGCGGCGCGGGGATGCCGGCGCTGGGTCTGGTTGGCTGCGGCTGGGCCACGCTGATCGTCAACTGGAGCATGCTGCTGTGCGCGATGTGGCTGCTGCGGAATGCAAGCTTCTACCGCGAGTACAACTTCTGGCAGAAGCTGGAGCCGCCGGACTGGCGGCAGTTGGGCCAGTTCCTGCGGCTGGGCGGCCCGGCCGGCCTCGCGGTGCTGGTGGAGATCACTTCCTACACCTTGATGGCGCTGTTCATCGCCCGGCTGGGGACGGCGGCCGCCGCGGCGCACCAGATTGCGTCGAACCTGGTGGGCGTGGCCTACATGGTGCCGATGTCGCTCTCCATCGCGACCAGTGCGCGCGTGAGTTTCTGGCTGGGCGCGGGCGATCCGCTGCTGGCCCGGCGCGCGTGCCGCAAGGGATTCACCTTGATGATCGGGATGGGGCTGTTGCTCGGCTTGCTGATGGTGCTGCTGCGCGGCTGGCTGGGCGGCGTCTATTCGGGCGATGCGAAGGTCGCGGCGCTGGCCGCCGTGCTGTTGTGTGCGGCTTCGGCCTATCACATGGCCGACGCGGTCCAGACCATGTGCGTGTACGTGCTGCGCTGCTATCGCGTGACCGTCGCGCCGCTGGTCATCTACTGCGCGCTGCTGTGGGGCGTGGGGCTGGGTGGCAGCTACCTGCTGGCCTATCGCGGGCTGGGTCCGTGGGAGGCCATGCAATCGCCGCTGGCCTACTGGTTGATGAGCGCGGCGGCGCTGTGGCTCACCGCCCTGCTGTTCGTCTTCTTGCTTTGGCGCGCGATCAAGCCGCCACGGCGCGCGCAGCCCGTACCCGGCTGAGCGAGAACAGCAGCGCGAAGCGCGAGCCTTGGCCCGGCGTGCTTTCGATGCGCAACTCCGCACCGTGGCGCTGTGCGATGTGCTTGACGATGGCCAGGCCCAGCCCGGTGCCACCGGTCTCCCGCGAACGGCTGCGGTCGACGCGATAGAAGCGCTCGGTAAGGCGCGGGATGTGCTCGGCCGCGATGCCTGGGCCGCTGTCGCGCACGGCGTATTCACCCCGGCCGTCTGGCAACAGTTTCCAGGTCACGGTGATCTCGCCACCGCCGGGTGTGTAGCGGATCGCATTGCTCAACAGGTTGGACATTGCGCTCTGCAACTCGGTGGATGCGCCAGAAATCTCGGAATCCGCGTCGACCGAGAAGCTCAGCTTGTGGCCTTGCGGCGCCAGCCGGCCCGACAGGCCGCGGGCCTCATCCTCGCACTGCGCGAGCAATGAGCGCACGCGCGTCCACTGGTTCGACGGCGGCGCGGCGCTGCCTTCAAGCTTCGACAGCGTCAGCAGGTCGTTGACCAGCATCTCCATGCGCTGCGATTGCTGGCCCATCAGTCGCAGGTAGCGAGCGCGCTCCTCGGCATCCAGCGGCAGGTTCTGCAGCGTCTCGATGAATCCGGCCAGCACGGTGAGCGGCGTGCGGATCTCGTGCGAGACGTTGGCGACAAAATCGCGCCGCATGGTTTCGGCCTGCTCCAGGGCGGTGATGTCACGCGTCAGCAGCATGCGGCGATTGCCGGCGTACGGATGCACCTGCACCGAAAGGCGCAACGGGTGGCCGCCACGCAGTCCCTTGTGCGCGGGCGCATCGATCAGCACCTGCCGGCTGTAGTTCCACGATGCGAGGTAGGCGACGAAGGCCGGGTCGCGCACCAGGTTCGCCAAGTGTTGCAGCAGGTCGCGCTCGGCATCGATGCCGAACTGCGCCGCCGCCGTCTGGTTGCACCATTCGATGCGGCCTTGCTCGTCGAGCAGCACCACGCCGTTGGGCGAGGCCTGTATGGCGGCTAGGAATTCCTGCAAGCGATCCTGGGCTTGTTGCGTCTGCTTTTCGCGCTCGCGCAACAGCTTGCGGATGCGCTCCGACAACTCGCCCCAGACGCCCGGGCCGCGCGTCGGCAGGTTGGCCACGTCGGAGCGCAACAGGCGCAGGAGCCGGTCCGCGCGCCATGCATCGAGCACCAGCCAGAGCACGACGCCGCACCATGCGCCCGCGGCGGCAAGATGCCACCCGAACAGCCCCCAGGCGATTGCCGCTCCCAGGGCGGACGCGATCAGGAACGTGGCAATTCGAAAGAGCATGGCGGGGGATTGTCCGCGCCAGGCACGGCGGGGGAAACCTGGGTCACTGGGGGCCTGTTCAGGCGGTGATCTGGGTGGTCAGCCGGTATCCGGCGCCTCTCACGGTTTCGACCATGGCGGCAGCGGCACCGAGCGATTCGCGCAGGCGCTTGACGTGCACGTCGACCGTGCGTTCCTCGATATAGACGTGGTCGCCCCAGACCTTGTCGAGCAGTTGCGAGCGGCTGTGCACGCGCTCGGCGTGCTGCATTAGGAAGGCCAGCAGCTTGAACTCGGTGGGGCCGACCTTGAGCGCCTGTGTCTGCCAGGTGACGCGGTGCGTGGAGGTGTCGAGCACGAGGTCGCCGATCTCGACGCGCTCGGTCACCGTCTCCGGCGCGCGGCGGCGCAGCACCGCGCGAATGCGCGCAAGCATCTCCTGCGTGGAGAAGGGCTTGGTGATGTAGTCGTCGGCGCCGGCGTCGAGGCCCGCGACCTTGTCGGGCTCGTCGCCGCGGGCGGTGAGCATGAGGATCGGGATGGCCTTGGTGCGCGGGTCCTTGCGCCACTGGCGCGCCAGCACCAGGCCGCTCTGGCCGGGCAGCATCCAGTCGAGCAGGATCAGGTCGGGCAGGCCCGCATCGATCTCGCGCTGCGCCGCCATGCCGTCTTCCGCCCACAGCGGTTCGAAGCCGTTGTGGCGCAGGTTGACGGCGATCAGTTCGGCGATCGAGGATTCGTCTTCGACGATGAGGACTTTGGGCTTCTTCATAACTCCGAGGTATCCAGTACCAACAACTCCTTCGTGAAACACCGCGGAACCGTCTTTGCCGGGCCGCTGGTGTTGCCCCCGGCGAGGGGACGAGAGCGCGCACGCGGGGCGCGCGACCTGGGGGAAAGCCTATTGAAGTGCCGACTCGATCTCTTCCATCGAAGTGTGCCGCACATCTTCACCCTTGACGATGTAGATGATGAATTCCGCGATGTTCTTGGAATGGTCGCCGATGCGTTCGATTGCCTTGGCCAGGAACAGCAGGTCGAGGCTGGCGGAGATGGTGCGGGGGTCTTCCATCATGTAGGTGACCAGCTTGCGCACGAAGCCGTCGAACTCCTGGTCGATCAGGTCGTCTTCCTTGAGGATCGAGACAGCCGCGGCAGTGTCCAGGCGCGCGAAGGCGTCGAGCGCCTTGCGCAGCAGGCCCGAGGCCAGGTCGGCGGCGATGCGGATCTCGGTCGACGGCAGCGTGCGGGCCGAGCCGCTTTCGATGATCGACTTGACCATGCGCGCGATCTTGTTGGCTTCGTCGCCCACGCGCTCCAGGTTGGCGGTGGTCTTGGAGATCGCGATCAGCAGGCGCAGGTCGCGCGCGGTCGGCTGGCGGCGCGCGATGATGGACGAGAGGTCGCGATCGATCTCCATCTCCATCGTGTTGACGCGGTGCTCGGTTTCCATCACGCGATCAGCGGCGTCGGCATCGAACTGCGACAGCGCATAGACGGCCTTGTGGATCTGCGACTCGACCATGCCGCCGAGCTCCATCACGCGCGACGAGACGCCGTTGAGTTCGCTGTCGAACTGGCTTGAAAGGTGCTTTTCAGTCATGTGGTTTCCTTAACCAAACCGGCCGGTGATGTAGTCTTCCGTCTCTTTTCGCTTCGGCTTGAAGAACATCTGCTCCGTCGCGCCGAACTCGATCAGGTCACCCAGGTACATGTAGGCGGTGTAGTCGCTGCAACGCGCGGCCTGCTGCATGTTGTGGGTCACGATGACCACGGTGTACTCGCTTTTCAATTCGGCGATGAGTTCCTCGATCTTCGCGGTGGAGATCGGATCGAGTGCCGAGCAGGGTTCGTCGAGCAGAAGCACCTCCGGCTTGATCGCGATGCCGCGTGCAATGCACAGCCGCTGCTGCTGTCCACCGGAGAGGCCCGAGCCGCTCTGCTGCAGCTTGTCGCGCACCTCGGTCCACAGAGCCGCCTTCTTCAACGCCCATTCGACGCGGTCGTCCATGTCGCTGGCGCTCAGGTTCTCGAACAGCTTCACGCCGAAGGCGATGTTGTCGTAGATCGACATCGGGAACGGTGTCGGCTTCTGGAACACCATGCCGACCTTGGCGCGGATCAGCGCCACGTCCTGCTTGCTCGTGAGCAGGTTCTCTCCGTCGAGGGCGATGGTGCCTTCGGCGCGCTGTTCCGGGTACAACTCGAACATGCGGTTGAAGGTGCGCAGCAAGGTCGACTTGCCGCAACCCGAGGGACCGATGAAGGCCGTGACCTTGTTCTCCGGGATCTCGAGGTTGATGCCCTTGAGCGCGTGGAACTTGCCGTAGTAGAAGTTCAGGTCCTTGACCGAGATCTTGGAGCGCGAGGCCTGATTCAGAGGCTGTGCGAGTGTGGCTGACATGTTGTCTTTCAAAGCTTGTTGCGCGTGAGGACCCGCGCGAGGATGTTGAGGCCGAGCACCGCGACGGTGATGAGGAACACGCCGGCCCAGGCCAGTTGCTGCCAGTTTTCGTACGGGCTCATCGCGAACTTGAAGATGGTCACCGGCAGACTGGCCATCGGTTGCGAGATGTCCGAGGTCCAGAACTGGTTGTTGAGCGCGGTGAACAGCAGCGGCGCGGTCTCGCCCGCGATGCGCGCCACGGCCAGCAGGATGCCGGTCACCACCCCGGCGCGTGCCGCACGCAACGTGATGCTGATGATGACCTTCCACTTCGGCGTGCCGAGCGCATAGGCCGCTTCGCGCAGCCCCGGAGGCACCAGTTGCAGCATGTTCTCGGTGGTGCGGATCACCACCGGGATCACGATCAAGGCCAGCGCCAGCGCACCCGCCAGGCCCGAGAAGGTCTTGAAGTACGCCACCACCACCGCATAGACGAACAGGCCGATCACGATCGACGGCGCCGACAGCAGGATGTCATTGACGAAGCGCGTCACGTTCGACAGCCAGCCCTTGGGGTTGTACTCCGCGAGGTAGATGCCGGCCATGATGCCGATCGGCGTGCCGACGAAGGTGGCCATCGCCACCATCACCAGCGAGCCGAAGATGGCGTTGGCAATGCCGCCCGCCTCGTTGGGCGGCGGCGTCATCTCGGTGAAGGTCGCGATCGCGAGGCCGCCCACGCCCTGGCGCAGCGTTTCCCAGAGGATCCACACCAGCCAGAACACGCCGAAGGCCATGGCGGCCAGCGACAGCGTGAGCGCGATCTGGTTGACGCGCTTGCGGCTCGCGAACTTCTCCGCGCGCATCTCGTTGAGCGTCTTCACAGCGAGCAATTTCTCTGCCGTGGTCATGCCTTCTTCCCTTCACTCTTCTGCATGCGTTGCAGCAGCAGCTTGGACAGCGACAGCACCACGAAGGTGATGAAGAACAGGACCAGGCCAAGGTACATCAGCGCCGCCTGGTGCATGCCGGCGCCGGCTTCGGCGAACTCGTTGGCCAGTGCCGAGGTGATGCTGTTCGCGGCCTCGAAAACCGACAGCGAATTGAGCTGGTTGGTGTTGCCGATCACGAAGGTGACGGCCATGGTCTCGCCGAGCGCACGGCCCAGGCCCAGCATGATGCCGCCGATGACGCCAGCCTTGGTATAGGGCAGCACCACCTTGGAGACGACCTCCCAGGTCGTCGAGCCCAGCCCGTAGGCTGACTCCTTCAGCAGCGGCGGCGTCACCTCGAACACGTCGCGCATCACCGAGGCGATGAACGGGATGATCATGATGGCCAGGATGATGCCGGCCGACAGGATGCCGATGCCGACGGGCGGCCCGGACACCAGCGCACCGAGGTACGGCACGCCGGCAAGCAACTGTTGCAAGGGCTGCTGCACGTAGGTGCTCAGGATCGGCCCGAACACCAGCAGGCCCCACATGCCGTAGACGATGGACGGCACGGCGGCAAGCAGTTCGATGGCCGTGCCCAGCGGGCGCTTGAGCCACGCGGGCGACAGTTCTGTGAGGAACAGCGCGATGCCGAAGCTCACCGGCACGGCGATGATCAGCGCGATCGCCGAGGTGGCCAGCGTGCCGTAGATCATGACGAGGCCGCCGTACTCATCCTTGACGGGGTCCCACACGGAACTCGTCAGGAAGCCGAGGCCGTACTTGGAGATGGCGGGCCAGGCGCCGACGAGCAGCGACAGCAGGATGCCGATCAGCAGCGCCAGCGTCAGCAGCGCGGCGCCCTTCGCGGCCCAGCCGAACAACTGGTCGGTCAGCGCGCCGGTGCGCGGGCGCTTGGCGGGCGGCGGAGTGAGCGTCGTGCGATCGGCCGCAAGGTCGAGCGCACGCGCGTTGGCGGGAAAGGTGGATGACAAGGATTGCTCCGACAAGGTCGAGCCCGGCGCCCGTTCGTAGGGATTGCTGCTCACGGTGCGCCGAACCCGGTTGACTTACTTGACCAGCGCGGGAGCGACGGGCTTGCCCGACGCATCCTTGATGTCGCCCCAGGCCTTGGTGATGGCGGTCTTCACGCCGTCAGGCATCGGCACGTAGTCCAGGTCGTCGGCCGTCTTGTCGCCGCTCTTGTAGGCCCAGTCGAAGAACTTCAGCACCGAGGTCCCGTTGGCCGGCTTCTCCTGCACCTTCTGCATCAGGATGAAGGTGGCGCCGGAGATGGGCCAGGCGTCCTTGCCTTGCTGGTTGGTCAGGACCTGGTAGAAGGTCTTGTTCCAGTCGGCGTTGGCAGCGGCGGCCTTGAAGGCGTTGTCGTCGGGCGAGACCGTCACGCCGGCAGCGTTCTGCAACTGGGCGTAGACCATCTTGTTCTGCTTCACGTAGGCGTACTCGACGTAGCCGATCGAGTTGGGCAACTGCTTGACGAACTGGGCCACGCCTTCGTTGCCCTTGCCGCCGGTACCCACCGGCCAGTTGACCGCCGTGCCCTCGCCGACCTTGCCCTTCCAGTCGGCGCTGACCTTGCTCAGGTAGTTGGTGAACAGGAAGCTGGTGCCCGAACCATCGGCGCGGCGCACCGGGGCGATGGCGGCATCAGGCAGCGCGAGCGAGCCGTTCAGCGCCTTGATGGCCGGATCGCTCCACTTGGTGATCTTGCCGAGGTAGATGTCGGCCAGCACGGTGCCGTTGAGCTTGAGTTCACCGGGCTTGAGGCCGGCGATGTTGACCACCGGGATCACGCCGCCGATGACGGTGGGGAACTGGATCAGGCCCTTGGCCTTGAGTTCGTCGTCGGTCAGCGGCATGTCGGATGCGCCGAAATCGACCGTCTTGGCCTCGATCTGCTTGAGGCCGGCGCCCGAGCCGACCGACTGGTAGTTGACTTGCGTGCCGGTGGCCTTGTTGAAGTCGCTGGCCCACTTGGAATACAGCGGTGCGGGGAAGCTGGCGCCGGCGCCGGTGACGTTCTGGGCGAAGGCAGGGACAGAGGCAAAAGCCGCGGCGAAGAGGCCGGCCGTTGCGAATTGGATCGTCGTTTTCATGGAGCTTCCTTTGAGATAGAGACAAACCCTGAGCCAGGGCCTGCCGGCACTCTAGAAAGCTTGTGTGACAGCCATATGACATCGTTGGGCGCGTGTCACAGGGCTGTCATCTGAGCCGGGAAAATGCGAAGGCACTCGAATACGGACAGTCGAATGCAGAAGATGCAAAAACAGCTCCAGAAGGGCTTCCTGCCCGTCTTGCGTCCACTGCGTTCTGTTGCGACTCCTGCGTTTGGCCATCCAATTTCCACACGGGCTTACCATCGAAGCCCACCCAGCCAAACACATCCAATGCAAAACGGCACCCGCCTCGCCGCAGTCGACCTCGGCTCCAACAGCTTTCGCCTCGAGATCGGCCAGTTGGATCACGGTCAAATCCACCGAACCGAATATTTGAAGGAGACCGTGCGCCAGGGCAACGGCCTCGATGCCGCGCGCAATCTCACACCCGATGCCATGCAGCGCGGCTGGGACGCCCTGGCGCGTTTTGGCGAACGGCTGGCCGGTTTCAAGGGTTCGCAGGTGCGCGCCGTGGCCACGCAGACCTTGCGCGAGGCGCGCAACCGCGACGAGTTCCTGCTGCGTGCCCGCACCATCCTCGGCTTCGGCATCGACGTGATCCCGGGACGCGAGGAGGCGCGCCTGATCTACCAGGGGGTCGCGCACATGCTGCCGCAGACCGATGCGTCCGAGAAGGAACGTCGCCTGGTGGTCGACATCGGCGGTCGCTCGACCGAGATGATCCTGGGCCGGGCGCTGCAGGCAGAGATCATGGAGTCTTACCGGGTCGGCAGCGTCGCCTGGTCGATGAAGTACTTCGAGAAGGGGCAATTCACCGTGGCCGCGTTCCGTGCCGCGCAGGTCGCCGCCACCGCGGTGCTGGACGAGGCGCTGTCGCTCTATGCCCGCGACCGGTGGGACGCCGCCTATGGGGCCTCAGGCACCATCGGTGCCGTGGGTGACGTGCTCGCGGCCGCGGGCGTCGCTGCACCTGGCCTGGTGACGCGTGACGGCCTCGCCTGGCTGGTCGACCGGCTGCTGAAGGCCGGCAGCGCCGACAGGCTGCGCATGGACGGCATGCGCGAAGACCGCAAGGCCGTGATCGGCGGCGGCGTGAGCGTGCTGCGTGCGGTGTTTGACCTGCTGGACATCGAGGAGATGCATGTCGCGCAGGGCGCGCTGCGGCACGGCGTCCTCTACGAACTGCTGGAGCGCGACGAAGGCGTGGCCGACCTGCGCGCCAGCACCGTCACTCGTCTGGCCTTGCGCTTCCAGGTCGATGCGGCGCAGGCCAGCAGGGTCGGCGATGCGGCCGCGTCGCTCTACGTTCAGCTCGACCCGGCGGCACGCGGCGGCGAAACCACCAGCCGCGCGGGCCGCGCGCTGCGCAAACTGTTCTGGGCGGCGCAACTGCACGAGATCGGCACGCAGATCTCGCACAGCGAATACCACAAGCACGGCGCCTACATCCTCGACAACACCGACGCGCCCGGCTTCGCGGTCAACGAGATGCACGCGCTGGGCCAGCTGGTGCTGGGGCATCGCGGCAAGCTGCGCAAGCTGGGGACGATCCTGGACGACGCGGTCTTCGCGCGCCAACTGCTCGCGCTGCGTCTCGCGGTGATCCTGTGCCACGCGCGGCGCGACCCGCAGGCCGATGCGTTGAAGCTCGCCGCGCCTGCCGGCCGGACCTTCGGCATCACGGCGCGGGCCGGCTGGGCCGACGAATATCCGCAATCGGCGCACTTGCTGCGCGAGGAAGTCGTCGCGTGGCAGAAGACGGATTGGGCCGTGACGTTGCGGGGCTGTTAGAGCAGTTCCGGCGACTGCACCCCGACCACGATCGTCTGCACGTCCCCGTCCCGTTCGCGCGCACGCAGCCACCAGACCGAGCCCTTGCGCACCGGACAGCTCTCGGCGCGCAGGCCGATCAGTTGCGCGATCGACTGGCCCAGCGAGGGTTGATGACCGACGATCAGCACCACCGACTTGCCATTCGGCCAGCCGGCGGCGGCCAGCACCTCATCGGCTGTGGTGCCCGGGCTGAGCTCCTCCCGCAGCTTGTACTTGCGGCCCAGCGCCAGCACCGTCTGCTCGCAACGCCGCGCCGGGCTCGACATGATGCGGGTGCCTTCGGGCAATTGGCGGTCGAGCCAGCCAGCCATGCGCTTGGCCTGCTTCTCGCCGCGCGAGGTGAGCGAGCGTTGCATGTCGTCGCAGCCTTCGGTCCAGTCGTCGGCTTCGGCATGGCGCCAGAAAATCAGATCCATCGGGGTCCTCAAGAAGATATGTTCAGTCGCGCGTCGCCGCACGGCTCAGGCCGTGGGATGCATAACGGCCCATGAGCGCGCCTTGCGCACCATGGCCTTCGATGGTGCGATCGACACGGCGATAGCTGCCGTTCGCCTCCAGGTCCCAGGCGTCGCGCCCGTCGTGCAGGTAGGCCACCAGGCATTCGTCGATGAGGCGTTGCCGCAGGCCAGGGTCCGTCACCGGCCAGGCGATCTCGATGCGCCGCATCATGTTGCGGTTCATCCAGTCGGCGCTCGACATGTAGAGGCTCTCGTCCTCGCCGATGCGGTAGTAGAAGACGCGCGAATGTTCCAGGAAGCGGCCGATGACCGAGCGCACGCGGATGTTGTCCGTGAGGCCCGGCACCTGCGCCGGCAGGGTGCAGGCGCTGCGGACGATCAGGTCGATCTTCGCGCCCTTCTGCCCTGCCCGCACCAGCGCCGCGATCAGCGCCTCGTCGGTCAGCGCGTTCATCTTCGCGACGATGCGCGCCGGCTTGCCGGCCGCCGCCGCCGCGCCCACCGCATCGATCTGCGCCATCGTGTTCTTGTGCAGGTCGAAAGGCGCGAGCCACATGCGATGAAGCTTGGGCACCTTGTTCTGGCCGGCCATGTGCACGAACACGGCCTCCATGTCTGCAGTGAGCAGCGGGTCCGCAGTGAGGTGGCTGATGTCGGTGTAGAGCCTGGCGGTGCGCGGGTTGTAGTTGCCCGTGGCCAGGTGGCCGTAGCGGCGCAGCTTGTTGCCTTCGCGGCGCGTGACGAGCATCATCTTGGCGTGGGTCTTGAGCCCGACCACGCCATACACCACTTGCGCGCCGATCGACTCCAGCATCTCGGCCCAGTTGATGTTGGCCTCTTCGTCGAAGCGTGCCTTCAACTCCACGACCACGGTCACTTCCTTGCCGCGGCGCACGGCCTCCCGCAGCAGGTCCATCAGCGCCGAGTCGGTGCCGGTGCGGTAGATGGTCTGCTTGATCGCGAGCACTGACGGGTCGTACACGGCCTCGCGCAGGAAGGCGATCACGCCGTCGAAGCTCTCGAAGGGCTGATGGATCAGCACGTCGCGGACCTGCAACTGCTCGAAGATGGATTGCACCGGCGACAGCGCCACAGGATACGAAGGCTGGTAGGGCGGGAACAGCAAGGCCGGCGCATCGATCAGGTCGATGAACTGCGTCAGGCGCGCGAGGTTCACCGGGCCGTGCACCCGGTACAGCGCCTGCGCCGGCAGGTTGAACTGCGCCATCAGGAAGCCGGCCAGCGACTCGGCGCAACTGGCCGACACCTCCAGCCGCACCGCCTGGCCGAAGTGCCGATGCTGCAAGCCCTGGCGCAAGGCGGTGCGCAGGTTCTTCACGTCTTCCTCGTCCACCGCGAGGTCGGAATGGCGCGTGACCCGGAACTGCGAGAAGTCGCCCATCTCGCGCCCCGGGAACAGGCTGGCCAGATGGGCGCGCACGATGCTGGAGATGGCGATGCACAGCGTCTGGCCGCCGGAAATCTTGGCTGGCATGCGCACCACGCGCGGGAGCACGCGCGGGATCTTCACGATGGCAATCGGGTTTTCGCGGCCGAAGGCGTCCTTGCCCGCGAGGCGCACGATGAAGTTGAGCGACTTGTTCGCCACTTGGGGGAACGGATGCGCGGGATCGAGCCCGACGGGGATGAGCAGCGGACGCACTTCGCGCTCGAAGTATTCCTGCACCCACTTGCGTTGCGCAGGATTGCGCTCGCCGTGCGAGATCATGCGGATGCCGTGGGTGGCAAAGGCTGGCATCAGTTGGTCGTTGTAGAGCGCGTACTGCTGCCCGACGAGTTCATGCGAGGCCGCCGCCAGCGCCTCGAAGGACTCGACCGTGTAGTTGCCCTTGCGGTCGCCGGCATCGGCCGCGATCAGGTGCGGCGCAGCGCGGACTTCGAAGAACTCGTCGAGGTTGGAGGACACGATGCACAGGTAGCGCAGGCGCTCGATCAGCGGTACGTCCGGGCGGTAGGCCCAGTCGAGCACGCGCCTGTTGAAGGCGAGGATGGCATGGTCGCGGTCGAGCGGTGTGAGGGCTGTCGGCGACGTGGGCAATGCCAGTTGGGCGAATTCGGTCCGGGCGGGATCTTCGGCTGCGGGGAACATGTTGTCGATTCTGGGTCAGGTCGCCTTGAAACAAGGCTTTGCCTGACCGTATGACAAGCGTATGACGGTTTCATGACAGCCACAACTATTGCAACTAGCGTTCAAGGAAATGCCGTCGGGCGCGAGCGGGCAATTCGTCGATTCGCACGAGCATCGGCAAGTCTGCGCTGTTGAAGTCCGGATCCCAGGCCGGCGGGCCGAGCACCTTGGCGCCCATGCGCAGGTAGCCCTTGATGAGGGCCGGCGGCTCGACCTCCAGGCTGCCGTCGAGCCGTTCCACCGGCAGTGGCAGGCGCGGCTGCACCTGGTACTGCACCGGCGCCATGTGCGTGGCCGACAACTGGCGCCAGATGCTGGCCGCCGCGCTGCCGCCGGGGACGCCGGGATGGCTCATCGGGATGCTGGCGCTGCCCATCATGGTGTCGAGCCGGTTGCGGGTCATGAAGTCGCCCAGCGCACGCCAGAGCGCCAGGATCACGCCGCCGTGCCGATGGTCGGGATGCACGCAACTGCGGCCCAGTTCGACCATGCGCTCGCGGAAGGCGCGCAGGCGGGTCAGGTCGAACTCGGTGTCGCTGTAGGTGCCGCCGACGCGGCGGGCCTGCGCCGGCGTCAACACCCGGTAGGTGCCGATGACTTGGCCACTCTCTTCGTCGCGCACCAGCAGGTGCTCGCAAAAGTTGTCGAACAGGTCGATGTCGTGGCCGGGGAGCGGCGTGCTGAGGCGGGCGCCCATTTCCCCGACGAAGACGTCATGGCGCAGGCGCTGCGCGGCGCGCACTTCCTCCAGGTGGCGGGCCCAGTGCACGGTGAGGCCGGCCCGGGTGTCGGGCGCGGCGCGTTGCGGTTTGTGCAACAGCACGGGTTGCTGCGGGCTGCGCAGCGCGAGGCGTGGGAGGGCGAAGACGGTGTCGGGTAGCTCGTTCATGTCCCGGGAGTCTGGTCAGGCACCATGAAAGCGGCATGTCACCGCGATGGCAAATGCGTGAAACTCGCCCACTCGCGGGGAGCAGCTTTCAGGAGATGGATCGCATGGCAACCGAAGAACGGGTCGAAGTCGAAACACGCAAGCACCAGATGTTCCCGGTGCTGGACGCGGCGGACATCGCGCGCATCACGCGCTTTGGCAGCGTGCGCCACTACGCGGCCGACACCTGCCTGTTCACGGCCGGCGAGCCGGGGCCGGGGATGTTCGTGGTGCTCAAGGGCGTGGTCGCGATCACGCAGCGCGACGGCTTGGGGAACATCACGCCGATTGCCGAGCAGGGGCCAGGGCAGTTCCTGGCCGAGGTGGGGCAACTCTCAGGCCGCGTGGCGCTGGTCGACGGCCATGCGATGACCGAAGTCGAGACGCTGCTGGTGCCGCCCGACCAGTTGCGCGCGCTCATCATTGCCGAGGCCGACCTCGGTGAACGTGTGGTACGCGCGCTGATCCTGCGGCGCGTGGCGCTGATCGAGGCCGGTGCAAGCGGCCCGGTGCTGATCGGTCCGCCCGATTCGGCGGACGTGCGGCGGCTGCAGAGCTTCCTTGGCCGCAACGGCCATCCGTACCACGTCGTCGATGTCACGCAGGATGCCGATGCGGCGGCGATGCTGGAGCAGTACGCCGAGGCGCAACTGTTGGTCGTGTGCCCGAACGGCTCGGTGCAGATCAATCCGAGCGAAGACGCGCTGGCGCGCTGCCTCGGCATGGTCGACACCGAAGAGCATGAGGAACTGTTCGACGTGCTGGTGGTTGGCGCGGGCCCGGCCGGGCTCGCGACCGCGGTGTATGCCGCATCGGAAGGCCTGCGCGTGATCGTTCTGGACTGCCGCTCCTACGGCGGCCAGGCCGGCGCGAGTGCGCGCATCGAGAACTACCTGGGCTTTCCGACGGGCATCTCGGGCGGCGCGCTGGCCGGCCGCGCGTATGTTCAGGCGCAGAAGTTCGGCGCCGAGATGCTGATCCCGGCCAAGGTGGTGTCGATGGATTGCAGCCAGGCGAACAGCAGCGGCGAACTGACGGTGACCTTGGCCGACGGCCGCAAGCTGCGCTCGCGCACCGTGGTGATTGCCAGCGGTGCGCGCTATCGGCGCCCTGCCGTGCCGCGCCTGTCCGACTTCGAAGGCCGCGGGATCTGGTTCTGGGCTTCCGCGCTGGAGGCCAAGCTGTGCTCGCAGCAGGAGATCGGTCTGGTGGGCGGCGGCAACTCGGCGGGACAGGCGGCGGTGTTTCTTTCGCAGCATGCGGCCAAGGTCAACATCCTGGTGCGCGCGCCGTCGCTTGCGGCGAGCATGTCGCGCTACCTGATCGACCGGATCGAGGCCGCGCCGAACATCGAGCTGCATCCGTATACCGAGTTGCAGGGCCTGCACGGCGAGCCCGAGCGCGGCCTCGAAGGCGCGACCTGGCGCAACCACCGCAGCGGCGCCGAATACCACTGCGCAGCACGCAATATTTTCCTGTTCGTCGGCGCTGAGCCGGAGACCACCTGGCTCGACGGCTGCGGCGTGGCCGTCGATGCGCATGGCTTCGTGCTCACCGGCACGGCGGCCAGCGGCGGCTTTCCGGCGCGGCCGTCGGCGGCGCTGGAGTCGAGCGTGCCGGGCGTGTTCGCGGTGGGGGATGTGCGATCAGGTTCGGTCAAGCGCGTGGGCGGTGCAATCGGCGAAGGGGCGGCGGCGGTGGCTCTGATCCACCAGCACCTGGCGGGCAGGCCATCGTCGCAAGCATGAATCCGGCGCGGCGCTTATGCTGCGCGGCATGCCTACACAAGCCCCCATCGACGTCTTCTCGTGGCCCACGCCCAATGGCCACAAGGTCCATATCATGCTGGAGGAGTGCCGCCTCCCCTATGTGCCGCATCCGGTCAACATCGGCGCGGGCGACCAGTTCGCGCCAGCCTTCCTGAAGATCAGCCCCAACAACAAGATCCCCGCCATCACCGACCCCGACGGGCCGGACGGCAAGCCGATCTCCCTGTTCGAATCCGGCGCGATCCTCGTGTACCTCGCCGGCAAGACCGGCAAGCTGATGCCCACCGGCGACCGGGCGCGCTACGACGTGCTGCAATGGCTGATGTTCCAGATGGGCAGCGTCGGCCCGATGCTCGGGCAGGCGCACCACTTCCGCCTCTATGCACCCGAGAAACTGCCCTATGCGATCGACCGCTACAGCAATGAAGCCAAGCGCATCTACGGCGTGATCGACAGGCAACTGTCCACGAGCAAGTTCATCGCCGGCAAGAGCTATTCGATCGCCGACATCGCGATCTTCCCGTGGCTGCGCAGTTGGGAGAACCAAGGCATCACGCTCACCGACTTCCCGCATCTCAAGGCCTGGTTCGACGGGATCGCTGCGCGTCCGGCGGTGCAGCGGGGCGTGAAGGTGATGGCCGAGTTGCGCAAGCCGCTCACGAGCGATGCGTCGCGCGACATTCTTTTTGGCAAGACGCAGTACGAAAAGCGCTGATTCGCCGGGTTTGTACGCCGGGCAGGCTATAATCGAGGGCTTGTCGGGGTGTAGCGCAGCCTGGTAGCGCATCTGGTTTGGGACCAGAGGGTCGAAGGTTCGAATCCTTTCGCCCCGACCAAGAATAGTGAATGCCGGTACGGGTTTATCGCCTGTACCGGCATTTTGCTTTTGAGGCTTTGTCTGCCCTCCTCCGAATCCACCTCACCTGCGGCGGTTTCGAGGTCACGCGCGTAGGCATCAGCCCTGCAAAGGGAATCGGCCGTTTCTGGCACATGAGTTCCCGCGGCCCCGCGCATTGTTGGGCGGCGTTCTGTTGGCCCCCAAAAACTGCCGGAGAAACCATGACCCGATCGACCGTCCGCCTTGCCGGATCCACCCTCATCCTTTCCGGCGCCTTGGCGCTCTCCGCTTGCGGAGGCGGTGGAGGCAACAACGCCACGGCCATCGCGATCGCCGGCACCGCCGCGGCGCCAGGTCGAGGCACGGCACTGACCACGACGCCGGAGCGCGTGGTGCGCCTGTCCGCGGACCAGTTCAGTGCCTTGCTTGAGGCGACCTCCCAAGGCAAGACGCTCAAAGGCGTCGCGGGCTCGCCAGTCTGCGGCGTCGACGTTCGCTACCTGCAATTCCAGACCGTCGGGGGCCAGGGCGAGACGACGAGTTCGAGCGGCGCGATCATGCTGCCCGCAGGCACCGACCCGGCCTGCAACGGACCTCGGCCCATCGTGCTTTACGGGCATGGCACGGCCACCGAGCACAACTACAACCTCGCCAACCTGACCGACACCAACCAGCCCGCGGCCGCCGAGGCCGTGGTGGTGGCGGCGATGTACGCGGCGCAGGGCTACATCGTGGTTGCACCCAACTACGCGGGCTATGACAAGTCCACGTTGGCCTACCACCCCTTCCTCAATGCCGACCAGCAAGGCAAGGAAATGGTCGACGCGCTGAAGGCGGCCCGGTCGACCCTGGGCGCGCTCTCCGCGGCGGACAGCGGCGCGCTGCTGGTCACCGGCTATTCGGAAGGCGGCTACGTGGCACTGGCCGCGCACCGCGAGATGCAGGCGACCGGCATGACGGTGACGGCGTCGGCGCCGATGTCCGCGCCGTCGGCCATCAGCCTGCTGATCGACTACAGCGCGCAAGGCCTGCCGGAGCTGGGCAGCACCGTCTTCTTCCCGTTCATCACGACCAGTTGGCAGAAGCAGTTCGGCAACATCTACGGCACCACCAGCGAGATCTACGAGGACAAGTACGCCACCGGCATCGATACGCTGCTGCCGAGCTTTTCTTCGAGCGATGAGTTGCTGTCCTCCGGCAAGCTGCCGAGGTATGCGTTCTTTCCCGCCAACGCCAAGCCCGGCCCGCGCGATGCAAGCGTGGCCATCAACTATGGCCCCGACAACCTCGTGCGCCAGAGCTACCTGACGACCTGGGCCACCGATGTCGCCGCCACGCCCTGCGCGGGCAATGCCTTGCCGGCCACCACCGCCTCACTGTCGACCGCCTCCCCGCTGGACTGCAAGCCGGGCCTGGGCCTGCGCAAGGCCGCCGTCGCCAATGACTTGCGCAACTGGCTGCCGACACGCCCGGTGCTGATGTGCGGCGGAGCGCAGGACCCGACGGTCAACTTCGCGAGCACGCTGGCGACCGCGGGCTACTTCAGGGCGCGCGGCATGCCCGCGACGTCGTTGAGCGTGGTGGACCTGGAAGCGTCGGGAACGGGCGATGCGTACGACGCGGCGCGCGCAGGCTTTGCCCAGGCGAAGGCCACGGAGCGCGCCAACACGGCCGGCACGGAAGCCGACAAGGACCAGTCGGTGCAGTTCGCCTATCACGGGCAACTGGTGCCTGCGTATTGCATGCAATCGGCGCGGACCTTCTTCCAGGGCGTGCTCGCCGCCGGCAGTTGAGACCCGACGCCGGGCTCGACCGGCCGTGCATGGCAAAATCGACGGCTTCGCGGCGCACTCGCTGCCGCATCTGCCCGTAGCTCAGTTGGATAGAGCACCTGCCTTCTAAGCAGGTTGTCGGGGGTTCGATCCCCTCCGGGCAGGCCATGTCATTGCGTCGGGATCTCGCGCTAAAGTGCCGCAATGGAACACCTCAAGCAACTGATCATCTCCGGCGCCGTCGCCGTGCTGGCAATGACCGTCCTGGCACCGGCGGCCTCCGCGGCCGATTCCAAACCCGCGGCCGATTCCAAGCCTGCGACTCCCGCGACGACCTCCAAGAAGTGTCGTTGGGACAAGAAGACCGGCCGCATGATCTGCCAGCGTCCTTCCCGCTGACCCTGGCGGCCCCGAGGCCGCCCTCTATGTCCCGCCCGCATGCCAGCGGGCAAAGGTCCGACTAGGATGCGCCCGATGAGGGCCTTCAACCGATTTCACCGCCGGCTCGGCGTCGACAGCGACGAGCGGGATGTCCGGCGAGTCGTGTACCTGGCGCTCGGCGCGGGCGTGCTGCTGGCGATCATCAAGTCGGTGGCCGCCGCGATGACCGACTCGGCCTCGATGCTCGCGGAGGCAGTTCACTCCTGGGTGGGCACCGTCACCGACGGCTTCCTGGTCGCCGCGTACCTCGCGGCCCGGCGGCCACCCGATGAAACCCATGTGCTGGGCTACGGTCGCGAGTCCTATGTGTGGTCGCTGTTCGGCTCGGTGGCCATGCTCACCGTGGGCGCGGAAGTCGGCATCTGGCGCGGTCTCCGTCAACTCGGCACGCCGGACATGACGACCGACTACGTCATCGGCTATGTCGTGCTGGCGGGCGCGTTCGTGCTGCAGTCCTGGTCCTTCGTGCAGGCGGTGGCCTTCGTGCGCCAGCGGGCGGCCGAGCTGGAGCACGGCGTGTTCGCGCATGTGTTCAAGACCTCCGACGCGCAGTTGCGCACGGTCGTCATCGGGGACTTCATCGCACTGGTCGGTATCGTGGTGGCCGCGGCGGGCATGGGGCTGCACCAGTGGACAGGCAATGTGGCCTGGGATGCGGCGGGCTCGTTCATCGTCGGGCTGCTGATGGGCGTGGGCGGGCTGTACCTGATCCTCACCAACCGCCGCTTCCTGGCGGGCGCGCCGCTGTCGCCGACGCAGCGCCTGGGCGCCCTGCGCGCGCTCAAGGCCGTGCCTGAAGTGAAACGGGTCAGCTGGCTCTATGCGGAATTCATCGGGCCCGAACGGGTCGTCGTCGCGGCTCGTGTCGAACTGGCGGGCGAGCACTCGCAAGCGGAACTGGCACGCATGCTGCGGCGCCTGGAGCAGCAGATCATGGAGAGCAGCAGGTACATCGGCCGGGTCACGCTGAGCCTGTCCGCGCCAGAAGAGCCGGACGCGCACTGACCAATCCATCGGACGCAGGAGGCGAATCCCATGCCCGCACTTTCCGTGATCGACCTGGCGATGTTCCTGCTGGAGACGCCCGAGCGCCCCTTCAACATCGGCCCGCTGGTGGTGCTCGATCCACCCAGGCGCGGACGCGCCGGCTTTGCCGACCGACTCATGGCCCGCATGCTCGAGCGGCCCGCGGGCGTGCCGTTCAACTACAGGCTGCGCACGCCGCCGCTGGCCATGCCCTCGCTGGAGGTCGACGCGGAAGCCGATGTGTCGAAGCAGGTGCATCGCATCACGCTGGAAGCGCCGGGCAGCCTCGACGACCTTTGCGCGGAAGTCTGCCGGCTGCATGAATCGCGCCTCGACCTGACACGGCTGCTGTGGGAGCTGTACATCATCGACGGCATCGAAGGCGGAAAGGTCGCGCTCTACGGCAAGACGCATCACGGCATCATCGATGGGCGCGGCTTCGTGCAGGCCATCTCGAACTGGCTGGCGCTCACGCCGGACGACCCCGAGGTGCGCGCGATGTGGGAAGCGCTGCCCCGGCGCGGCCCAGCCAACCCCGTACGCGCATCGATCGCCAAGCGGCTGACCGACCTGCTGGGCAAGCTCGGCGGGGGCGCCGCGACCGCTGCGGAGCTCTATGCGATGCTGGCGCAGCAGGGCCTAAAGGCGCTGGGCGTGCCCGGCGCCCAGGGCTTGTCGCTGCCCTACACGGGCATACCGGCCGCGCTGGGCGGTCGCGCCTCGGCCCGGCGCTCGCTGGCC
The DNA here is from genome assembly GCF_037889955.1 of Variovorax robiniae. Lineage (NCBI taxonomy): Bacteria > Pseudomonadati > Pseudomonadota > Betaproteobacteria > Burkholderiales > Comamonadaceae > Variovorax > Variovorax robiniae. The sequence continues at coordinate 95,806 of NZ_JBBKZS010000014.1, forward strand.
TTCTGCACGCTGCCGTTGCGCGAGATGAAGGCGATCGGCAAGGCGACCCATTCGACCGTCAACGACGTGCTGCTCGCCACCCTGGACATGGCGCTGTCGCGCTACCTGCACGAGCGCGGCAAGCGCGCGACCCGTCCGCTGGTGATGGCCATGCCGATCGCGCTGTCCGATGTGGTGGGCGGCAACCCGATCGCGGTGCTCCAGTTCCCGCTCGGGGCGCCGGGCCTGGGTCCGGCCGAGCGGCTCGGGGCGATTCGCGCGGAGACGCAGGCCGTGAAGAGCGTGATCGGCAAATCGGGCAACGACACGGTGATGCTCTACACGACCATCGTGCATGGCGTGCCGGCGCTGGTCGAGAAGCTCGGGCTGAAGACAGGAGTGCGCGTGGCCAACCTGATGGTGTCGAACCCCTTCGGCTTCGCGGAGAAGCGTTACCTCATGGGCGCCAAGGTCGAGTGGGTGCTGCCGGTGTCGGTGGTGCCGGCGGGGCAATGGCTCAACGTGACCACGGTGACGCTGGACGATCGCCTGCAGATCGGGTTCCTGGCCATGCCGGAGGCAGTACCGGGGGTAGAGAAGATCGCGGGCTCCATTGCAGGAGCGTTCGAGGAACTCAAGGGGGCGGTGGCGGCGATCGCGCGCGCCTCAGCCTGACTCGGCATCTTCCAGCGTCGAGAACATCACCGCGAAGATCTCGCGCGTCGTCAGCGAGCCGCTCGCATCCTTCTCGACCACGATGAGTTGCTGCGCATCCGGCAGGCCGGCGGGTATCACCATCTTGCCGCCGGGCTTCAACTGGTAGGTGAGCGCGGGCGGGATCAGTTCAGGGGCCGCCGTCACGATCACCTTGTCGAAGGGCGCGTGTTCCAGCCAGCCGTTGCAACCGTTGCCGACCTTGATCTCGACGTTCGAGCATCCCAGGTCCGCCAGCCGACGCCGTGCCTGGCTGGCCAGCTCATCGATCAATTCCACGCTGTAGACCCGCTGCGCGAGTTCGGACAGGACGGCCGACTGGTAGCCGAGGCCCGTGCCGACCTCGAGGACCCGATCGGTCGGCTGCACGTCGAGCAGGTCGGTCATCACGGCGACGATGAAGGGCTGGGAGATGGTCTTTCCGAAGCCGATGGGCAACGGTGAATCGACATACGCGTAGGGCCGCAGCTCGAAGGGCACGAACTCATGGCGCGGCACCTTGCCCATGGCCTCCATGACCAGCCGGCGCAGCGCCGCCTTTCCGAGGTACGAGGTGGCAAAGATCGTCTTCGCGGTGATTTCCGCGAGCATCAGTTGCCGCAGTGTCGTGAAGTCGGGGTCGCTCATGATCCTTGTGAAGGAGCCGTGCAGACACCTCACATGGTACGCCTCCGCGAGGGCTTCGCGGAGGGGTTCGAACGACGCCGCCCGCTACCGTCAGGGGGTCACGATGTTGAAGTACGGGTCGAAGGTCTCGACGTTCGAAAACACGCCCGCCAGCACCTTCGGGTCGCCCTCCACGCTCACCATCTTCGCCTCCACCAACTCCGGCAGCTTCTTGCCTTGCAGCAGCATCGCCAGGAAGGCCGGGCGCGTCAGCGTGAGCTTGACGTCGGGCTGCTTCAGCACGCGGCCCTTGGTGTTGTTCAGCACCGAGTTCGACAGTTCCAGCGCCCAGGTTTCCTTGAGGTCGGTGAACTCCATCTGGATCCCGGCCTTCATGCCGTCGGTCTTCTCGTGGTTGAGCCGCAGCGCGATGTAGTCGAACAGCAGTTCGTTGTCCATGCCGCGCACCACGTCCGGGCCCTGGCTCGACGACGGCGGCTTGATCACGCCCTGGCGCAGTTCGCGGGCGCCGACCAGGTAGGCATTGCGCCAGGTGCCGGCTTCGGACTGGTAGCCCAGTTGTTCGAAGGCATCAGCCTCCAGCAGCTTGGCGGCGGTGTTGGCCGGGTTGGCGAACACGATGCGGTTGGTGACCTCCACAGTCCAGCGATAGTCGCCCTCGTCGAAGGCCTTGCGCGCAACTTCGAGCGCCTTCTGCTCGCCACCCATCGCGGCGATGTAGCGCTTGGAGAGGTCGGTGGGCGGCAGCCTGTTCAGCGAGGCCGGGTTGGCGTCGTAGAAGCCCAGGTAGTACTGGTAGACGCCGCGCAGGTTGTGGCTCAGCGAACCATAGTAGCCGTGGGTGCTGGAATCGGCGGCCAGGCCCTTGGGAAAGAACTTCGCGTCGCCGATCTCGTCCATCGTCCAGCCCTTGTTGGCCAGGTTCAGCGCCTGGTCATGGATGAAGCGATAGGTGTCGCGCTGGTTGGTGAGGTACTTGCGGATGCTGTCCTTGCCGAAGGTGGGCCAGTGGTGGCTGGCGAAGACCACTTCTGCATCCGGGTACAGGTCGATCGTCGAGTTGATGTACTTGCTCCACGACAGCGCATCCCGCACCTTGGCGCCACGGATGGTGTAGATGTTGTGCATCGTCTTGGTGATGACTTCCGCCGCGCACAAGGCCTTCTTGTCGGGGAAATAGAACATCATTTCCGAAGGCGCCTCAGAGTTCTGCGCCATCTGGAAGACGATGCGAACGCCGTCGATGGTGGCTTCCTCGCCGGTCTTCGTGATGTAGTCGGTCGGCGGGACCAGGCCCGGCGTGCCGGAGGTGAGCGCCTTGCCGAGCCCGCCGCCCACGGCCTGGCGGTCGTTGGCTTCGAGGCCGGTGCCGAACTGGTAGGTGGCGCGGCGCGACATGGCATTGCCGGCCAGCACGTTCTCGGCGATGGCGTTGTCCATGAAGGCTTCGGGCGCATAGATCTTCACCTTGCCGGCCTTGACGTCGGCCTCGTCGATCACGCCACGGATGCCGCCGAAGTGGTCCACATGGCTGTGGGTGTAGATCACGGCCACGACGGGCTTGGTGCTGCCGAGTTGCTTCATCGTGAAGGCCAGCGTGGCTCTCGCCATCTCGGCGGTGAAGATCGGGTCGATGACGATCCAGCCGGTCTTGCCTTCGACCAAGGTCATGTTGGCCAGGTCGAGGCCGCGGATCTGGTAGATGCCATCGGTGACCTTGAACAGGCCGCTGGCGTTCTCCAGCTTTTCATGGCGCCAGAGGTTGGGGTTCACGGTGGCCGGTGCATCGCCTTTCATGAAGCCGAAGCGGGTCTGGTCCCAGACGGTGTTGCCGTTGGCGCCCTTGACGATGGCCTCGGGGAACTGCGCGACCAGGCCGCGCGTGGCTTCGTCGGTGTCGGTCTTGTCGTCCATGGCCATCGCCTGGGCGACGGTCTGGTTGGCGCGGATGGTGGCTTGGGTCGCGGGCTTGGGTGCGATGTCCTGCTGGGCGAACGTGAGGGGAACAAATGCCGATGCGATGAGTACGGCGACGAGGGTTCGGGAGAAGGGCTTCATGCGTTGCTTGTCTCTGGGGTTTGAAGGTCTGCGACGGGGCGGAACAGGCTCGATTCTTGAGCCTGGAGGGCGTTGCGTCCATTGCATATTGCTGGACGATTCGATGCAGTTGCTGCATCAAGATGCCCAGCGCCCAGGCAACGCGCGCTTTGCGCGCGCCTGTCCCAGTGCAGAACCGCTATGTCGTCGCGACGCTTCGGGGCTGGGCCAGCCCTATCGCTTGCACAGACCGAGCACCACTTCCTGCTCCGTGCAGGGTCGCGTGCGCGGCCGCTCCGGCGCGGGCGACGCTGCCGCAGAAGCGGCTGCCGTCTTGCCGGCGATGCAGGCGCGCAGGCGCTTTTCCATCGGCGGGTAGTAGCGCCAGCCGGTGCCCAGCGGCGGCAGTTCGAGTCGCACCTGCTTCCACTTCGGATGGCCGCTGGCCTGCAGCTTGTCGAAGTTGGCGCAGAGCGATTCCGCGAAGGCCGTGAGGTTGCCGACGGTGGATTGCAGGCCGTAGTCATAGGTGACCAGGTAGGCCTTGACGGTCCAGGTAGGAATGTCGGACTGCAGCCAGTTCGAATAGCTGGAGGCGCGGATGGTCGCGGGGAAATAGGTCTTGCGGCCACGCGCGGTTTCCGGCGCCTTCTCGTCCAGCTTCAGGATCTTGATGTAGTTGCGCGCCTCCGGCAGCATTTCGGTGAACAGCTTGGCGGGTTGGCCGGCCACGATGATGGCGACGTCGATGGTCTTGTCGACGGTCAGCGCAACGAGTGCGTCTTCATTGCTCAGGTACTGCGCATTGGCCTGCGGAATCGACTCGCCGAACATCAACTGGTAGAGCGTGCGGGAGGTGAGCGCAGTGCCACTGCCGAGCGGCCCGACGCTGAGCTTCTTGTCCTTGATCTCATGAATGGAGTTCAGCGGCGAATCGGCGCGGGCGACGAAGTAGATCTCCTCGTCGTACAGCGGCATGATGAGCCGCAGCGGGCGGATGATGTTGCCGGCATCGGCATTGCCGGCCTTGGCCTCGTCGAGGAAGGCCTGGTAGACGTCGGACTGCACCAGCGCGAACTTGACGCCCTGCTCGAAGCGCATGCGGCTGATGTTCTCCGCCGAGCCCTTCGATTCGAGCACTTCCAGATCGATGCCCGCCGGGTCCGCGACGTACTTGGCAAGGTCGCGGCCGATCTGGATGTAGGTGCCGGTCTTCGACGCGGTGACGATCTTGTACGGTGTCTTGGCAGGCTGCGCGAAGGCGGCGCCGAAGGCCATGAACAGCAACCCCGTGAGGATGGATCTGATTCGCATGCTGGCTCCCAACAAAAAATGTGGACAGTCGCGCCAGGCAATGCCGGGCCCGTTCTTGCTGCTCCCTGACCTGCTGTCTTATTTCTTGGTGCACAGCGCCAGAGCGGCGAGTGCATCACTGCAATCCTTGTTCCCGGTCGCGTCCGTCGGGGCGGCCGCCTCGGGTTCACGCGCCGCGGTTCTTGCCGAAGGCGCGGTTGCGGCGGCCTGGGCCGGAGCAGCCGCCGCGGGTTCGCGCGCGGCGACTTTTGGCACAGGCACGCTGGCGGGGGTCGGGGCCGGAGGCGCCGTCGCAGCGGCGGCGGCGACCGGGGCCGCTGCTGGAGCAGCCGCGGGCGCCGCCGCAACGGGCGCAGGCGCCGGTCTTGCCGCAGGGGCGACCGCCTTCGCCGGGGCGGGCGCATCCGGTACGGCGTCCGGCGGCAGTTCGCGCATCCCGGCTTGCCGTTGTTCCTGCAGTCGGCGATCGAAGGCCTGCTGGAGCGATTGCACCGTCGGGTTGTTCGCATAGTCGATGTCGAGCTTTTCGAGGCCACGCTCCGCGGCGATCAGGTCGCCACTACCCAATGCACTGCGCACCGCTTCGACTTGCGTCTTGAACTCGCGCACCTTGGCGGCCTCGCGCTGCTTGTCCAGGTAGAAGTGGTCGTACGCGAAGGCGAAGCCCAGCAAGGCCAGCAGCGCCGCCGCGATGCCGAGGATCAGGCGATTCGGCGTGACCGGACTGTCGGCCCAGTCAACCCGGGTCTCGGTCGCCGCCACACCCTGTCGCCACGGCACGCCGGGGCGGACGAAGCCCACGTTGGAGCCGACCTCCTCCATGATCGCGGTGGAAGGGACCGAGGTGATCTCGCGCGGGTCTTGCGGGTCCACGAGCGGATAGTCGATCTCGTAGGGTGCGAGGGAGCGGCCACTGCCGTGCTCGATGGCCACCTCGACGTCGAACCTCGGATCGCGTACGCCCTCCCCGGTCCGATCGGTGCCGCAGAACGGGCAGAAACGCTCCCTCTCCTGCAGCAACTCACCACAATGTTTGCAGGGCTCCAGAATCGACGTGTCTGAAAAGTCGGCCAGATTCACCATGGGTGGGATCGAAGGTCGTTCGCGTGTCGGGGCATGCTGGTTTCATTTTGGCTCTGAACTTGCATTTGCACCAACTCTGCCGCGCGGCTTACTTGACAGGCAAATCGGCACGTTTCCCAATGAAGAAGCACGTATCAGGGATGCCTTGCCGAGCGAGTCGGCCATGCAACCTATGACGTTCGGCCAATGGTGTTTTCAGTCGTCGTTCGCCTGTAGCCAGCTTGCAATGGCAGCGGCACTGCGGAAGTCGTCGCAGGCGCGCGCGGGGATCTCCGGATAGCGTTGATTCCACATGCGCGTGAGCGCCTGGCCCGGGCCGACCTCCAGCACGCAGCGCACCTGGCGCTCGGCGATGTTCTGCATGCACTCGTCCCAGCGAACGGTCTGCGCGATCTGCGCGGCGAGCGCCGACCTTGCCGTGCCGGCATCGCGGATGCGATCAACGGCGTTGCCCAGCAGCACGGCGCGTGGCGAACGGAATGGCACATCGGCCAACGCCTGCGAGAAGCGCTCCGCGGCGTCCTGCATCCACGGCGTGTGAGAGGCGACGTTGATGCGCAGGCGCGTGCACTGCGCGCCCTGCCCCGTGGCGATCTCCTGCGCCTGCGCCAGGGCTGCATCGGGGCCGCCGAGCACGACGCTCTCGATGCCGTTGCGGATGGCCAGCGCCAGGCCGGTCTGCGCGCACAGTTGCGCCAGCGCGGCCTCCGGCAGGCCCGTGACTGCAAGCAGGCCTCCGGGATTGCGAGCGGCGCTGCTGTCCATGGCGGCGGCGCGCAAGGGTGCCAGCGACACCGCGACATCGCTGTCGATCACGCCCGCCGCGCTGAAGGCCGCAAGTTCGCCGACGCTGTAGCCAGCGACGACCGAGGGCGCCGGGACCAGCCGCGCCAACTGGCCCCATGCGGCGAGCGCGAGGCTGGTCAGCAAGGTCTGTGCGTTGGCATTGTTTGCCGCCCAATCCGGCTCCGCCAAGGCGGCGCGCCAATCGTCCACGCCGAGACGGGCGCGCATCCGCCGGACGGGCTCATCGTCGGCGAGCCAGGGCAGCATCGCGGGATGCTGGTTGCCCTGGCCGGAGAAAACCAGCGCGAAGCTCACCGCCAACCCCACCTTCCGCGGGGCGTGTCATCCCTGCCCGGCAGCAGGGCGCCGGCATGGCTGGGGCGGTGCAGACCCATGCTCATGGAGCGCCACAGACGCGCATCACCCAGCACGCCGCGGCCAGCGTGTCGGCCGCGCCGCCGGGTGACAGGCGGCGTGCAACGAAGTCACGCGCAATGGCCTCGGCCTCCGCGAGTCCGCCGGGCCTCGCGCTGCCACCGCGGTCGATGAAGCCTTGCGCCGCTGCCTGTGCATGGCGCAGGCCGGCAAGGCCGCCGCGATGCGCGAGGTTGCTGTCATCCAGCACGGCCATCACATGGAACAGGGTGTCGAGCCGTGCCAGGCGCGGCGGCAGGCCGCTCGCGAGGCCGCGCGCCAGCGCGGGCACTGCCGTCTCGAACAGCACGGGGAAGCCCATCGCAGCCTCTTGCGATGCACCGCGCAGGCCGAGTCTTCGGGTAGCGATGCCGCCGGGCAGCGTCGACGTGCGCAGGCTGCGGGCCGAGAGCGCGTCGCCCCAGCGTCGTTGCAGTGCTTCGCGCAATGCTGCCGGCGTCATCACCGCGGCACCCTCACGCGCAAGGGCGCCGGCCGCGGCGGACAGCAGGCCTAGCATGAAGACCGCGCCGCGGTGCGTGTTGATGCCGCGAGTCGCGGCCAGCATGCGGGCTTCGGCTTCCATGCCGCGGCGCTCGAGTTCGGGGAAGTCGGCGCCTGCATGGCCCGCCTCCGCGATCTGGACGAAGTACCGACGCAGCGCGAACAGGCTGCGCATGAAGGTGTGCGCGTCCATGTCGTCGTGGCTGCCGTTGTCGACCAGCGTGACCAGGCCCGGCTTGGGCGCGAGCGCGAGTTCATCGTGCAGCGCCAGTGTGGCGGCACGGCCGATGGCCGCCGGGGTGAGCGGCGCCTCACGGCGCAATGGCAGCGTTGCGCGCTTCATGTCGCCAGCGCCGCTTGGCGGTCGCCCTCGCACCAGTCGGCGTCGTAGCGCAGCGCGGCACCGTTGAGTCGCTTGACCATCACGGCGCGCGTGCGGCCTGCGCGCCAGTCGGACCATTCGCGCCAGGCGACGGCCGTGCCGTCGGCGAACATCAGTTCGCCATCGAGACGCAGGCGCGACGATGCGAAGCGCTCCAGGCAATGGCCCACGGCGTCGGCATGGGCCGCGTTGCGCACCGCCGCCCACAGGTCGAGATCGGAGCCCGGCCGGACGTGGTCGAGGCCACTGAGCGCCTGCCAGCCATAGCTGCCATAGACGCGCGCCGTGGCATCGCATGATGCGAGCCCCGCCTGCAGGTCGCCGGCCACGCGCTCGGAAAGCGGCAGCAAGTCCACCACTTCGGCCAGCGTTGCAAATTCCTCGAATCGCGACACGACAGACAGCGGAACGTGCAAGGCCAGTCGACGCCGCGCCCAGCGGCCCGGCGCGGGCAAACCCAGCGCGACGAGGTGGCAATCGCCGATGTCCGCCGTCTGTCGCGTCACGACCAGCGGCAGTTCATGCATTGCCCAATGCGCCAGGCATTCGCGTGCCTGCGCATCCCACGGTCGGGCCAGCAATGCGTCCCAGCCTGTGCTGGAGAGCCGGGCCAGTCGATGCCTGCGAAGCGATGCCATCGCCGCTGCCTCCGGCCGCTTCAGGCCGCGGCCAGCACGCGTTGCACGACGGATGCGGAGAGCTTGCGCCCGCCGCGCGCGGCGCCGTCCTGCGCACGCGTGTCCTCGACGGGCGTGTTCGTCAAGGCGTCGCGCAATGCGGCCTGCAAGTCGCCTTGCCACAGTGCCCGGACGCCACCCATCGCCACGTAGTTGCCCACGCCTGGCGCGAACACCGGGTTCGACTCCGACAAGGCGGTGAGCGTCTCCTCCGACAGCTTGGTGACGCGCGCCATCGCCGGGATGCGCATCACGCGGATCTCGGCCTCAGGCAACGCGTAGCAGCCGTCGGCGATCAGGCCGGAGGTGATGAAGCCGCCCGACAGCGCCTGGTCGTACACGAGGCCGATCACCGGGTGACCGCGCCGCCGCGCCAGGTCGATGCACATGCCCAGGTGCGCCATGGCGCGGTTGATGCCCAGGGTCTCATCGCGACGGCGCAACTGTTGCCCCTGCGTGTCGATGAACAGCAGGATCGGACGCTTGGGATGCCGCGCGATGGTGTCGAGGATCACGCGGGCCTGCGCCAGCGCGAGCGCGACGCCGATGGGCGCATGGTTCGTGGTGCCGACGACGGTGATCGGCTGGCCCTCGAAGGCGACGTCGCCGTGCAGGAAGTCATCCTCCGCGCGGATGCCGTGGGTGGGCCCGAAGAGTTGGGTTGCGAGTGGGTTCCATTGCATGTTCGTTCTCCCTGTTCACGCCGCCCGCAAGGCACGCACGTCATCCACATCCAGGTCGGGTACGCGCTCGGCCTTGTCGACGCCGAGTTGATGCCACAGCAGCGTGGCCTGGTCTTGACCATCGGTATCCAGTGGCAGCAGTTCAAGGCGTGCAGCGAGCAATGCATGCTCGGCCTCCAATGCTTCGAGCGTCACCGGCCGTGATACCTTCATCGCCGCGATAGCCGCGGCGCGAAACGCTGCCACATCGTCCTCGACAAGCGCATCGCAATCACCGATCAGCCAGCGATGCTTGCCGCCGCTGGTGCGCCATACCAGCGCCCGGTCCCGCGAGTCGTACTCTTCCACGCCATGCGAGGCTTCGATGACCTCTGGCCCCGACATGGCCAGCCGCCCGACATCGCTCATCACGATGAAGTCCGCACAGCGCGCGACGATGCCCATGCCGCCAAAGCATCCGTTGGCCCCGCCGATGAGGAACACCACGGGGATGCCGGCCGCGCGCACGTCGAGCACGGCCCGCATCACCTCCGACACGGCGATCAAACCGGCATTGGCCTCGTGCAGCCGCACGCCGCCCGACTCGGCCAGCACCACCACCGCCGCGGGTGTGTCGCGCAAGGCGCGCTGCAGGAGGCCAACCAGCTTGGCGCCATGCACCTCGCCGACGCCGCCTCCCATGAACTCGCCCTCCTGCGCGGCGACGAACACAGTCTGCCCGTCGAGCGTCGCACGCCCGATGGCCACGCCGTCATCGAAGGCCGAGGGCACGCCCAGCTGCGCCAGGTGCGGACTCGTCAATCGTTCGACCGGCGGAATCCATTCGTGGAAGCTGCCCGCATCGAAGAACAGGGCAATGCGCTCACGCGCAGGGCATTCGGCAAAGCTGATCATGCGCGGCCTCCTTGGGGCAGTTCGGCCACGGCCTGGTCCAGGCGCAGGCTCACGACCGCAGGCGTCGCGCCCATGTCGTTGATGGAAACGCGCACGCCGCCGATCGGATGGCGTGCGAAGAAGTCATCGGCGACGGCCTGCCAGATCGGACCGAAACCGCGCGCCGAAGTCTCGACGCGCACCGAGCAACTGTTGCCAGCCGCCGCTTCGAGCATCACTTCGAGATTGCCCGAGCCGACCACGCCGACCAGCACCGGCGCAAAGGTGCCGACGGGCCGGCCGCCGGAGAAAGAAAAGTCCAGGGTCTCAAGCCCCACGGGGATGTCGCTCATGTCGTTGCTCCTTACCAATTGCGGAAGCGCTTGGGCGGCTCGTACAGCCCACCGGATGCGCGCACCAGGTCGCGCATGCTGCGCGCGGCGAGCAGGTTGCGCGTGGCCTCGCGCGGGTCGATGCCGAGGTCCTGCGGCCGCTTGATCACGCCGCGGTCGCGCAGGTTCTCGACTGCGCGCTTGTCGCGGCCCAGTCCCACCGCGGTGTAGCCGGCGACGCCGCGGATCGCCTGCTCGCGCTCCTCGTCGCTGCGGCACATCAGCAGGTTGGCGATGCCTTCCTCGGTCAGCACGTGCGTCACGTCGTCGCCGTAGATCATGATCGGCGGCAGTTCCATGCCGGCCTGCTCCTGCAAGGTCCAGGCGTCGAGCCGGTCGACGAAGGCCGGCTGCATGTGCTCGCGGAAGGTCTCGACCATCTGCACGACCAGCTTTTGCCCGCGTGGCGTGCCCGCGGCGCCCGTGCGCCCGGCACGCGCCTCGCGTCCGGCCTTGAGCCAGGCCGGGCTGGTGTGGCGCCGGCCGCGCGCATCGGCGCCCATGTTCGGCGCGCCGCCGAAGCCCGAGATGCGGCCCAGCGTCGCCGTTGAACTGTTGCCATCCAGGTCCATCTGCAAGGTCGAGCCGATGAACAGGTCGCAGGCGTAATGCCCGGCGGCTTGGCAGAACGCGCGGTTGCTGCGCAGGCTGCCGTCGGGGCCGGTGAAGAACACGTCGGAACGCGCGCGGATGTAGTCCTCCATGCCCAACTCGGACCCGAAGGAATGGATCGACTCGACCCAGCCCGCCTCGATCGCCGGGATCAGCGCCGGATGCGGGTTCAACGCCCAGTGCTTCGCGATCTTGCCCTTGAGCCCCAGCGACTCGGCGTAGGTCGGCAGCAGCAGCTCGATCGCCGCCGTGTCGAAGCCGATGCCGTGGTTCAGCCGCTGCACGCCGTACTCGGCATAGATGCCCTTGATCGCCATCATCGCCATCAGCACCTGGATCTCGCTGATCTGCGCCGGGTCGCGGGTGAAAAGCGGCTCGATGAAGTTCGGCCTGGGCGCCTTCACCACGAAGCTGACCCAGTCGGCCGGGATGTCGATGCGCGGCAAGGTCGTCGTCTTGCCGTCCACCATTTCATTGACCTGCGCGATGACGATGCCGCCCGAGAAGGCCGTGGCCTCGACGATGGCCGGCGTGTCTTCCGTGTTGGGGCCGGTGTAGAGGTTGCCCTCCGCATCGGCCGCCTGCGCCGCGACCAGTGCGATCTTGGGCGTGAGGTCGACGAAGTAGCGCGAGAACAGTTCGAGATACGTGTGGATCGCCCCGATCTCGATGCGCCCCGCCGACACCAGCTTGGCCAGCCGCGCGCCCTGCGGCCCCGAGAAGCTGAAGTCCAGCCGCGAGGCCACGCCGTTCTCGAAGATGTCCAGGTGCTCCGGCAGCGCCAGCACCGACTGCACCATGTGCAGGTGATGCACGCGCTGCGGATCGACCTGCACCAGCGCCTTGGCCAGGAAGTCGGCCTGCTTCTGGTTGTTGCCTTCGAGGCAGACGCGGTCGCCGGGGGCGATCACCGCTTCGAGCAGGTCGCCGATGCCATCGGTGTCGACGCGCTTGCCGGCGAGCCGGGGGCCAAGTGCCTCGGCCGCCCGCGCAAGCCGCGCGGCCCGGTCGTCGGCCTTGGTGTTCCAGAGTCTTGCGTTCATGCTTTTCCTGTCGTTCGAATTCGGATCCGGCCGGCGCATCACAGCACCACGAAGAGCAGCCACACCACCACGGGGGCCACCACGGTCACGATGGCGCCGTACACCATCAGCTTGCGGAAGAACACGTCGCGGTCCACGCCCTTGGCATTGGCCAGCACCAGCGCGCCGTTGGTCGAGAAGGGGCTGACGTCGACGATGGTCGAGGACACCGCCATCGCCGCGATGAAGCCGATGGCACTGACCGCATGATCGCCTTGCAGGAAGGGCACCGCCAGCGGAATCAGCGAGCCCAGCACGGCCGTCGAGGAAGCGAAGGCCGACACCACGGCGCCGACGAAGCACAGCAGCAGCGCCGCCATCAGCGGCGAGGTCAGCCCCGCCACGCTGTGACCCACGAAGTCGATGGTGCCCATCTTCTCCATCACGCCGACATAGGTGCTGACGCCCACGATGAGCATGATCTCCGGCCAGGACACCTGCCCCAGCGCACGCTTCTGCAGGTTGGGCGCCATCAGCGTCAGCAGCAGGCCGATGGTGATGGAGACGAAGCCGATGTCCTGCTTGAAGAACAGCGTGAGCACGGCCAGCGCGATCAAACCGAGGACGGTGGCGACCTGGTAGCCACGCGAGCCTTGCTCGACGGGCGCCGCCTTGGCCGGGTCCATCAGCGAGTCCTCGCCCGAGCTGGCGGTGAGCTTCTCTTCCGAGAAGGATTCGCCTTCGGCATCGCCGTACACCTGCGCGCCGGACTGCCCCTTGGTCACGCGACGCACCGGTGCGGCCATCTCCCCGCTGGCATCGGCCCGCTGGCGGATCAGCTTCATGCCGCCGAACATGAAGAACAGCAGCAGCGACACCGCCAGGTTCACGCCCAGGCTGGCGAACATGGTCGCCATCTCGCTGAGCGGCAGGCCGGCCTTGGCCACGATCTTGTTGGTGATGCCGCCGTAGATGCTGATCGGCGAGAAGCCGCCGCCCTGCGCGCCATGCACCACCATCAAGCCCATCATCAGCGGGTTGATGCCGTACTTGGCCGCAAAGCCCAGTGCGATCGGCGCGATGATCGCCACCGCCGCCGGGCTGACCGCGCCCACGGCTGTGAGCAACGCCGCGATGAAGAACATGATCCATGGGATGGCGGCAATGCGCCCGCGCACGGCCCGCACCGCCAGCTTCACGAGCCAGTCGATGGTCCCGTTGTTCTGCGCCAGCGCAAAGAGGTAGGTGATGCCGACCAGCGTGAGGAACAGGTCGGCCGGGAAGCCGCCCATGATCGCCTTGGCATTCATGCCGGCCACCAGCGTGCCGATCAGGAAGGCGCCCACGAAGGCGATGACGCCCATGTTGATGGGCAGCAGTGTGGCCAGCACGAACATTCCGGCCAGCGTGCAGATTGAAATCCAGTGGGCACTCATCGATTCGTCTCCGGCAGGTTTTATGGACACGGTGCAACGGACCGTGCACCTGGGTACGTAAGGTACGCACCCCCTCCCGGACGATCAATGAAGCAGTGCCTTCAACCTTTACGCTGCGTGAAACGATCGCGGGTTAACCCGCATCAACCCAATTCCGCCTTGGCCGTGCGGCAGACCGTCAGCAATGCCAGCAGATTGGGGTCGCGCTCGCGCGTGCGCAGGAAGTTGAGCGCGATGGTCTGGCGCATCAGGTACCGGGGCTGCAACGGGATGAACTGCACTTTGTCCGGCATCACCGTGCGCACCCGGCCCGGCAGCAGCGTACAGCCGACACCGCCGCTCACGAGGTTCATGAGCGAGAAGATGTCACCGGTCTTCATGACGACGTTGGGCGTGAAGCCCGCCACGCGAAACGAATCGACGAAGCCGCTGTAGGTCACGAAACCCTCGCTCAGGGTGACGAAGCGCTCGTCGGCGCAACTGGCCAGGTCGACCTGCGCCATCGCGGCGTAGCGCGAGCCCACCGGTGCGGCGAAGTAGATGTCGTCCTGGAACAGAGCCTCCGACTCGACGTCCACCGCCCCCTCCGGCACGCCCATCAGCGCGGCATCGATGGCGCCATCGCGCAGCTTGGTCAGCAGGTCCGCATTGGAGCCGAGGATGAGTTCGGTCTGGATGTCGGGCTTGCGCAGCTTCATGCCCATGACCAGCGCGGGCACGGTCCGATTGGTCAGCGAATAGAGCGAGCCGATGCGGACACGGTCGGCCGAATAGCCGGCCACCTCGCGCGTCGTGCGGATGCCCTCGGACATCGTGCGCAGCACCGATCGCGCCACCTCCGCCAGCGCATGCGCCGCTTCGGTCGGATGCAGGTTGCGGCCCTCATGGCGAAACAGCGCGCAACGCACGCCCGCCTCCAGCGAATGGAGCGCCCGGTGCACGCTCACCGCACTGACGTCGAGTTGCGCAGCGGCCCGCGACAGGTTGCCGGTCTCCATGAAAGCCAGCAGGATCTCCAGCTTGCGGAAGGTGATCTCCTCGTCGATACGGATGTGCATGGCAGGCATTATTCCCGCCACCCATAATCGACCGCCATGCCTACCGACGTATTGGTCCTTGGCGCCGGCATGGTCGGCACCTGCACCGCCCTGCAACTCGCCCGCCGCGGCCATTCGGTCGCGCTGGTGGACCGGCAGGCGCCGGGCCGCGAGACCTCCTATGGCAATGCCGGCATCATCCAGCGCGAGGCGGTCGAGCCCTATGCCTTCCCGCGCGAGTGGTCGGCCTTCTTCAATGCGGCCTTCAAGCGCGGCCCGGACGTCAACTACCACCTCGACGCCCTGCCCGCGGTCGTGCCGCGGCTGTACCGCTACTGGCATGAATCCGCGCCGGGCCGCTACGCCGCAATCGCCCTTGACTACAGCCGGCTGATCGAGCACTGCCTCACCGAGCACGATGCGCTCATCTTTGAATCGGGCGCGGGGGACCTGGTGCGCAAGGAAGGCTTTCGGGTCGGCTTTCGCACCGAGGCTGCGATGGACGCCGCCGTGGAGAGCGCCACCGACTTGCAGCGGCGCTACGGCCTGGGCCTCGCACTGCTCGATGGCGATGCGATGGCGGATGCCGAGCCCGGCTTGCATGCGCGCCTGGCCGGTGCCCTGCATTGGCTGGACCCGTGGTCCGTCAGCGATCCGGGTGCGCTGGTCGACCGCTACGCGCAACGCTTCATCGACCTGGGCGGCCAGGTGGCTCAAGGCGATGCCGCCAGCTTGCGTCCCGAAGCAGGCGGATGGCAAGTCCAGACCGCGGACGGCCCGCTGCAGGCACGCCACGCGGTGATCGCACTGGGCCCGTGGGCCGCCGAGCTGACATCCACGCTGGGGTACCGCCTGCCGCTGTTCGTCAAGCGCGGCTATCACCGCCACTACCGCGGCGGCCCCGGCCTGAACCTGCCCCTGCTGGATGCCGAGCGCGCCCTGGTGATCGCGCCGATGGCGGCCGGCATGCGCATCACGACCGGCGCCGAGTTCGCTCGCGTCGGTGCGCCCGCGACGCCGGTGCAACTCGGCAAGGCCGAGACGGCGGCACGCGAACTGATCGAGCTGCCGGAGCCCGTGGAGGCCGTGCCCTGGCTCGGCAATCGCCCCTGCACGGTCGACATGAAGCCGGTCATGGGCCCTGCGCCGAAGCATGCGGGGCTGTGGTTCAACTTCGGCCATTCGCACCAGGGCTTCACGCTGGGGCCAGTGAGCGGACGGCTGCTGGCCGAGATGATCGAGGGCTCGCGACCGCTGGTCGATCCTGCGCCTTTCGCGCCGGCGCGGTTCTGAAATTCACCGGGCACAATGGGCCGCCGGCACGCATCGACTCCGGCATACAACAACACAGATGGAGAGAGACACCCGTGCAAATGAAATCCAAGGCCGTGGTCTTCCGCGGTGAGAACCTGACCGTCCACGTCGAGGACATCCTGGTCGACCCGCCGGGCCCCGGCGAAGTGATGATCAAGATGGCGGCCTGCGGCGTCTGCCACAGCGACCTCTCGGTCACCAACGGCACCCTGCCCCTGCCGCCACCCATCGTCCTCGGGCATGAAGGCGCGGGCGTGATCGCGCAGGTCGGCGCGGGCGTGACCGACTTCAAGGTGGGCGACCACGTCATCAGCAGCTTCGTCAACACCTGCGGCAAGTGCCGGTTCTGCGTGACCGGCCGCCCCAACCTGTGCGGCGCCACTCCTCCGATGGTCCTGTTCGGCGGTCATCTGCGCACCAGCGACGCGGCCGGCAGGCCGCTCAACGTCATGGCCAGCTGCGGCGTCATGGCCGAATACGCCACGCTGCACGAGAACAGCGTGGTGAAGATCTCGCAGGACGCGCCGCTGGACCGCTGCGCCCTGATCGGCTGCGGCGTCATGACCGGCTGGGGCGCGGTCTGCAACACGGCCGCGGTAGAGCCCGGGTCGACCTGCGTGGTGTTCGGCGTCGGCGGTGTTGGGCTCAGCGCGATCTCGGGCTGCGTCGCGGCCGGTGCGTCGATGATCATCGCGGTCGACATGCTGGCCAACAAGCTGGAGATGGCGAAGACCTTTGGCGCCACGCACGTCATCGACGCGTCGAAGTCGTCCAACGCCGTGAAGGAGATCCGCAACCTCACCAACGGCGGCGCCGACTACGCCTTCGAATGCGTGGGCCACGGCGACATCGTGGCGCAGGCCTACGGCAGCGTGTGCAAGGGCGGCACCGCCGTCGTGGTGGGCGTGGCCCGGCCGGACAACATCACCACCATCAAGACCGCCACCCTCGCCTTCGAGGAAAAGACGCTGAAGGGCAGCTACTACGGCTCGACCCGGCCGCGCTATGACTTCCCGCGCCTGGTGGGTCTCTACCAGGCCGGCAAGCTCAAGCTCGACGAGCTGATCACGAAGCGCTACAGCATCGACCAGGCGCCGCAGGCCTTCGATGACCTGGCGCAGGGGCGTAACGCTCGGGGCGTGATCGTGTTTGATTGAAGAAGGGGCGAATCTTTCTACGGCGGCCACCGATCTCGGGCCTGCGGTACTCACCGCACGAGAGTGCGGTTCCGTTCCTCAACCCGACCTCGGCGCCCTCGCTACGAAATCTTCATCCCTTCTTACCGCCGTTTGATGCACTTCATCAAGCCGGAGGGCGCGTCGCTTCTACTGGTGCGACCGGCACCACGATCGGCGCCGTCGCCGGCACCGCCACCACCGGCATGCCATCCACATCCTTGTCTTCCAGCCACGCATCAATCAGCGTGTAGGCCACCGCCAGGATCACCGGCCCGACGAAGATGCCGACCAAGCCGAAGCCCAGCAGGCCGCCGATCACGCCGGCGAAGATCAGCAGCAGGGGCAGGTCGGCGCCGCGCTTGATGAGCATGGGCCGGATGAAGTTGTCCATGGTGCCGACGACCAGCGTCCAGACGGCCAGGAAGATGCCCCAGCCGGTGGAGCCGTTCCAGAACATCCAGATGGTCGCCGGGGCCAGCACCAGCGTCGGGCCGACTTGCACGATGCACAGCATGAACATCACGGCGGTCAGCAGGCTGGCGAAGGGAATGCCCGCGATCGCCAGGCCGATGCCGCCAATCACCGCCTGTACGATGGCCGTGACGCCGACACCCATGGCCACGCCGCGGATGGCCTTGCCGGCCAGGACGATGGCGTCTTCCCCGCGCACCCCGCCGAGCCGGCGCCCGAAGCGCCGCATCCAGTTGGCGGCTTCCTCGCCCCCCGCATACATCACGCCGGCGATGGCCACTGTCAGCACGAACTGCACCGACAGCGCCCCCACCACACCCAGTTGGGACACCAGCCAGCTCGTCACCTGCCGGGCATAGGGCGTGACCTTGGCCTCGACGCCGGAGACGCCGGAGGCCACCAATTCGTTCCAGGCTGTCGCGAGCTTCGGACCGACGAAGGGCAGTTGCGCGACCCAGTCGGGCAGCAACAGCGGCCCCTCGCGCGTCAGTTCCTTGACCCAGGCAATCACGTCATCGGCATTGGCGGCGATGGTCGTGATCGCCATCGTCAGAGGCAGCACGAACAGCAGCAGCAGGATTAGCACCATGACCAGCACCGCCGGGCCGCGCCGATTCCACAGCCGCGCCTCGAACCACAGCAATGCGGGCCAGGTCGCCACCACCAGCATGGCAGCCCAGATCGTCGCGCCCAGGAAGGGCCGCAGGATCCACAGTGACGAAAGAATGAGCAGGACGATCGTCAGGACGCCAAACGTGAGCTTGGCCAGGTCGACACGGGGCTCTTGCATGATGCGCACCTCCTGTTGCAGCAATGCCCGGAGTGTGCGCGACGCGGCGCCAGGAGGTGTCGTGTCGGTGCCACAAGTGGGGGAAATGCAAGAAGTCATTTCCCCCGGGGCGGCCAACAGCTGGCGGCCAGTTCAGGCGGTGGGGTCAGGCCGCGGCTTCTGCGTCTGTCTGAGCCACGAGTTCCTGCTTGCGCGCGGCAAGCTGTTCCTTGAGGCCGACCAGGTCCATGCCGGAGGCGCGGGCCTTGGGGAACATTTCCTCGCGTTCTTCCTTGACGTGGTGGTCGATCTGTTCGCCGAGGACGATGACCTTGGCGTCGAACAGCGGCTCGTCCGCCTCCATGCCCTCGATCTGCGAGATCAGTTCCTTGGCGCCCGCATGCTCGACAGTCGCCTCGTCCATCAGCGCATCGTCGTGCAATTCGGCACGCGCCGCAGGGTAGAAGATCTCTTCCTCGATGGTGGCATGCACGGTCAGCGCGTGGCAGATCTCGTCGGCCAGCGCCTTGCGCTTCTGCGCGGGGGCCTTGGCATCGGCGAGCTTGCCGAATTGCTGGAACAGCTTCTTCACGGCGATGTGGTCGGCGTCGAGCAGGTCGACGGCGTCATTCTTTTTCGGGGGAGCCTTGCTCATGATGATTCCTTCCGGTTGTCGTGGGGGTGGATACGCCGCGTGGGGCAGCAGGGATCCAACTTAAGGAAGCGCTTGCGCGGACATGTGGGGCGTGGCACTCGCTGGCTGTAGGACGGCGGCAGTGCGCATCACATCAAGTAGCACTTTGAAGACAGCCGATCGGCCGCACTTCCACAGCCTTGACCGCGCGTGATCCAGCGCGCGCCGTGCCCGAGCGCGCCGGCCGCGCCAGTCAGGACCCGATTGCGAAATTCCCCGGAAAGTAATGCCGAGGTCCTCGTCACGGGATGCTTTCCGACAAACATGGCAGACAAACGCTCTACTTCGCGCGAGACGAGTTCACAACCCGCCGATGTGAGGTCACAAAGCATTGATGATTCGGCCCTGCACCGGCACAGGTCGCCGGTGGTCATTTCAATGAGGAGCATTTCCATGATCAAGATCGGCATCGTCGACGACCACGCCATCGTCCGCAACGGACTGCGCGACTACTTTGCAAACCATGTCGATCTCCGGGTGGTCGGCGAAGCCGCGAGCGGCCGGGAAGCGATTGACCTGGTGCGCAACAACGAAATCGACGTGCTGGTGATGGACCTGCTGATGCCAGGCCAGAGCGGCATCGACGCGATCGCCATGATCCGAGCCAAGGCGCCGGACGTGGGCATCCTGATCCTCAGCGGCTATCCCGAGGAACACTATGCGATGAACATGATCCGCCAGGGGGCTTCCGGCTACCTTAACAAGGATTGCGACCCGGCCGAGATCGTGAAGGCGATCCAGGTGGTGGCGATGGGCCGGCGCTACATCACGCCCGCCGTGGCGGAACTGCTGGCACGCCAGTTGGACCGCAAGGACAACGCGCCGGTGCACGAACATCTGTCGGAGCGCGAGTTCCAGGTGTTCCTGAAGCTGGCCAAGGGCGAGACCATCGGCGCGATCGGCGAGGCGCTGTCGCTGTCGGTGAAGACCGTCAGCACGTACCGCACGCGGTTGATGGAGAAAATGAACCTGGCCAGCAACAGCGACCTCACCTACTACGCGCTGAAGGCGCAACTGATCGATTGATGAACTGGCCGCGCCAGCGCCTGATCAGGTGCTGGCGCATCGGGGTGGGCGTGCTCTCAAGCGCTGCGGCGGACCGCCGGCCAAGTGGTCTGCAACCCCATCAGCGCGCGCGCATAGAGGTAGTTGTTGCGCGCCCTCTCGCTCAGCGAATCCATGTCGACATTGCCGCGCGCATCGCAGGGGAACGCGTAGAGCTGGTTGCCATCCTGCAGCCGGCAAAAGCAAAGGACAAATCCACTGGGTGCTTGCGATGCGTTCATTTCGATCTCCTGCCATTCAGTTCATGGTTGAACTATGGATCGCAGGGCGACGGAAAGATGTCAGCAGCCAAGCCCGCGTGCACGCTGCGCGCAGCCTCTGCGCAGGTAGGACGCCAACCGCCGCGCGCGCAGGCCGCGCGTCAACCAGCGAGTGAGCGGTAGGCGTTCGTCCAGAAGTCGGTGAACACCGCCGGCGGCTCGGGCGAGTCCATCAGGCGCTGTGTCAGCAGGATGCCGATGAAGTCGTTCCTCGGGTCCGACCAGGCCGAGGTGCCGAAGCCCCCGTCCCAGCCGAAGCGTCCGGGCACGGTCCACGGCTTGGTCGCAGCGATGTTCACGGCCATGCCGAAGCCCCAACTGCTGTGGCCGCCGAAGAACATGTCCCCGCCCTGCCGCTGCGCTGGCGTGAGCTGGTCGCGCGTCATCGCGTCGACCGCCGCTTCCGACAGCACGCGCCCGCCGCGCCCGCGGCCCTTGTCCAGCAGCATGCGGCAGAAAGCGTGGTAGTCGTCGACCGTGGAGACGAGGCCGCCCGCGCCTGACGCGAATGCGGGCGGCTGGGACCAATCCGGATTGGCTGCGCTGTCGAAGACTTCCAGCTTTCCGCTCTGATCGTCGAGCCAGTAGCAGCCCGGCAGGCGGTCGAGCTTGAACGCCGGCACAGTGAACGAGGTGTCCGTCATGCCCAGCGGGTCGAACAGGCGCTCTTGCAGGAAGTCTTCCAGCGATTGGCCTGATGCGCGCTCGACCAGCACGCCCTGCACATCGGAGGCCGTGTTGTAGAGCCAGCGCTCGCCCGGTTGCTGCATCAGCGGCAGTGCGTCGAGCCTGCGCATCCATTCGTCGGTGGCGGGCGTTTGAGCGCGGTTGGGTGGGCCGTCACCGCCGAGAAAGCCTTCGGCAATCGGCTGCTGGATCGGATGCGTGCCGGGCATCGCCATGACGCTGCCGAAGCCGAAGCTGGAATTCAGGACGTCGCGCACGGTGATCGGGCGAACGGCGGGAACGGTGTCGTCGAGTGCGGCGCCGATGTGGCGCAGCACCTGGCGATCGGCCAGCTCCGGCAGCCATCGGTCCACGGCGTCGTCGAGATGCAGCCTGCCGTCGTCAACCAGCGCCATGGTTGCGGCGGCCACGATGGGCTTCGTGATGGAGGCGATCCGGAAAACGGTGTCGCGCCGCATCGGCGGGCCGTCACCCACCGTCATCTTGCCGATGGCGTCGACCTGGACGTCGTCGCCGTGTGCGATGAGCGTGACGATGCCGGGAATGTCGCCGCGTTCGACGTGGCCGCGCATGGCGGCGTGGAGACGCGCGGGCTGGAGCTTGGCGTTCATGGTCCTCGCGGCGAGAGCAGTCGGAACGCGGATTCTGCGCGAGGAACGCTGTCGATGCGGGGAACGCGTGCGAATGCGGGAGCGGGATCGGACTTGGCCGTACGCAGAGGACGCGAAGGTTGCGCGAAGGACGCTGAAGAAGACCCAAGATTTCTTCTTGGGTTCCTTTGTGTCCTTCGCGCTTTTTCGCGGCCTTCGCGTGCGATCAGTCAGGTCCGCATTTCTGGCCGCCTCAAACCAGTTGCGTCAGTGCATTCTCGAACGCAGTCTTGGCGATGCCGGTGGGCGCGTTGGAGCGGCCGTGGCAGTTCGCCAGCGCGGTGGCGATGGTGGCCGACACGTCGCGGAAGATCGCGTCATCCGAGATCTCCGCATCGCCCTGCATCATGAAGGCGAAGGCGCGCGCCATGCCGCAGTTGGCGATGAAGTCGGGGATCACGGCGACCTTGTGGTCGGCATGTTCGTAGATCGGGCCGTAGAAGATTTCCTTGTCGGCGAAGGGCACATTGGCGCCGCTGGCCACCACTTCCAGGCCGCCGTCGATCAGTTGCTCGACTTGCTCCTGCGTGACCAGGCGCGAGCCGGCGCAAGGCAGGAACACTTCGGCGCCCACGCTCCACACCAGTTTGTTGACCTCGTCGAAGGACAGCATGTCCTCGGTGTTCAGCTGGTTGCCGTTCTTGTTGAGGAACATGGTGCGGATCTGCGCAAAGCTGAAGCCCTCGGCATTGATCACGCCGCCCTGGCGGTCGATGATGCCGACGACCTTGGCGCCGGCTTGCGCCAGGTAGTAGGCCGCGGCCGCGCCGACGTTGCCCCAGCCCTGCACCACCACGCGCTTGCCGAGGATCTTGCCGCCATAGAGGCCGTAGTAGTGCAGCACCGACTCCGCCACGCCCCAGCCGGTGATGAGGTCGGCCACGACGTATTTGCGGCCGCATATCGGGGTGTAGCGCGGGTCCTCGACGACCTTGGCCACGCCCATGCGCAACTGGCCGACCTTCTGGATGCGCTCGCTGTCGGTGGGCTGGTAGTGGCCGTTGACCACACCCTCCTGCGGATGCCAGAGGCCGTAGCTCTCGGTGATCGGGATCACCTCGTGCACTTCGTCGACGTTGAGATCACCGCCCGTGCCGTAGTAGGTCTTGAGCAGCGGCGTCACGGCCTTGTACCAGCGCTGCAGCACGCCTTCCTTGCGCGGGTCGGCCGGGTCGAAGTCGATGCCCGACTTGGCGCCGCCGATGGCCGGGCCGGAGACGCTGAATTTCACTTCCATGGTCTTGGCCAGCGACACGACCTCGCGCCGGTCCAGGCCCGGGCGCATGCGCGTGCCGCCACCGGCCGCGCCGCCGCGCAGGGAGTTGATGACGACCCAGCCCTTGGCGGGCGTCTCGGCGTCTTGCCATTCGAAGACGATCTCGGGGGCCTTGTTCTCGAAGCGGGTGAGGAGTTCTTTCATTTCAATCTTTCAATGTGTTTGGAGGCGTTCTGAATGCGGACTTGACCGGACGCAGAGGTCGCGAAGAATTCAAAAGAGAAGGAGAAGCTTGCGGCCCGGTTCGGGGCCGCGGCAGAAAGAGCGCAGGCTCAGGCCAGGAGCAATTTGTCGTCGTCCAGCTTTTCGCCACGCGTCTTCTCGAACATGCGCAGCAGGTCGGGCACATCCATGCCGTCACGTTCCTCGCCCTCGACGTCGAGGATCACGCGGCCCTCATGCAGCATCACGGTGCGCGTGCCGTAGTCCAGTGCCTGGCGCATGCTGTGCGTGACCATCATGGCCGTCAGCTTGCTGCCTTCGACGATCTTGCGGGTGAGTTCCAGCACGAAGGCGGCTGTCTTCGGATCGAGCGCCGCCGTGTGCTCGTCGAGCAACAGGATGCGCGAGGGTTGCAGCGAAGCCATCAGCAGGCTCACGGCCTGGCGCTGCCCGCCGGAGAGCAGACCCATGCGGTCGGCCAACCGGTTCTCCAACCCCAGTTCGAGGATGCTCAACTTCTCGCGGAAGAACTCGCGCAGGCTGCGCGTCACTGCAAAGCCGAAGCTGCGGCGCGCGCCTCGCTTCATCGCGAGCGCCATGTTCTCCTCGATCGTCAGCGCCTCGCAGGTGCCGGCCATCGGGTCCTGGAATACGCGGGCCACCAGGTCGGAGCGCTGCCATGCGGCCAGGCGCGTGACGTCGGCATCGTCGATCTTGATGCTGCCGCTGTCGACCATCAGGTCGCCGCTGACGGCATTGAGGAAGGTGGACTTGCCGGCGCCGTTGGAGCCGATCACCGTGACGAACTGCCCCGTCGGGATCGTCAGGTTGAGCCCGCGCAGCACGCGGTTCTCGATCGGCGTGCCGGCGTTGAAGGTGATTTCCAGTCCTTTTGCGCGCAACATTACTTGGCCTCCTTGATGGTCACGACAGCGTTGCCACGCACGCCGGAAAACATGCCCGCCAGCTTGCGGCGGAAGTTGGGCACCAGCAGCGCCAGCGCCACCAGCACGGCAGTCACCAGGTTCAGGTCCTGCGCCTTGAGACCGATGAAGTCGCTGTTCAGTGCCAGCGCAATGAAGAAGCGATACAGCACCGCGCCGAGCACGCAAGCCAGCGTCGTGATGACGAGGCTGCGGGCCGGCAGGATGGTTTCGCCGATGATCACCGCGGCCAGGCCGACGACGATGGTGCCGATGCCCATCGAGATGTCCGCCCCGCCCTGCGACTGCACGAACAGCGCACCGGCCAGCGCGACCAGCGCGTTGGAAATCGCGAGGCCCCACACGGTCTGCCGGTCGGTCGAGATGCCCTGCGCCCGCGCCATTCGCGGATTGCCGCCGGTGGCGCGCATCGCCAGGCCGATCTCGGACGCGAAGAACAGGTCGATCAGCAGCTTGGCCGCGACCACGACCACCAGCAGGACGAGGGGCTTCAGCCAGTAGTCCGGCATGACGCCGAAGTCGAGCATGCTGAACACCGTCGCGTCATTGATCAGCGCGACATTGGGCTTGCCCATGATGCGCAGGTTCACCGAGTAAAGCCCGATCATCACGAGGATGCTGGCCAGCAGTTGCATGATCCGCAGCCGCACGTTGAGCCAGGCCGTGAGGTAGCCCGACATCGCGCCGGCCACGATGGCCGCGCCGGTGGCGGCGAACGGATTCCAGCCCGAGACGATCAGGATCGCCGCGACGGCTCCGCCGAGCGGAAAGCTGCCGTCGACCGTCAGGTCCGGGAAGTTGATGATGCGGAACGAGAGGAAGACACCGAGCGCGACCAGCCCGAAGATCAGGCCGATCTCGATGGCGCCAAGCGAGGCGATGAGCGACATGTGCTGGTGCCCTGCTTACTTGACGACGACCTGGGCCGACTTGATCAGCGCCTCGGACAGCTTGACGCCCTGCTTCTCCGCCGCCGCCGGGTTCACGTGCAACTCGAAGTTGTTGCTGGTCTGCGAGGCGATCGTGCCCGGCTTCTGGCCCTTGAGGATGCTCACGACGATCTTGCCGGTCTGCTGGCCGATGTCGTAGTAGTTGAGGCCCAGTGCGGCGACCGCGCCGCGCTTGACCGCGTCGGTGTCGGCAGCGACCACGGGGATCTTGGCCTGCTGCGCGACCTTGACGATGCCTTCGAGGGCGGACATCACGTTGTTGTCGGTCGGTGCGTAGATCACGTCGACCTTGCCGACCAGGCTCTGCGCCGCGCTCGCCACGTCGACGGTGCGCGCCGCCGCGCCCTCCACCAGCGTCATGCCCGAAGCCGGCATGGCCTTCTTCAGCGCCTCGACGATGGCCACCGAGTTGGCCTCGCCCGGGCTGTAGATCACGCCCACGCGCTTGGCATTCGGCACCACGCGCTTGATCAGTTCCAGATGCTTCTCCAGCGGCGACAGGTCCGACACGCCGGTGACGTTGGTGCCCGACGCATCCCAGCTCTTGACCAGCTTGGCTGCGACCGGATCGGTCACGGCGCTGTAGACCACCGGGATGTCCTTGCTCGCGGCGACCACGGCCTGGGCCGACGGCGTGGCGATGGCCACGATCACGTCCGGGCGCTCGCCGACGTACTTGCGGGCGATCTGCGCGGCGGTGCCGGTGTTGCCCTGAGCGCTCTGGTATTCGTACTTCAGGTTCTTGCCGGGCTCGAAGCCGGCGGCCTTCAGTTCGTCGCGAACGCCATCGCGCACGGCGTCGAGCGCCTTGTGCTCGACGATCGCGGTGACGGCGACCGACTTCTCGGCGGCAAAGGTAGGAGCAGCAGCAAGGCCGGCGACGGCAATGGCGAGCAGGGACAGGGGGGTGCGCAGGAAAGAATATTTCACGGTGAGGTCCAGATGTGAAGAAGAGCGGTTGGCCCGAATTCGAAAAACCGTCCCGAGCGAGGAAGCTTGTGATTCCCGTCGCCGAACTGCTTTCGAGGTGGAGAAGTGTGAACTTCTGCACGAACAATCTGCTTTCATCCCAGGCTAGGGCGAACCCTTGCCCGCGCAATATGATTGCGTCAACAGGTCACATTAGGAGACGATCTTGTATGGACGTTGAATTCGACCGGATCGACCGCAAGATCCTGGGCTTTTTGCAGGAGCATGGACGCGCGTCCAACCTCGAACTGGCCGAGGCCGCCGGCCTCTCGCCCGCGCAATGCCACCGCCGCCACAAGCGACTGGAGGAAGCCGGCTTCGTCGCCCGCTACGAAACCCGCCTGAATGCCGCCAAGCTGGACCTGAACGTCGTCGCCTTCATCCACGTCGCGATGGAAAAGGGCCACATCCGCGAGATGTCGAAGTTCACCGACGTCGTGGTCGACCTGCCCGAAGTGCTGGAGTGCTACTCCACCACCGGCGACTACGACTTCATGATCAAGGTGATCGCCCGCGACCTGAAGTCGCTGTCGCAGTTCCTGATCGACAAGCTGATGCGCCTGCCCGGCGTGGACGCCGTGCGCTCCAGCGTGTGCCTGGACGAGTTCAAGTGCACGAGTTCGTTGCCGTTGCCGGAGTGACGGTCTGGATGGTCGGCAATGCGCGGCAGTCCATGTAGGTTTGCGCTGCCTCGCGTTGTCGAAGTGCGCCGTCAACACTTCCCGCCGCGACGTGCAAACTCGGGTTTTCAACCTTCTGGAGGCGAGTCATGCGCATGCTGTCCGAAATGCTCGGCGGATTCGTCAACGGTGCGCTTGGCGGACGCGGGGCTGCGCAGGCGGGCGGCGGCGCGCGAAGTACGTTGTGGATGGCGTTGCTGCCCGTCCTGCTGACGATGCTGAGCCGGCAGGCCCGCCAGGGTGGCGACGCGTATGGCGCAGAGGCTGCGGGAGAAGGCGGACTCGGGGGCTTGGGCGACCTGCTCGCCCGACTCACTCAGAAGGGCTACGGCCAACAAGCGGCTTCGTGGGTAGCCAGTGGCGAGAACGAGCCGCTGCCGCATCGCGCGATCGATGAAATTTTCAGCGCCAACGAACTGCAACAAGTGGCCGACCAGGCCGGCATCGGCGCGGACGAGGCGCGAACAGTCATCGCCCAACTATTGCCCGATGTCGTCGACCACCTGACGCCGCAAGGCGTCGTGCCTGAGGACCACGCGCTGACCGACAGCGTCGATGCCTACTTGAGACGGCTGGCCTGAGTGCCGAGCCGCGACCGGCGGCTCATCCACCTCTGTCGCTCGTCCCCTTCCGCATCGAGATCACACGGAACGGGCACACCACCGCGCAATCGCTGCACCCCGTGCATTGCCCGGCGTCGTGCAGCGTCGACGTCTTTCGCCATTGCACGACTTCGAGGCTCAACAGGTGCAGGCCGCATGCAGCCACGCACCAGCCGCAGCCCGTGCAGCGCGCGGCGTCGATGACGGGCAGCCAGCCGGGGCGGGCTGGCCTCGCGGGTCTCGCTGGCACCGGGGTTGATTCGTGGGAAGGACTGGGCATGGGTATTGCGATCCGCATTCGACCTCGAGGCGGACACGGTCTTGAGTCATCATAGACACCGATGCCCGAAGCTCGCAGCACGGCCAGGAAAGGCCTCCGAAGCGGCCGGGCCGCTCCCTCAACCTTCATCCGCCGATCCCACCCATGCCCACGTTCCCCGAAGACATCTACACCGAGCCTTCCGACCTGGACGGCCACACCCTCGCCAACCTCGGCCCCCTGCGCCGCATGGCCGGCCTGTGGCGCGGCGAGAAGGGCGTGGACGTCAAGCCCAAGGCGCAGGGCCCGAAGACGCAGACCTACGTCGAGCACTACGAGCTGCAACCGATCGACCCGCAGACCAACGGCCCGCAGGTGCTCTACGGCCTGCGCTATCACACCTTCATCCACAAGACGGGCTTCACCAAGATGTACCACGACCAGGTCGGCTACTGGCTGTGGGAGCCGGCGACCGAGACGGTCATGCACACGCTGGCGATTCCGCGCGGCCAGATCGCCATGGCCAGCGGCAAGGTCAGCGCCGGCGCGGACAGCTTCGAACTCGTAGCCACGCATGGCAGCCTGGTGAACGGGATCGTGTCCAACCCCTTCATCGAGCATGCGTTCACCACGCTGGAATGGCGCATCAAGGTGGACTTCCACCCCGACGGCACGTGGTCCTATGACCAGGACACCGTGATGCAGATCAAGGGCCTCTCCGAGCCCTTTCATCACACCGACAGGAACACGCTCGCCAAGGTCGGCGAGCCCTCCCCGAATCCGCTCGCATTGCAGCCGCGGTGACACGCGCTGGCAGCGAGCCCTCCCTGCTTGCTGCCTCTCTTAAAAGCTGTACTTGATCCCGGCCTGCGCCTTGACCGAGCGGTAGCTGTTGGCCCCGGCTTCCACGCCGACACTGCCCCAGGCGCTCACGTTCTTCGACAGGTTCCCCTGCAGGCCGAACTTCGCCTCGATGCGGTTGGCGGGCACCCGGTTCGCAACCCGGTCGGTGTTGAACATCATCGACTGGTCGAACCCATTGCCGCGCCACCAGTTGAACTCCGCGAAGGGCCGCAGCGCGCTGCCGCCCGCGCCGCTGTCGAGGCTGCCGTGGATGCGAACGCCCAGCCGCGTGGTCACGCCGGAATCGTTCATGCCCGACACATAGGTGCCGGTCGACTCCAGGCGATTGCCGGCGCTGTAGTTCTGCACCACGACCTGCGCCTGCGGCTCGATGAACATCTGGCGCTTGCCGTCGTCCAGCACCTTGAACGCGTAGCCCGCCTCCAGCGATGCCGTGACGACGCGCGACCGGTAGCTCTCTTCCAGCAACCCCTGGCCGCGCACCTTGTTGTTGTAGGAGCCGCCCATCACCCAGGCGTCCACGTAGGCGCCGGTGCTGATGTCCCTGTTGCCGTACCAGGTGGCATACAGGCCCAGGCTGTAGCCGTCCACATCGCCGTTGGCCGTCAGGCCGTCGGCATTCTTCACGCGGTTGCTGGTGCTGCCGAACATGCCCATCGCGCCGATGCGGATGCTGCCGTCGCGGCCATCGCTGAAGCGGAACAGGTCGGCGCCGCCGTGCACCAGGTGCGCCTCGCTGCGGGTCTTGCCGAACGTGCCGGGACCGTCGTAGCGGGTGGTCGCGTCGACCACGCGGAGCCAGCCGTTGCTGTCACCGGAGGCGTCCGTGTTCTTGCCGTCCTGTCCCGTCGGCTGGCCCTGGCGCTCATGCAGGGTGTGCACCGACATCTGCAGGGCCGCCTGGCGGTTGGCGTGATAGGCGCCAACTTCGGGACGATAGACCGGCAAGGCGGTCGCGCCGGCCAACTCAGCGCTCGCCGACGCACCCGACGCGTCCGCGGGTGGGCTGGTGATCACCGCCGACGTGGTGCTCGACAGATACCAGTCCTGCGCGCTGCCACTGTTCGCCCCACGCACCAGGTGGTAGTCGAAAGCGCCAGCCGCCAGGGTGCCGCGACCATTGCGATAGCCGTCCGACGTCGGGTCGAGCGTGAACGCGGTGGCGGCAGTCGTCCCGCCGTTGCGTGTCTCGACGACGCGGATGCCCTGCCGTGTCTGCGCACCGATGCCGCCCGCGGACCGCACCACCAGTTCGGTGGCGCCGGAGGCCTTGCCGCCGTCGATCACCAGCTTGTCCGTGGCCGACGCGTCGTCGCCCATGACGGTGCGGATCACCACATGGCCCCCGTTGCCGAGATAGTCGCCCTTCACCACCAGTTCATTGCCAGGCGCGGTGCCGGCCGGCCCGGTGAGGTCCAGCGTGCCGCTGTTGGTGAGGCCGTTGGCCAGCGTCAGGACGCTATTGCTCGCCGACCCGGCCAGCGCATTCGACGCGATCACGGTGCCGCTGTTGTTCACATGGCCGTTGACCACGCCCGAGCCCGCGAGCACGGCCCGCTTCGCCACCGTCACCAGCCCGGCGCCGGTGGCGCCGAGCGTTCCGGGTGCTTCGGCGTCGCTGATCACCAGCGTGCCCGCGACGACATCGGTGCGCCCGGCATGCTGCAGCTTGCTGCCCACGAACAGCAGGCCGGCGCCGGCCTTGACCACGTCGCCGCTGCCGCCGACCGTGTTGCCCAGCTTTCCGTCGCCGGCCACGTCGGCGACCAGGGTGCCGGTGTCCACGATCGCGCCGCTGCCCAGGCCGTCGGCCCTGCGGATCACGACTTCGGCGCCCGCCGCGATGGTGGTCGTTGCGCTGAACTCCGCGTTGGAACCGGCCACCGCCAGGCTTCCGCCATTGACGTTGAGCCGGCCGCGCCCCGTCAGCGCCCCGTCGACCCGGCCGCCGTCCGCGATGGCCAGCGTGCCGCCTTGCAGCGCCAGCGTCGAGCCGGCATCGGCCTGCAGTTGGCCGATCGACTGCGAGGTGCCGGCGAGTTGCGCCTGCGTGGTGGCGCGCAGGTTGAGCGCGCTGGTGCGGCCCAGTGCGTTGTCGGCGGTGAGCCGCAAGGTGCCGCTGCGCACCGTCGTGGCGCCGGTGTAGTCGTTGCCGCTGTTGGAGAGCGACACCGTGCCCCAGCCCGCGTCGATCGCCAGCTGGCCGGCGCCGGTGATGCGCGCCGACTGGTCGGCCGCGTTGCCCGCCGCCCCTTCGCGCTGCTGCAGGATCAGCATCTGGCCGGCTTGCAGGTCGAGCTGCGTCAGGCCGTAGTTGACGTAGAGGCCGTCATCCTTCTGCGTGGTCAGGCGGAAGTCGTAGCCGCCCTTGGCCACCACCTGGCCGCCTTGCGCGATGTCGACGCTGCGGCGGTCGGATATCCGCATGCCGTCCTGGTCGCGCAGCACCAGTGCGCCGCCGCTGCCGATCGTGGTGGTCGCGTTGACCAGCTTTACGCCGATGTTGCCGTCGTCCTGCTCCATCAAGGTGGCCCTGCCGTCGACGGCCTGTGCGGCCGGGACGTACGGCGCGGGCACCTTGATCTGCACGTTGCCCGCGCCGCTGGCGTCCAGCGTGCCGACCGTGATGGTGCTGGCCGCGAACTTCGCGTCCGGCAGCGTCGCGTCGAAGATCGCGGTGCCGCCGCTGAACTTCAGGCCGCCGATCGCCTGGTCGCCCGCGCCCACGGTGGTGATGCTCTTGTCGCCGAGTTCCAGCATGGCATTCCGCAGCGACGCCGTGTTGGCGCCGGCCAGCCCAAAGGTGCTGTCGCCGAGCTTGACGGTCCCGGCGAAGGCGTTGCCCACGTTGCCGGTGAAGTCGAAGGCCTGTCCCGCGGTGTCGGTCGTGACCGTGCCGGTGCCGGCCAATTTGTTGTTCAAGGCGAATGCCGCACCCGGTGCGACGGCCAGCGTGCTGCCGGCGTCGATGGTGATGACGCCGGTGTCGGCCTGGTTGTCGTCGAGCTTGATCGCGGTCTTGAGCGTGACCACGGATGCGTTCGTCAGGTTCACGTTCTCGAAGTTGCGGATGCGGCTGGTCGCGCTGTCGTAGCTTGTCTGCACGTTGTCGAGCACCAGCGTGTCGCGGGCGCTGCCTACGCCGCCGTCCAGCCAGCCAGTCACCTGCACTGCGTTGCCGCGCAGGGTGACGGTGTCCTGGCCGGAGCCGCCGACGAGGTCGCCGTGGATGCTGCTGTCGGTGAGCAAGGCGGTGTTGGTGCCGTTGCCCAGGCGCACGTTGCCGGTGATCGCGCCGCCGTTGCTGTTCTCGAAGGCATGGCCGGAATCGTCGAGCCGCACCGCGTCGGAGCCGGCCACGCCTTCCAGCACGCCCTGGTTCACCAGCGTCTTCGGTGCGCCGGCGACGAGCACCGCAGCCGCGTTGGTCGCCGTGAGGCGCGCACCGGCGTCGATCGTCACCGTGTCCGCCGACTTCACCAGCACGCCCTGGCCCGTGCCGGACACCTCGATGGACCGGCTGGCCACGTTGACGTTGCCGGTGGTGTTCGCATACACGCCGGAGCCATTGCCGGTCACCGAGATGTCGAAGGCATTGCCTACCTGCAGGTCGCCGGTGGTGGTGCCGCCGTCGGCGAGGCTCGCGGCCAGGCCCTTGCCGCCCGTGCTGCTGCTCACCAGGATCGTGCCGTGCGAGGCCGGGTCGAGACCGTGCTCGGCCAGCAGGGCCGCGCCGCTGCCGCGCATTTCGAGGGAGGCGCCATCGAGCAGCAGATTCCCCGCCGCCGCCTGGTTGGTGACGAGGTTCCCGTAGCCGCTGCCCAGGCCGATGATGCGGGCGTCGCGCGTCAGCACCACCTTGCCCGCATCCGCGCCCACCAGCACGCCGGAGGCGCTGCCGTCGACGGTGACGGTGTTGGCGGTGGTCAGCGTGCCGCCATCGTGGATGTAGAAGCCGGCCTTGCCGTCGTGCACGGTGATGGTGCCCAGCACGCCCTTCGCATCCGCCGCCACGCTGGAGCCGGCGCCCGTGACCTCGATGGCCGTGCCGTGCGCCACGTCGATGTGGCCGCTGTTGGTCAGTTCTGCGCCGTTCTTCACCTGGAACACGGTCACGTCCCGGCCCGCGGTCGTGATGTCGGCCGAGTTGGCGAACTTCGAGGCGCCCGAGCCGATCTTGTTGCCGGCCAGGTCGTAGGCGTTGTCGTCCACCGCGACGGCGATCGTGCCGTCGCCGAGCCGCAGGTTGGCCTTGCCGGTCATGCTGCCCGTCGCGCCGCCTTCCACCTTGAGCCCGGTCGCGCCAGCGCCGGTCAACGAGATGTCGAAGTCGTCCAGGTTGAGGGTGGACCCGTTGCCGGTGGCGCGGATGGCCGTCGAGCCCTTGCCCGATGCAATCAGGGGCGCGGCCACGCCGTTGTGGAACCAGGCACCGTCCTCGATGAGGATGAGCGTCGAGCCTTCCGTCGACACGTCGAGCGCACCGCCACTCGGCGCGGTCTCGAGGTTGATCGAAGAGCCCACCCCGTGGGCGAAGAAGCCGACCTGGCGCGTTCCGGCGGCGAAGTTGACATCGCCGCCGCTGACCTCGATCGTGCCGCCCGCGCGGGCATGCACGCCGATGGTGTGGTCGCCGCTCAGGTTCACGTCGCCGCTCAGGGTCACCGTGCTGCCAGTGCCTTCGGCCCACATGCCGTAGTTGGGCAAGCCGGGATCGGAGGAGGTGCCCAGGTTGATCGTGCCCGAACTGGACGCCTTGCCGCCCCCGGTGGCCTTGATGCCGATCCCATTGACGCCGGACAGGTTGATGGTGCCGGTGTTGCGCACGTCGGAACTGCCGCTGGAGCCGTCGACGCGGATCCCGATGTTCTGCAGCGGCTCGCCGGCGCGGGCGCCCCGGATGTCGATGGTGCCGCTGTTGGTCACCGTGGCCGCGGTGGCGTTCTGCACGAGGATGGCGGTCGCGTCCTGCATGCCGCTGCCGATGGCGATCAGCCCCTGGTTGTCGAAGCGGCTGCTGTCGCGGACCTCCACGCCGATGCCGCCGGCGCGCAGCGAGGTGTCTGGCCCGCCCGCCGCCAGGCTGCCCTGCGTGATCGAGCCGGCCGCGGCGCGACCGAGGTAGATCACGCCGGTGGCCGTGTTGGTGACGGCGCTGCCGCCGCTGGCCATGAGGGCCTGGACAGGGCTGGCCAGTTCGGAGCTGTTGGAGCCGACGTTCATCGCCCCTTCGTTGATGAAGGCGCCGCCGTGGGTCACGTTGATGCGGGAGAAGCCGGTCAGGGCGCGCGTGTCCGAATTCACCGTGCCGAAGTTGTAGATGCCCTTGTTGGTAAGGACGGTGCCCGCACCATCCACCGAATCATTGCCTCCGATGTAGATGATGCCGGGGGCCGATGCGTCCGCGGCGGTGGACACGTAGCCCGTCGTCACCACGCCGTTGTTGACGCCCTTGGCGCCGGTGCGCAATTGGAAGGCCTGCGCCGTGCCGGCGGTCACGCCGATCCGGCCGTCATTGACGACGGTGGCGCCCTGCTCTCCCCTCAGCGCGATGGAATCGGCCAGTTCCATGGTCGTGCCGGCCGGGTTGGCGATGCGGGCCGTGGCATTGGCACCGTTGGCGAACAGCACGGAGCGGGTACCGGCGGCCGTCAGCAGCGGATCGTTGGCGGGCAGCGGCGTGTCGCTGCCGGTGGGCATGACGTGCACGGTCACCGGCGACGCGCCGTAGGCCAGCTTCAGGCTGGCGTCGTAATTCGCGTAGTCGAGCCGCCCGGCGCGGATCTGCTGGACCAGCCAGTCGTTGTACCGGGTCAGCGAGGCCAGATCGGTCACGGTCTGGGCGGTAGTGACGCCGTTCGAGTCCGTCACGTTGAAGCTGCCCTTGTAGACCACGGCGTCGAAGCTCTGGTCGCGCGGCGCGGTTTGCGCCGCGGTGGCGCTGATCTGGTACGCATCGCCGAAGCGGACGTAGTTGCCGGAGGTCCAGTTCGCCTCGGTCTTGTCGGCGGTCGTGCCGTCGACGTAGACCAGCGAGGTTTGCTTTGCAGCCTTGAGGTCGAAGCGGGTGTCTTGCATGTCGATGTTCAGGCTGCCGTTTTGCACGGTCGCCAGGCGCAGATCGACATAAGGCTTCGACTCCTTCGGAAATACCTGCACCGCGTTCACGAAATAGGCGTTGGCGAAACCCGTGCCGATCGCGCCCTGCGTGAATGACGCGGCGCTATAGACAGGCAGCGTGTGCATATTTCCGCTGATCGGGTCCGACACGGCAACGGTCGCATTCTTTACGCCTACCACCAATTGCTGCATGCCCGTGACATCGGGGGCCCTGACATAGCCCATGGCAATGGCGTCCGCCCAGGGAATGAAATAGGCCGAAGGAATACTTTCGAATTGGATATTGCCGGTGAGACTGTTGGCACCCGGATTGGCAAAGACCGTCTGGCCGAGGCTATTGCTGTTGTTCGCGCTGTTCCAATTGCCGGAGATCGTGGTGTCGAGGGCCATTGCCGAGCTGCCGCCAAAGAGGGCCGCCACGCCGAGCAGCACTTGCGACGCCGTGGTGCGGGTGCTCGACTTGCTGCGACCCTTGGCGGTTTCCGGCGCTGCGACATAGGTGCCGAGCGATTCATTCCAGACGACGCGGTGATGCTTGTTCATTACGAATCTCCCCAAAGAACTGAATGCATGAAAGCGATGCCGCCAGGCGATAATCACCCGCCCATGCAAATTCGATCTCCGACGAGATTCGGTATTTATCTAAATTGTGAACTCCATTTCACAATTGCGTCTTCGATAAATTTTGCGAGGGCGTCCTGTAGGACATTTCTTACGACGGGGCTAGTTTGCTCGCAATTTGTAGGACAGGGGCGCATTTGCCAGTGAATTTTTCACAAACCACAAAAAAGTCTCGGAAATTGTGAATCTGGCTAATTCAATAGTTCGCGTGGGTGAATTGAATTAATTCGTTTTATTGCACCTCTTTGTCGCGATCGAGCAACGCAAAAAACCGCAACGAGCAAAGGGGCTTGCGCAATGGGCGATTTGCGGCTGTAGGACAGGCGAAAGGAATGACCTGCCAGCGATGGCAGGTGTGCGGCAGGCGAGAGGAATCGCCTGCCAGCTAGTGCGGTTGCGCAGCGTCCATCAAGGCGCGGTACACCAGTCCGGCGCTCGCGATGTCCTCCACCGCCACGCCGACCGACTTGAACAGCGTGATGTCATCGGCATGCTGGCGGCCCGGGCGGCTGCCGTCGACGACCTCCCCGAGCTCCGCGAAGATGTGCCCCGCCGCGATGACGTCGCCCGACTCACGTGAGGCCGCCTCCCGTGCCTCGACGTAGAGCCGGCAACGGCCGAGCGCCTCGTCATCCAGCTCGCGCCAGTCCGGCCGCGGCGCCCCCACCGTGTTGATGTGCACGCCCGGCGACAGCCATCGCCCCATCAGCACTGGCGTGCGCGAGGTCGTCGCGACGACGATCACATCGGCACCGAGCACCGCATCCTCCGCCGACTTGGCCGCGCGCACGCCATGTTCACGCGCGAAGGCCTCGCCACGGTTGGGGCTCCAGACGCTCACCTCCTCGAATGGCCGGACCTTGCGCAGCGCCTCCAGGTGGCTGCGCGCCTGCACGCCCGAGCCGAGGATGGCCAGCGAGCGCGCATCCTTGCGGGCCAGCAAACGCGTCGCCACCGCCGACACCGCGGCCGTGCGCATCTCCGTGATCAGCCGCCCGTCCATCACGGCCAGTGGTTCGCCGGTCTCGGGCTTGAACAGCATCACCAGCGCATGGTGCGTGTGCACGCCCTTGTTCTGCGGATAGAAGGTCACCAGCTTGGCGCCCAGTTGCCCCGAGACGCTGGCCGGCATCGTGAAGAAGAAGCCACCCTGCCCCGGAACGGACAGCACGTTGCGCTGCGGCTGCACCGCCCCGCCGGACGACAGTGCGTGCAGTGCCTGTTCCATGGCGGGAATCAAGGCGTCCATGTCGAGGAACCGGCGCACTGCGTGCTCGTCGAGGATTTTCATGAGGCTTTGGGGTCAGGCGAATCTCATGCCAGTATCCATGCGGCTGCGCGAACTTCCTCCCCTTCCGGGGGGAGCCGCGAGGGCTTTACCGAGCCCCCTTTCGTCAATGGATTGCGGCGTACATGATCTTTTCCTGCGTCGCCTCCAGCGCGGAAAACTCGACCACGACTTTGCCCTGCTTCGCCACCAGGATCCTGTCGGACAAGGACATCACTTCGGGCAGGTACGACGAGATCACCACCACGGCCTTGCCCGCATCCGCGAGCCGGTTGATCTCCGCATGGATCTCCGCGATGGCGCCCACGTCCACGCCGCGCGTCGGCTCGTCGAAGATGATCACGTCCGGGTCCTGCACGAGGGAGCGCGCGATCACCACCTTCTGCTGGTTGCCGCCGGACAGTTCGATCACCTTCACGTCCTTGCCGATTGCGCGTACGTTCAGCAACTGCGTCCAGTGCTCGCCCACCGCCCGCGCCTTCGCGCCCGACACCCATCCGAAGGCGCTGCCGATGCGCCCCAGCAGCCCCATGTAGATGTTCTGCTGGATCGACATGGTCTCGAAGAAGCCTTCGATCTTGCGGTCCTCGGTGATGTAGGCGATGCCGTCGCGCACCGCCGAGCGCGCCACCTTGTAGCGCACCGGCTTGCCGCGCAGGAGCACCTCGCCGCCATGGAAGAAGTCGCGCTTGATGAGGCCGGCCACCACCTTGAAGGTTTCGGTGCGCCCTGCCCCCACCAGGCCGAACACGCCGGTCACCTGCCCTGCGAAGACCGACAGCGAGTTGTTCTTGACCATCGAGGCCATGCGCAGGTTGCGCACCGCGAGCAGGCATTCGCCCTGCGGCCGCACCGTGGTCTTGCGCTGGCCGTAGAGGGTCTGCGACAGGTCGCGCCCCACCATCGCCTTGACGATGCGCGCACGGTCGAAGTTGGCCTTGTCGTCCGTCACCACATGCTTGCCATCGCGCAGCACCGTGATGCGGTCGGCCAGCAGCAGCGCCTCCTCCAAGGCATGCGAGATGAAGATGATCGACACGCCGCGCGCCTTGAGGTTGAAGATCAAATCGAAGAAGTACTTCTTTTCCTCCGGCGTGAGGCTGGCCGTGGGCTCGTCGAAGATGATGATGCGGGCCTTGTGCAGCACCGCCCGCGCGATCTCCACCATCTGCTTCTTGGCCGCGCCCAGCATGCCGACCGTGGCGGTCGGGTCCACGTCGAAGTTGAGCGATTGCATGAACTGCTGCGCCGCGATGTAGACGCCGCGCAGCCGGTTGAAGAAGGCCTCCTGGCCGAGGTAGAGGTTCTGGGCGACGGTCATGGTGGGCACCAGGCTGGTCTCCTGGAACACCATGGCGATGCCCTTGTGGCGGGCCTCCAGCGGCGTCTTCAGCTCCACCGGCTGGCCCTCGACCAGCATCTGGCCGCTCGACAAGGACACCACACCGGCCATGACCTTCGTCAGCGTGGACTTGCCCGCGCCGTTCTCGCCGACCAACGCATGGATCTCGCCGCGGCGCAGCGTGAAGTCGACGTCCTCGATGGCCGGAACGCCGGCGTATTTCTTGGTGGCGGCGCGCAGTTCGAGCACGTTGTCGACGGCGCTGTCAGTCGATGCGGGGGCTGCAATGGCATCGGTGCCCATGTCGGTCATTCCCCCTCCTCCATCGCGTCGAACTCCACCCGCAACAGGCGCCCGCTTCCCTTCGAGGCGGCATAGAGCGCGCCGTGGTACTCCGCCACGGCCGTGATGCCGTGGTGCTGGCCGTCGACCTGGCTGTGCAGCGAACGTGTGGTGCGACCCGCTGCGTCGACGTGCAGCACCAGGCCGTAGGAACGCGGTGGGGCCCAGGGCTTGAGAACGCCCATCTGCTTGACGCCCGCACCCTGCAGCGGCTCCAGGAAACTCGCCCCCGAGCGCAGCGCGGGCGCGACCCAGAGGCTCGGCTCGATCTCCTGCAGCATGCGCTTGCGGTACGCGTCCTCGCGCAGGATGAATTCCACGAGCTGCGTTCGACAGACGAAGCAGGTCAGCCAGAAGCCACCCGCCGCGGCGTGGGCCATGCGGGAAGGATAGCCCGGCAGGTCCGACAGCAGCGGCGTGGACTTCGCGCCCTTGTCCGTGGCCGCGCGCATCACGCGATGCCGCCAGCTCTCGCTGAAGATGACCTCGCCATCGAGCGGCAGCACGCCGAACGCGTGGTGCAAGCCGCTCGCCAGCAGCTCGGCCTGGCCGCCGCTGCTCCAGCGCAGCACGCGCCCGCTGCGGCCCTTCTCCATGAGGTCGCGGCACCAGTCGGCCGGCGCATGCTCGGCCGACCCATCGCTCAGCAGGATGTTCTCGCCTTCCTCGTCGAAGCACAGCGCATTGACGCCCCGCAGCGGCACGCCTGCGACCTGCTCCAGCCTGGCCCGCTCGCCCCAACCCGTGCGCCCGCGCGACATCACGCTCATGCGCCTGCCGCCCACCGCGAGCGCCACCGCGCCGTTCTCGTGCACGGCCATCGCGGTGATGTCGCCGTCCATCCGAAGCATCTCGACCAGGCTGCCACCTTCCAGGCCGTAGAGCACCGGACCGGCCGTCGCATAGAGCCGGTAGCCATCGGTGGCCAGGTCGTCGATGCCTTCCAGCGTGTCCACGACCTGCGCGTTGTCCAGCACGCGGTTGGGCTTGAGCGCGCCGTCCATCACCGGCACCGTGATGGCCGCACTGCCGCGTCCGAGCACGCGGTCCACAAACCCGCCCAGCGCGCCCCTCATGGATTGGCACTCCAGCGGCGTTCGTACTGCGAGAAGGTGGGATCGGCGTCAGGCAGCTTGTAGACACCAATGCGGTTGTTGGAGATGCCGCCCAGGTAGAGGTGGCCCTTGTGTTCGCGCATCGAGGTGATCATCGGATGGTTCTCTCCGCCCAGGTCCCACAGCGTCTCCAGCACCTCGCCCGCCTCGTTGAACTTGAGCACGCAGCCGGTGTTGATGTTGGGGAACAGCCATTCGTCCAGCGGCAGGCGCTGCGCCATGCGCTTGCGGAAGCCCGGCATGCGCATCGCGAGGTCGTAGGAAGGCGAGCGCATGCCGACCATCGCCAGCCAATAGTTGCCATCCGACGCGAGGTTGATGTTGTCCGGGTAGCCCGGCAGGTTGTCGATGACGCTCTCCACGCGGCCCTTCTTCGGCCCATCGAACCAGTAGCGCTTGATGCAACAGCCCCAGGTCTCGGCGAACAGGATCGACTGGCCGTCGCTCGCGATGCAGATGCCGTTCGGGAACTTGAGATCGCGCAGCACGGTGCGCGTGCTGTTGTCGCGCGGGTCCCAGCAGACGATGCGGCCATTGCCGCGCGCCTCCAGCCCATCGACGGGCCACTCATCCATCTCGTAGCGCACCGTCGCCTCGCTGAAGAAGATGCGGCCATCGTCGGCGATGTCCAGGTCGTCGGCCAGGCGCAGGCGGCTGTCGTCGTTGATGGAGCGCCAGCTTCGATTCGTCTCGTCGGTCACGCGCTCGACGGTCTTGTCGGGCTTGATGCGGTACAGGCCCATGCCACCAATGCACACGTACAGGTTCTGCTCGCGGTCGAAGGCCATGCCCAACGGCTGCCCGCCGATGTGCGCGAAGACCTCCATGCGCTCGTAGTCCGGCGCGAAGAAGCGGATGATGTCGCCGTGGCGCGAGCCGGCATAGAGGTTGTCGTCGCGGTCGAGGATCACATCCTCCGGCGACTCGATGCGGCCCAGGCCGATGAGGCTCACGTCGCGCAGCTTGTTGTTGAGCGCAAAGGCGCCGCCACCGCCCATGCTGCAATCCGGTGCATTGCCCAAGCGGTGGTAGGTCGGGCTCACATAGACCTTGCTGATGATGCGCTGCCGGTTCTTCAACCAGCGCACGTCGATCACCGCGGCCAGGATCAGGATGCCCGCCAGCACCATGCGGATCACGCCGCCCGAGGCCGACATCGAGGTCAGCCCGTTGGTGATCAACAGCACCAGCAGCGTCCCCACCATCGCCTTGGTCACCGAGCCGCGCCCTCCTCCGAGGCTGATGCCGCCGATCACCGCCGCCGTGAGCACCAGCACCTCCATGCCGATGCCGATGTCCGCCCCCGCCGTCGCCAGTCGCGAGGCGAAGAAGCAGCCCGCCGCGCCGGTCAACACGCCGCAGCCCACGTAGCAGAGAAAGACCGTGCGACGCACCGCGATGCCGCCGTTGTAGGCAGAGCGCCGCGAACCACCGATGGCCATGATGTGCCAGCCGATGCGCAGCCGCGTCAGCATGATGTGCCCCGCGATGGCCACCACCGCATAGAACCACGCAACAGTTGGCAGCCCGAGGAAGGCGCCGCTGCCGATGAAGTCCCACACCTCCGAATCCGGCAGATTGCCCGCGATCGCCGTCGAATACTGCCCGCTCAGGATCTCGTACACGGACCGAAAAATGATCAGCGTGATCAGCGTCGTGAGAAAGGCGCGCAGCCGCAGGTAGCCGATGAGGTACCCGTTGATCGCCCCCAGCGCCGCGCCGCAAAGCAGCGTCGCAGGGACGGCCAGCACCACCGGCCACTTCAGCACATGGATGAACAGCAGCGCAAAGAAATTCGTCAGCGCGAACATCGACCCCACCGAGAGGTCGATGCCGCCGACGATCATCACCAGCCCCATGCCCAGCACGATCAGGCCGATCTCGCCGGCCTGCCGCAAGGTGTCGGCCAGCGCGCCGGCCGAGTAGAAGTTGCCGATCAGCCGCCCCGAGGCGATGACGACGAGCACCAGCAGCAGCACCGGGATGGCGGTCTCCGTCCAGCGCTTGGACAGGATCTCGCCGACCCAGTGGTCGGGCCAGTAGCGGTAGCGCAGCCGCGTGAGGGTTTCGGTCACCCTGGGGTCACTTGCTCGCGGTCAGCTTCCAGCAGGTGCCGTCTGCAGCCGCGTTGTCCTTGGTGATCGGGATCAGCGTGGTGTAGATGTTCTGCTTGGCCACGCCCGGCTTCATGCCGCCCTGCACCAGCCACTTGATCATGGCGGCCATGTTGCTGGCCTGCGTGGGCACGTCGTAGCTCAGGTCGTAGTCGATGGCGCCGGACTTCACCTGGTCGCAGGCGCCCTTCTGCTCGCCGCCGCCGGAGGTCGCGAGGAACACCTTCCCGGTGAGGCCCGCTTCCTTGATCGCCGCCGCCGTGCCGATGTCCATGCCGTCCCAGAAGCCGACGATGCCGCACAGGTCCGGGTTCTGCTTGAGCACAGTCTGTGTCAGCGCCTTGGCCTTGGCCGCGTCCCAATCGGCGGCCTGGTTGGACACCACCTTCACGTCCGCGTTCTTCGCCAGCACGTTCTCCACGCCCTTGAGCGTATAGGCGCTGGCGGCCGCCGTCGGTGCGCCCTGCACGATCGCGATCTTGTTCGACTTGCCCTTGCAGGCATTGACCACCGCCGTCGTGGTGCGCTCACCGATGTCGACCCAGTCCGCGCCGACGAAGGCGGTCGAGGGCTGCGCCGAGCGCATGTTGATCTGCACCACGTAGATGCCTTCGGACTCGGCCTTGGAGATCAGCTTGGCATAAGTGGCGACGTCAGGGTTGTGGATCACGATGACGGCCGGCTTCTCCGCGATGAGCGCGGTGAAGGCCTGCGCACCGGCGTTGGTGTTCCAGTTCGGGTCGCGCACCACCACCTTCATGCCCGACGGCTCCAGTTCCTTCTTGAGTCCGTTGAACCAGCCCTGCGACAGGTCGAAGCCCATCGCCACCGGGATGAAGCCCACCGTCTTGCCGTCGAGCGCCTTCTTGTAGCCTTCGCGGAAGGGCTCGTCCAGGCCCTTGCCCTGCGCCAATGCCTGCTGCGCGCCCGCCAGGCCCAGGGCCATGAAGGCTGCGATCGCTATCCTGTTTGCGAGATGCATGAGAGTCTCCTTCGTTCGTCTGCATGGCGCCAATGGAGGCCTGGCGTGTGGCACTTTCAAAACCTAGATGTCACCTTGTTGGGCGGTCTCTTCGTTGCGCGGGTTGAAGATCGAATCCACGAGGATCGCCACCAGCAACACCACGCCCTTCACGATGTTCTGCACGGAATACGACACGTCCAGGATCGTCATGCCGTTGAGCATGGTGCCGATCAGCAGCGTGCCGATGATCACGTTGAGCACCCCGCCGCGCCCGCCCGAGAGCCCGATGCCGCCCAGCACCACCACCAGCACCACGTCGTAGATCATGGTGGAGTTGTAGATGCGCGTCGGCATGCTGTTGACCGAGGCGGCCATCACGATGCCGGCGAACACGCCGATCAGCGCCGCCATCACGTACTGCAGCACCATGATCGGCCGCGTCGGCAAGCCGGCGGCACGCGCACCGAAGGGGTTGTCGCCGATGGCGTAGATGAATGCGCCCGCGCGCATCCGTTTCAGGAACAGCGCCAGCGCCGCGGCGGACAAACCGAACATCACCACCGGCATCGGCACGCCGGCAAAGCTGCCGCGCCCCATCCATGCGAGGGCGTCGAGCGAGGCCGGCCACTGCACCACTTCGAGCTGGAAGAAGAAGGCCTGCCCGCAGCCCGCCAGGAAGAGCCCGGAGGCCAGCGTGGTGAACAGCGACGGCACTTCCGCGTAGGCGATGAGCCAGCCGTTCACCAGCCCGAACACCAGCGACAGCCCGATCGCCACCGCGCAGGCCGAAGGCACCGACATCCCGTTCTGCATCAATTGCAAGAGCAGCCCCGAAGGCACCGCCAGCGCCGCGATCATCGAGATGTCGATGCCGCGCCC
Source organism: Variovorax robiniae (assembly GCF_037889955.1). NCBI lineage: Bacteria > Pseudomonadati > Pseudomonadota > Betaproteobacteria > Burkholderiales > Comamonadaceae > Variovorax > Variovorax robiniae. The sequence goes on from NZ_JBBKZS010000014.1 coordinate 138,957, forward strand.
GATCACCACCACCGACATGCCCAGCCCGAGGATACCCAGGATGGCCACGTTCTGCAGCAGCGTGAGCAGGTTGTCGACCTGCGCGAAGCCCCGCAGGAACAACGCGAAGCCGGCGAACATGATCACGAACAGGACGAAGACGATGCCCTGCTGCGAGACGTGGAACTTCTTCAAATGTGAGCGTCCTGTCCGGGCCGTCTTCGCGTGCAATGCATGGCACGTCGCGCGGCATTGCCTCGCCTGGTCGCCGACGAGTCTCAGTCTTCGCGGCGCGGGGAGCATCCTGATTTGCCCTTAGCCGCGCCGCGGCTTGCTGTCGCCTAGGCGACCTGGCGCGTGTGGCCTTCCCAGTACGGCTTGCGCAGGTCCTTCTTGAGCACCTTCCCGGTCGGATTGCGCGGCAACGCATCGATGACGTCGAAGGACTTCGGGCATTTGAACGAGGCCAGCCGCTCGCGGCACCAGGCCATCATCTGCGCGCTGTCGATGGTGTGGCCGGGCCGCGCCACGATGACGGCCTTCGGCACCTCGCCCCACTTCTCGTCCGGCACGCCGATCACGGCCACGTCCTCGATGGACGGATGCTCGACCATCACCCGCTCGATCTCGGCCGGATAGATGTTCTCGCCGCCGCTGATGATCATGTCCTTGATGCGGTCGGTGACGTAGAGGTAGCCGTCCGCATCCATGTGGCCGCCGTCGCCGGAGCGCAGCCAGCCGTCCTCCGTGATCGCCGCGGCGGTGGACTCCGGCTTGCCCCAGTAGCCGCCCATGACCTGCTCGCTGCGAACCCAGATCTCGCCGGGCTCGCCGACCGCCACAGGCTCGCCGGTCACGGGATCGCAGACCTTGATCTCAACGCCGTGGATCGCCTTGCCCGCCGACACCAGCCGATGCGCCACCGCCGGGTCCTCATGGTCCGCGGTGGGGAGCACGCTGACGACGCCGCATTGCTCGGTCATGCCGTAGACCTGCTGCATCACGCCGGGAAAGATCTCGTGGGTCGCGCGCATCACCGGCAGCGGCATCGGCGATGCGCCATAGGACAGCGTCTTCAAAGCCGAGTAGTCACGGTCCCCCGCGCCAGGCACCTTGACCATCATCGCCAGCAGCGCGGGCACCAGGAAGGTGTGCGTGACCTTCTCGCGCTCGAGCATCTCCAGCACCGCCGCCGGGTCCGGCATGCGCACCATGTGGATGCGCGCGCCCTGGCCGAGGGCCGCGAGCGAATAGCTGGTGCCGCCCACATGGAACAGCGGCATCGCGACCTGCACGATCGCGTCGGGACCGATGGACTGGTCCACCGCTACGTTGTGCGCATGCGCGACCATGCCGCGGTGCGTGAGCATGGCGCCCTTCGGGAAGCCGGTGGTGCCGGAGGTGTAGAGCTGGACGAAGCAGTCCTCGGGCTTCGACGGATGGACGGCGGCATCGGGTTCCTGTGCCGCGAGCCATGCCTCGTACTCGTCGTCGGGGCCGCCGATGCGGATCACGCGCTCAATGGTCGGCAGCTTGTCGCGCAACTGCGCGACGGCGCCCGCGAACTCCGGCCCGACGAAGAGGATGCGCGCACGCGAGTCGTTGATCACATAGGCGATCTCGGGCGGCGCCAGCCGGAAGTTGACCACCGCGTTGGCCGTGCCGACCTGCGCGCAAGCCAGCGTCAGCTCCAGGCAGGCCGGATGGTTGAGGTCCAGCACCGCCACGCGGTCGCCCGGCACCAGGCCGGCGGCGCGCTGGGCCGCGGCATTGCGCCGCACGCGCGTGGCCAGTTCGGCCCATGTCCAACGCGATGCGCCGAAGGTGATGGCAACGGTATCGGGTCGCTCGGCTTCCCATTGGGCAAGGATGGCTGTGAAGTCGGTGGGCTTGGACATGGGCTTGGGTCTCCTGGATATTGATTTGATTTTTCTGGCGCGATGCTTGCGCCGTCCAAATCGTAGCAATGCAAAGACCCTACTGAAGCACGCCGAGCCCGACCACCTCGAAGGCCCAGAGCCCCAGCACGACGTGCGACACCGACACGCCGATCAGCCCGCCCTGCCGCGCATACAACCATCCCCAGAACAGCCCGGCCACGAAGGCGATGCCGGCCAGCCCGGGCGACACGTACAGGTGCGCCGCCGAGAAGATGATGTTGGCCCCGACGATGGCCAGCCAGGTGCGCCAGCGCCCGGTCAGGAAGTGCGTCAACGGCCCCTGCACGCCGCCGCGATAGATCAGCTCCTGGAACGGCGCGAAGAACACGTAGGCCGCGGCCAGCCAGGGATTGAATTCACCGGGAAACGCCCCGGGCGACGGCGGGAACATCTTGAACACCGGCATGCCCTCCATGCCCGGCAGCCACTCGATCAGCGCCAGCTTGAGCAGCACCGTGCCGGCCATCAATGGCAAGGTGAACAGCAGCGCCTCGCGCACGTGCCGACCGGCATGTTCCGACCTCAACCCGAAGAAGCGCGCCGGATACTTCGACACGTGCACGAAGGCATAGAGGATCGCGCAGCAGACGAAGATCGCCGGCACCGTCACGAACTCGCTGCGGCCGAAGGTCTCCTTCACCTCGATGGCCGTGCCGAGCACCCAGGTGTAGACGGTGTAGGCCAGCAACAGCAGCAGCGTGAAGCGGCCCATGACGGCACGCGTGCGTTCCTCGGCGAGCACGCGATCGGCCGCCGCCGCGGTGTTGACGTTGGCCAGGCGCAGGCGCTCGGCCACCAGCGCGCCGATGTCGATCAGCACCGGCACCAGCGATGGCCGCGACTCGGCCAGGTGCACGATGTCGGCGAGCGGCAGCGCCAGGGTTCGCACCGGTCCCTCGGCCCGGACAGTGGCCGACCGCGGCACGATGTCGAACAGGGCCATCTCGCCGATTGAGTCGCCCGGACCGACGCGGTTGATCACGTGCTCCTCGCCGGTGGCACCGCGCTTGAGCACCTGCGCTCGGCCCTGTTCGACGATGAGCAACTCCTGCGGCATGTCGCCTTCGCGCACGAGGTCGGTGCCATCGGCATGGTCGATCCAGCGCGTGCTGCCGGCGAGCGCCGCCAGGTCGGCCGGGCCACAGCGCCGAAAGATGGGGCAGCGGCCCAGCAAGGCCATGGCGGCGGCGTCCCTGGGCTTGATGTGTTCCATGACGTCGTGGCTCGTCGACCCCTTCATTCATCGGCCTTTCGCGGCAAGCGCAGCACGGCCGGGGCGCACAGCAACATCAGTCCACCGGCCAGGCCTACCGCCGCTTCGAGGCCCGTGAGTGCATCGCCGCCCCACCCGGCCACATAGCCCATCGCGAGGCTGCCGACCAGCAGCCCTACGTCGGTCAACCAAGCCACAGCCCCTTGCGCCAGGGTTTGCGCATCGGGCGGCAGCGCACGCGCGGCGGCGTAGCGCAACGGCCCGCCCGACAACAAGCCGATACCAAAGCCCAGTGCCGCGCCGCCAACCATGAAGAAAGCCGCATGCGGCGGTGCAGCCACCACCATCAGCACGCCGGCGAGTGCGGTGGCCAGCCCGATCAGCACCATGGACCGCGCGCCCATGCGGTCCAGCGATCGGATCACAAAGGCCGTGGCGCACAGCCCACCGAGCAGCAGCGGCACCATCAGCGGCGCCGTGGCCTTCATGTCCAGGCCCAGCCGGATGACCGCCACCGACGGCATCCACACCAGCACCGCCTGCCCCGCGCCGGTGCCCAGCGCCAGCAACGCGGTCGCATGCATCGGCCGGCTGAAGGCCAGCCACCAGGGCGAAGCGGACCGCGCTTCATGGGCGGGCGACGACGCCGGCAACGGCCACAGCAAGGACAACAAGGCCAGGCAGGCGCCCAGTCCGAAGGCACTGCGCCATCCCAGTTCCAGCAGCCACGGCGTGCCGATGGTGGCGGCCACGTAGGTCAGGCCATAGGTCATCGATGTCTGGCCGAGCAGCCGGCCATGCTGTGTCGGCGGCCAATGGACAACGATGACGGCCGCCACCAAGGGCAGCAAGGGGCCGAGGGCCAGGCCCTGCAACGCACGCGCGAACAGCACACCGTCGGGGCTGGGCAGCACCGTCGCCAGGCCGCCCGACACCACGGCCAGCATCAGGCAGGCACGCAACAGTTGCGTGGCGCCCCGGCGTCGCGCGGCGATCGCCGCGAGCGGCACCCCCACCAGCGTCGCCGCGACAAAGACCGACAGCAGCATGGAAGCCAGCTGCGCCGAGGCGCCGGTGGCGGATCGCATGGCCGGCAGCACGTAGCCGATGGCGCCGGCCTCGAAGCCCGCCGTGACGGCGGCGCCGAGCAACGCGAGCATGCGGCGGGATGCCACTTCGACCGAAGCGGAGTGCGCCGGCGCCAAGGCCGCTGGCGGCGGGCGCTCGATCTTCGGTTCCAAAGGTTCCGGCATCAAATGAGTGTAGGCGCTAGCTTGCCTTATGCTCGCCCCCCAGTGGCCCGTACCATTTTCAACACACCCTTGCTGGAGCCCTTGCTGCGCTCGTCGTCGCGCGGCATGTTGCGCCTGCTCGGCTGGCGCCTGGAGGGTGCGTTGTCGCCACGCGCGGCCCGCTGCGTCGTGATCGCGGCGCCGCACACCAGCAACTGGGATTTCCCGTTCACGCTGATGGCGGCCTTCGGCCTGGGCATGAACATCCGCTGGCTGGGCAAGGCCTCCCTGTTTCCTGCGCCCTTCGGCTGGCTGATGCGCTGGCTGGGCGGCATTCCGGTACACCGCGAGCGGGCCAACAACCTGGTTGCCGCGTCGGTGCTGGCCCTGACCTCGGCGCCCGGCCCGCTGCAACTGGTCGTCTCCCCCGAAGGCACACGCAGCCGCACCGCGCAATGGAAGTCCGGTTTTCACCACATTGCGCGCGGGGCGGGACTGCCGATCCAGTTGTCCTACCTGGACTGGGGCGGCCGCCGCTGCGGCCTGGGGCCGCTGGTCGACCCGGGCGAGGATGTCGAGGCCGACATCGCCAGCATCCGCGCCTTCTATGCGCCGTTCAAGGGGCGCAACCAGGATCAGTTCGACACGGGGGCTTGAGCCACTGCCCGCCCCGACACCGCCTCGATCGTTTCACGCGTCAGCCGCGCCACGGCATCCATGTCATCGCGCGGCGTGAAGGCCGGCCCCATCCGCACGAGCACCAGGTCTTCCGACGGCACGATCACGACGTACTGGCCGTGCGCGCCCCTCGCCATGAAGGCATCCGCCGGCATGCCGCGGCCGACGCGGTAGCGCGCGCCTGCACCATCGCCGCGGTTGGTCCAGAAGCCGGCGCCATAGCCAAAGTCCTCGCTGCCAGGCGTGGGCGCAGCGGAGTAGTCGGCCCAGCCAGCAGGCAGGATGCGCTGGCCACCGACCACGCCGTCATGAAGGAAAAGCAGGCCGAACCGGGCCCAGTCGCGCGCCGGCGCCCACAGGTGGCTGGCGCCGATGGGCGTGCCCGCACCATCGAACTCCAGCGTCACGTGGCGCATGCCCAGCTTGTCGAACAGTTCGCGCTGTGCGAATTCGCGCGTTGCCTGGGCGGTGCCACCCGCCTGGTCGCGCACGATGCGCGAGAGCAACTGGGTGTTCGTGTTGCTGTAGTTCCAGGTGCTGCCGGGTGCATGCGCGAGCGGAGCGGTCTCCGCCATGGCCGCCGTGTCGGCCTCGACAAAGATCATCCGGGACGTCGGGTCGAAGGCGGTCAGCGCGCCAGCCGTCAGGGACTGGCCCATGTCCAGGCCACTGGTCATGCGCAACAACTGGTCGATGGTGATGGCGTGGCGCGGGTCGTGCAGGTCGGCCCATGCCGCCACGGGTGCGGGCGCTTTCACGTCGAGCTTGCCCTGTCGCACCAGGATCCCGAGGAGCGCATTGGTCACCGACTTGGTGGCCGACCAGCCAGTCAGCGGCGTGTCGATGCCCACGCCGTCGGCATAACGCTCGGCGATGACGCGGCCGCGGTGCACGATGACGACGGCTTCGGTGTGCCGGTGCGGCGCTTGCGCGCGTTCATCGAAGGCACGGTCGAGCGCGGCCCGGAACGCGGGGTCCGATGCCTCCACCAGCGCGTCGCCAGCGATGTCCGGGAGCAAGGCCGTGGTCGTGCCCTGCGGCGCAGGCACGCCTGGCGCGTCTGGCAGCACCCTGTCGGTCGCATTCACGCAGCCGAGCGGCGGCCGGAAGACCGCACGGGACTCGGCCATCCCCGCCAGCGTGGCGCGCACCTCGCGGTGCTCGAGGTCGACTGTGTAGGCGGTCAGGGATGCGATGGGTCCGGCGACCGGCGCGATCGCCTCCTTGTAGTAGCGCGCGGCGTCCCGGCCGGCGACGAATACCGCCGAGCAGAGTTGGTGACTGGCGTAGCCGGTTGCGACGAGGGCCGCGCTGCCGGGCGAGAGTTGTCCGCAGGCCGGAAGGACGGCGGTGCCGGCCAGGGCCAGCGCGATGCGAGCGAGAGCTTTCATGTGGAGGAATCGGAGGGCGGCCGAAATTGGCTCGCCCACTTTCCTTGCCGGAACGGCCTGCGTCTGGCCGACTTCTGCGTGCGACTAGCCGATTCCGGATTCGGCCAGGTTGCCAGGCGGCACAGGGGCCGCTGGCGCCCCGCCCGCACGCCGGAATTCGGTCGGTGTCATGCCGGTGTCGGCCTTGAACGCCCGGTTGAAGGGCCCAATCGACTGGAAGCCGGCGTCCATCGCAATCGTGAGGATCGGCGTGTTGGCCTGTTGCGGATCGGACAGCCAGCGTCGTGCATCAGCCAGGCGCCAGGTGTTCAGGAAGGCGCTGAAGTTGCGGTGGCCCAAGCCCTGGTTGATCAGGCGCCGCAATTTGTGCTCGGGCAAGCCGAGGCGCTCGGCCAGCGCGCCGATGGTGAGGTCGGGCTCCCGGTACAGGTGATCGACGGTCATCAGCGTGACCAGCGCGTCGACCTGACGCGGGTCTGCTGCTGGCAAGGGCGCTGGATCGGGAGGCGCCGCCGATGACGGAATGGGCCCGAGGGCTGAAGCCGGCACTGACGTCGGCGCCGGGTCGAGCTGTGGATGCGGAGCCGTCGCGGCCAAAGCGGGCACTTCCGCCGCCCCGAACAGCCCGCCATGATCCGGCCGCAGCAGGCGCCAGGCAACGAACAGCGTGAGCACGAAGACGCCGCCCGCGTTCGCCGTGCTTTCGACCACCTCCCGCAAACCCGTGCCGGACACCCACGCGGCCAGCACCTGCGCCAGCGTATAGAGCGAGGTGGCGGCCACGACAAGCGTCCGCAACTCCCGCCGCCTTTCGACGAGGTCTTCCCGCCAACGGGCCAGCGACTGCGCGATGGCCAGCACGGCAAAGGTCGCCGGCACCGCCGCCAGCGCCAGGTTCGCCGCCTGCGCCCACGGCGACGGCGGCGGCAAGGCGGCTGCGCAGTTGGCGACGCCAAGGCCCGCCAGCGCCAGCCATGCCAGCGCATGCCATCCGCGTGTCACGAAGTCGTCATCGAACAGCGCACAGGTGAACAGCCAGAACACGAACATGCTGGCCGCCGCCGGCCCCGAGACCAGCAGCCGCAACGGGAACGGCAAGCCGGCAAAGCCCGGCATCGTCGCCAGCGTGGCCGCCGCCACGGACAGCGCCGTCAGGGCACCCAGTCGTGCCGCGGTGGATCGCGCATGGTCGCGCCAGAGCATGGCCGCGACGAGCAGCAGCACGCCGACCGCGGCGCCGCGCAACAGCAGGTTCAGGCCGAGGCCCGTGCTCATATCCATGGTGAGCCGAAGTATGCGCGGCGCCGGACGGCCGATCGAGCCGGTCTTCCACCCGAGGGGGGATGCTTTGCCGCGACTGGGCGCGTAAAAGGATGGACTGGCCAGGCGCTTCGCTCGCCAGCGCACGACGAGACATTCGCCGTGCCGCATTCGACGAGCGGTATCGAGAAGGGAGTCGCCCATGTGCCCTGCTTCGCAATCCGATGTGCGCATGCATCGCGCCGTGGTGATCGGTGCCGGCGTCGGTGGCCTGTGCGCGGCCGCCGCGCTTGCCGATCGCTTCGACGAAGTCATGGTCCTCGAACGGGACCATCTGCCCGATGGTCCCCAGCATCGTGCCGGCATACCGCAAGGGCGCCATGCCCATGCGCTCCTGACCGGCGGCTTGCGCGCGATGGAAGCGCTGCTGCCCGGCTTCGGTGCACGGCTCAAGCAAGGCGGCGCGGTGCCCTACACCGTGGGGCTGGATGGCCGCTTCGAACGGCCGGGCTTCGATCCCTATCCGCAGCGCGACCTCGGCTTTGGCGGCATGGCGATGTCACGCCCGCTGCTGGAGTGGACCGTGCGCACCTGCGTTCAGCAATTGCGCGGTGTCGTGGTGCACGATGACCGCCGCGTGCTGGAAATCCTCGCGTCGGACGACGGCATGGCTGTGACCGGCATACGCCATGAAGCGCCGGGCGGGATCATCACGACGCTCGATGCAGACCTGGTCATCGACGCCTCGGGGCGCGCCACCCCCACCCTAGCCGCGCTGGAGGCCACGGGCCGCCCGCCCCCTGCGGAAACCGTGATCGGCCTGGACATCGGCTACGCCAGCGCGATCTTCGCGAAGCCGGCCAATGCGCCCACCGACTGGAAGTACCTGATGCATTTCCCGAGAGCGCCGCAGAGCAGCCGTGGCTGCATCATGTTTTCGATCGAGGGCGATCGGTGGCTGGTCTCCATCGGCGGCCGGGGCGAGGAGAAGCCGCCGGGGGACATCGACGGCTTCCTCGACTTCACGAAGGGCCTGCGCGTTGCGACCGTTCACGAAGCCTTGTGCGATGCGCAGCCTGAAGGCGAGCCGATGCGCATGGCCTTCCAGTCCAGCAGCTGGCGGCACTTCTCGAGGATGGACAACTTCCCGCGCGGCCTGCTGCCCATCGGCGATGCGATCTGCCGCTTCAACCCGGTCTACGGACAGGGCATGTCGGTCGCGGCATGCGAGGCCCGCGTGCTGCGCGACCTGCTGGCCGCAAGCGACCAGAATCCGCTCGACGGTCTTGCGAGTCGTTTCCTGCCCGCCACCGACGCGATCATCGACACGCCCTGGGCCATGTCGGCCACGCCCGACCTGCTGTACCCGCAGACCGTGGGCGAGCGCCCTGCGGACCTGATGAACATCCTGCAATACGGCGCGACGCTGACACGGCTGGGCGCCGTCGACCCGGCGGTGCACAAGCTGACCTCCGAGGTGCAGCACCTGCTGAAGCCGCGCAGCGTGCTGCGCGAGCCGGCATTGGCAGCGCGCGTGATGGAGATGATGAAGGCCGCGGCGTAGCGTCTTACCGAAGCAGCTTCCACCCTCCATCCACGACGAACTCGCCACCGGTGATGTAGCCCGCCTCGTCGGACGCCAGGAACGCGATCAGGTTGGCGACGTCTTCGGGCGTGCCCGCCGCGCCCAGGGGAATGCGCTGGGCCGAGGCCTTCGCTTCGCTGCTGCCCGTGTCGCCGGTGCGCTGCGCGCGCTGGGCCACGATGCTGTCCAGCATGGCCGTGTCCGTGCGTCCCGGATGAACCGAGTTGCAGCGGATGCGCTTGCCGCCCTGGCTGCCGAACAGAGCGACGGACTTGGTCAACTGCGTGACGCCGCCCTTGCTCGCGCCGTAGGCAACACTTTGCGTGGTGGGGTAATAGGCTCCGACGGACGAGACATTGACGATCGCGCCCCTGCCCTGTCGTCCCATTGCCGTCATGGCTTCGCGGCAACCGAGAAAGGTTCCGTCCAGGTTGACCGCCATCACCTTGCGCCACTCCGCAAGCGTTGTGCGCTCGAGCGTGCCGGACACCACATCGCCGACGATGCCCGCCGCATTCACGAGCACATCCAGCTTTCCATGCCGCTCGACGACTTGCGCGATGACGCTGGCCCAGCTTTCCTCCGACGTGACATCGAGCGCAAGGAAGTCCGGCCGCGTTCCCTCCGACCCGACGCTCTCAGGCTCGCGAAGATCGGCGACGACGACTGTCGCGCCACGCTCGGCCAGCAACCGGGCCGTCGCGGCGCCGATGCCACCCGCGCCGCCCGTCACCAGTGCCACGTAAGAATCGAACTGTCCCATGTCGATCCTCGTCATCAATCGAACTTCATCGCAGCATCGACGGCGATCTTGCGCCAGGCCTGGATGTCCTTGGCGTTGTCCGCATTGCGCTGCTCGCCCGGGATGAACTCGGCCGTGATGCCCCAGTCGAGCAGCTTGGCCGCCACCGCCGGGTCGCTGATCGTTTCCTTGACCGCCTTGGCGATCTTGTCGAGGATGGGCTTGGGCATGTTCGGCGGTGCGAACATGGCCCATCCCGTCCATTGGTCGAAGTCCACGCCCTGCGCCTTGTAGGTAGCGACGTTGGGGAAGCTGGCCGTGGGCCGCGTGCACAGCGCCACCGGGTGGATCTTGCCGCTGCGGACTGCGGCGGTGCCGGTTGCCATGTCGAGCCAGGCCGCCTTGATCTCGCCGCCGAGCATCGCCGTCATGACCGGCGCCGAGCCCTTGTAGGGCACATGGCTCAGCTTAACCCCAGTCTTCTGGCTCAGCACCTCGGCACAGAAGTGGCCGGTCGATCCGAGGCCCCAGCTTCCGTACTGCACCGGATCCTTGCTCTTGCGCGCATAGTCCAGGAACTCCTTCAGGTCCTTCACTGGCACATCGTTGCTCACCAGCAGCACGATGGGCGAGGTCCCGATGCCGGCGATGGTGGTGAGGTCCTTGACCGGGTCGTAGGGCAGCTTCGGGTACACGGTCGGGGCCAGCGTCGTGGACGTCATGGTGCCCAGGCCGATCGTGTAGCCATCGGGCGCGGCCTTCGACAACTGCGAGATGGCGATGGTGCCCGAGGCACCCGCGTTGTTGTCGATGATGACCGGCTGGCCGAGCCGCTTGTGCAGGCCCTCGCCAATCAGTCGTCCGACCATGTCGCCACCGCCACCCGGCGAGGACGGCAGGATGAACTTGATGGGCTTGTTGGGGTAGTCGGTGCCGGACTGTGCGTGCCCGGCAACGCCGGCCATCAACAACGCCGCGACGAGTCCGACCTTGGCGAATGCTTTCATGTCTTGTCTCCTTGAATCGTGGGTGAAGGTGCGTGGTCGCGCGGTCATTGCTGCGTGACGACGATCTTTCCGAAGTGGCCGTTGGCGCGCATGAGGTCGAAGGCTTCCTTGACCCGCTCCATCGGCAACGCAGCGTCGATCGGAACCCCGAGTCGCCCGGCTTCCAGCGCCGGCCAGAGGTCGGCCTGTACCTGTTGCTGGATCGCATGGACTTCATCGGCCGTCCGCGTGCGGAAGGTGGTCCCCAGGTACTGGATGCGCCGCATCGAGTGCAGGTCGAAGTCGAAGGCGCCGGACTCGCCCGCCATCCGACCCACGTTGACGATCCGCCCGCCCACCCTGACAGCCCGCATGCTGTCGTTGATCAGCGGGCCGGCCAGGAAGTCGATCAGCAGGTCGATACCGCGACCCTGCGTGTGCTGGAGCACCTGCTCGGCCCAGTCGGCGTCGCTGCTGTTGATGGCGATGTCCGCACCGAACTCGCCCAGCTTCGCGCGCCGGTCGGCCTTGGTGGAGGTGCCGATGACCAGGCCCGCGCCCAGGAGCTTCGCCACCTGGAGGCTCATGAGGCCGACGCCCGACGAGGCGCCCAGCACCAGCACCGATTCGCCCTTCTGGAGTTGGCCCGTCGTGGCGATGGCCACATGCGTCGTGCGAAGCGACACGGGCAGGCACGCGGCCGCCTCGTAGCCGATCTTGCGTTGCGGGAAGGCAAAGCTGCGCCGCCAGTCGGCCACGGCATATTCGGAGAGGCCGCCGATGCCGGTGCACATCACCCGGTCGCCGACCTTGAAGTCGCTGACCTCGGCACCGATCGCCACCACGTCGCCCGACCACTCCAGGCCCAGCGGCGTGCCCGCTCCGCCATGGCCGCCATGCGCTCTCCCATCGGCCAGGAACAGGTCGGCACGATTCAATGAACTCGCACGGACCTTGACGAGCAACTCGGTGGCGCCGGGCCGCGGCACGGGCAGCTCCTGGATGGCAATGCCTTGCGGCGTCAGCATCGCGCCCTTCATGCGCTCGGGCATCACGGGTGTGCGGCCTGGAAGGACTGAAGACACCGCGCTCATTTCGGCGCACCGATGCGACGGATCGGGTCCTTGCCGTCCCAGTTCTCGGCAGCCCGCTTCACCTCGGCGAAGTACTCGGCCTTGCCACCGCTGGAGTCGGAGATCTCGAACATGGCGCTCGGCAGGTCGGGATGGACGAAGTACGCGTAGGGCCCGCGGTTGGCGCCCATGCGTCCGCTGTGGCCTTCCACGTAGCCCTGTGCCAGCAGGTGCTTGCAGATTTCGTCGAAACGGTCGGGCGTCCAGTAGGCGACGTGCTGTGCCCCTTCGCCGTTCTTCTTCAGGGAGTCGAGGTAGAGCGAAGGCGCATCGTCATGCTGTTCGATCAGTTCGATCTGCAAGTCGCCGGAGTTCGCCAGTGCGATGGACAGCTTGGGAATCCGCGAGTCCTTGCCGTAGTAGCGGAATTCTGTCGACCCGACATCTTCCTTGTAAAACCAAGGGCCGACGCCCAGCTTGACCCAGTGGTCCATCGCCTTCTCGATGTCCTTGACCACATACCCGATCTGGCGAACGCCGCCAAAGATGGAACTCATGAGGAAATCCTTTCAATCCGTTGTTTGAGAAATGAGATGTGAGAAGTCGAAGGCGTCAGACCTTCGTGGCCCGCTTCAACCTGCGCGATCCGCCTTCTGGCTCGCCCTTCGCGCCGATGCGCCTGGCGCCGCCTTGTTCTTCGGCGCCTGCGCAGACGCAACCGACTCGCGCAGCACCATCTGGGTCGTCAGCACGATGCGTTCGGGCTCGGCCTTCAGGTCGCGGTCGAGCCGCTTGAGGAGCAACTGGGCCAGCGCGGTCCCCACGGCTTCGAAGTCCCAGGTCAGCGATGTGATCGCGGGGCTGAACAGTTGCGACAAGTCGGTATCACCGATGCTGAGAACGCTGGCATCGTCCGGCACCGAGCGGCCCGAATGCCGCAGCGCCTGGAGCACGCCGGAGAGGATGCGCGTCCCCAGGCACATGAAGGCGGTGGGTGCCTGTGGCGCCGACAGCAATCCGAGCGCCTCGCTGAAGGCGTAGTCCATCGCGGACCGTTCCGCGCGGATCAGCTTGGGATTGGGCGTCAGGCCGCGCTCGCGGTAGGCGTCCTCGAAGCCCGCGATGCGGTCGCGCCCGGGGCGCAGCACGCTGCCGGGCGTCAGCAACGCGATCTCCGTGTGGCCGAGGTTCAGCAGGTAGCGCGTGGCCTGGAGCGCACCGTGGTAGTGGTCCACGTGCACGCCGGTGCCGGAGGCGGAGAAGTCGCGGTCCAGCGCCACGACGGGCAGGTCGGCATCGATGCGCTCCAGCAATTCCGGCGACTCGCCCTCGCATGGACCGAGGATGAGGCCATCGACCCGGCGGCCTCTGAAAGTCTCGACCAGCGCCTTCTCGCGCTTGCGATCGTTGTGCGTGTTGGCCAGTAGCAGCGTGTATCCGGCCGCCTGCATGGAAGCTTCCACGGAAGTGATGATCCGTGCGTACAGCGGGTTGGCGAAGTCGGACACCAGGAGCCCGATCACGCCCGTCGAGCGGGTCCGCATGCTCTGCGCCACCGCGTCGGGCTCGTAGCCGAGTTGACGCGCGGCCTTGGTGACGGCGGCGATGGCGTCTTCGCTCACCCGACCCGCACGGTTCAGTGCGCGCGATGCCGTGCCGAGGGATACGCCCGCCGCTTTGGCGACGTCGCGGATGGTTGCACGTGGCTTCATGCGTTGGTCTCCTGGATGTGGGTCTGCAAGCTCGCAAAGTGATGGGTGGCTTTCGGCATGGGCTTAATCCTAAACTTTTTTGTGGAAACGTTTCTACTTAGGGCAATCCCTAGATTGGCTTGGCTATGCGTGATCGAGCTGGGGAATCTCCATTGGTAAAACGCTCTGCTCCACCAGTGGCAGACCTCCGCACATGGATCGAAGATTAGGACAAACCCGCATACACAGTCAAACAAGAAGGTTCAGAATTGCGGAAACGTTTCCACGACACAACCACGGAGCATCCACATGACTGAACTTCAACTGAGGCAGGCCCGCCTGCAAACCGTTCGTGACCACATGGCCCTGGAGTGCACGCAGGACTGGGACGGCGTCATCGACACCTTCGAGCACCCGCGCTACGAGATGTACGGCAATGGCCAGGTCCATGACGGCGAAGAGGAAGTGCGAAAGTACTTCGACAATTCGCGCACGGCCTTCCCGGACCAGAAGAACGAGATCATCTCGCTGGCGGCCGACGACGAATCCCACACCGTGCTGGTCGAGTTCTATCTGCTCGGCACCCACCTCGGCGAGCTCAAGCTCAAGGGCAAGACCTACCCGCCGTCGGGGCGCTCGTTCAAGGTCCGCATGGCGGCTTCCTTCCAGTTCCGGCCCGGCTCTTCCAAGATCATCTGCGAGCGTCCCTACACCTCGCCGGATCTGAAGCTCCAGCAACTGGGCCTCGAATAAGTCGCAGAGGAACATGCCATGACCTCCCCCACCTCCATCACCCAGCAGGACGAGCTGCTCACCGTCAACATCCGCGACATGACCTTCGTCCCCGGCGCGGCGCCGGGCTCGGAAGTCATTCCCCTCTTCCTGGACCGCGAGAACGGCATCTGGGTGCTCTACGGCAAGTTCGCGCCGGGCACGCGGCTTCCGACCCACTTCCACACGGGCACGGTCCACTTCTTCACGACCAAGGGCGAGTGGGCCTACCTGGAGTATCCGCACAACCCGCAGACCGAGGGCAGCTACCTCTACGAGCCCGCAGGCTCCATCCACACCTTCTCCGTTCCCGAGGACGCAACAGGTCCTGCCGAAGGATTCATGGTCGTCCACGGCGCGAACGTCAACTTCGACGGCGAACGCTTCCTGGATATCCGCGATGCGGGCGCCATCGAGGACGGGATCCTGCACTACCTGCGTGACCGGGACCTGCCGGTTCCGGCGTACATCTCGCCGAAGTCATCCAGCTTCAGGGATCGCGCAAGCACCGACTGAAGCGCAATCCAACAGGAACCCGAAATGCGAAATGAACTTCTCCGGGGTGAACTCGGCAAGACGGGCGTACCCGTGACGCGCATGGCGCTGGGCTGCTACTCCATGAGCAATGCCTATGGCCAGCGCTCGGACACCGAATCCGTCCAGGTCATCCAGCGCGCGATCGACCAGGGCATCAACGTCATCGACACCGCCGACTTCTACGGCTGGGGACACAACGAGCAACTGGTGGCCTCGGCACTGCGCGGACGTCGCAGCGAAGTGCTGCTCTCTTCAAAGTTCGGCTACGTTCCGGCGGAGAACGTTGCCTTCGGTGTCTGCGGCGAACCCGCCCATGTCCGCAAGGCATGCGAGGCCTCCTTGAAGCGGCTGGGCACGGACTACCTCGACCTGTACTTCCAGCATCGGCTCGATCCCAAGGTTCCGGTGGAAGACACGGTCGGTGCCATGGGCGAGCTCGTGAAGGAGGGGAAGGTTCGGCATCTCGGACTGTGCGAGATCTCGGAGAGCACGCTGCGCCGCGCCAGCGCGGTGCACCCCATCGCCGCGGTACAGGCCGAGTATTCGCTGTGGACCCGCGATCTTGAGGAGCGCATGCTCGAGGTCTACGACGAGCTTGGCGTGACGCTCATGGCCTTCTCCCCGCTCGCGCGGGGCATGCTCTCGGGCAAGATCCGAAGCCTCGATCAGCTGGCGCCCAACGATGTGCGGCTGAAGTACCCGCGCTTCTCGCCCGAGAACTTCCCGAAGAATGTGGCACTCGTGGATCGCCTCGGTGAGGTGGCGCAGGAACTGCGATGCAGCTCGTCGCAACTGGCGCTGGCGTGGCTGTTCGAGCGGAACCCCCGGATGATGGCCATCTGCGGTTGCGACACGTTGGACTTCCTCGACGAGAACCTGGGCGCGCTACAGCTTCCTCTGGACGAGGCGACAGTCCGGCAGATCGACGAGATGTTCGCCCCCGGGCAGATTCACGGTGATCGCTACCACGCTTCGATGATGCAGATGCTGGATCGGTGAGCGGCTGGAGGCAGGCGCGGCTCAACGCACGGCACCCGCGCGTGCCCGCCACTCATCGATGCACGCCAGCATCAAGGCCGTATCCGCCGGCTTGACGAAGTGCCTGTCGAAACCCGCGTCGACCGCGGCTTGCCGGTCGCTGCGCTGCCCGTAGCCCGTCAATGCAATCAGCAGCATGCCCGGGCCCTCCGGCAATCGTCGGATGCGCCGCGCTACCTCGTAGCCATCGAGCACCGGCAGCCCGATGTCGAGGATGACGACATGCGGCTTGAACGCATCCAGCTCGGCCAGCGCCTCCTGCCCATCTCGCGCCACGCGCACCTCGTGCCCATCCAGTTCCAGCACCGCCGCGATGGCCACCGCCGCATCGTGGTTGTCGTCCACCACCAGGATGCGCTCCGCCTCACGGCCCTCGGCCGCGGTCGCCACCACGGCCAGCGCCTCGGGCACATCGTCCCGCATCACATCGGGCAACCGCACCTTGAACTCGGCCCCCTGGTCGAAGCCCGCGCTGAAGACCTCGATGTCCCCGCCATGCAGTTGCGCCAAGCGACGCGCCAGCGTGAGCCCCACGCCCAGCCCGCCCTGCGAACGATCCAGCCCGCGCTTGCCCTGCGCGAACAGGTCGAAGATGCGCGGCAGCAACTCGGGGTCGATGCCCATGCCATGGTCCACGACCGACACGACCACCGCATCGCCCTCGATGCGCGAATGCAGCGCGATGGCCGTTTCCTCCGGGCTGTACTTCGATGCGTTGTGCAGCAGGTTGGCTACCACCTGCGTGAGCCGCGCCACGTCGCCCTGCAACCAGACCGGGTGCGGCGGCAGTTCCACTGCAAGCGCCTGCCTGCGGCTCTCGATGAGGCCGTGCACCGTCTCCACGCCCTGCGCGATCACCGCGTTCAGGTCCAGGCGCTCGCGCTTCAGCACGATCTTGCCCTGGCTGATGCGCGTGACGTCGAGCAGTTCCTCGATCAGCCGCGTCATCTGCCGAAGCTGCCGGTTGGCAATGTCGATGGCCCAGTCCACCTTCGGATGCGGCGCGGCCGAGCGGCGCACCACTTCCACCGCCATCTGGATCGGCGCCAGAGGGTTGCGCAACTCGTGCGACATCATCGCGAGGAACTCGTCCTTGCGACGGTTCGAATCCTGCAACTCCTCCTGCGCCGTCATGCGCTCGCGCACCTCGCGCTGCAGCACGCCGTAGAGCCGGACGTTCTCGAAGGCGCTCGCGGCCCGCGCTGCAATCTCTTCCAGCAGCATGGTGAGGTGCGCCTTCCACGGGCTCTCCGCATCCGGCGCGACCAGGATCGCACCCAGCACACGTTCGCCCACCAGCAGCGGCACGGCGATGAAGGCATCCAGCGTCGACAGGCGGCGCTCATGGACCGACGCCAGCGCGGGCGAGCCATCGCCGGGTGCGCGCACGACCGCCTGCACCACGCGGCGCTGGCGCGAGTCGATCGCGTCGGCCAGGGTCTCGCGCAGCAAGGGGTCGAGGTCCGTCTCGGGCACGCGCGAGGCGTAGACGCGACGTTCCGAGCCCCCAGGGGGATCAAGGCGCGATGGCAAGGCTACGTCCACTTGAACCGCCGAAGCCACCAGCGCCTCAGACTGGCCGAAGTCCGGGTCACTCAGCTGCACCACCGCGAACGCGGCCAGCTCGGGGATCAGCAGCTCGGCGCACTGGTTCATCGCCACTTCGGCCTGCAGCGAGCCGCTGAGCATGCGGCTGGCCCGCGCCAGGAAGGCGGAGCAGCGGTCATTCTCTTCCGCGATGCGCCGCGCCGCCTCGGCCGCGAGCACGGCGGCCTTGCTGTCGGCCTGCCGGCGGATCTGGCGCGTCATGAGGTAGAGCGAGACGAACACGCCGACCTTGCTGCGCAGGATCTCCGGCACCACCGGCGACAGGATGTAGTCGACCGCGCCCAGCGAATAGCCTTTGGCCGTCTGCACCTCGTCCGCATAGGAGGTGATGAAGATGATCGGCGTGTGGGCGGAGCGCCGGTGCTTGCGGATCAGCGCCGCCGTCTCGAACCCGTCGATCTCCGGCATGTTGACGTCGAGCAGGATCACCGCGAACTCGCGCTTGAGGATCTCGCGCAGCGCCGCCGCGCCGGACTGCACCGGCACCAGGTTCTGGCCCAGTTCCTCCAGCACGGTCTGGAACACCAGCAGCTTCTCGGGCAGGTCGTCGACGATGAGGATGTTGGCCTTCTCCTCCACGCCCGACGCCGCGGCTCCATCGTCGATCGGGAAATCGTTCATTCGCGCTACTTGCACAGCCAGCCTCGCAGCACCACCAGCAGGTGCGCCGTCTCCACCGGTTTCGACAGGTAGTCCCAGGCCCCGGCCTCGATGCACTTCTCGCGGTCACCCTTCATCGCCTTGGCCGTCACGGCGATCAGCGGCAGGTGCTTGCCGCTCGGCAGCTTGCGCAGCTCGCGCATGGTCTGCATGCCGTCCATCTCCGGCATCATGATGTCCATCAGCACCACGTCGATGTCGGGGTCGTCCTGCACCAGCTGGATGGCGTCGCGCCCGTTCTCGGCGGAGACGACCTCCATGCCCTGCTCTTCCAGCACGGTCGCCAGCGCGAAGATGTTGCGCACGTCGTCGTCGACGATCAGCGCCTTCTTGCCCGACAGGATGCGCGAGGCATCGTTGGCCGCCTCCACCGCGATGCGCTCCTGCTGCGTCATCGAGGCCACGCCGCGATGCAGCAGGAAGGCCGTCGCGTCGATCAGCCCTTCCAGCGTGTCCGCCGTGCGCAAGGTGGCGCCCTGCTGGCCGTAATCCCATGGCGATGCCGAGCCGCCCTCGGCCGCGCGATGCAACAGCACGGGCAACTGGCGGACTGCCGTGCGCGAGTCGATGTATTCGGCCAGGTCGTTCCGCCCGAAGCCCTTGAGCAGGCCGTCGGTCACGAGGCAGTCGACATCGCCCTTGGCCAGTTCGCCGCGCAGCGCATCGGCCGCCTCGACCACCACCGGCCGCAGCTCCCCGCTGCCCAGCGCCGCCAGGTACTGCTCGCGCACCGTCGATGGCTGCATGACGACGACCAGCTTCTTGGCGCTCGACTGCACGAAGGCATGCAGATGGCGCAACGCCACGTCCACCTCGTCGATCGATTGCAGCGGCTTGGCCAGGAAGCCGATGGCGCCGGAGTTCAGCGCGCGCTCGCGCGAGTCGTCCGTGGAGACCACGCAGATCGGGATGTGGCGCGTGCCCAGGTCGGCCTTCAGGCGTTCGAGGATGCGCAACCCTTGCATGTCCGGCAGGTGGATGTCGAGCGTGATGAGCGCGGGCCGGTAGTCGCGGATCAGGGCCAGCGAGCCCGCACCGGTCGGGCTCACCAGGCCCTTGAAGCCGCAGCGCCGGCCCGCCTGCAGCAGCATCTTCGAGAACGGCAGGTCGTTCTCCACGATGAGCAGCACCAGTTCGCCGGGCAGGATGTTCTCGCGGTCGTCATCGGCGATGTTGCTGGCAGCCAGGTCTGCCGGCTCATGCAAGGCGCTCAATTCCGACACCGCGGCGACCGTCGAGAGCGTGGACTGCAGCAGCCGCGGCCGCAGCTCTTCCTGCAGGTTGCGTTGCGCCAGCGCCGGGTCGCTCGCCGCGGTCCGGCCCGGCCGCAGGCTGCGTGACGGGCTGTAGCTCTGCGGCAGGTAGAGCGTGAAGGTGCTGCCTTCGGTCGGCACGCTGATCAGGCGGATCTCGCCGCCCAGCAGGCGAGCCAGTTCGCGGCTGATGGCCAGGCCCAGGCCCGTGCCGCCGTACTTGCGAGAGGTCGAGCCATCGGCCTGCTGGAAGGCCTCGAACACGATCTGTTGCTTGTCCGCCGAGATACCGATGCCGGTGTCGGACACGGAAAACGAGATCACGCTGCTGGCCCGGTTCAGCTCCTCGTTGTCACGCGACCAGCCGCTGTCCGCCGTCGTGATGGACAACGCGACCGAGCCCTGGTGGGTGAACTTGAAGGCATTCGACAGCAGGTTCTTCACGATCTGCTGCAGACGCTTGACATCAGTGACGATGGTCTCCGGCAGCATGCCGGCCGCACGGATGTCGAAGCCCACGTGCTTCGCCTCGGCCACGTGGCGGAAGCTGCGTTCCACCGAGCGTTGCAGGTCGTCGAGCCGCAGTTCGCTGACCTCCACCGCCACCGTGCCGGACTCGATCTTCGACAGGTCCAGGATGTCGTTGATGAGCATCAGCAGGTCGTTGCCCGAGAGGTGGATGGTCTTGGCGAACTCGACCTGCTTGGGCGTGAGGTTGCCACCGCCGTTCTTGTGCAACTGGTCCGAGAGGATCAGCAGGCTGTTGAGCGGCGTGCGCAACTCGTGTGACATGTTGGCGAGGAACTCGGACTTGTACTTGGAGGTGAGTGCGAGTTGCTCGGCCTTTTCTTCCAGCGCCTGGCGGGCCTGCTCGACCTCCTGGTTCTTGCGCTCGACTTCCTGGTTCTGGTGGACGAGCAGTCTTGCCTTTTCCTGCAGTTCCTCGTTGGTCTGCTGGAGTTCCTGCTGGCGGTTCTGCAGCTCCTCAGCGAGCGACTGCGACTGGGTCAACAGATGCTCCGTCCGCATGTTGGCCGAGATGGTGTTGATCACGATGCCGATGGACTCGGTAAGCTGGTCGAGGAAGGCCTGGTGCGAGGGGTTGAAGCGCTCCAGCGAGGCAAGCTCCATCACGCCACGCACCTCGCCCTCGAAGATGATGGGCAGCACGATCACGTCCATCGCCGCGCTTTCGCTGAGGCCCGTGGCCACGCGGAAGGCGGTACTCGGCACATTGGTCAGCAGGATCTTGGTCTTGTCGACGGCGCACTGGCCGACGAGGCCTTGGCCCAGTTCCAGTTCTTTCCCGTGGACGTTTTGGCCGCCCGAGGCATAGCTCGCGACCAGCTTCAGTTTGGTGGTGTTGCCGGTGCTGCCCAGCACGTAGAACTCGGCCTGCTGCGCACCGACGACGGGCGCAAGTTCCGACAAGATCAGCTGCCCGACCGTCAGCAGGTCCTTCTGGCCCTGCAGCATGCGGCTGAACTTGGCGAGGTTGGTCTTGAGCCAGTCCTGCTCGGTGTTCTTCTGGGTCGTGTCCTTGAGGTTGCGGATCATCTCGTTGATGGTGTCCTTCAGCGCGGCCACCTCGCCCTGCGCCTTCACGGTGATGGAGCGGGTCAAGTCGCCTTGCGTCACGGCGGTGGCCACTTCGGCGATGGCGCGCACCTGGGTCGTGAGATTGGCCGCGAGCTGGTTCACGTTCTCGGTCAGGCCCTTCCATGTGCCTGCGGCGCCGGGCACCTTGGCCTGGCCGCCGAGCTTGCCTTCGACGCCCACTTCGCGCGCCACGGTCGTCACCTGGTCGGCGAATGTGGCGAGCGTGTCGGTCATGCTGTTGATGGTCTCGGCCAGCGCGGCGATCTCGCCCTTCGCTTCCACGGTGAGCTTCTGCTTCAGGTCGCCAGTGGCCACGGCCGTCACCACCTTGGCGATGCCGCGCACCTGGCCGGTCAGGTTGCCGGCCATGAAGTTCACGTTCTCGGTCAGGTCCTTCCAGGTGCCCGAGACGTCGCGCACCTGCGCCTGTCCGCCGAGCCGCCCTTCGGTGCCCACCTCGCGCGCCACGCGCGTCACTTCCGCGGCGAAGGAGGAGAGCTGGTCCACCATCGTGTTGATCGTGGCCTTGAGTTCCAGGATCTCGCCCTTCACGTCCACCGTGATCTGCTTGGAGAGGTCGCCCGCGGCCACGGCCTTGGTCACGTCGGCGATGTTGCGCACCTGACTCGTGAGGTTGGATGCCATCAGGTTCACCGAGTCGGTCAGGTCCTTCCAGGTGCCGGCCACGCCCTGCACATCGGCCTGCCCGCCCAGAATGCCCTCCGTGCCCACTTCGAGGGCCACGCGGGTCACTTCGGCGGCGAAGGAACGCAGTTGATCCACCATCGTGTTGACGGTGTTCTTCAACTCGGAGATCTCGCCCTTCACGTCCACCGTGATCTTCTTGGAGAGGTCACCTGCGGCCACCGCCGTCGTCACTTCCGCGATATTGCGCACCTGGCTCGTGAGATTACCGGCCATGAAGTTCACCGACTCGGTCAAGTCCTTCCATGTGCCGGCCACGCCTTGCACGTCGGCCTGTCCGCCCAGGATGCCCTCGGTGCCCACTTCGCGCGCCACGCGCGTCACTTCGGCCGCAAAGGAACGCAACTGGTCCACCATCGTGTTCACCGTCGCCTTGAGCTCCAGGATCTCGCCCTTCACGTCGACGGTCACCTTCTTGGACAAGTCGCCCGCCGCCACGGCCTTGGTCACGTCCGCGATGTTGCGCACTTGCGAGGTGAGGTTCGATGCCATCGAGTTCACGGACTCGGTCAAGTCCTTCCACGTACCGGCCACACCCTGCACGTCGGCCTGCCCGCCCAGCTTGCCTTCGCTGCCCACTTCGCGCGCCACGCGCGTCACTTCGGCCGCGAAGGACGAGAGCTGGTCCACCATCGTGTTGATCGTGTTCTTGAGCTCCGAGATTTCGCCCTTCACCTCCACGGTGATCTTCTTGGTCAGGTCGCCCGCGGCCACGGCGGTCGTCACTTCCGCGATGTTGCGCACCTGGCTCGTCAAGTTGCCGGCCATGAAGTTCACCGACTCGGTCAAGTCCTTCCACGTGCCGGCCACGCCCTGCACGTCAGCCTGGCCGCCGAGCCGCCCTTCGGTGCCCACCTCGCGCGCCACCCGCGTCACTTCAGCCGCGAAGGAGCGCAACTGGTCCACCATCGTGTTGATCGTGGCCTTGAGTTCCAGGATCTCGCCCTTCACCGCCACGGTGATCTTCTTGGACAGGTCGCCTGCGGCCACGGCCTTGGTCACGTCCGCGATGTTGCGGACCTGCGAGGTCAGGTTGCCGGCCATCGAGTTCACGGAATCGGTCAAGTCCTTCCAGGTGCCCGACACACCCTCCACTTCCGCCTGCCCGCCCAGTCGCCCTTCGGTGCCCACCTCGCGCGCCACCCGCGTCACTTCCGCGGCGAAGGACGAGAGCTGGTCCACCATCGTGTTGACCGTCGCCTTCAGTTCCAGGATCTCCCCCTTCACATCCACCGTGATCTTCTTGGACAGGTCACCGGCCGCCACCGCCTTCGTCACGTCCGCGATGTTGCGCACTTGCGAGGTAAGGTTCGACGCCATCGAATTCACCGAGTCGGTCAGGTCCTTCCACGTCCCGGCCACGCCTTGCACATCGGCCTGCCCGCCCAGCTTGCCTTCGCTGCCCACTTCGCGCGCCACCCGCGTCACTTCCGCAGCAAAGGACCGCAACTGGTCCACCATCGTGTTGATCGTGTTCTTCAGCTCGGAGATCTCGCCCTTCACATCCACCGTGATCTTCTTGGAGAGGTCGCCCGCGGCCACGGCCGTCGTCACCTCCGCGATGTTGCGCACCTGACTCGTCAGGTTGCCCGCCATGAAGTTCACCGACTCGGTCAGGTCCTTCCACGTCCCGGCCACGCCCTGCACGTCGGCCTGCCCGCCAAGCTTGCCTTCCGTCCCCACCTCGCGCGCCACCCGCGTCACTTCGGCCGCGAAGGATCGAAGTTGGTCCACCATCGTGTTCACGGTGTTCTTCAGCTCCAGGATCTCGCCCTTCACGTCCACCGTGATCTTCTTGGACAGGTCCCCCGCCGCCACCGCCTTCGTCACGTCCGCGATGTTGCGCACTTGCGAGGTCAAGTTGCCCGCCATCGAGTTCACCGAGTCCGTCAAGTCCTTCCACGTCCCCGACACGCCTTCCACCCGCGCCTGCCCACCCAGCGAGCCTTCCGTCCCCACCTCGCGCGCCACCCGCGTCACTTCCGACGCAAAGGACCGAAGCTGGTCCACCATCGTGTTGATCGTGTTCTTCAACGTGAGGAACTCGCCCTTCACGTCCACGTCGATCTTCTTGGAGAGGTCGCCTTTCGCGACGGCGGTGGTCACGTCCGCGATGTTGCGAACCTGGTCGGTCAGGTTGCCGGCCATCGAGTTCACCGAGTCCGTCAAATCCTTCCACGTCCCGGCCACGCCCTTCACCTTGGCCTGCCCGCCTAGCTTGCCCTCGGTGCCCACCTCGCGCGCCACGCGCGTCACCTCGGCCGAGAAGTCGCCGAGTTGTTCCACCATCTTGTTGATCGTCTTGGCCGTGCGCAGGAACTCGCCTTCGAGTTCGCGGCCATCGACTTCCAGCGCCATGCTCTTGGACAGGTCGCCCTGTGCCACCGCGCCGATCACGCGAGCCACTTCAGTCGTCGGATGCACCAGGTCATCGATCAGCGCATTCACGCATTCGATCGACTGCCCCCAGAAGCCGCGTGTCTCGGACAGCACGGCGCGCTGCTTGAGCTTGCCTTCCTTGCCCACCACCTTGCGCAGGCGGATCAGCTCCGCGGCCAACGTGGCGTTCTGGTCGACCACGTCGTTGAACACTTCCGCGATGCGGCCGGTGATGCCGGTCCAGTGCATCGGCAGGCGCACCTTCGCGTCCCCGATGCGCAGTCTTGCGAGCGCATCCAGCAGCAGCTCGTATTCCTCCTGGGGCGCGGCCAATGGGAGCGTGTCGGGTGCATTCATGATCGATCTTCCAGTCGGTGGAGCAACACAATGTCGATGCCTGCACAAACACGCAGGCCATCAGGCTGGCACGACGCCGAACTGTGTTGCCCTCATCCCCATGGAAACATCGGCGGCCCGCAAACAACGAGGCACAAGCTCCCAGTGTTCCGCTTTCGGTACGCCGAACGCTCGTGTCCCCCTAGCCTTCGACGCCATCCGTGGCCAGTCCCGTTGCGCAATCCCCATCCGGCACGCACGCCTCGCCACGCGATGTTGCATGCGGACACATCCGCTGCATGTAGGAGAAATTCGCTCGTTCGCGTCCTCGTCCGGAACGGCGCGCACCGCATCGAAATCCGCCGCCTTTTTTCCCGGACGCGCGTCCGGCGCATCGTCTTTGGCCGCAGGCGGCCCCTGTCGGACAACACGCCGCCCAAGGCCCGGACAAGGGCTCGTCCCATGGACCGGACCTCGCCTGGCATAGGCGCAGAGTTGACTATCTGTCACACTTTCAGCGCTTTGCCCGAGGAGGGCTGGCGCGGCTCCCCAACACTTCACAGAAGAACGATGCGACATGACTCCTGACCACGCCACGATCGACGCCCTTCTCACCGACAAGCATGGCGAGCTCACCCGACGGTGGCTGGCCGACGTCGCCGCCTCATCGCCGATGGGCGCGAGTTCGGCCGATGCCACCCGCGAAGCGGAATCCCTGATGAACGGGCTGCGCTCGGGCTTCCAATCCGGCGCCGACCCCGCCCGGATGGAGCATTCCGGCTGGGGGTCGCTGCGCGTGGCACTCGAGGCCCTGTCGAAGTCGCGTGCGGCCCAAGGCGCCACGGCGGGCGAGACCAGCCACTTCGTGCTCGCGCTCAAGAAGCCCTTGTTCATCGCGCTGCAGGAGCGCCTGGCAGCCAGGGACCCGCAGCAGTTGTTCGACGCGATGCTGACCGTATCGACCCTGCTCGACCACATGGCCCAATGGACCGCCACCACCTACCAGGCCACGCGCGAAGACATCATCATGCGGCAGCAGCAGGAGCTGCTGGAACTGTCCACGCCGGTGGTCAAGCTGTGGGACGGCGTGCTGGCCGTGCCCATGATCGGCACGCTCGACAGCAGCCGCACGCAACTGGTCATGGAGTCGCTGCTGCAGCGCATCGTCGAGACCGGCTCCGAGATCGCGATCATCGACATCACCGGCGTACCGACGGTCGACACCCTCGTCGCGCAGCACCTGCTCAAGACCGTGACGGCGATCCGCCTCATGGGCGCCGACTGCATCATCAGCGGCGTGCGTCCCCAGATCGCGCAGACCATCGTTCACCTGGGCATCGACCTGCAGGGCATCGTCACCAAGGCATCGCTGGCCGACGCCCTGCTGCTCGCGCTGAAGAAGCTCGGCTACGTCGCAACCCGCGCCAAGGCCTGAGGCAAAGCGATGGAACGCATTCCCATTCTGAAGATGGGCAAGTGCCTGCTCGTCACCATCCAGGTCGATCTGCAGGACCAGGTGGCGATGAAGCTGCAGGACGACTTGTCCGCCACGATCGAGACGACCGGCGCTACCGGCGTGCTCATCGACATCTCCGCGCTGGAGATCGTCGACTCCTTCATCGGCCGCATGCTGGCCAGCATCTCGGGCATCGCCCGCGTGCTGGATGCCACCACGGTGGTGGTCGGCATGCAGCCCGCGGTGGCCATCACGCTGGTCGAACTCGGCTTGTCGCTCGAAGGCGTCCGCACCGCGCTGAACGTGGAACGCGGCATGGCCCTGCTGCGCATGCGCGACGGGGAAGGCGGCCATGACCTTGGCGACTGACGGCGCGATGCAACTGCGCACGGAGCATGACATCGTCATGAGCCGGCAGACGGTGCGCAAGCTGACGCAGGAGCTCAAGTTCTCGCTGGTCGACCAGACCAAGATGATCACCGCGGCCAGCGAACTCTCGCGAAACACCGTCGTGTACGGCGGCGGCGGCGAGATGCGCTGGAGCATCGTCAGCAACGGCGTGCGTGCCGGCCTGCGCCTGGCCTTCGAGGACAAGGGCCCCGGCATTCCCGACGTGGACCTGGCCCTGACCGACGGCTGGACCTCAGGCAGCGGCCTCGGCGTCGGGCTTTCGGGCAGCCGGCGCCTGGTCAACGAATTCGACCTTCGGACGGTGCCGGGCGAAGGCACCTGCGTCACCATCACGCGATGGAAATGAAGAGAGCCATGGCGCCGCACATCGCCATCCCGGTGATCGAGCCCAATCAGGTCGGCGAGGCGCGTCGCGCCGCGGCCCGCCTCACGTATGAGATGGGATTCGACGAGGTGACGAGCGGGCGCGCCGCGCTGGTGGTGACCGAGCTCGGCACCAATCTCGCCCGCCATGCCAAGGAAGGCGTGCTGCTGCTCGGAAGCGTGACGACCGGCGCAGGCAGGACGCTCGAAATCCTATCGCTGGACCTGGGCCCCGGCATCGCCGACCTGCGGCAATCGCTGGCCGACGGCCATTCGACCGGGGGCAGTCCCGGCACCGGACTGGGCGCGGTGCGCAGGCTGGCGAGCGACTTCCACATCTTCTCCGTGCCCGGCAGCGGCACCGCCATCGTCGCGCGAGTCCATGCGAAGCACGCGCCGCTGGTTGCCGCCACCAACGGCCACGCCTTCAGCGTGGGCGGCCTCTGCATTGCCGCGCCGGGCGAGACGGTTTGCGGCGACAGCTGGGCCGTTCGCCTGCACGGCAACAAGGCGCAAATCATGGTGGCCGACGGGCTGGGCCACGGACCGCAAGCGGCCGAGGCCTCGCAAGCCGCCCTGCACGTCTTCGAGACCGCGACCGGCGCGCCGCATGCCATCCTGGAGCGCGCGCACACGCTGATGCGTTCGACCCGCGGCGCCGCCGTCGCCATTGCAGAACTCGATGCCAACGCCGGGTCGCTGCTTTTCGCCGGCGCCGGCAACATCGCCGGGCGCCTGCTCTCCGGCGTGGACGACCGCTCGCTGCTGTCGCAGCACGGCACGCTCGGTGTGCAGATCCGCAAGCTCTCCGACGCGAGCTACCCCTGGCCGGACCATGCGATGGTGGTGCTGCACTCCGACGGCATCACCTCGCGCTGGAACATCGACGGCGCCCGCGGCGTGCTCCAGCAAGACCCGGTGCTGATCGCAGGATGGCTGCTGCGCAACAACCTGCGCGGCCGCGACGACGCGACCGTGGTCGTGATCAAGCGGGCGCGGGAGCAAGGCGCATGACCGGCGAAGTCCTGCCCTTGACGCAGACCGATCTCGCGGCCCTCGCCGCCGACCAGGCGCAGCAGATCGCCGCGCTGCAGGACGAACTCGAAGAGACCAATCGCGGCGTGCTCGCGCTCTATGCCGAGTTGGACACGCAGGCCCAGCAGTTGCGCCAGGCGACCGAACTCAAGAGCCGCTTCCTCGCCTACATGAGCCATGAGTTCCGCACGCCGCTGTCCACCTTCCGCAGCCTCGCGCGCCTGCTCCTCGACGAAGTCGACGGACCGCTGACGCCGGAGCAACGCAGGCAGGTGGAATTCATCCGCACCACCGCCACCGAGTTCTCCGACATGGTCGACGACCTGCTGGACCTGGCCAAGGTGGAGGCCGGCCGCATCGACATCTCGCCCGAATGGTTCGACATGCTCGACCTGTTCTCCGCCCTGCGCGGCATGTTCAAGCCGGTGCTGACCAATCCGGACGTCACGCTGATCTTCGAGGAGCCGCCGCAGTCCGTCGCGCTGTTCACCGACGACAAGAAGCTGTCGCAGATCCTGCGCAACTTCATCTCCAATGCGTTGAAGTTCACCGCCGCGGGCGAGGTCCGCGTGTCGGCCGCGATGGAGGCGGACGTCACCGTGACTTTCTCTGTCGCCGACACCGGCATCGGCATCTCGCCGGAGTTCCTGTCGTCGATCTTCCAGGATTTCGCACAGCTCGACTCGCCCGTGCAGAAGCGCCTGCGCGGCACCGGGCTTGGGCTCTCGCTGAGCAAGCGTCTTGCCGAACTGCTGGGCGGCAGCGTCGGCGTACGCAGCCAACTGGGACATGGCTCCACGTTTTTCATCACCCTGCCCCTGCGCCTTCCCGAATTGAAGAAGCCTGCGCCGGGGAACGGAACCCCGCCATGAGCGAAGAAAGCACACCGGAATTCCGGCCGATCGACCGGTCCCAGCATGAACTGCTGATCGTCGACGACGACCCGGCCAGCCGCTATGCCACGGCGCGCACCCTGCGCAACGCGGGCTTCCGCACGCGCGAAGCCGCCACCGGCGCCGAAGGCCTGCGCATGGCCGACGACAACATCTCGGCCATGGTGCTGGACGTGCACCTGCCCGACATCGATGGCTTCGAACTGTGCCGCCGCCTGCGCTCGCGCCCGCAGACCCATCGCCTGCCGGTGCTGCACCTGACCGCCGCCTACGTCACCGACGAGGACAAGGTGCGCGGGCTGGACTCCGGCGCCGACGCCTACCTCACCCATCCGGTGGAACCGGCCGTGCTGGTCGCGACCGTGCAGGCGCTGGTGCGCGCACGCGTCGCCGAGGACGCCATGCGCCGCAGCGAGACCAAGTTCCGCGCCATCTATTCCCACACGCTCACCGGCATCGGCCTGCTCGACGAGGAAGGCCGCCTGATCGACGCCAACGCCGCCCTGCTGACGCTGCTCGGGCGCAGCGCGGAAGAAGTGAACGGCCATGCGCTGAAGGAGTTCGTGCCGGCGGAGCTGGCATCGTCCGTCGACGAGTACATGCGCGGCACCGCCGAATCCCCGCAGCGCCGCGAGTTCCCCGCCCTGCGGCCCGACGGCAGCCTGGTGCACCTGGAATGGAGCGTGTCCCCGCACATCGAGCGCAAGGTCAACATGGCGGTGGCCATCGACATCTCCGAACGCGTGATGCTGGAGGAGCAGCGCCGGCAACTGTTGGACCGCGAGCGTGCGGCGCGTGCCGAGGCCGAGCAGATCAGCCGCATGAAGGACGACCTCATCGCGGTGCTCTCGCACGAACTGCGCGCCCCGCTCAACGTCATCATGGGCTGGGCACACCTGCTGCAGAAACGCGGCGCCAGCGAGGACATCCTGCGCGGCCTGCGCGCCATCGAAAGCAACGGCCGCATCCAGGCCAAGCTCATCACCGACCTGCTCGACATGTCGCGCCTGAACCTGGGCAAGCTGCCGCTGATCTTCGAGTCGATCGACCCGTCGGAAGTGGTGACCAACGTGATCGAGGCGATGCGCCCTGCCATCGACGAAAGCGCCCACGTGCTCAGGCTTGAACTCGCCCCGCCCTACCGGCCAATCTTCGCGGACCGGGCGCGGCTGCAGCAGATCCTCTGGAACCTGATCAGCAACGCCATCAAGTTCTCCCCGCGCGGCGGCGGTATCACGGTCGGCCTGGACGAGTCCGAGGAAGGCGTGACGCTCTACGTGGCGGACGAGGGCCAGGGCATCGAGCCCCGCTTCCTGCCGATGGTGTTCGACCGTTTCGCCCAGGGCGACGCCTCCAGCAACCGGCAGCGCGGCGGCCTGGGCCTCGGCCTGGCCATCGTCAAGCAACTCGTGGAGGCGCACGGCGGCAGCGTGAGCGTGGAGAGCGCGGGCGTCGACCAGGGCACGACCTTCCGCGTATGGCTGCCGGTCTCGGCGTCGGCGCCGCCCGGCGTGGCCGGCGGCGACGATGCGTCACCCGATCCACAGCCCGCCGAGATGGCCTCGCTGCACGGCGTCAACCTGCTGATCGTCGATGACGACGCCGAGTCCAACGCCATGCTCCAGATGATCCTGACCGACCGCGGCGGCCAGGTGCTGACCGCGCACAGCTGCGACGCCGCGCTGCAATTGCTCGAGACCATCACCCCCGACGTGCTGGTGAGCGACATCGGCATGCCTGGCAAGGACGGCTACACGCTGATCCGCGAAATCAGGAAGCGGGAAGAGGCCAGCGGGCAGCACATGCAAGCCATCGCCCTGACCGCCTTCGCACGCGATCGGGACCAGCGCCAGGCGCTGGAGGCCGGCTTCGACGCGCACTGCGCGAAGCCGTTGCAGCCGCTCAAGTTGCTGTGGCAGATCCAGCGCGTGCTCGGCCGGTCGCCTCAACAGAACACCGTGCCAGGTGCGCTATGAAACCCTGATCTGCTCCTCCAGCGCAAAATCGTCGCTGGACAGCAGCACCGGCTTGCGCGGCTCGGCCCGGTAACGTTTCAGCGCCCGGGTCCTGATCTCGGGCGCGTGGCTCACGAAGGCCTCGACCAGCGAGTCACCGCCCCCGGTCGCGCCGAAGTGATGGCGCAGAGGGTCTTCGCCGATCTCCGCGATGATGCGCGGCCCGTTGCCGCCCTCCGGATAGATCGCGAACTTCACCGCCGCCGTGTCGAAACAGTAGATCGCCTCGCTCATGTCTGTCTCCGAAACCTTTGAAGTGCGAGGACGTTAGTGTCCGCCAACGTCGGGATCAAAGGCGCGAAGTCAACTCTTGATGTGGGCGTATTCCTACGCAAACATTCGCAAGCGTTTGCATCCGGGATTGCGAGACTGCGGCCCAAGATCGGTGGCCGCGGCAAGAAGGGCTTACGCCTTCTTCAACGCACTGGAAACTTGCTCGCCATCACGCGCCCAATGGGCGTGATCTCGTAGACCGCGGCGGGCGGTTGCGTGTGGCCCGACAAGGTGCGAACAGGCTGTTCGATCTCACCCTTCACCAGCCCTGCCAGCATCAGCACACGCAACTTGTCGATGTCCTCCCCCGTCGTCAGGTAGATCGGGAGCTGGGCTTGCATGAGGCGCTGGAGCAATCGGAAGGACATCCCCCAAGTCTGCTGCACGATCGGTTGACTGCTGAAACAAGTTGATGCGGTGGTGGTGACATGGTGCACACCCGCGGCGTTTTTTGCAGCGCGTTGCGTTCCCGGCCGAGCCCACCGACATCGGCCAGAATCGGCCGCACCATGAATGTCCACGAAGCCGTCACCTCGCGCCGTTCCATCCGGTCCTTCCTCCCTGACCCTGTTCCTTCAGAGACCATCCGCAAGGTGCTCGCGCTCGCCGCGCGTGCGCCCTCGGGCGGCAACCTGCAACCCTGGCACATCGACGTGATTGCCGGCGAGCCGCTGGCCGCGCTCAAGGCCGAGATGCAGCAGCACCTGCGCAGCGGCGTGCAGGAAACACCTGCATACGACGTCTATCCGCCCGCCCTGGTCTCGCCGTGGCGCGACCGTCGTTTCCAGGTCGGCGAGGCCATGTACGCGCGCCTGGGCATCCCGCGCGAAGACAAGGCCGCGCGGCTGCGCTGGTTCGCCAACAACTTCGCCTTCTTCGGCGCACCGATGGCGCTGTTCTGCTCGATCGACCGCCGCATGGGCCCCCCACAGTGGTCGGACTGCGGCATGTACCTGCAGACCGTGATGCTGCTGCTGCGCGAGGAAGGCCTCGACAGCTGCCCGCAGGAATGCTGGGCCATCTACCCCGAGACCATCGGCCGCACGCTGCAACTGCCCCCCGAACGCATGCTGTTCACCGGCATGTCGATCGGCTGGGCCGACCCGGCGCATCCGGTCAACGAGCTCGTGACCGACCGGGCGCCCGACGACGAGATCGTGCGCTACATCGGGATTTGAAGTCTCATTCGGGGGCACCCGCGGAACCGGCTTTGCCGGGCCGCTGGGTGCGCCCCCTTGAGGGGGAGGCGCCGCAGGCGCTTCGGGGGTGGGTCTAATCAACAAAGCGGGGCGCCCGCTTCTCCATGTTGGCCCTGACCGCCTCGGCCTGGTTGGCGCTGCCGATCAACGCCTTCTGCTCGACCGACTCGGCCAGCAGCAAGGCGGCATCGTCCAGGTGCGTCGACGCGTTCAGCAGGCGCTTGCCGGCGCGGATCGCATGCGGGCTTTTCGACGCGATCTCGTGCGCCATCTGCAGTGCCTCGGCCAGCGGGTCGGCCGCCAGGCTCGTGGCGAAGCCGATGCGCAAGGCCTCCTCGCCGGAAAAGATCCGTCCGGTGTAGGTCAGCTCACGCACCACGTCCGCGCGCGCCAGTTCGCGCATCAGCACCATGCCGGCCATGTCGGGCACCAGGCCCCACTTGATCTCCATGACCGACATCTTCGTGTCCGGCGCGACGATGCGCACGTCCGCGCCCAGCGCCACCTGCAGGCCGCCGCCGAAGGCCACGCCGTGCACCGCGGCGATCACCGGCACCGGCACCTGACGCCACACCCAGGCCACCTGTTGCGCCGCATTGGCGATGCCATGGGTGCGCGCCACGAGGTCCGCGCCGGCCGCGCCCTCGCCCAGCACCTGGCTGCCCTCGGCTTGCTGCATGCGCGCGAAGGACTGCATGTCCAGCCCCGCGCAGAAGGCCTTGCCGCGCCCGGAAATGACCACGGCGCGCAGCGCAGGGTCGTCGCGCAACTTCTCGCCGGCCTCGATCAGCGCGTCGAACATCGCGGCATCGAGCGCATTCATCTTGTCGCTGCGCACGAGCTGCAGTTCGACCACGCCGTCCGGGTGGCGGGTCCATTCGATACGATCGTTCATTGATTGGCTCCTTTTCCCGAGTATCCGGCGCGGCACCGTCGACGGCGATGATGGCGCGTCGCAAGTGCGACGCTCGCATGCTGCAGGGACGACCGGAGACCATTGCGCTCGCCCTTTCCATCTGACGTTCACCATGACCTTCGACCGACGAGACCTGTTCAAGACCGGCGCAGCTGCCGCGGTGGTGGCGCTGCTCGGCGAGGGCTGCACCAGCGCCGCGCCCGTGCAAGGCGCCACGCTGGGGTTCACCGCCGTGCCCGCGTCGCTGGCCGATGCCGTGGCCGTGCCGCCCGAATACCAGCAGCAGGTGCTCTATCCCTGGGGCTCGCCGACTGGCATCGCCGGGTCCATGCCGGCCTTTGCGCCGGACGCGTCCAACAGCGCCGCCGACCAGGCCGTGCAGGCGGGCATGCACCATGACGGCATGCATTTCTTCGCGATGGGCCAGGACCGCGGCCTGCTCGTGATGAACCACGAATACACCGACGAGCAACTGTTGCACACCGACGGCGCAAGTCCCTGGACCGCCGACAAGACGCGCAAGTCCCTGCACGCGATGGGCGTCTCGGTCATCGAGGTCGAGCGCAGCTCCGGGGGCTGGCGCCAGGTGCTGCCGTCACGGTATGCGCGCCGCATCCACGGCAACACGCCGATGCGCATCGCCGGCCCGGCGGCCGGCACACCGCGCATGCGTACCGCTGCCAACCCGGCCGGCGACCAGGTGTTCGGCACCTTCGCCAACTGCGCCATGGGTGTCACGCCCTGGGGCACCTACCTCACCTGCGAGGAAAATTTCCATGCGTACTTCGGCGGCCCGAAGGAGGCGGCCGTGCGTGCCACCGAGGCGCAACGCCGCTATGGCACCGTGCCGGGTTCGTCGTGGTCCGAATACTGGCGCTTCGAGGAACGCTTCGACCTGACGAAGCATCCCAACGAGCCGCATCGCTTCGGCTGGGTCGTCGAGATCGATCCCTTCGATCCTGAATCGACGCCGGTCAAGCGCACCGCCCTCGGCCGCAAGCACCAGGAAAGCGCGACCTGCACGCTCACGAAGGACGGCCGCGTCGCGGTCTACATGGGCGACGACTCGGAGTTCGAATACATCTACAAGTTCGTGAGCCGCGACAAGGTCACGCCCGGCACCGACGCCGCCGCCCGGGCCGCCAATCGCGAAGTGCTCGACCACGGCACGCTGTACGTCGCTCGCTTCGACACCGGCGGCCGCGGGCGCTGGCTGGAACTGGTGCATGGCCGCAACGCCCTCGAAGCGCCGAACGGCTTTGCCGACCCCGCCGACGTGGTGGTGCATGCGCGCATGGCCGGCGACCTGGTCGGCGCCACGAAGATGGATCGCCCCGAATGGATCGCCGTCCATCCGCAGACCGGCGAGGTCTATGTCACCCTCACCGGCAACACCGACCGCGGCAAGGCGGGCAAACCTGCGGTCGACGCGGCGAACCCGCGCGCCAACAACCGCTTCGGCGGCATCCTCCGCTGGCGCGAGGACGGCGGCGATGCGGCCAGTGCCAGCTTTGCCTGGAACCATTTCGTGCTGGCCGGCGATCCGAAGCTGCCGGATGCGGGCGTGCGCTATCCGCGTCCGGACGACGACGCCTTCGGCAATCCCGACGGGCTGCACATCGACAGCGGCGGCCTGCTCTGGATCCAGACCGACATGGCGGGCCCGCGCATGGGCAAGGGCAGCCATGCCGCGCTCGGCAACAACACCATGCTCTGCGCCGACCCGGCCACGGGCCGCATCAAGCGCTTCCTGACCGGCCCCAGCGGCTGCGAGATCACCGGCTGCGTCGTGACGCCCGACCGCCGCACGCTGTTCGTCAACATCCAGCATCCCGGTGAAGTCCGCGTGAACGGCATGCCGAACAGCGCCTGGCCCGATGGCAAACTCCCCGGCAGCGCCCGCCCGCGCTCGGCCACGCTGGCGGTGCAGAGGCGAGACGGTGGCATCGTTGGAACCTAGCAAGAGACAAGCACCATGAGCATCCGAATCATCCGCCTCGGCACTGAACGCGCACCCGGTGAAGGCCTGCGCATCGGCACGGTCCGCCGTCCGCCGCGCGGCGTGCCCAAGACCGAATTCGCCAGCCGGAACTGGTACGACGTCTGGTACCCCAACCTTTCGCCTTCGGCGGAGACGATGAAGCTCGGCCAGGAGGCGCAGACTCCCGCGCAGTGGGCCGCTTTCACCCGCTACAAGCGCGAGATGGCCGAGGCCGACGCCAGCCGCAGCCTCGACCTGCTCGCGGCGCTGTCGCACCAGACCGCACTGGCGGTCGGCTGCTACTGCGAGGACGAATCGCGCTGCCACCGGTCGCTGCTGCGCGGCCTTTTGCAGGAGCGCGGCGCGTCCATCGACTGATCGGATCGCTACCCACCCGTCCCGCAACGCTCCAGCGCATCGATATCGAGGATGCCGATGCGACCGTAGCCCAGCGAGATCATCCCCGCCGCTTCCAGCGCCGTGAGCTCGCCCGAGAGCGTCTGCCGCGTCACGCCCAGCATCATCGCGAGCGCCTCCTGCGACAGCCTGACGTTGCGCCGCACCACTGGGGATTGCGTCGCATCACCGCGTGCCAGCGTGCAGAGGCGCCGCGCCACGCGTGCGCGCAGTCCACGCAAGGTCGCGTCCTCCATCAATTCATAGAGAAAGCGCACGCGCGCCGCCAGCAGGGCCGCGATCGCGTTGGCAAACACCACGTCCTGCATCAACCGCGCGAAAGCCTCGGGAGGCACCGTGAGCAGGTCGACCGGCGTGAGCGCGGTCGCGTCATGCGTGCGCGGCGAGCCGTCGATCAGCGAGATCTCGCCGAACCAGTTGCCAGGCTCGACCACGGACAGGATGGCCTCGCGACCGTCCTGCCGGAGGGTGGAGGCCTTGATCAAGCCGCGTGCCAGTCCGTACAAGCCACTGCCTGCGGCGCTCACCGGATCGCCCTGGCGGAACAGCATCGCGCCGCGTCGCCAATGGGTGAGTTCGGACGCATCCAGCAGGGCTTCCTGCTGCGCCAGGGGCATCCTCGCGAACCAGGGGTTGGCGCCCATCGTCTCTCGGTGCGCGACCGTGAGGCGTGGCGAGGTCGTCGAAGTCATGCGATACGGCTTTGGCAGCGATGGGGTTTACGAGGGCATTGAATTGTTAATTTTCCGACAGTCCAGCGCCCCCCGGAAAACCTACATTGACCCACCCCAGACGGCAAATCAAAAGATGAACACAAGAGCAACCTTCGTCCGCATGCAGGACAGCACCCGCGAAGACTGGCAAGCCATCGGCGGCGAATTCATCGAATTCACGCGCGGCCTGCCGGAGCGCGTGGCCAGGCACCTGCAGATCCTCGAAGGCGACTACGGCGGCTTCCCGGTCGACCGCTACACCCATTCGCTGCAAACCGCCACCCGCGCCCTGCGCGACGGCCGCGACGAGGAGTACGTGGTCTGCGCCCTGCTGCACGACATCGGCGACACGCTCGGCACGATGAACCACCCCGACATCGCCGCCGCCATCCTCAAGCCCTTCGTCAGCGACGAGAACCACTGGATGGTGCAGAACCACGGCATCTTCCAGGGCCACTACTTCTTCCACCACATCGGCCTGGACCGCAACCTGCGCGAGCACTTCCGGGCGCATCCCTGCTTCGACCGCACCGCCGAGTTCTGCGAGCTCTACGACAACCCGGCCTTCGACCCGAAGGGCGAGACCTTGCCGCTGAGCGAATTCATGCCGATGATGCAGCGCGTCCTGATCCAGCCGAAGCAGAGCCTCTACAAGGCCGCAATCGAACAGCCCGCCACCGTCTGACCACCTTCAACCCCAGGAGCCCCACCATGAACGCCAACACCCAAAGAGAAATCAGCGAAGTCCATAAGCTCGTCTCCGCCGAAGAATGGCAACTGCGCGTCGACCTCGCCGCTTGCTACCGCCTCGTCGCGCTGTACGGCTGGAGCGACCTGATCTTCACGCACATCAGCGCACGCATCCCGGGCCCCGAGCACCATTTCCTCATCAACCCGTACGGGCTGATGTTCGACGAGATCACCGCGTCGAGCCTGGTCAAGGTCGACCAGGACTGCAACAAGCTCATCGACTCGCCCTACCCGGTGAACCCGGCCGGCTTCGTGATCCACAGCGCCATCCACGCCGTGCGCGAAGACGTGCAATGCGTGTTGCACACCCACACCAAGGCCGGCGTCGCGGTGAGCGCGCAGAAGGACGGCATCCTGCCCATCAGCCAGCAATCCACTTTCGTGCTGGCGTCGCTGGCCTATCACGGCTACGAAGGCGTGGCCATCCGCGACGATGAAAAGGCGCGGCTGCAAAAGGACCTGGGCGACGCCAACTTCTACATGCTGCGCAACCATGGCCTGCTGACCTGCGGCAAGACCATCGCCGATGCGTTCCTGGCGATGTACACCTTCGAGAACACCTGCCAGATCCAGATCGCCGCGCAGGCGGGTGGCGAGCTGACCCAGGTCGACCCGCGCATCGTCGAAGGCGTGGGCCATGCGATGAAGGTGCAGACCGGCGGCCTCGGCGGGCAGTTCGTCTGGCCGTCGCTGATCCGCAAGCTGGACCGCATCGACCCGAGCTACAAGGACTGACGCGCAGTGGACGGCACGCTCATCGTCACGCGCTTCCTGTTCGGCGCGTTGGCGCTGGTGATGTTCGGGCTGGGGCTTTCGCTCTCCATCGCCGACTTCCAGCGCCTCTTCAAGCATCCGAAGGCGGTCGGCATCGCGCTTCTGTTGCAGGTGGTCGGGCTGCCGCTGGCCTGCTACGCGATCGTGGTCGGCTTCGGCCTGCCGCCGCTGTACGCGGTCGGGCTCATGCTGCTCGCGGCCTCGCCGGGCGGCATCTCGGCCAACCTGTTCTCGCACCTGTTCGGCGGCAATGTCGCGATGAACATCTCGCTGACCGCGGTGAACACGCTGCTGTCGATCGTCACGCTGCCACTGATCGCCAACTGGGCCATCGACCACTTCGCCCGAAGCGGCCAGGTGGTGCCGATCCAGACCGGCAAGCTGCTGGAGGTGATCGGCATCGTGCTGGTGCCGGTGGTGCTGGGCATGTTCGTGGCGTCGCGCCGGCCCGGTTTCTCCAAGCGCATGGAGAAGCCGGTCAAGGTGTTCAGCGGCGCGGTGCTGGCGGTCGTGACCGTGCTGGCCATTGCCAAGGAATGGAACTCGATCGCGACCGCCTTTGCGCAGATCGGCCCGGCCGTGGTGCTGTTCAATCTGCTGAGCCTGCTCGCCGGCTACTACCTGAGCCGTGCCGCGGGGCTGGACAAGGGCTTGTCGACCGCGATCAGCTACGAGATCGGCATCCACAACTCGACGCTGGCGATCTTCGTCGCGCTGAGCGTGCTGGGGAGCTATACGCTGGCGCTGGCGGCGGCGATCTACTCGGTGGTCGTGTACATCACGGCGCCGCTGTTCGGCATGCTGTTGCTGCGGCGGCGCGAGACGGCCGAACCCGCGTTAACCCTGAGACCAGCGAAGGCGGATTGACAGCTTGGGTGCCTAGGATTTGTCTTCAACTCAAGGAGACAAGAACATGGCCTTTCCCAAGCACGCTCTGACCCGGCGCGCCGCCCTCCTCGCGGCCGCCCTGGCCCTCGCCGGTTGCGCCGGCCTGGGCGGCAGCCAGTCCGGCGCCGGCAAGACGATCAACGTGATGACCTCGGGCGGCTTCACCGCGGCCTACAACGAGCTCACGCCGGCCTTCGAGAAATCGACCGGCTACAAGGTGCAGACGGCGTACGGCGCGTCGATGGGCGCGGCGAGCGACTCCATTCCCAGCCGCCTCTCGCGCGGCGAGCCGGCCGACATCGTCATCCTCGCGCGGCCCGCACTGGATGCGCTGGTCACGCAGGGCAAGGTGATCCCGGGCAGCCAGGTCGACCTGGTGCGATCGTCGATCGGCATGGCGGTGCGCAAGGGTGCGCCCAAGCCCGACATCAGCACCGTCGACGCGCTGAAGCGCACGCTGATCGCGGCGCCGTCGATCGCTTATTCCGCCAGCGCCAGCGGCACCTACTACGAGAACGAGATGCTCAAGGACCTCGGCATCGAGGCCCAGGTCAAGCCGAAGAGCAAGCGCATCCTCAGCGAACGCGTCGGCACCGTGGTGGCGCGCGGCGATGCGGCGCTTGGGTTGCAGCAGGTGAGCGAACTGCTGCCCATCGAAGGCATCGATTTCATCGGCGTGCTGCCGCCGGGCGTGCAGCGCGTGACCATCTTCTCGGCCGGCGTCTCGACCAGCAGCAAGGACCCGGCGGCGGCGCGGCAACTGATCCAGTACTTCACCAGCCCAGGCGCGGCGCCGACCATCCGCAAGACAGGCCTCGAACCCGTCGCCGCCCCCTGAAAAGGGTACGGCGCGCGGCGGATGGCGGCTTAAACTCGCCGGCTCCTTCCCCCCTCCTGGAGCCCGCATGAAGCGACTTGCAACCGCCCTTGCCCTGGCGTCGATTGGCGGGCTCTTCTCCCCGTTGCATGCGGCCACGCTGGACGCGAAAACCTGGTCCATACAGATCACGCCACTCTGCGGCGAAAGCGTGACCGACTGCGAGCAGTTTGCCTTCGCCGGCATCGAAAAGCGCAACGGCAGCGAGCTCAACATGACGGGCAAGCCGGGCCAGCGCGCCTGTGCGCAGCCCTGCGAGCCCAATGGACTCCAGTTCTACGACGGCCCCACCAGCTACTTCATCAGCCGCGACGGCTGGCTGATCGTGACCACGCCGCGCAAGCCCGTGGTGCGCGAACTCGGCATCTGGAAATGAAAGCCCACCCCCGCAGCGCCTGCTGCGTTCACCAGACCCTGAAAGATGACCCTCTCCACCGACCCGACCCTGCAACGCAACTTTGCGCCCCATGGCGTGCTGCGCGCCTCCATCAACCTCGGCAACCCGATCCTTGCCAATCGCGACAAGACGACCGGTGAGCCCGTCGGCGTATCGATCGACCTGGCGCGTGCGCTGGGCAAGCGGCTCGGACTGGAAGTCGAGTTGGTGGTGTTCGAAAAGGCCGCGCAATCGGTCGATGCGGTGCGCAGCGGCAAGGCCGACATCGGCTTCTTCGCCGTCGACCCGGCACGCAGCGAAGGCCTGAGCTTCACCGCGCCCTATGTGCTCATCGAAGGCTGCTACCTGGTCAAGCAGGACGCCGCCTTGCAGGACAACGCACAGGTCGACCGCGACGGTGTGCGCGTCGCGGTCGGCAGCGGCAGCGCGTATGACCTGTTCCTCACGCGCGAACTCCAGCATGCGGCCATCGAGCGCTACGTCCATGTGCCGGATTGCCTGGTGGCATTGCAGGAAGGCCGGGTCGATGTCGCGGCCGGCATCCGCACCATGCTGGAAGGATGGGCAGCGCAACACGGTGGCCTGCGCCTGCTGCCGGGGCGCTTCATGGTCATCCAGCAGGCCATGGGCATGCCGGCCGACCGCGGCCCGGGTGCTGCATCGGCGCTGGCGGCGTTCGTCGAGGAGATGAAGGCCAGCGGCTTCGTGGCTGAGTCCTTGAAGCGCCACGGCATCGTGGGCGGAACGGTCGCGCCGGCTGCGGGCTGAGCGTCCCGTCAGACGGCGATTTCGACAGCCGCCTGATCGACTTGGCCAAGGCCGGGTCACCTGTGCAAGGTATTTCGCCTCGTCTCAAGATCATGTGCCCCGGTCGCGCAGGACACAGTGCGCCCAGATGCGTCTTTTGTGCGGCGGCATGAAATGCGAAATGCATGTCGCAACTCGCGAAGCGCCGCATGCTCGCAAACCCTAAAGTTGCCTCAGCGATTGCGCTCATCACTTCCACGCACTGCGAGACAACATGAACTCCCTCGACGCCTCGACGATCTTCCCGGCCAACCAGCCGACATCCATCACCAGCGCCCCCTACGGCCCCGAATGGGAGCCCGAAGGTTTTCCGAACCGGGACATCACGGTCACGAGCGAGGCCCATGTCGTGGGCCTGCTGGGACTGTTCTCCGCGGCGCATCGTGATTTCTGCCGCACCGCCCTGGCCGCCAATCGGCGCTGAGCGCCGCATTGCCAACACAAGCACCCCATAGAGACAACATGGCAAACAAGATTTACGCTTCCGCCGATGCGGCACTCGAGGGCGTCGTAGCCAATGGCCAGACCCTGGCCGTCGGCGGCTTCGGCGTCTGCGGCATTCCCGAGGCGCTGATCGACGCGCTGCATGACTCGGGCGTCAAGGACCTCACCTGCATCTCCAACAACGCGGGCGTCGACGGCTTCGGCCTCGGCAAGCTGCTGGAGACGCGCCAGATCAAGAAGATGGTCGCGAGCTACGTCGGTGAGAACAAGGAGTTCGAGCGCCAGTACCTGGCCGGCGAACTGGAGCTGGAATTCACGCCGCAGGGCACGCTGGCGGAAAAGCTGCGCGCCGGCGGCGCCGGCATCCCGGCCTTCTTCACCAAGACCGGTGTCGGCACGCAAGTGGCCGAGGGCAAGGAACTGCGCGAGTTCGACGGTGAGACCTACGTGATGGAACGCTCGCTGGTGCCCGACGTGGCGCTGGTCAAGGCCGACGTGGCCGACAAGTCCGGCAACCTGCGCTTCCGCTTGACGGCGCGCAACTTCAACCCCGCCGCGGCGATGGCCGGCAAGGTCTGCATCGTCGAGGTCGAGAAGATCGTCGAGGTCGGCGAGATCGCGCCGGACGACATCCATCTGCCGGGCATCTACGTGCACCGCATCGTGCTGAACGCCACGCCGGAAAAGCGCATCGAGAAGCGCACCGTGACCACCACCCAAGGAAACTGACATGCCCTGGACCCAAGACCAAATGGCCGCACGCGCGGCGCAAGAGCTCGAAGACGGCTTCTACGTCAACCTCGGCATCGGCATCCCTACGCTGGTCGCGAACTTCGTCGGCGACAAGGAAGTCTGGCTGCAAAGCGAGAACGGCATGCTGGGCATCGGCCCGTTCCCGACCGAGGACCAGGTCGACGCCGACCTGATCAACGCCGGCAAGCAGACCGTGACCACGCTGCCCGGCAGTGCGATCTTCGGCAGCCATGACAGCTTCGCGATGATCCGCGGCGGCAAGATCAATCTGTCGATCCTCGGCGCGATGCAGGTCAGCGCCAAGGGCGACCTGGCCAACTGGATGATCCCGGGCAAGATGGTCAAGGGCATGGGCGGCGCGATGGACCTGGTGGCCGGCGTCAAGCGCGTGATCATCCTGATGGAGCACGTCGCGCGGAAGAAGGACGGCACCACCGATCTCAAGATCCTCGAAGCCTGCACCTTGCCGTTGACCGGCGTGGGCGTGGTCAATCGCATCATCACCGACCTGGCTGTGATGGACGTGACGCCTGAGGGCCTGAAGGTGACGGAGCTTGCGCCCGGCGTGAGCTTCGAAGAACTGCAGAGCAAGACGGGTTGCAAGCTGATCCCGATTCAACAATGCGTTGAACTGGCAGATCGCTGACGCGATCGCTCGGCGCCGACGGGAGTGTCGGCGCCATCGCCGTGCAGGTCCGTTGTTGAAGCGCGACGGGCGCCGGTACAGATAGCGCAGCCATGGCGGCGGTTGAGCGGAGCTCGTTCCTGAGCTTGCTTGGCTTGGCGTCCTGGCAGTTCGGATCCACTGCGAAGGCCGCCCGGCATGCCAAGCGCGCTGGTCGCCTTCACTGTGCCGGCCCCTTCGGGGCTCCCCTGCGGTGCCCGTCATTCGCGGGGTCTCGCAGAACTCGCTCCGCTGACGCTCCACTCAAACAGCTGCGAGCCCTGATCCGCGAATGACTGCGCTCCTCGGCGGCACAGAGGCGGCGCCCATCGCGCTTGGCATACCGGGCTCGGTGTTGCTCAAGGTAATTGTTCCCCTCCAGACGTCGAAATGCGCGCCCCTGTTGGCGACTCGCGCCAGACTCGGATGAGCGCGTCGTCAACCGATCCACGAGAAAGCGACGTGTGCCATGTTCGGAACACTCTCGGGCGTGCGGGGAAGCAAAGTGAACACCGGCCATTGAACACCTCTGAGCCCGGTATGCGGTGCGCGTCGGGCGCCGCCTCTGTGCCGCCGAAGCGCGCAGCGTTTGGCGGATCAGGGCCACATGCTGTTTGAGCGAAGCGAGTTCATGTGGACCCCGCCGAACGCGAGCACTGGAGGGGAGCCCCGAAGGGGCCGGCACAGTGAAGGCGCCCGGCGCGCATCGCATGCCGGGCGGACGTCGAAGCGATAACGATGCCTGTGAAATTACTGGGCCAACGCGCTGAACGCTGCAACCACTTCAGGCGGCGCCTGGACGAGTTCGATCAAGACACCCTCTCCCGCAATCGGGAATTCCTCATTCGCCTTCGGATGCAGGAAGCAGATGTCGAATCCCGCCGCGCCCTTGCGGATGCCGCCCGGTGCAAAGCGCACGCCCTTGGCACTCAGCCACTCGACCGCCACCGGCAGGTCATCGATCCACAGCCCGATGTGATTGAGCGGCGTGGTGTGCACCGCGGGCTTCTTCTCCGGGTCCAGCGGCTGCATCAGGTCGACCTCGACCTTGAACGGGCCGCTGCCGATGGCGCAGATGTCCTCGTCGACGTTCTCGCGCTCGCTGCGGAAGGTGCCGGTCACTTCCAGGCCGAGCATCTCGACCCAGAGCTTCTGCAGCTTCTGCTTGTCCGGGCCGCCAATGGCGATCTGCTGGATGCCCAGCACCTTGAAGGGACGCAAGGTGGTAGCGGTCATGCGAACTCCAGGATCACCTGGTCCACCGCGAGTGACTCACCCTTGTCCGCCGAGATCTTGCCCACCACCCCGTCCTGCGAGGCGAACAGCACGTTCTCCATCTTCATCGCCTCGATCACCGCCAGCTTCTCGCCCGCCTGCACCTGCTGGCCCGGCTTCACCGCCACTTCGACCAAGAGGCCCGGCATCGGCGACATCAGGTACTTGCTCAGATCCGGCGG
Organism: Variovorax robiniae; assembly: GCF_037889955.1. Classification (NCBI taxonomy): domain Bacteria; kingdom Pseudomonadati; phylum Pseudomonadota; class Betaproteobacteria; order Burkholderiales; family Comamonadaceae; genus Variovorax; species Variovorax robiniae. The sequence goes on from NZ_JBBKZS010000014.1 coordinate 183,096, forward strand.
CGCCTTGTAGGGCATGAGCTTCTGCAATCTCGCGCCCAGCGGCGACAGCACCATCGCCTCGATCTGCGTGCCGTTGTGCGACACGCGCAGCGCCAGCGGGTTCTTGCCGGCACCGCGTTCCACCTGGGCAGTGAAGGGCTTGTCGTTGACCGTGCCCTCGATGCGCACGCTGCCGAGTTGCGCCGTGCTGCAGATGCGGTAGATGTTGTCGCCCACCTGCACCGCGCTGCAACCGGTCTTGCCGTGGAAGTCGCTGACCGAGACGGGCGTATGGACATGTTCGCCCTTTGGCCCGAGCGTGACCACGACGAACTTCTCACCCACCTTCACGCCATGGCCATCGAGCTGGCCGCTGATGCCCGAGGCACGCGCGCGGTAGCGGCGGTTCATGAAGGCGGCCAGCGCGACGAGGAAGTTCGGGTCGTCGTGCGGCACGTCTTCCGCATGGAAGCCCTTGGCATAGTGCTCGGCGATGAAGCCGGTGTTGAAGTCGCCTGTCACGAACTTCGGGTGCGCGAGCAGCGCCGCCTGGAATGGGATGTTGCTGCTGACGCCGCGGATGACAAAGCCGTTGAGGGCCTCGCGCATCAGCGCGATCGCATGCGCGCGGTCGCGCCCGTGCACGATGAGCTTGGCGATCATCGAGTCGTAGTACATCGGGATCTCGCCGCCGTCGTAGACGCCAGTGTCGACCCGGACGCCGTACAGGTGCTCGGTGTCCGCCGAGAACATCGTTTCCTTGGGCGGCTGGAAGCGCGTAAGGCGGCCAGTCGATGGCAGGAAGTTGCGGAACGGGTCTTCCGCGTTGATGCGGCATTCGATGGCCCAGCCGTCTCGCTTCACGTCGGACTGCTTCAGCGGCAAGGGCTCGCCGGCGGCCACGCGGATCATCAGCTCGACCAGGTCGAGACCCGTGATGCATTCGGTGACCGGGTGCTCCACCTGGAGGCGCGTGTTCATCTCCAGGAAGTAGAAGCTCTGGTCCTTGCCGACCACGAATTCCACGGTGCCGGCACTTTGATACTTCACCGCCTTGGCCAAGGCCACGGCCTGTTCGCCCATGGCCTTGCGGGTGGCATCGCTGATGAAGGGCGAAGGCGCTTCCTCGATCACCTTCTGGTGGCGGCGCTGGATGGAACACTCGCGCTCGTTGAGGTAGATCACGTTGCCCTGCGAATCACCGAGCACCTGGATCTCGATGTGGCGCGGTTCCTCGACGAAC
>NZ_JBBKZS010000015.1:0-164000 GCF_037889955.1 Variovorax robiniae
GCCGTTCATGGTCATGGAGACGCTCACCTTGTCCAGCGGGATCTGGTCGAACAGGATCTTCATGTCCTCCACGCTGTCGATGGCCACGCCGGCCTTGCCGACGTCGCCGGTGACGCGTGGATGGTCGCTGTCGTAGCCGCGGTGGGTGGCCAGGTCGAAGGCGACGCTCACGCCCTGCCCGCCTGCTGCGAGCGCCTTGCGATAGAAGGCGTTCGATTCCTCGGCGGTCGAGAACCCGGCGTACTGGCGGATGGTCCAGGGGCGCACGGCGTACATGGTGGCCTGCGGGCCGCGCAGGTAGGGCTCGAAGCCGGGCAGCGTGTCGGTGTACTTCAGGCCCTGCAGGTCGGCCGCGGTGTAGAGCGGCTTGACGGTGATGCCGTCGGGGGTCAGCCAGTTGAGCGCGTTCAGGTCGCCACCGGGTGCGGACTTGGCCGCGGCCTGGGTCCAGGCGTCGAGGGTGGAGGACTTGAAAGTGGGTTCTGAAGGTGTGCTCATGTACGCCGCCTGGCTGGAATTCAAGAAGGTGGCCGCGAGTATACCCGAGCCGTAATTATTAATTCATAACCCAGTTTTGCGGTACATTTCGCGCATGTCTGCCGCAACCCTCACTCCCCGCGCCCTTTATGAAGAGGTGGCAGAACTGCTGCGCCAGCGCATCTTTCGCCGTGAACTGGAGCCCGGCAGCTGGATCGACGAACTCAAGCTGGCCGAGGAATACGGTATCAGCCGCACCCCACTACGGGAAGCCCTGAAGGTGCTGGCCGCGGAGGGCCTGGTGACGATGAAGGTGCGCCGCGGCGCCTACGTGACCGAGGTGTCGGAGAAGGACCTGGCGGACGTCTACCACCTGTTGAGCCTGCTGGAGAGCGATGCCGCCGGCGTCGTGGCACAACGCGCAACCGACGCGCAGGTCGAGGAGCTGAAGGCGCTTCATGCCGAACTCGAAGCCGCGGCCCGACCGGGCCACGTCGACCGCGAGCGCTTCTTCGCCATCAACGAGCGCTTTCACATGCGCCTGCTCGCCATGGCCGACAACCGCTGGCGCGACCAGATGGTGGCCGACCTGCGCAAGGTGATGAAGCTGAATCGCCACAACTCACTGCTGAAGTCGGGGCGCATCGGCGAGTCGCTGAGCGAGCACCGCGCGATCATGGCGGCGCTGGTCGACCGTGACGCGGAGGCAGCCATGGCCCGCATGCGGGAGCACTTCAACAGCGGGCTTGAAGCTGCAGCCTGATACCGCTTTGCATCCAAGCGCAGAACAGGGCGGAGCGCCGCAGACAGTGCCGTGGCACGGCAAGCCGATCCAACGCAGTGATGCGGTTGAAGGCGAAGTCGTATGCAGAATTGCGCGTTCCGCAGGGGACATGCTCGTGGCCTCCCCGAGGCGAAGCCCTGACTTTTGCTTGCACAATAGTCGCTTCGTTTGATCCTGCGGCGGCGCGATGCCGTGCGCATATTGAAAGCAATCTGAATGAGTAGCGTGGTCGTGACCGGAGCGGGCTCCGGCATAGGGGCGGCGACCTGCAGGCGCTTGGCGGCGCAAGGCATCGACCTTGTGATCCACACCGGAAGCCAGCGCGAGGGCGCGGAGGCCGTCGCGGCGCAGTGCCAGGGCGTGCGCAGCCGTATCGTGGTCGGCGACATGGCGGCGCCCGACACGGTCGTCGCCTTGCTTGACGCGGCCAAGGAACTGGGCGGACTGCGCGGCGTGGTTGCCAATGCCGGTTTTGCCGATCGCCGCACGCTGGCGGAACTCGACGACGACATCGTCAGCCGCTCGCTGCAGACCATGGTCGTATCGCTCGCGCACCTCTTGCGCAGAAGCCTGCCGATGTTGCAGGAAGCCGGCGGGCTCGGGCGCTTCGTAGCGGTGAGTTCATTCGTCGCCCACCGCTTCACGCTCGCTGCATCCACCTTCCCCGCGACCGCAGCGGCCAAGGCGGGCATCGAAGCGCTGGTCAAGGCCGCCGCCGCGGAATCCGCAGGCATGGGCGTGACGGTCAACGCGGTCGCACCCGGCTACGTCCGCAAGGACCGCCCCAAGTCCGGCGCCCTGAGCGACGCCCAGTGGCAGCAGGCCCTGCAGCGCGTGCCCGCGGGCCGGCTGGCCACGCCGGACGACATCGCCGCACCCATCGCCTTCCTGCTGAGCCCCGAGGCCGGCTACATCACCGGGCAGGTGATCCATGTCGATGGCGGCATGACGCTCTGAATTTTTTGACCCCAACCTCGATGGAGAACTACGCATGACAAACCGTCGCCAATTCATGACCCACGTTGCCATGGCCAGCGCCGCCACGGCCTGGAGCCACAACGTGTTCGCGCAGCAGCCCGACGCCACTGAGAGCGCCTGGGCGCGCATCAACCGCACCAAGGTGATCCGCATGGGCGCGGTCGCGGGCGCGGCGCCCTACTATCACAAGGACCTGGCTTCGGGCGAGTGGAAGGGCTTCATGATCGACTTCGGCAAGGGCCTGGCCGACAGCATGAAGGCCAAGCTGGAGATCAACGAGACAACCTGGGGCAACTCGGTGCTCGACCTGCAGTCGAACAAGATCGACGTGTTCTTCGGCCTGAACCCGACGCCGGCGCGCGCCCTGGTGGTCGACTTCTCCGACCCGCTGTTCAACAACGCCTTCGTGCTGTTGGCACGCAAGGACTTCAACCCGAAGACCTGGGAAGAGATCAACAAGCCCGAGGTCAAGATCGCGGTGGACATCGGCTCCTCGCACGACCAGATGATCTCCAAGGTCTGCCCAAACGCTTCGATCATCCGCCTGGAAAAGGCCGCCGATGCCACGCTGGCCGTGCAGACCGGCCGCGCCGATTGCCAGGTGCTGGCCGTGGTGCTCGCGCTCACCGTCATCAGCAAGAACCCGACGATCGGCCACCTCGTGCTGCCGACGCCGACGCAGGCCACCACCACCAACCTCGGCTTCCGCAAGGAGGCCGATCACCAGTGGAAGGACTACGTCAACAAGTGGATCGCACAGACGCGCGCGAGCGGCAAGGTCAAGGACGTGGTGCTGTCGAACATGCAGGCGCTGTCCGGCGTGAAGCCGGATCAGATTCCGCCGACCATCAGCTTCTGACGCCGAGAGACCGCCGTGTACCAATGGGACTTTGGATTTCTCTGGGGCTTTCGTGACCTGCTCCTGACAGGCCTGCTCTACACGGCGGGCTACACCGTGATCTGCACGGCGCTGGGCCTGTTGATCGGGCTGGTGGTGGCGATGGGGCGGCTGGCCAAGCCGGTCTGGGTGCGCGGCCCGTTGCGCGCCTATGTGGAAGTGTTCCGCTGCACGCCGGTGCTGGTGCAGTTGGTGTGGTTCTACTACGCGCTGCCGGTGCTGACCGGCATCCAGATCTCGCCGGCGCTGGCGGCCATCCTGGCGCTGTCGCTCTACGGCGGCTCCTTCTATTCAGAGATCATCCGCGGCGGCATCATCTCGATCGACCCGGGCCAGAGCGAAGCCGCGCGCGCCATCGGCATGCGCCGTGCGCAGGTGATGCGGCGCGTGGTGTTGCCACAGGCCTTCCGGCGCATGGTGCCGCCGCTGCTGAACCAATCGATCATGCAGTTGAAGAACACCTCGCTGCTGTCGGTGCTCGCGCTGCCGGACCTGCTGTACCAGGGCCAGAGCATCGCCCACGAGACGTATCGCCCGCTCGAGACCTACACCATCGTCGCCCTCGCCTACTTCCTGGTGCTGCTGCCGGCCACGATCCTGGTCAAGCGCGCCGAGACGCGACTCTCCTCCACGGCCCACGCATGATGACGACTTCGACCACATCCATGATCGAGGTGAGCCACCTCGGCAAGCGCTTCGGCAGCAACCAGGTGCTGCGCGACGTGTCCCTGTCCGTCGAGAAGGGCCAGGCCGTGGCGCTGATCGGCCCCTCGGGCTCCGGCAAGTCGACGCTGCTGCGCTGCCTCAACCTGCTGACCGTGCCGGACGAAGGCACGGTGCGCATCGGGGAACAGTCGCTGACCTTTACCGGGGCGGCCACCAGGCTGCCGAAGGACGCGGTGCTGGCGGGCTTCCGCGCGCGTACCGGCATGGTGTTCCAGCACTTCAACTTGTTTCCGCACATGACGGTGCTTGGCAACGTCATGGAGGGGCCGGTGACCGTGTTGCAGCAGCCCAAGGCGCAGGCGGCCGAGAAGGCGCGTGCGCTGCTGGCCAAGGTGGGCATGGAACACAAGGCCGATGCCTGGCCGGATCAGTTGTCCGGCGGCCAGAAGCAGCGCGTGGCGATTGCGCGTGCGCTGGCGATGGAGCCGAAGGTGATGCTGTTCGACGAAGTCACCTCCGCGCTCGACCCCGAACTGGTCGGCGAAGTGCTGCGCGTGATCCAGTCGCTGGCCGAGGAAGGCATGACGATGCTGCTGGTGACGCACGAGATGGCCTTTGCGCGTGACGTCGCGCACCGTGTGGCCTTCATGCGGGACGGCGTGATCGTCGAGTACGGGCCGGCAAGGCAGGTGATCGAGGCGCCGCGGGAGGCGGCGACGCAGGCCTTTTTAGCGCGCTTCCACGAAGGCCGGCCGGCGCGCTGAAGGTCAGGCTCCCGCCTTCAATTCACCGCCTCGCGCACAGCCTCACCGGCGTGCGCCAGCGCCATGACCTCGTGCGGCGATGTGCCCTTGAGCTTGTGGTCGCTCCAGACCTGGCGCCAGCGGCGGGCGCCGGGGAGGCCATTGCGCAGGCCCAGCATGTGACGGGCGATGTTGGACCAGGGGGTGCCGTATTCGGCGGACTCTCGGGCCATGTAGTCGCACATCTGCCGCTCGACTTCTTCGCGCGTGAGCTCGCGTTCCGTTTCGCCGAAGAAGCCTGCGTCCCATTCGGCCAGCCACCAGGGGTTGTGATAGGCCTCACGACCGATCATCACACCGTCCAGCAGGCGCAGTTGCGAATGGACTTCGGCGTTGTCGGCGATGCCGCCATTGATGGAAATGCGCAGGTCGGGGAAATCGTGCTTGAGGCGGTGCACCAGGGCGTAGCGCAGGGGCGGCACCTCGCGGTTCTGCTTGGGTGACAGGCCCTTGAGCCAGGCATTGCGGGCGTGGACGATGAAGGTGTTGCAGCCGGCTTCGCGCACCGTGCCGACGAAGTCGCGCACGAAGGCGTAGCTCTCGGTCTTGTCGATGCCGATGCGGTGCTTGACCGTGACCGGCACGTCGACCACGTCGACCATGGCTTTCACGCAATCGGCCACCAGTTGCGGCTCCTGCATCAGGCAGGCACCGAAGGCGCCGCGCTGCACGCGCTCGCTGGGGCAACCGCAGTTGAGGTTGATCTCGTCGTAGCCCCACTCCTCGCCCAGCTTGGCGCAATGGGCCAGGTCGGCGGGTTCGCTGCCGCCCAGTTGCAGGGCGACCGGGTGCTCCTCGGCGTTGAAGCGCAGGTGGCGCGGCACGTCGCCATGCACCAGGGCGCCGGTGGTCACCATCTCGGTGTAGAGCAAGGTGCGGCGGCTCAGCAGGCGGTGGAGGAAGCGGCAGTGACGGTCGGTCCAATCCATCATCGGGGCGACACTGACCCTCATCGAATCAAGCTGTTGATTGGATTGGCTTTTTTCAGGCATTGGCGGTCACGGGATCGATGGTGTGCGAAGACGGGTGCACACGAGGTGCACACGCAGGCCTCCATTCTCCCAGCTACCCGGCAGGACGGCGCCGCGCCGGGCCGAACGTCAGCGTCGGCGGTTGCTGCGGATCAGCAGGGCGCCCTGCACCGGATCGAGCAGGTCGATGGCGCCGACGACACAGAGCACGCCGTTGCGGCCGAGCAGGTTGACGTCATGGCGCTTCGGCGTGTCGAGGATGAAAACGAAGGCGTTGAGCGAGGCCATCATGGCCTTCTGGTCGGTGGGCAATAGCACCTCGTGCGCGCCAAGCGCGAGTGCGTCCTCGGCCTTCGACGGCGATGTGGTGATGACGGTGACCTGTGCGCCCAGTGCGACGGCGAGCTTCACGCCCATGTGGCCGAGGCCGCCGAGGTCCGACCTCGATGCCGGCCCGGTGACCGTGACCCTGCCCGATGCGGGCCAACGCTTCATGTCGATGCAGTCCTTCAACGAGGACCATGACCCGCCCGCCGTGGTCTATCGCACGGGGGACTACACCCTGAGCCGCCAATCGGTCGGTACACGCTATGTGCTGGTCGGCATCCGCACGCTGGTGGATCCGACCGATCCTGAAGACATGCGCCAGGCCCATGCGTTGCAGGATGCCATTGTGGTACGCCAGGCCGCGGCAGGAAGCTTCGACATCCCGCGCTGGGACCCGGTGAGCCAGAAGAAGGTGCGCGACGCGCTGCTCGTGCTCGGCTCGACCGTGCCGGACCTCAAGCGTTCCTTCGGCCTGCCCGGCCAATTCGACCCGGTGCGCCACCTGATTGCCTCGGCCACGGCATGGGCGGCAACCCGGAGCGGGATGCCACCTACCTCTCCGTCACGCCGGCGCGCAACGATGGCCGCACGGTCCATAGCGCTTGTCGATGCGTTTCGTGTCAGGGCGAGGCGCGGACCACAGCAATACCGCTCACCCGGGATGGCCCGAATCTGTCATGTTCCAAACAGACACACGCACGCCTCGCTTCCAGACTACTGGCCATGCGCTTACGCCCCACTTGAACCTGGCCCCGATGCGCCTTGCCCCAGAAAGTCCTCATGCCCACTCCTGCCGCCCTGCGCAAGCTGTCCCTGCCCGTCATCGGCTCGCCGCTCTTCATCATCAGCAACCCGGAGCTTGTCATCGAGCAATGCAAGGCCGGCATCATCGGATCCATGCCGGCTCTCAATGCGCGGCCGGCGTCCCAGCTCGACGAATGGCTGGCCCAGATCACCGAGGCCCTGACCGCCCACAACCGGGCTCATCCGGAAGGGCCCGCCGCGCCGTTTGCCATCAACCAGATCGTGCACAAGAGCAACGACCGGCTCGAACACGACATGGCGCTGTGCGCGAAGTACAAGGTCCCCGTGGTGATCACCTCGCTTGGCGCCCGCAGCGACGTCAACGATGCGGTGCACGGGTGGGGCGGCATCGTGCTGCACGACGTCGTCAGCGACAGGTTTGCCCGCAAGGCGATCGAGAAGGGGGCTGACGGCCTGATCGCCGTGGCGGCCGGTGCGGGAGGACACGCCGGCACCACCAGTCCCTTCGCGCTGGTACAGGAGATCCGCGAATGGTTCGATGGACCCCTCGCCTTGAGCGGCTCCATCGCAAGCGGTCGCGCGATCCTCGCGGCGCAGGCGCTCGGCGCGGACTTCGCCTACATCGGCTCGGCCTTCATCGCCACGGAAGAAGCGCGTGCAGACAACAGCTACAAGCGGATGATCGTCGAGAGCAGCAGCCAGGAGATCGTCTACTCCAACCTCTTCACCGGCGTGCATGGCAACTACCTGCGCGGCTCCATCGTGAATGCTGGCATGGACCCGGACAAGTTGGCCGGGAGCGACCCCAGTGCCATGGACTTCGGCAGTGGCAGCAAGGCATGGAAGGACATCTGGGGCTCGGGGCAAGGCATCGGCACGGTCAAGGAAGTGCTGCCGGCGCGCGCATTGGTGAAGCGCCTGCGCAGGGAGTACATCGAGGCCCGGCAGCAGATCGTGGCCGAATGCGCGACGGCGGACCGGAGCGCCGCGACGCTCTGACGCGGCTGCGTTAACGAGGGCGCCGTGCGGCGTCAGCTGTCGTCGGCCAGCCTGCGCAAGGCGGCAGGCTCCACGATCACGAAGTGCGAGTAGGTCATGCGGATGAGCCCCTGGGCCTCGAGCTGCTTGAGTTCGCGATTGATCACCGGCCGCGAGCAACCGACCATGTCCGCGAATTCATCCTGTGACAGCTTCAGTGAAATCTCCAGCCCGCCGTCGCGCGGCAGGCCATAGGGCGCGGCCAGGTGCAGCAGGGCACTGGCGCAACGCTGCGTGAGCGGCTTCAGCGTGTTCTGCGACAACTCGAGGAAGGTGAGCCGCGCGCGCAAGCACAGCAGGCGCATCAGCGCCATGGCCAGGCCGGGCTCGGTCTGCAGGGCTTCGTGGATCTGCGCCCGTCGCATCATCAGCAACAAGGTCGGCACGTGCGCGGCGGCGTCGTGCAGGGCCAACTGCTCATCCAGCACGGGAACTAGGTGCATCAGTTGACCCGGCTCCAGGTAGCGCACGATGTGCCGCTTGCCAGTGCTCGTCGTGGTGCTGACGGTCAGCGTTCCATCGACAACCAATGACAAGTGCTCGACCGGGTCGCCGGCAAGATTCAGCACTTCACCCTTCTGCAGCAGGCGCAGCTGGCCATGCGCCAGCAGGGACTCGCGCGTCTCGGGCCGGCAGCCGCCGAACCAGGCATTGCGCTCCAGCATCGCCGCAGCCAATGCACGTTGTCCCTCGCTCGGGATGCTCGCATCTAGTGCGTTCTTCGCTGATTTGCCCATGTGGACTCCGGGACCGAGACACGTACTTATACATGGACCAACCGTTGCGTTCGGAATCTGTTGCCTCCCTGACAGATTTGTTCGCGATGGATTTCTAGACTCCCCTGCAGCGCTTCGAACCAAGGCTCCCGCGAAGCAAGCGGGCACCGCCACGTGCGCCGAGCGCCCCCTCTACCGACTACGAGACAACGCCCATGAACATGCCCTCCGCTCCCTCGCCCTTGATGGTCCCCAACCCGCCCGGCGGACCCAGCGCCAGCGCTTTGCTGAAGTCGCTGCAGGACGCCGGCGTCACCCACGCCGTCACCGTGCCGGACTTCGTGCAGTTCGCCCTGCACGACAAGATCTTCGCCGCCGACTCGGGCATCGCCAGCGTGCTGGCCTGCGCCGAGGACCAGGCCCTGACGACGGCCACCGGCCTGCACATCGGCGGCGCCGTGCCGGTGGTGATGGTGCAGAACCAGGGGATGTTCAAGGTGGCCAACACGCTGCGCGCCACCTGCATCGACGCCGGCATCCCCATGGTCTTCTTCGTGGGTCAGTTCGGCCGCGAGGCCGGCAACGTCGGCAAGCCGATGAGCGAATCGGGCCGCAGCATGGTCCGCCTGCTCGAACCCACGATGCAGGCCATGGGCGTTCGCTGCTTCGTGGTCGACGACGACGCCGACATCCCGCAAGTGGCCGAGGCCTTCGCCCACGCGAAGAGTGCCGAGACCGCCGCCGTCGTGGTGATCGGCCGCCACGTCACCTGGAACTGATGCACGAAGCGAGACGCACGATGAACACCTCCACCCTCCCGTTCACCCTTGGCAGCGCCAGCGCGGCCCTCATCAACGCCCGCCACGCCTGCGCGCCCGATGCGGTGCTGGTCTCCACCATGTCCGCCATGTTCGCCCTCGACATGCTCGGCGAAACACGTCGCCGCATCGACTCGGTGCCGCTCATGGGCGGTGCTGGCGGCATCGGCCTGGGCCTGTCGCTGGCCCGCCCCGACGTGCCCGTCGTCGTCATGGACGGCGACGCCAGCCTGCTGATGGAACTGGGCACCCTGGCCACCGTGGCCCACAACGGCCCGCGCCGCTACCTGCATGTGGTGGTGAACAACGGCGTGCAGTTCAACGGCGCCACCAACTTCCCGTCCGTCAATGCGCAGCCCGGCGTGGACTTCGCCGCCATGGCGCTGGCCGCCGGCTATGCACGCGCCCGCCGCATCGACAACCATGCGGATTGGGTCGCGGCGCTGCCGGAGTTGCTGGCCGCCGAGGGTCCGAGCTTCGTCGACCTCGTCGTCGCGGCCGAGCGCCCGATGGTGGGCGCGCAACGTCCGCAACCCATCCTGCCCGATGTGCAGTTCGTGCGCATGCGCATGGGATCGCGCCGCCTGGCCGCCGAACTCGCCGCTTGAGGAGGACACCATGAACACCGATACCTACGACTACATCGTGGTGGGCGCCGGCTCCGGCGGTGCCGCGGCCGCGGCCCGCCTGTCCGAATCCGGCAAGCACAGCGTGCTGCTGCTCGAAGCCGGTCCGCCCGACAAGAACATCTGGACGCGCATCCCGCTCGGCGTGGCCAAGGTGCTGGAACAGGCCAAGGTGACGCGCAGCTTCTTCACCGAGCCCGATCCCAACATGGACAACCGCAAGATCTACTGGCCGCGCGGCTGGGTGGTCGGCGGCTCGTCCACGGTGAACGGCATGATCTGGGTGCACGGCACGCCGCGCGAATACGACCTCTGGGCCGAGGACGGCTGCCCCGGCTGGGCCTACAAGGACCTGCAGCCCTGGTTCAAGAAGATCGAGAGCTTCCAGGGCGGCGACGACGCGACGCGCGGCCGCAAGGGCCCTGTGACGATCACCGAGTACAAGCCCGTCGACGGCATGCCCGATGCCTTCCTCGATTCGATCCAGCAGGCCGGCATCGCGCCACGCGTGAAGGACTACAACGCGCGTGGCTTCGGCGGCAGCTACTTGCAGTTCAACACCCGCAACGGCGTGCGCTGCAACACGCGCATGGCCTACCTGGACGAGGCCACCCAACGCCCTAACCTGACGCTGCTGACCGGCGCCATGGTGGGCCGCGTAGTGATCGAGAACAAGCGCGCCGTCGGCGTGGCGGCCAAGGTCGACGGCAAGGACGTGCAGTTCAAGGCGCGCAGGGAAGTGATCCTGAGCGGCGGCGCGTTCAACTCGCCGCAATTGCTTGAGTTGTCGGGGATCGGCCGCCGCGACGTGCTCGCCGCTGCCGGCGTGCCCTTGCTGCACGAGTTGCAAATGGTCGGCGAGAACCTGAGCGAGCACGTCTACAGCCCGCTCATGTACCGCTCCAGGGCAGAGGTCAGCTGGAACTCCGGCCTCGGCTCGCCAATGGGCCAGGCCAAGCTGGGCCTGCAGTGGCTGACCACCCGCAAGGGGCCGATGGCCACCTCGTCCATCACCGCCCAGGCCTTCGTGCCGCTGACGCCCGATCGCAAGGACGCCGAGATCAAGCTGCAGGTGCAGCAGCTCTCCATCTCCAACAACCGCGGCGCCGGCAAGCTCAAGCCGGACACCTTCCCCGGCGTCACGCTGGCCTCGTTCCAGATCCGCCCGCGCTCGCGTGGCTCCTGCCACATTGCCAGCAGCAATCCGACGGCGGACCCGATCCTGTTCTCGCGCCACTTCACGCACGACGACGACATCCACCACTGCCTGACCGCGTTGCGCATGTCGCGGCGCATCGCCGAGACCGGCCCGATGGCCCGCCTGCTCGAAGAAGAAGTGCGCCCCGGCGGCAAGGCCGCGAGCGACGAGGACCTCATCGCCTACCTGCGCGCCACCGGCGCCACCGCCTGGCACCCGCTGGGCACCTGCCGCATCGGCAGCGACGCGAGCCAGTCGGTCGTCGACCCGCAACTGCGCGTGCACGGCATCCAGGGCCTGCGCATCGCCGACGCCTCGGTGATGCCCACCATCGCCTCGACCAACACCAACGCCATCTCGATCGCCATCGGCGAGCGCGTTGCGGACTTCATCCAGCGTGGCGCCTGAGCGGCACCCCTCACAACCCAAGACTTACGGAGACACATCGATGACCCAACCCTGGCACAAGAGCTACCCCGAAGGCGTTGCCCACACGGTGGACGTAGCACCCTTCCCCTCACTGGTGCACCTGCTGGACGACGCACTCCAGCGCCACGCCGCGCGCCCGGCCATCATGAGCATGGGCCGCAGCACCAGCTTCGCCGAACTGGACCTGATGAGCCGGCGCTTTGCCGCCTGGTTGCAAAGCCAGGGCGTGGCCAAGGGCGACCGCGTGGCGCTGATGATGCCCAACCTCATGCCCTTCGCCGTCGTGGCGCTGGGCACCTTGCGCGCCGGTGCGGTGCTGGTCACGGTCAATCCGCTGTACACGCCGCGCGAACTGGCCCACCAGATCAAGGACAGCGGCGCCAGGACGCTGGTGGTGTTCGAAGCCTTTGCCGCCACCGTGGCCCAGGCCATTGAAAGCGCGCCGGTCGATCGGCTGGTGGTGGTCGGCACCGGCCTCGCGGGCATGCAGCCGGTTGCATTGCCTGGGCAGATCGGCTTCATGCAGACGCTGCAAGCCGGCGCGCTCGTGCCCTTCAAGCCGGTGGAACTCAACCCGCAGGACCTCGCCTTGCTGCAATACACCGGCGGCACCACCGGCGTGAGCAAGGGCGCGATGCTGCTGCACGCGAACCTGATGGCCAACGTGGAGCAGATCGCCGAGTGGGTGAGCCCCTCGCTGCCCGCCGACTGGGTGGCTGGCAAGAACATCGCGTCCTTCCTGCCGCTGTATCACATCTTCGCGCTGACCTTCTGCCTGTTCTACGGCCTGCGCAGCGGCATGCAGAACATCATGGTGGCCAACCCGCGCGACCTGCCAAGTGCAGTGCGCGAACTGGGCGGGCAACCGATCCATGTGCTGCCGGGCGTCAACACGCTGTTCGGTGGCCTGGCGCACCACAAGGCCGTGCTCGACGGCATCCACCTGAAGGAACTTCGCCTGTGCGTGGGCGGCGGCACCGCCGTGCAGCAAGGCGTGGCCGACCGCTGGCTGGCCGCCACCGGCGTGCCGATCTGCGAGGGCTACGGACTCTCCGAAACCTCGCCCACGGTCAGCGTGAATATCACGACTGCCAAGCAATGGACCGGCACCATCGGCCTGCCGGTGCCCAACACCGAACTGTCGATCCGGGACGACGAGGGCCACGAGGTGCCCACCGGCGAACGCGGCGAGATCTGCGTGCGCGGCCCGCAGGTGATGGCCGGCTATTGGCAGCGCCCCGAAGACACGGCCCGCGCCATGACCGACGACGGCTTCTTCAAGACCGGCGACGTGGGCGTGATGGACGCGGGCGGCTTCGTGAAGATCGTGGACCGCAAGAAGGACATGATCCTGGTGAGCGGCTTCAACGTCTATCCCAACGAGATCGAGGACGTGGTCTCGACGCTGGCCGGCGTGGCCGAGAGCGCGGCCATCGGCGTGCCCGACGAGAAGAGCGGCGAGGCCGTGAAGCTCTTCCTCGTGAAGTCCGACCCGACCTTGACCGAGCAGCAGGTGGCCGAGCACTGCCGCAAGAACCTTACGGGCTACAAGAACCCGAAGCACATCGCGTTCATCGCAGAACTGCCCAAGTCGACCGTGGGCAAGGTGCTGCGTCGCGAGCTGCGCGCCTGACGACGCAACAGATCCTCAACCCCAAGAACAGAGATGGAGACTCTCATGCACAACCACACATTCAACATGGCGGCGCAAGGCCGGTCCACCCGATGAACGCGCAATTCCAACCACGGCGTGCCTGGGGCATTGCCTCGCTGCTGTTCATCTTCATGGCCGTCAACTTCGTCGACAAGACGGTCGTCGGCCTGCTGGCCGTGCCGATGATGGACGAGCTCAAGCTCACGCCCCAGGAGTTCGGCCTGGTGGGCAGCAGCTTCTTCTGGCTGTTCTCGATCGCGGGCGTGATCGGCGGCTTCATCTCCAACCGGGTCGCCACCACCGTCATGCTGCTGGTGATGGCCGTGGCCTGGTCGGTGTTCCAGTTGCCGATGGCGCTGTCGTCGAGCCTGGCGGTGCTGATCATCTCGCGCGTGCTGCTGGGCATTGCCGAGGGGCCGGCCTTTCCGGTGGCCGTGCATGCCTGCTACAAGTGGTTCCCGAGCGATCGGCGCAACGTGCCAGTGACGGTGTTTTCTCAAGGCGCCGGCGTGGGCCTGCTGCTGGCCGGCATCGGCATCCCGCTGATCACCGCGCATTGGGGCTGGCGCGCGAACTTCTACCTGCTGGGCGTCGTCGGCATCGTGTGGGCGGTGCTCTGGAAAGTCTTTGGCGGGGAAGGACAGATCGATACGGAGCACGCTGCCGCAAGCGCCGGCGTGCAGCAGGCGCGCCTGCCCTATCGCCGGCTGCTGCTGGACCGGACGGTGCTGGGCTGCTTCCTGCTGCACTTCGTCGCCTTCCTGTGCCTGGCCCTCAGCCTGACCTGGCTCCCGGCCTATCTGCAACGCGGCCTGGGCTTCAGCAACATCGAGTCGGGTCGCATCTATGCCGCCATCGTCGCGGTCGGTGTGCCGGCGGCGATTGGGGTGTCGTGGATCTCGCAGCGCATGCTGGCGCGCGGCGCGAGCTCGCGTGTGGCACGGGGCGTGTTCTCGGCGGTGCTGCTCATCGTCTCGGGCCTGGCCTTCGTGTGCCTGCTGTCGGACGCGTTGCCGGTGGTCTGGCGCATCGTCGCCATTGCCATGGCCATGAGCCTTTCGCCTGTCATCTATTCGCTGGGCCCGGCCATGCTGGCCGACGTGACGCCCGGTTCGCAGCGCGGCGCGGTGCTGGCCATCGACAACTCGATCGCCTCCCTTGCCGGCGTGGGCGCGCCGCTGCTGATGGGCTACTGGGTGCAGCACCTCGGCGGCGCCGCCGGCTATCACATGGGCTTTGCCGTGTGCGGTGTGCTGATGGTGGCGGGCGGCATCATCAGCGTGTGGATGATCAACCCCGAGCGCTCGGCGCGCAGCGTAGGACAAATGCGCCAGTTCGCGTAGGCGCAGCGCCCGCGACTTAGGGGCAAATGAGTTGGCACCTCGGTACATTGACCAGGGGCCGGAGAGCCATCATTGTTGGCGGCTTTCATCGAAAGGAAGATTCGGATGAAAGACTTGTCGAGACGTTCGGCGCTGGCCGCAGGATCGCTGCTTTTCGCAGGGGCGAGCACCGGACCGGCGCTGGCGGCCGATGGCACTGCAGCGCCAGGCACCAGCACCTACCAGCCGCCGGGCAACCCGCCCGTCCAACCCGTGGGCGGCCAGCCACCCAAGGGCGCGCCGCTCCCCTCCGGCGACCTGCAGTTCCAGATCAAGCGCCAGCGCGCCATGGAACTTGTTTGGTGGGCGGCGCCGGCCGTGGCGATCTACCGCTTCCGGGCCGCGGCCTTCGAAGACCTGGGCATGAAGGACAACGACATCATTGCCTACTCGCACACGGCCACGCCCAAGCTCGAAGCCATCACGGCCAATTCGAGCACGCCCTACCTCGGGGCCTACAGCGACTTGCAAAAGGGGCCGGTCGTGCTGGAAGTTCCCGCGACGGGGCCGGATGGCAGCCTCTACGGTCAGGTCGTCGACGCATGGCAGTTCACCATCGCGGACGTGGGTCCATCGGGCATGGACAAGGGCAAGGCCGCCAAGTACCTGTTCACGCCGCCCGGCTACAAAGGCAAGGTGCCGGCCGGGTACTTGCACGTTCCATCGCCCAGCTACCGCATCGCACTCGCGTTCCGGTCGGTGATTGGCAAGGGCAAGACGCAGGAGGATGCGTTCAACTACGCGCACCGCCTGCGCATGTACTACCTGTCGGAAGCCGGCAATCCGCCGAAGCAGAAGTTCGTCGACCCCTCGAACGAGCGCTACGCCACCATCCCCATCTACGACGAGCGCCACTTCAGCGACCTGCACGCCATCTTCAGCGTGGAGCCGGTCAAGGTGCAGGACAAGGTGATGATGGACATGCTCGCCTCGCTGGGCATCGAAAGGGGCAAGCCCTTCAAGCCCGACGACACCACCGTTCGTGCCATGCGCGAAGGCGCCGTCGCCGCGTGGGCCCACATCCAGTGGTGGTTCGATCACATCCCGGCCGATCGCCTGTACTGGCCCGACCGGCATTACGCGTCGCTCTTGATGGCGGACAGGAACCGCACCTTCACCTACGAATACGACGACCGCATCGATGTCATCTCACGTGCGGCGCAGTTCACCTGGTGCACCTATGTGCCCAAGGTCCTCAGCGACTCGCCGGCCACGCAATATTTGATGGGCATGGCCGACAAGGACGGCAAGCTGCTGGAAGCCGGCAAGACCTACAAGCTGACCATTCCCGCGAAGATGCCGGTGCGGCAGTTCTGGGCCCTGTCCGTCTACGACCGCGCCACCTTCGGCTTCATCTACACCGACTCCAGCCGTACCACCTTGTCGTCCTACGACATGGACAAGCTGAAGAAGAACGCGGACGGATCGATCACGCTGTACGTCGGACCCAAGGCGCCCGATGGTTGGGAGTCCAATCTGCTTCCCACCGCCGGCGTGCGCCCGCTGCCCGCGATGCGCCTCTATGGCCCCACGGACGAGATCAACAAGAAGATTTTCAAGATGAATGACTTCGAACTGGTCGGCTGAAGCCGCCGAGAAAGGAACCCATGAAAGTTGTGCTGCCAAAGATCGGCGCACCCGCGTGCGCTGCCTTGATCGCATTGACCTTGGCCGGCATGAATGCCTCGGCCGCTCCCAAATACGATGACCCGGTGCTGACGACAGCGTCCACGCCCGACATCGCCCAGAAAGGCATCGAGGCAGACGCCTACTCGCTCACCGTGATGGCCTACGCCTGGGGCTATCCGCTGGTGCGGATGGAGCGCACCATGCGCGAGTACGTCGAAGTGGAATCGCCCCGCCCGCCCACGAGCTATCGCGCCCCGCTGAACCAGATGGGCTGGGCCACACAGTTGGCCACGCCCGCCGCCAGGGACATGCCCACGGCCAACAACGACACGCTCTACACAAGCACGGTGCTCGACCTCGATCAACCGTACGTGGTCAGCGTCCCCGACACGCATGACCGCTACTACGTCATCGACGTGTTCAACATGTGGCAGGAACTGGAGCACTACATCGGCCGCCGCACGACCGGCACCAAGGCCGGCAAGTTCGTGCTGGTCCCGCCGGGTTGGAAAGGCACCTTGCCCAAGGATGCCAAGCGCCTCGACGTGACGACCCGCAAGGTCTGGCTGTGGGGACGCATCCAGGTCAAGGAAGGCGAGGATTCCAAGCCAGTGATTGCCCTGACGCAGCAGTTCTCGATCAAGCCGCTCGATGGCAAGGCGTCGGCCCGCAAGACGCTGGCGCCGCTCCCCGACATCCAGGGCAACGAGTTCGGCCTGTTCACCCAGCTGGCCGCCGCACTCAAGGACAACCCGGTGCGAACCACGGACAAGGCCCTGTACGGGCAGTTCGCCCGCATCGGCCTGACGGACAAGGGCTTCGATCCGGGCAAGCTCAACGAAGCTGCGTTGCGCGGCATGCGCCGTGCCATGCAGGACGCGCCCGCGGTGATCGCGTCCTCCGTCGTCGGTTCCTCCGAGGTGCGCAACGGCTGGAACTGGGTGAAGGGCCTGGACAACTTCGGCTTCAACTATCCCTTGCGGGCCGTGGTGGCCGGCCCGTACCTGGGCGGCCAGGGCGAGCGCGAAGCCATGTACCCGATCCGCTACACGGACAGCAAGGGGCAGGCGCTCAGCGGCGAGAAGAAGTACAGCGTGCGCTTCCCGTCCGACCCGCCGGTCAACGCCTTCTGGTCGCTCACCGTCTACAACGCGGACGACAAGATGCTGGTCGAGAACCCGATCAACCGCTTCAAGTACGGCTCGACCACGCAGGGCCTGGTGCGCGAGAAGGACGGCTCGTTCACGCTGACGATGCAGCGCGACAAGCCCGACAACACCGCCAACTGGGTGCCGACGCCGGCCGGCAACTTCTACCTGATCCTGCGCCTGTACCAGCCGAAGGAGGCACTGCTTCAAGGCCAGTGGCCGTTGCCGCAGGTGGACCCCGCGCCCTGAAGAACCCGCTTCATTTGCCTCACATCCGGAAAGGACGACGCCCATGCCCTCCACGCCCAACATCGTCGCCATCATGATCGACGACATGCCGCCGATGGACCTGTCCGCCTATCACCGGGGACTCGGCGCGGTGCACACGCCGAACATCGACAGCCTGGCGCGCGACGGCATGATGATCAGCGACTACTACGCACAGCCCAGCTGCACGGCGGGCCGGGCAGCCTTCATCACCGGCCAGTACCCGATACGCACCGGCCTGACATCGGTGGGGCAGCCTGGCGCCAACGTGGGGCTGCAGGACGGCGACGTGACGCTGGCCCAACTGCTCAAGGGGCGCGGCTATGCGACCGGCCACTTCGGCAAGCATCATTTGGGTGACCGCAACGAATACCTGCCGACGGTGCACGGCTTCGATGAGTTCTACGGCTTCCTCTACCACCTGAACATGATGGAGATGCCGGAGCAACCCACCTTCCCGAAGGATCCGGATTTCGTCGGGCGGCCCCGCAACGTGATCCATGCACTCGCTTCCGACAAGGACGATGCGACGGTCGATCCGCGCTGGGGCCGCGTCGGCAAGCAGGTCATCACCGACGACGGCGCATTGGGCACGGAGCGCATGAAGACCTTCGATGACCAGGTCACGACCCGGTCGATCGACTGGATGAAGAAGCAGGCAGCCGGCGGCACACCCTTCTTCCTGCTGTACACGCCTTCGCGCATGCACCAGCAGATCCACGTGAGCAAGGAGTGGGAGGGCAAGAGCGGCCACACCGCGTACTCCGACGCGGTACTGCATCTCGACAAGCTGGTCGGCGACCTGCTCCAGTCCATCGACGATGCCGGCGTGCGCGACAACACCATCGTGCTCTTCACCTCCGACAACGGCGTCAACCTGGCGCACTGGCCGATGGCCGGCACCGCGTCTTTCCGCGGCGAGAAGGGACTGACCTGGGATGGCGGCTTCCGCGTGCCGATGCTCGTGCGCTGGCCCGGGAAGATTGCCCCCGGTTCGTGGACCGGCGAGTTCATGACGAGCGAGGATTGGGTGCCGACACTGATGGCCGCCGTCGGGGACACTGCCTGCAAGGAGGACCTGCTCAAGGGCAAGACCATTGGCGGCAAGACCTTCAAGAATCACCTGGACGGCTACAACCAGCTGGAGATGCTGACGGTCCCTGGCGGCAAGTCGCGCCGGCGAGAGTTCTTCTACTTCGCGGAGACCAGCCTCAACGCCGTGCGTGTCGACGAATGGAAGATCCATCTTGCCGTCAAGAACGCCTGGCTGGGCGCAGCGGAGAAGATTCCTGGCGGGCTCATCGTCGACATCAAGCTCGATCCTTTCGAGCGCACGCCCGACACCGGCGGCCACCTGCTTTGGATGAAGGAGAAGAGCTGGCTGCTGCCCTTGCTGGCGCCGCCGATGAAGGCCTTCGCGCAGAGCATGAAGGACTTTCCGCCGTCGCAGGAAGGAACAGGCATCGGCGCCGCCGCCCTAATGCACGCGCTGTCGGAAAGCCCGAGCGCGGATTGACGGGCAAGGGCGCGCGCCACGAGGCGCAACGCCGAACATGAGATCGCTTCCTCCCGCACCAGCGAGGCTCGCTGGCGCCGGCCAGGTCGACGCCAGACCACCACCCTCCACCCGCCAGGGGTGGTGCCCATTTCCCCCCTCCGCGCGACCATACCTGCACGCATCCTCGCCCGGCTGGAGACAACGGCACGAGACGTGGTTGCGCCCCCGCGCCACCCGTCGCAAGCCGGGCTCGTGCCCTACGAGTCCCTGATCGCCGACAACGCGCCACTGCCCGATCGTTCCAGCGAAGGCAATGCGATGGCCGCCATCATCTACACCGGCGGCACCACGGGCTTTCCCAAGGGCGTGATGCTGTCGCATGACAACCTGGTGCTGGCCACCGTCACCTTCGCGATGGAATGCCCCTACGAGCAGGACACGATCTTCCTGCACGTCGCGCCGATGTTCCACCTGGCCGCGTTGAGCTCGATGTTCAGCTACACCTCGGCCGGCGCCACGCACGTGGTCGCGCCGAGCTTCGACCCCGCTCATCTGCAACATGATCGCGTCGGAGAAGGTCAACATGACGCTGATGGTGAAGACGATGATCGACTTCATCGACCGCTACTGCAGGCCGTGCCGACCGACGTGAGCTCGCTGCGCAAGATGATCTACGGCGCCGCGCCGATCTCCGAGGCGCTGCTGCGCCGCGTGATGAAGTCGCTGCCCAACGTGCAGCTCTTCCAGGGCTATGGCCAGACCGAGATGTCGGGTGGCGTGGTGGTGCTGCGCCCCGAGTTCCATGCGGTCGAAGGCCCCAACGCGCGCCTGCTGCGCGCGGCCGGACGCGCCAGCATGGCCGCGGAGATCCGCATCGTCGATGACGAGATGAACGAAGTGCCGCGCGGCACCGTCGGCGAGATCGTGGCCCGCGGTGCGACCGTGATGCTGGGCTACTGGAACAAGCCGGAGCAGACCCGCTCCGCCATCGTCGACGGCTGGCTGCGCAGTGGCGACGCGGGCTACATGGACGAGGAAGGCTTCGTCTTCATCGTCGATCGCCTGAAGGACATGATCGTCTCGGGTGGCGAGAACGTGTTCTCGGCCGAGGTGGAGAACGCCCTCGCCCGCCACCCCGCGGTGCTGGAATGCGCGGTGATCGGCATTCCTCACGCCCAGTGGGGCGAGTCGGTGCATGCGGAACTGCGCCTGCGCGACGGCTTCGAGGTGGACGAGGAGGCGCTGGGCATCCATTGCGCCGAGCTGATCGCGGGCTACAAGCGGCCGCGCTCGTTCAACTTCCGCACGGAACCGCTGCCGCTGTCGGCGGCGGGCAAGATCATCAAGAACGAGTTGCGCAAGCCGTATTGGGACGGCCAGGCACGCAGTATTGCCTGAGTCGCTGAAACCGCCCCAAGGGCAGCGGGGAAGAACGGGAACTGAGCGGGCGTTGCGAGCGCAACGGCTCACGCGAGCAGCGTCATGCCCGCCGCCCGGACGGCAGCGCGATCAAAACTGACGACGCTTCCGCAGGCATGCCGAAACGCAACTTTGGCGATCAGGATATCGGGCAGGCCGGGCCTCGCGCCCGACAGTCCGCGGAAGTGATCGATGGCGTCTCGAACCGCCTCGCGTTCCTGAAACTCGAAATGCGCAGCGGTCAACATGTCGGCCACGGTATCGACGATTTCCCGTGGCGTCGCCGCATACAGGCGCTCAAGGACCCAGCACAACTCGACCAGTACCACGAGGCTCACAAAGCCCGGGCGGCGCTCATTCAGTTCATCTTCGATCAGGCGCGTGGCAATCGCGGACTGCCTGGCGTCATCCTGCGCCAGGTAGCGGACGAGCACATTGGTGTCGAGGCCGATCATCTGTACTAAGACTTCCTCGGGCCGCGATGCAGGCGAGCAGAGGCGCCTTGGGCGATGGCAGCGTCCATTTCCTTCAGAGTGACGGTCTTCTTCACACGACCTGCAAAGCGCCCCTTCAAGGTCTTTCCGTCGCCGTTCACCGGGACCACCTTGAAGCCGTCGTCCGTCGGGACGAAGTCGACCTTCGATCCCGCGCGCAATCCCAGTGCCGTACGCACTGCCAGAGGCATCGTGATCTGCCCCTTGGTTGTCATGGTTGCGATGGCCATCAATTCTCCTTACTTGGCGTAAGGAAAGTGTAGCTCACGCAAGCGTATCGAACCACCAGGAAACAGACGGCCAGTCGTCGCGGCAATCAGGGCCAACCCATCCCCCCGTTTCGGGGAGGGCGTCGCGCCGCCCGAAGCGCCATCCTGCGTCGATCCAGAACGAGGAGACGCATGAAACGCAAGATCGCCGCCTTTTCCATCGCAGCATTCGGCCTCTGCGCCGCTGCATTTGCCCAGACCCAGGGCGTCAGCAAGTCCGAGATCGTGGTCGGCACGATCCAGGACATCTCGGGCCCGGCCGCAGGCTTCGGCAAGCAGGCGCGCGCCGGCATGCAGTTGCGCATCGACGAGCTCAACGAGCAAGGCGGCGTGCACGGCCGCAAGGTGCGGCTCGTGGTCGAGGATTCGGCCTACGACCCGCGCAAGGCCATCCTGGCCGCGCAGAAGCTCATCAACCAGGACCGCATCTTCGTCATGGCGGCCCACATCGGCACCGCCCACAACCTGGCCGTGCTGCCGCTGCAGCAGGAGAAGAACATCGTCAACTTCCTGCCGTTGACGGGCGCACGCGAGATGTACGAGCCGCTCAACCGCCTGCGCTACGCGCTGAGCGTTCCCTACTTCGACCAGCTGCAGGTGACAGTGCCCAAGCTCGTCAAGGACAAGGGCCTGAAGCAGCCCTGCGCGCTCTACCAGGATGACGAGGCGGGCCTGGAGATGCTGCGCGGCGCAGAAGCGGGCTTGAAGACCATCGGCATGCAGATGACCGAGAAGACCTCGTACAAGCGCGGCGCGACGGACTTCAGCTCGCAGGTGGCACGACTCAAGGCCGCCAACTGCGACCTGGTCGTGCTCGGCACCATCATCCGCGAGACCGTGGGCACCATCGCCGAGGCACGCAAGACCGGCTTCAACCCGACCTTCATCGCGACCACCGCCGCCTACACCGACCTGGTGCCCAAGCTGGGCGGCAAGTCGATGGACGGCCTCTACGCCGCAATGGCGTCGCAGCATCCTTACCTCGACGACGCCACGCCGGCGCTGCGCTTCTGGGCCAACAAGTACAAGACGCGCTTCAGCGAAGACCCGACCGTGGTCTCGGTCTACGGCTACACGGTGATGGACCTGTTCGTGAAGGCCGCCGAGAAGGCCGGCCCCGACCTGACCACCGACAGCTTCATCAAGGCCATGGACACGCTCAGCGTGCCGGCCGACATGTTCGGCACCGACGCGCTGAGCTTCTCCCCCACCAAGCGCCTGGGCAGCGACGCCACGCGGCTGTCGCAGTTGGAGGATGGGCGCTGGAAGGTGGTGTCGGGCTACGCGCGCGCGGCGCGCTGAGCGGCGGCGGGGCGGGCCGACACCGGGCCCTTCGCGCAGCACGACGTCAGCGGGTGGCAACAGCGGCTGATGCGTAGAACAAAAGCTTGACCTGGACTGACCGGCAATCGACCTTGGTGCAAGGTCACATGCACCAGTGGGCATGTGAAAGGAATGTCAACGTGTATAACCGAGGCCTTCCATTGAATCGCCCCGGGGAGGCCCGATGCAATCGAATCAAGATGTCCTCGCGCCGCTGCGCGAAGCCACCGGCGAGATGCACGCATCGCTCGACGCCGGCCTTCCGCTCGCGCGTCCCGGTGCCAGCCTGGCGGACTATGCGGACCACTTGCTCGCCCTGCGCCCCTGGCTCGCGGAAGTCGGCTTCGCGCTGGCGCACACTGGCGAGGCCGGACTGGCGCCTTTCGCCGCGCGCATCGACGACAAGCTGAGAGCGCTGAACGCCGATCTGGCTGATCTGGCCATTGCAGGGAGGCCATTGCCGCCATCCGCCAACCCTGCCGCGCGCGACACCGACGAGACGCTGCTGGCCGAGGCGTCGGCGAGCATCCCGGGCTATGGCTGGGGACTGGTCTACGTCGTCGAAGGTTCGCACCTGGGCGGCGCGGTGCTGCACAAGCGCCTGCGTGAGCGCCTGGCGCCGCACCCCCTGCGCTACCTGTCG
Source organism: Variovorax robiniae (assembly GCF_037889955.1). NCBI lineage: Bacteria > Pseudomonadati > Pseudomonadota > Betaproteobacteria > Burkholderiales > Comamonadaceae > Variovorax > Variovorax robiniae. The sequence continues at coordinate 23,221 of NZ_JBBKZS010000015.1, forward strand.
GGCACCGGCGCGCGCGGCGTTGGGGCCGGATGGTCGAGCACTGTGGCGCAGCTCGGCGAGGCCCTGGGCGATGCCGACGCGCTGTCGGGAGCCCGGCAAGGCGCAGTCGCTGCCTTCCAGCGCCTCATGTTGCGTTTCGAATGGCCCGCGCCGGCGGGCGCGGCAGCCCCATGAGCCAGCCGCCCGTCACCCTGTCCACCGTCAACCTCGACAACTGCGACAAGGAACCGATCCACATCCCCGGCTTCATCCAGCCGCACGGCGTGCTGCTGGCACTCGACCGCAACGGCATCCTGACGCATGCCAGCCGCAACGCCCGCGCACTGCTGCCGGCGCTAGCGCCCCTGGGCGAACGCCTGCTGCCGACCCAGCTGGCCGACGACGCCGCGCTGCAGGACGCGTTGGCACAGGTGGCGCAACAGGCCGCCACGGAGGACGGGGTACCGGTGCAAGCCGTCGAAGCGGTCTTCGACGGCATCGTGCATGACGTGGTGATCCACGGCTTTGCCGGGCGCGTGCTCATCGAGTTCGAGAAGCGTCTGCCCGGCCAGGGCGCATTGGCCTCCTTTGCGCTCCTGGCCCATCGCAGCATGAACCGCATGCGCGGGCGCCGGGATATCGTCGCGATGATGGAAGAAGCGGTCGCCGCCGTGCGCGAGCTCACCGGCTTCGACCGTGTGATGGCCTATCGCTTCGCGCACGACGACAGCGGCGAGGTGATCGCCGAGTCCTGCGACGCCAGCCTGGAACCCTACCTCGGCCGGCGCTTTCCCGCATCCGACATTCCCGCGCAGGCACGGCGGCTCTACACCATCAACACGCTGCGGCTGATCGCCGATGTCAGCGACATGCAGGTGCCCATTGATGCCCTGCCGGGCGACCCGGCGCCGCTCGACCTGAGCCATTCGGTGCTGCGCAGCGTCTCGCCGATCCACATCGAGTACCTGAAGAACATCGGCGTGGCGGCTTCGATGAGCGTGTCCATCGTGGTCGGCGGCCGCCTGTGGGGCCTGATCGCCTGCCATCATGCGAGCGCCCACCTGGTGCCCTATGCGATCCGGATGGCCTGCGACGTGTTGTCGCAGATCCTGGCCTCGTCGGTGCAGGCGGCACTGGAGAAAGCGGGTGCGGCGCGGCAATCCGCGGCCGCCGTCGTGCGCTCGCGACTGGTGGACATCGTGTCGCAAGGCGCCGAGGCTGGCGAAGGCGTTCAGGCGCTGGAGGCCGCCGCGCGACAGACGATCGCATCGGACGCGCTGCTGCTGTCGCACGCGGGCAAGCGCCTGCGGAGCGACGCCCTCCCCGACGAGGCCGCATCCCGGCTCCTGCGCTGGCTGGACACGCACAAGGACGACTTCATCGCATTGAGCGAGGGCACCGCTTTCCCGTCGCTGCACGCCGAGGGCGCAAGGCCGATCTGCGGACTGCTGGCGATGCGCTTCGACCGACTGCACCACGGCTGGCTGGTGCTGCTGCGCCATGAACAGGTCGAGACCATCACCTGGAGCGGACCGGCGGACAAGGTGGCGCGCGTGGGCCCGCTCGGCGCACGGCTGACGCCCAACGGTTCCCTCGCGGAGTGGCGCCAGATGGTGGCGGGCACGGCGGTGCCGTGGGATGCCACGGACCTCCAGATCGCGCGCCAGTTGCTCGACGAACTGGGCCGCGCCACGGCCGCGCGCAGTGCCGAGATGGAACGCGCGCGCTCGCAGTTGCTGGCCGTGCTGGGCCACGACCTGCGCGATCCGCTGCAGTCGATCAGCATGGCCGCCCGCATCCTGGAACACGGCCAGTCGAGCGCCGACATGGGCCAGCGAATCGCTGCCTCCACCGGGCGCATGGAACGCCTGATCTCGCAGGTGATGGACATGAGCCGGCTGCACGGCGGGCTGGGCCTGGGGCTGGTTTTGCGTCCGGCCGATTTTTCGGGCATCGTGCGCGGGCTGATCGACGAAGCCTCGCTGGCCTACCCCAGCGTGCGCATCCAGGCGCAGTTGCCGCCGACGCTGGCCGTGCAGATGGACGCGGATCGCATCGCGCAAGCCGTCAACAACCTCATCAGCAATGCGCGTCATCACGGCGTGCCCGGCAAGCCCGTGGACGTGCACCTGCGAGCCATCGACGGCACCGTCGTGCTGACGGTGTCGAACGCGGCCGACCCCATTCCACCCGAGACGGAGAGCGTGCTGTTCGAGGCGCTCAAGGAGCGATCGCGCGGCAACGTGCGCAACCCGAACGGGCTGGGGCTGGGCCTCTACATCGCGAGCGAGATCGTGAAGGGGCACCGCGGCAGGATCAGCTACCGCTACGAAGATGGCCGGGTCGTGTTCAGCGTCGAATTGCCCGTCGCCGGGACATAGCGGGCTCCTTCAGCCCCTTGCCACGTGCTGACCGCCACCCGCGGCACCGGGGGCGCGGACCATGCCGGGCCTCGCCATGGCGGCAGCAGGTGCCTTGGCACCCATGCCTTGTGTCCCTTGTGCCGCACGCGCCGCAGCCGCAGCGCGAACTTCCATCAGGCATTGCCGAAGGAGTGCCATCGCCCGCTCCTCCTGCCTTACAGCGCGCCCGCGAACTCGGGCACGGCGGCGAACAGATCCGCCTCCAACCCATAGTCCGCCACGCTGAAGATCGGCGCTTCCGGGTCCTTGTTGATCGCGACGATCACCTTCGAATCCTTCATGCTGGCGAGGTGCTGGATCGCGCCGCTGATGCCGGCGGCGATGTAGAGCGAGGGTGCGACGACCTTGCCGGTCTGGCCGACCTGCAGGTCGTTGGGCGCATAGCCCGCATCCACCGCGGCGCGGCTCGCGCCCATGGCGGCACCCAGCTTGTCGGCCAGGGGCGTGAGCACTTCGTTGAACTTCTCGCTGGAGCCCAGCGCACGGCCGCCGGAGACCACGATCTTCGCGGCCGTGAGTTCGGGGCGGTCGTTCTTCGTGACTTCGCGGCCGACCAGTGTCGAGGCGCCTGTGTCGGCAACGGGCGCGATGCTTTCAATAGTTGCGCTGCCGCCGGTCGCGACGGCCGCATCGAAGCCGGTGCCGCGCACCGTGATGACCTTCACCGCATCCACGCTTTGCACGGTCGCGACAGCATTGCCCGCGTAGATCGGACGCTCGAAGGTGTCCGGCGACACCACGCGCGATATCTCCGAGACCTGCGCCACATCCAGCTTCGCGGCCACGCGCGGCGCGACGTTCTTGCCGTGCGCCGTCGCGGGGAAGACCAGATGGCTGTAGTCCCCAGCGACCGCAATCACCTGCGCCGCAACGTTCTCCACCAGCTGTTCTGCGAACTGCGGGCCGTCGGCATGCAGCACCTTCGCGACGCCGGTGATCTGCGCGGCCGCCTGCGCAGCGCCCGCGGCGTTGTGCCCGGCCACCAGCACATGGACCTGGCCGCCGCAGCTGCCCGCGGCCGTGACGGTGTTGAGGGTGGCGCTCTTCAACGCGCCATGGTCGTGTTCGGCAATGACAAGGACGGTCATGATCAGATCACCTTCGCTTCGTTCTTCAGCTTCTCGATGAGGGTGGCGACATCGGGCACCTTGATGCCGGCGCCGCGCTTGGCGGGCTCGGCCACCTTCAGGGTCTTCAGGCGCGGCGACACGTCGACGCCGAGGTCTTCCGGCTTGACGGTCACCAGCGGCTTCTTCTTCGCCTTCATGATGTTGGGCAGCGTGACGTAGCGCGGCTCGTTCAGGCGCAGGTCGGTCGTGATGACCAGCGGCAGCGCGGACTTCACCGTCTCCAGGCCGCCATCGACCTCGCGCGTCACCGTGGCAAAGCCATCGGCAATCTCGACCTTCGAGGCGAAGGTGGCCTGCGGCACGTTCAGCAGCGCGGCCAACATCTGGCCGGTCTGGTTGCAGTCGTCGTCGATGGCCTGCTTGCCGAGGATCACGACATCCGGCTTCTCCTGGTCGACCAGTGCCTTCAAGAGCTTGGCCACGGCCAGCGGTTGCAGGTCTTCCGCGGTCTCGACCAGCACGCCGCGGTCGGCGCCGATCGCCATCGCGGTGCGCAGCGTTTCCTGGCATTGCGCCACGCCGCAGGACACTGCCACCACTTCGCTCAGCACGCCCTTCTCCTTCAACCGCACCGCCTCCTCGACGGCGATCTCGTCGAAGGGGTTCATGCTCATCTTCACGTTGGCGATGTTCACGCCCGTGCCGTCGGCCTTCACTTGCGCCTTGACGTTCGCGTCGAGGACGCGCTTGACTGCTACCAATGCCTTCACGCTGCTTGATCCTGTTGGATGGTCGAGTAATCGGGATTCGGCTTCACGCCGTCGGAACGAAGGCCCAGGCCCTGGCGCTGCAGGCGGGCGATGGCGTCTGCGTCGAAGCCCCAGTCGCCCAGCGCCTCGCGACCGAATTCGCCGCGGTCCGGTGCGTTCTTCGGATGGGCCGAGGGCGTGGCCGAGAAGCGCGGCGCCGGGCCGGGCTGCACCACACCGCCCACTTCGATGAAGCTGCCGCGTGCGAGATGCTGCGCATGGTTCGGCGCTTCGCCGAAGCCCAGCACCGGCGCGACGCAGGCATCGCTGCCTTCGAACACGTCGCACCACTGGGCACGCGTGCGGCTCGCGAAGACCATCTCGAAGGCGGCGCGCAATTGCGGCCAGCCCTTGCGGTCGTGCTGCGCGGGCAGGCCCGCGTCGGCCAGGCCCAGCTTCTCGATCAGTTCGGCATAGAAGCGGCCTTCGACCGCGCCCACCGTCATGTAGTGGCCGTCGCTGGTCGCGTAGGTGTCGTACCAGGGCGCGCCGCTGTCGAGCCAGTTGGTGCCGCGCTCTTCCTTCCAGTGGCCGGTGGCGAGCATTCCCCAGAACACCGCGCCCAGTTGCGCCGCGCCTTCGATCATGGCCGCGTCGACCACCTGGCCGACGCCGCCGCGCTGCACGTTGAGCAGTGCCGCGAGCACGCCCATGGCCAGCAGCATGCCGCCACCGCCGTAGTCGCCGACCAGGTTGAGCGGCACAGTCGGCTTGCCACCAACAGGGCCGATGCCCGAGAGCACGCCCGAGAGTGCGATGTAGTTCAGGTCATGCCCGGCACGCTCGGCCAGCGGGCCGGTCTGGCCCCAGCCGGTCATGCGGCCGTAGACCAGCTTCGGGTTGCGCTTCAATGCCACGTCCGGGCCAAGCCCCAGGCGCTCCATCGCACCGGGGCGGAAGCCTTCGATGACCACGTCGGCGCGCTCGATGAGGTCCAGAGCGGCGGCCACCGCTTCAGGCTTCTTCAGGTCCAGCGTGACCGAGCGGCGCCCACGGCCGGTGATGTCGACGCGAGGCCCGCTGGCCTTGGGGCCGAGGTCCGAATGCGCCACCGAACGATCGATGCGGATCACGTCCGCGCCCATGTCGGCCAGCAGCATGGTGCCGAACGGGCCGGGGCCGATGGCCTCGAACTCCAGGACGCGAATGCCGGACAAAACACCCATTTGGAAATCTCCACGTTGGTTCAGGATGGACCCGGCGCATGCTTCCAGGAGGCTCGTCGGGTCGTTGCAAACGAGTAGACCAGCACGCGCGGCAAACGTGCCTACCCTTATCGGGGGGGCCTGCAGCGCATACCCACAGCGGCCCGATGCTGCTGCACAATGCCCCGCTGCGCCGACCCAGGGTCGGTGAAGCCCGCCCCTCATGCCGCCCCGCCCACCCTCTTCTCGCACCTCGAAAGCGCCACCGGATGCAGCGGCAAAGCCCGTTGTCGCGACCGGGACAGAGCAGCGTTCGGGCGTCGGCATCGTCGGGCGAGAGCGGCTGCTGTCGCGGCTGGTGGAGGCGCGGCGCCTGCGTTGCATCGTCATCACCGGCCCGGCCGGATCGGGCAAGTCGACCCTGGTCGCGGCCTGGCGCCAGTCCATCGTGCCGCTGGGCTTCGACCTGGCCTGGTTCAGCGCGACGGCGAAGGACGACACCCCCGCACGCTTCATCCAGGGCCTGCTGGCAAGCGTCGCGCGCATCGACCCTGTGCTGGTGCAGGAGGCCGCGCGACTGGCAGACACCGACGCCGATCCGAATGAAGACGCCGATGCCACCGAGCGACTCGCGATCTCTCTAGTCCGCGGCATTGCAGCCCATCCGCGCGACCTGGCACTGGTCATCGACGACCTTCATCACCTGCGGCATCCGGCGATCCACGAGGCGCTGCAATGGCTGCTGGATTACGCCCCGCCCAACCTGCACCTGGTGTTCGCCTCGCGCGGCAGCCCGTCGCTTTCCTTCGACCGCCTGCGCAGCCAGTCGCAGACGCTGGAGTTCAACGGACGCGACCTGCGCTTCACGCTGGCGGAGACCGGCCAGTTCCTGAAGGCGCAGCTTGAAGACATCGACACGCGCACCATCCGGACGCTGCACGAACTGAGCGACGGCTGGGTGGCGGGCCTGCGGATCTTCACCACGGACTGGAAGAAGAAGCAGCCCGACGCCGGCCGCCCCGCGCAGGGCGAGCCCTTTGCGCGCGTGTCGACGCGTGACGCGCAAGCCTTCACGCAGTTCTTCGAGGACGAGGTGCTCTCGCTGCTGTCGCCCGAGGAGGTCCACACGCTGGTTCGGGTGGCACCCTGCCGCCGTTGTTGCGCCTCGCTGTGCGCGGCGCTCGTGGACGCGCCCGAAGCCACCACCAGCATGACCGCCCTGCTCGCAAGGCTGCACCGCGACGACCTCTTCGTCGGCCCCGTCGAAGGCCAGCCACCCGAGACTTGGTACCGCCTCCATCCGCTGCTGCGCGAGACGCTGCTGGCACGCTTCGCCGCGCTCAACGAGGCCACGCGGCAGGCCGTACATGGGCGCGCCTTCGCCTGGTTTCGCGAAGCGGGCCTGTTCGAGGATGCGGTGCGCCATGCGGTGCGCTCGGGCCAGCCGGACCAGGCCGCGGCACTGGTCGAGCAGTGCGCGCACTCGCTCATCGTGCGCGGCGAGCGACGGGAACTGGTCGGACTGCTGCGCCAGTTGCCACCGAAGCAACTCGACGGGAGCCTGAAGCTGCGCTTGCTCGCGGCGCGCATGCAACTCTTCGAGCGCGACCTTGTCGCCTGTGCCAGCACGCTCGACAGCGTGGCTCCCGATGTGCCCACCGTAGATTCCGCCAACCGGTTCATGCTGGCCACGCTACGCGCCGCACTGGCCGTTCAGGGCGACGATCTCGACGCCGCGCTGGCCACGCTGCCGCAACTGCTCGACATTCCGCCGGATGCCGATGCCCTGACCATCGGCGGCCGCAACAACATCCTTTCGTGGCTCTACACGCAGCAAGGCGACTACGAGAAGGCCCGGCGCGTGCTGCTCGACGCGCCGCCGCTGATGGTCGATGGCGCTCCCCTGCTCGCCACGGCCGCAGGCAGCCTGCATGGCCGCAACCTGGTCGGCATGAGCTACGCGATGGAAGGCAAGATGACGCAGGCCGAGCGCATCTTCCGCGCCGTGGCCGCGGAGGCCGAGCAAGGCGGCAAGGCCTGCGCCGACGCGTACTACCTGGCGATCGCCCTGCTCGGCGACGTGCTGTACGAACTCAATGACGCCCGGCAGGCCCGTGCCCTGCTGGAGGGCAAGCTCGACATGCTGGAGCGCATCGCCATCCCCGACGCCCTGCTGCGGATCTACCGCGTGCTCGCCGCGGCAAACTGGCAGGCCGGCAGCCAGGCGGAAGCCTTCGCGCAACTGGAACGGCTGGAAGCCTATGCCATGCAGCACAAGCTCGACCGCGTGCTGGCCCACAGCCTCGGCGACCAGGTGCACCTGCGGCTGTTGACCGGCGAATTGATGGCCGCCGAAGCGCTGCTCGCGCGACTCGACGCCCTCCATGCAAGGCATGCCGCATCGACCTTGCAGATGCCCTGGGAGATCAGCGAAGTCACGCAGCGCGCCCACATCCGGCTGGCCGCGACGCTCGGCGACATCGAGAGCGCGGCCACGCAACTGGCCAGCCTCATCGCGCAATGCGAGGCCCGCGGACGCCAGCGCACCGTCGCCCACCTGCTGATGAAAAGCGCGGCCATCGACGTGCAACGTGGGCGCGATGCTTCGGCGCGGGAGAAGCTGATCGATGCGCTGCGCCGCGGCCATCGGCTGGGCCTGCTGCGCAGCCTGGTCGACGCCGATCCGAAGGCGCGCCAGATGATGGCCGAACTGGCACAGGCCGAGGCGCTCGACCCGGTGCTGGCCTTCTACGTGGAGCGCCTGGTGGCCGCGCGCGCGCCGCGCGACGCGCCAACGACTGCGCCCGAGGCCGGTGCACAGGGTGCGATGCCGGCCGAATTGAAGGCCTTCAGCGAGCGCGAGATCGAGATGCTGCGCCTGCTCGCGCAGGCCATGCCCAACAAGAAGATCGCGCGTGCGCTGGGCCTCTCGCCGGAGACGGTGAAGTGGTACCTGAGCCGCATCTACGGCAAGTTGCGCGTGTCGGGGCGGGACGAGGCGGTGGCACGGGTGCGGGACTTTGGCTGGGACATGGACGCGTCACGGGGCGGCGAAGCCTGAGCGCGTGGCGCGGTCAAGCCGCGCCGCCGGATCGGCTCCATCGCGCTACCGCCCACATGATCGCGGCGGCGACCAGGTTGCCGCCGATGCTCGCGACGATCACCAGCGAATAGCTGCGCGTCGCATCGAAGATGTAGCCCGCCGCGGTCGGCCCCACCAGCGTGCCGATCGCCACGCCGGTGTACAGCACGCCGATGATGGCGCCGATGTTCTTGCCGCCGAAGTAGTCCGCCACCAGCGCGGGCAGCAGCGCGACGCAACCGCCGTAGAAGACACCGAAGACCAGCGCGAACACCGCCAGCCCCCAGAGGCCGATGGACAACAGCCAGACGAGCAACGACGCGGCCATGCCGGCATACATGAGGATCAGCGCCGGCTCGCGCCCCATGCGGTCGGCCACGTTGCCCAGGAAGAAGCGCCCCGCCGTGCTGCCGACACCGATGGCGCCGAGCAGCAGCACCGCCGATGTCTGCGCGATGCCTTGGTCGAGCGCATAGGGCACCAGATGCACGAAGGGCACGAACAGGCCGAACGAGCAGAGCATGCATGCGACGTACAGCGCAGCGAAGCGCCGCGTCTTCAACGCCTCCATCAAGCCAAAGCCCGCAGGTGACGCTGCCGTCGTGCCGGCGACCGGCGCGGGCGGCGCGAGATCGCCATCGGGCCACAAGCCGCGATCGCGCGGGTCATCCGCGACCAGCATCGCCATGCCCACGCCCACCACCACCGCGCCAACACCGAGGACCAGATAGGCCGTGCGCCATCCCCAGTGGTCGATGAGGAAAGCGGCCAGCGGCGGCATCACCAGCGTGCCAACACCGATGCCGCTCACCGCCAGCCCGGAGGCGAACCCGCGCCGCCGCACGAACCAGCGCTGGATCGTCCCCAGCGCGGGCACATAGGCCAGGCCGACCCCTACGCCGATGCCGATCGCATACGCCGCATAGACCTCGCCCAGCGTGCGCGCCATGCCCGCCAGCGCCATGCCGGCTCCGGTCAGCACCATGCCGGCCACCAGCAACCGACGCGCGCCCCAACGGTCCGCCAGCGGCCCGCTCAGCACGCCCAGCGCAAAGTAGAGAAAGCCCGCCAGCGAAAAGACCAGCGACACCGAGCCGCGCGAAGCCGCGAACTCGGCCTGCAACGCGTTGAGGAACGCGCTGAAGGTATAGGCGCTGCCGAAGCCGACGAAGGTGGTCGCGAAGGCCGACGCGACGACGATCCAGCCGTAGAAAAGCGCGGGGCGCCCGGGCTGGTCCGCGAATGTCGCGTTCTTGCTCATGTGTCTCCTGTGGGTCGACGCCGATTGTGCTCAGCAAATCCGCGCAGGCGCATAGGGGTCCGCCCCGCCCCCCATCCGGGGTGGGGCCACCCACCCGGCCTCGGAATAACTTAGACCCCCGAGACAAGCTGCCAAGGAGACAACCCAGTGAACGTGACCCGCAACGTCTTCAGAGACGACCATGAGATGTACCGCGAGACGGTGCGCCGCTTCATCGAACGCGAATGCAAGCCGCGCCAGAGCGCCTGGGACGAGGCTGGCAAGGTCGACCGCGAGACCTGGCTGAAGGCCGGCAAGGAAGGCCTGCTGTGCGCCTCGCTGCCCGAGGAATATGGCGGTGGCGGCGGCGACTTCGGCCATGCGGCCGTGGCCAGCGAGGAGTTCGCCCGCTCCGGCGTCAGCGGTCCTTCGTTCGGCATGCACTCGGACATCATCGCGCCCTACATCCTGCGCGCCGGCACCGAGGAACAGAAGCACGCGTGGCTGCCCAAGGCCGCCTCCGGCGAGATCATCCTGGCCATCGCCATGACCGAACCCGGCACCGGCAGCGACCTCAAGGCCGTGAAGACCACCGCCGTGCGCGACGGCGACGAGTACGTCATCAACGGCAGCAAGACCTTCATCAGCAACGGCCTCACGGCGGACCTGATCATCGTGGTCTGCAAGACCGACCCGAAGGCCGGCGCCAAGGGCATCAGCCTGATCGCAGTCGAGGCAAACCGCGAAGGCTTCCGCCGCGGCCGCAAGTTGGAGAAGGTCGGCCAGTACGCACAGGACACCGCCGAACTCTTCTTCGACAACGTGCGCGTGCCGGTGGCCAACCGCCTGGGCGAGGAAGGCAAGGGCTTCGCCTACCTGATGGGCGAGCTGCCGCAGGAGCGCTTCACCATTGCCGTCGGTGCGGCCGCCCGCCTGGAGCGCGCGCTGGAGAACACGATCGCCTACGTCAAGGAGCGCAAGGCCTTTGACGGCACGGTGTGGGACTTCCAGAACACCAAGTTCAAGCTGGCTGACATCAAGGCGCAGGCCGTGGCCGTGCGCACGCTGATCGACCACTACATCGGCGAGCACACGCGCCGCCGCCTCACGCTGGAAGAAGCAGCCATCGCCAAGCTCTTCGCGACCGAGGCGCTGGGCAAGGCGCTCGACGAGATGGTGCAACTGCATGGGGGCTACGGCTACATGCTGGAGTACCCGATCGCCCGCGACTTCGTGGACTCGCGCGTGACGCGGATCTATGGCGGCACCAGTGAAGTGATGCGCGAGCTGATCTCTCGCAAGCTCTGATTCAACTCCTAGGAACTACATGACAAACAAGGTTTTCGTTGCCGGCGTCGGCATGATCCAGTTCAAGAAGCCGGGCGCCAGCGAGCCCTATGACGTGATGGGCGAGCAGGCCATCCGTGCGGCGTTGGCCGATGCGGGCCTGGACTTCTCCGACATCCAGCAGGCCTATGCAGGCTACGTCTACGGTGACTCGACCTGCGGGCAGAAGGCGGTCTACCGCGTGGGTATGACGGGCATCCCGGTGCTCAACGTGAACAACAACTGCGCCACCGGTTCGTCGGCGCTGTACCTCGCGCGCCAGGCCGTGCAAAGCGGTGCAGTCGATTGCGCCCTTGCCTTCGGCTTCGAGCAGATGAACCCGGGCGCGCTGAAGTCGCGCTGGGATGACCGCGCACCGGCGCTGGAGCGTGCCGCCAAGGTCGTCGACGAGTTGGTCGGCCACCCCGAGATTCCCTCGGCCATCCGCCAGTTCGCCGGCGCCGGCCGTGCCCACATGCAGAAGTACGGCACGAAGCTCGAGACCTTCGCCAAAGTGCGCGCCAAGGCCAGCCGCCACGCCGCCAACAACCCGCTCGCGGTGTTCCGCAATGTCGTGACCACCGAAGACGTGATGAACGCGCCCATGCTGTGGGACGGCGTCATCACGCGCCTCATGGCCTGCCCGCCGACTTGCGGCGGCGCTGCGGCCATCGTCGTGTCCGAAGAATTCGCACGCAAGCGCGGCTTGCGCACCGATGTGTTCATCGCCGGCCAGTCGCTCGCGACCGATCTGCCGAGCACTTACGACGCCAAGGACATGATCCGCGTCGTCGGCTTCGACATGACGGCACTCGCCGCCAAGCAAGCCTACGAACAAGCGGGCGTCGGCCCCAAGGACGTCGACGTGATCGAACTGCACGACTGCTTCGCGCAGAACGAACTCATCACCTACGAAGGCTTGGGCCTGTGCGGTGAAGGCGAAGGCGAGAAGCTGGTCAACGACGGCGACAACACCTATGGCGGCCGCTGGGTCACCAACCCCTCGGGAGGCCTGCTGTCCAAGGGCCATCCGCTGGGCGCCACCGGTTTGGCGCAGTGCTACGAGCTCACGCATCAGTTGCGCGGTACAGCAGACCAACGCCAGGTCGCGAACGCGAAGGTCGCGCTGCAACACAACCTCGGCCTCGGCGGCGCCGGTGTCGTGACCATCTACAAGAGGGCCTGATCCATGATCGAAAAGAAGCACATCGGCATGAAGCTGCCGGTCTACAAGGCCACGGCAGAAGCGGGCCAGCTTCGCTTCTTCGCCAAGTCCATCGGCGAGACCAACCCGATCTACATCGATGAAGCTGCCGCACGCGACGCGGGCCATCCCGGCCTGCCGCTGCCGCCGACCTTTCTCTTCTCGCTGGAGTTCCAGATCCCTTCGAGCGCCTGGCGCGACGAGCTGGGCATCGTCACCTCGCGCATCCTGCACGGCGAGGAGAACTTCCAGTACCACCGCATGGCCTATGCCGGCGACACGCTGCAGTTCGAAACGCACATCGCCGACATCTACGACAAGAAGGGCGGCGCCCTGAGCTTCGTGGTGCGCGAGTCGAAGGTCAGCAATCAGCGCGGCGAACACGTCGCGGACCTGCGCAGCGTGCTGGTCCACAAGAACGCATGAGCGAAGGAGTACGCACCATGAGCCAGAGACAAGCCCCCTTCAACGTCGCCGTTGGCGACACCCTGCCCGTGCTGGAACTGCCGGCCATCAACCGCACCACGCTGGCCCTGTTCGCAGGCGCCTCCGGCGACCACAACCAGATCCACATCGATACCGACTACGCCCGCAAGGCCGGCATGCCCGACGTGTTCGCGCACGGCATGTTGTCGATGGCCTACCTCGGCCGCCTGCTGACGCAGTGGGTCGACCAGCGCCAGATCCGAAGCTTTGGCGTGCGCTTCACCGGCATCACGCACCTGGGCCACAAGATCACCTGCAGCGGCCGCGTGGTGGAGCGCTTCGAAGCCGACGGCGAGCAGCGCGTGAAGCTGGAAATCGAAACGCGCAACCAGTACGGCGATACCAAGATCGTCGGCGATGCCGTCATCGCCCTCTAACCCCATTCACTTTTTCACTCGGAGAGATACACCATGGGAACACTCGACGGCAAAGTCGCCCTCGTCACCGGTTCGGGCCGCGGCATCGGCCAGGCCATCGCACTGAAGCTCGCCAGCCATGGCGCGCGCATCGTCATCAATGACCTCGACGCCGACCCGGCGAACGAGACGGTCGAACTGCTTCGCAAGCAGGGCACGGACGCCGTGGCCTGCGTCGGCAACGTCAGCGCACCGGACTTCGCCGAGCGCTTCATCAAGACCGCGGTCGACAACTACAAGGGCATCGACATCATCGTCAACAACGCCGGCTTCACCTGGGACGACGTGGTGCAGCGCATGACCGACGAGCAGTGGTACGGCATCCTCGACTGCCACCTGACCGCACCCTTCCGCATCCTGCGCGCGGCCTATCCGGTCATCAAGGCGCAGGCCATGGCCGACCAGGAAAAGGGCATCGAGAACTACCGCAAGGTGGTCAACATCTCGTCGACCTCGGCACTGAACGGCAACGCCGGCCAGATGAACTACTCGTCGGCCAAGGCCGGCGTGATCGGCATGACGCGCGCGCTGAGCCGCGAGTGGGGCCGCTTCAAGGTCAACGTCAATGCGGTGGCCTTCGGCCTGATCCACACCCGCATGACCAATGCCGATGCCAAGGCCGGCGCGACCATCAACATCGAAGGCAAGGACATCCGCGTCGGCCTGAACCCCGAGCTGCTGAAGTCGCATGCGGCACGCAACCCGCTGGGCCGTGGCGGCACGCCGGAAGAAGCGGCCGGCGCGGTGTACCTGTTCTGCACGCCCGAGTCGAACTACATCACCGGCCAGGTCGTGGCGGTGGCGGGCTCGCCGCAGTAATTGCGGAAGGACATCTGGACGGGTCCTCCAAATCAAGGACTTGTCCAGCGTCTCCCACAAAGTCCCGGATCCAGCGCGCCGCGAGAGCGCGTGACCCAAGGCACACATAACGGCATTGGCAGCGGGGACATGGATTGACCCCGCCGCCGCAGTCGATCAAAACGATTCTGGAGACAAGACATACATGACCACCCTCGCCGCCGAGGCCCTCGTACCCGCGCCCGTGCGTTACCGGCCGGTGCCCTACGAGATCCGCAAGGCCGTCTGTGAACGGCGCGCGGACGGCACGCTGATCCTGCGTTCACCGCTCACGCCCAAGCCCACGGGGCGCACCGGCTTCGCCGGCTTCATCCCGCACTGGGCCAGTAAGCGCGGCGACCTGCCGTCCTTCTGCGAGCGCGATGCCCAAAGCGGCGAATGGAAGCGCCTCAGCTGGCGCCAGATGTGGCAACAGGTCCAGACCGTGGGCGCGGCCTTGCTCGACATGGGCCTGGGCCAGGGCAAGCCACTGGTCATCCTGTCGGCGAACTCGCTCGAACAGCTCGTGTTGCTGATGGCCGCGGAATATGTCGGCGTGCCGGTGGCCCCGGTGTCGCCGGCCTATTCGCTGCTGAGCAAGGATTTCGCGCGCCTCAAGGGCGTTTGCGAACTGGTTCCGCCGGCGGCCCTCTTCGTGCAGGACGTGGCGACCTACCAGCCTGCGATCAACGCGCTCGGTTGCGCCGACGTGCCGGTGATCGCGGTGAACGGCGCTGCGGTGGGCCAGCATGCGTGGAAGGCCTTGGCGCACGGCGAGCTGACGCCACAGCGGCGCGACAAGGTCGCCGCGGCACACGCCGCAATCCAGCCCGAGCACGTTTCCAAGATCCTCTTCACCTCCGGATCCACCGGCGTCCCCAAGGGCGTGCCGGTGAGCTACAGCAACCTGCAAGCCTGCGCAGCCAACCTCGCGAACATGTTCGAGAAGCTGGCCGACATCGACGGGCCGCCGGTCTTCCTCGACTGGCTGCCGTGGCATCACGCGCTGGGCGGTGTGCTCAACCTCGGCCGCTCGGTGCTGCTGGGCGCCACGCACTACATCGACGACGGCAAGCCGCTGCCGGGCCTGTTCGATCGCACGGTGCGCAACCTGCGCGAGATCTCGCCGACCTTGCTGACCTCCGTGCCCTCCGCCTGGTCCATGCTGGCCACGGAATTGGAGCGCGACCCGCAACTGGCCCGCAGGCTGTTCGCCCGCGTCATCAACTTCGGCTATGGCGGCGCGAGCCTGCCCCGGGATGTCTGCGAACGCATCCAGCGCGTGGCCGAGCGCACCGTTGGCGAGCGCATCGTCTTCGGCACAGGGCTGGCATCGACCGAGACCACCGGCGTCGGCACCAACC
Source organism: Variovorax robiniae (assembly GCF_037889955.1). Taxonomy (NCBI): domain Bacteria; kingdom Pseudomonadati; phylum Pseudomonadota; class Betaproteobacteria; order Burkholderiales; family Comamonadaceae; genus Variovorax; species Variovorax robiniae. The sequence goes on from NZ_JBBKZS010000015.1 coordinate 38,602, forward strand.
GCAACTGGAGCAGCGACGACCTGGCCAACATCGGCGCACCGCCGCCCGGCACCGAGATCAAGCTGGTGCCGCTGGACGGCGACCGCTACGAGATCCGCGTGCGCGGCGCGCACAACTTCAGCGGCTACATCGGGCGGCCCGACCTCACCGCGGCCGCCTTCGATGAGGAAGGCTTCTTCAAGCTCGGCGACGCCGTGCGCCTCGTCGACATGGACGACCCGGCCAAGGGCATGCGCTTCGACGGCCGCGTGGCGGAAGACTTCAAGCTGGTCAACGGTACCTGGGTGCGCACCGGCTCGATCCGCCTCGGCCTCATCGAACGCTGCGCGCCGCTCATCACCGACGCCGTGATCTGCGGGCATGACCAGAACTATGTGGCCGCGCTGGCCTGGCCCAATGTGGCCGCCTGCCAGCGCCTGCTGCCGGAACTCGCCGGACTCAGTGCCGCCGAACTGTCGACCCATCCGGCTCTCGTCGCCGCGCTGGGCGAGCGCCTGCGCAAGGACAGCGGCAGTGCCAGCCTGCGCGTCGAGCGTCTGCTGCTGATGGCCGAGCCGCCCTCGATGGACGCCAACGAGATCGCCGACAAGGGCTACGTCAACCAGGCCACCACCCGCTCGCGCCGCGCCCATCTGGTGGACGAACTGTTCCCCGACAAGCCCGGCCCGCACGTCGCCACCACGCGCTGAACGAATCATCAATAAGACGGAGACAAGCAACCATGCGCAATTTCATCGCCAAGGCCTTCATAGCCATCGCCGCACTCGCTTGCGGCTCGCACGCCCTGGCCCAGGACTACCCGACCCGCCCCATCACCATCGTCGTGCCCGCACCGCCCGCGGGCGCCACCGACGTGCTGGCCCGTGTGCTGGCCGACGAACTGGGCAAGAGCATGAAGCAGGCCGTCATCGTGGACAACAAGCCGGGCGCTTCCGGCATGCTCGGCGCATCGGTCGTGGCCCGGGCCCAGCCGGACGGCTACACGATCCTCCTGACGCACGCCGCGCCGATCTACTACGCGCAGCACATGTTCAACAAGGTGCCCTACGACGTGCGCCGCGACTTCGCCTTCATCACCGAGATCTGCTCGGCCAGCCTGGTCTTCGCGGTCAACAAGGACGTGCCTGCGCGCAACATGAAGGAGTTCATCGCCTGGGCGCAGACGAACAAGGGCAAGGTCAACTACGGCTCCTATGGCGTCGGCTCGGCCAGCCATCTGCTCAGCGCACACCTGAGTGAATCGCGCAAGCTCGACATGACCCACGTGGCCTACAAGGGCGAGGCGCCGATGGTCCAGGACATGATCGCCGGCCAGATCCCCGTGAGCATCGGCACGATGGGCACCATGGCGCCGCACATCGCCAGCGGCAGCCTCAAGCCGCTGGCCATCATCGGCGACCGGCGCCTGCCGGAACTGCCCAACGTGCCGACCATGGCCGAGGCGGGCTTCCCCGATGAGGAGTTCAAGCTGGTGGGTGGCGTGATGGTGATGGCACCGGCGAAGACGCCACCGGCGATCCTGGCCAGGCTCGAGAAGGAGACGCGCGCGGCCGTGCAGAGCGTGGCGATGAAGGCGCGTTTCCAGGCCTTCGGCTTGCTCGGCATGGGCAACAGCTCGGCGGAGTTCCGCAAGAACTTCGAGGCAAGCGGGCCGATGATCGAGCGGCTCGTTCAGGTGTCCGGCGCGAAGGTGGACTGAGCGGAATTCACGACTCGGTGGCAATGCGCATCAGCGCCGCGCGATCGCACACCACCAGTCCGCCCGATTCCAGCCGGAGGATCTGCTCGCGCTCCATCGTCTTGAGCTCCTGGTTCACGCGCTGGCGCGAGGCACCCAACAGTTGCGCCAGTTCCTCCTGTGCGAGGTGCAGGCCGATGCGCATCTGGGCGGCGTCCTCGAGGCTCGGCACGCCGTAGATGCGCGCCAGGTGGACCAGCTGCTTGGCCAGGCGCGCGCGCAGGGGCAGCGTGTTGAGGTCTTCCACCAGGCCGAAGAGCGCGCGGGTGCGCCGCGCCTGCAGGCGCATCAAGGCTTCGTAGAGTTCCACATGCGTCGACAGGATCTTCTGGAAGTCCGCCCGCGCGACACAGAGGACGGTCGTGTCGTCATGCGCGAAGGTGTCGTGCGGTCGGCGCTCGCCGTCGAACATCTCCACGTCGCCGAACCAGCTGCCGGGCTCCAGGTAGGTCAGCGTGATCTGCTTGCCCGACACCGTCGTCGAACTCGCGCGCACCGCGCCCTTGGCGCAGCCGAACCATTGCTCGGCCGGGTCGCCGCGCGCGGCGATGAGTTCGCCGTCCTGGAAGCGCTTGACCACCGCGCAGCGCAGGATGTCATGCCGCAGCGTCGGCGAGAGCATGCTGAACCAGCGGCCCTTGTTGATGGCCGTGCGTTCTTCCATGGTGAGGATCGGATCGTCGTCCATGGTCTCTCCTGTCGACGAAAAAAGTGCGGAAGGGGATTGTCGGCCAAGCACCGTCCGGCGGCTGTGCACCAAGGTGCAATTGCGTTCATCCACCGGCGGGCTGAGGCTCAAGGGCGCTCGCAGCCGCAGCACGGCAACGCCTCGTCCGCCGGCCCGGCCTGCGCAGTCCCAACAGGAGCGATGCGATGGCGACGAAGAAGTCAGACAAGCCGGTGCCGACGAAGAAAGCCGCGGGCACACCCGCAACGGGCACGCCCGACGTGCTGCCGCGCCCGGACTTCCACTTCCAGGGCGAGGTCGGCCGCACCTACCTGGAGTCCGACCCGGGCCGCTTCCCGCAGCCGGTGAAGGCCCCGGCCGGCGCGCCGAACATCGTGCTGATCCTCATCGACGACTGCGGCTTCGGCCAGTACGGCACCTTCGGCGGCGGCATCCCCTCGCCCACCATGGACAAGCTGGCGTCCGAGGGCCTGCGCTTCAACCGCTTCCACACCACGGCCCTGTGCAGCCCCACGCGCGCGGCGCTCATCACCGGCCGCAACCACCACTCCGCGGGCTTTGCCGGCATCACCGAACTCGCCACCGGCTACGACGGCTACACCTGCATCCTGCCCAAGAGCTGCGGCACCATCGGCGAGGTGCTGCGGCAGAACGGCTACATGACGGCCTGGATCGGCAAGAACCACAACACGCCCGCCTGGGAGACCAGCGCCGCCGGCCCTTTCGACCGCTGGGCCAACGGCCTGGGCTTCGACTACTTCTACGGCTTCAATGCCGGCGACATGAACCACTGGAACCCGATCCTGTTCCAGAACCGCGACCTGGTACCGGCCTCGACCGACCCCAACTACCACCTCACCACCGACCTCGCCGACAAGTCGATCGCCTGGGTGCGCCAGGCCAAGAGCATCGCGCCGGACCGGCCCTACTTCCTCTACGTCGCCACCGGCGCCACGCATGCGCCGCACCACACGCCCGAGGACTGGATCGCCAAGTTCAAGGGCCAGTTCGATGGCGGCTGGGACAAGTACCGCGAGCAGACCCATGCGCGCCAGCTCAAGCTCGGCGTGATCCCCGAAGGCACGAAGCTCACGACGCGTTCCAAGGGCCTGCCGGCCTGGAGCTCGCTCAACGCGGACCAGAAGCGCCTCTACGCAAGGATGATGGAAGTCTTCGCCGGCTATGCCGCGCATTGCGACTTCGAACTGGGCCGCGTGGTGGAGGCCTGCAAGCAACTGCCCGACGCCGACAACACGATCTTCATCTACATCGCCGGCGACAACGGCGCGAGCGCCGAAGGCGGCATCGAGGGGTCGCTCTGCGAGAACATGTTCTTCAACGGCTTCTCGGAGAAGTGGCAGGACAACATCAAGGCCATCGACGAGCTCGGCGGCCCGAAGCACTTCAACCACTTCCCCTCGGCCTGGGCGCATGCGATGAACACGCCCTTCCAGTGGACCAAGCAGGTGGCCAGCCACTTCGGCGGCACGCGCAACCCGATGATCATCTCGTGGCCGGATCGCATCAAGGACAAGGGCGGCCTGCGCGACCAGTTCATCCACACCATCGACCTGGTGCCGACGCTCTACGAAGTCTGCGGCATCACCGCGCCGACCGACCTGAACGGCGTGCGGCAGAAGCCGATCGAGGGCGTGAGCTTTGCCGCGGCGTTGACGGATGCGGAGGCGACGAGCCTGCGCAAGACGCAGTACTTCGAGTTGGGCTGCAACCGCGGCCTGTACCACGACGGCTGGATGGCCTCCTCGCCCTCCTTCGTGCCCTGGGATCCGAACCGCCAGGAGTGGGACCCGGACAAGGCGCCCTGGGAGCTCTACAACATCGAGGAAGACTTCTCGCAGGCCAACGACCTCGCGAAGAAGAACCCCGAGCTGTTGCGCAAGCTCCAGGACATGTGGTGGGTGGAGGCGGCCAAGTACAACGTGCTGCCGCTCGACTGGCGCGCCACCATCCGCATGAATGCCGAGTTGATGGGGCGGCCCAGCCTCATCCGTGGCCGCACGAAGATGACCTACTACCCCGGCACCATCGGCCTGCCCGACGCGGCCTCGCCGGCGATGTGCAACAAGTCCTGGACCATCACCGCGGACTTCGATGTGCCCGATGGCAAGGCCGAAGGGATGCTGGTCACGCACGGCGGACTGGAAGGCGGCTACGGGCTTTACCTGCGCGATGGCGTGCCGAGCTTCGTCTACAACTTCCTCAGCGTCGAACGGACGACCTTCACCGCGAAGGGCCCCTTGTCGAAGGGCAAGAACAAACTTGTCGTGGCCTTCAAGTACGACGGCGGCGGCATGGGCAAGGGCGGCACCGTGACCATGAGCGCGAACGGCAGGAAGGTGGCCGAGGGGCGGCTGGAGCGCACCATCCCGATCCAGTTCTCCCTGGGCGAAGGACTCGACGTGGGCATGGACATCGGCTCGCCCATCGACTTCACCTACAAGCTGCCCTTTGCGTACACCGGCTCGATCGAGAAGATCACGGTGGAGCTGGGGCAGATGGACACGGCGCCCGCCGCGAAGGCAGCGAAGAAGGCCAAGGCAAAGGCGTGACCGTCCTTCGGTGCTGATGGGTCAGGAAGCGTCCGCGACGCGCTTCACACCCGGCGGCACCCAGCCACCGTTGAAGGCTTCGGCGCGCGGCAGGTAGATCCGCATCGTCAGCGTGAAGTTGCCGTTCTGCGGCGCCGGCAGCCAGTTGGCGTCCTGCTCGCCGCCGGGTGCGGTCTTCTGGATGCAGAGGTCCAGCGATCCGTCCGCATTGAGCTTCAACGCATCGCGGTCGCCGATGGCAAAGCGGTTGATCGCGTTGGCCACCTGGAATCCTTGCGGGTCGTACATCGTCACCGACCAGAAGGCGTCGGCCGGCGGCAGCTTGTCCTTGTCGAAGTGCAGCACGTAGGCCTTGTCGGAGGCGAGCGGCTTGCCTTCCGCATCGACGGAGGTGGTGGGATAGATCGAGTCTTCCGGCAGATTGGCGCCGAGGCCTGCCAGCGCGATGACGGCACGGCGCTCGTAGTTGCTGCCGTAGCTGCCGATGCTTTCCGTACTGGCCGACCAGCCGTTCACGCGCGGGCCGAAGTTGCGCAGGCGCTTCATCATGCGCTCCTTCGCGTCCTGCGCACCGGCGTTGATCGCGGCGACGGTCTCCGGGTCCAGCTTTGACGCGTCGAAGCTCTTGCCAGGGTCCAGGCCGATGGCCGCGGCGCGCATCAGCGTGGGGTAGTCGCTGGCGTGCGGCGGGTTCTTCTTCATCAGCTCGGCCAGGCGGGTCAGCAGGGTCACGCCATCGAGCTTGCCGACCTGCACCAGCGGCGGCGTCTTCGGGTCGATCGATGCATCGACGGGCGTCGGCGCGGGCTTGACCTCGGGCTTGCCCCAGCGGCTGAGCGGCGTGAGTTTGAAGCCATCCTGGATCTTGTGCACGTTGGCGAAATCGGCCACGCCGTTCGTCTGCGTGCGGCCCATGATCCAGGTCATCGAGGTGGGCGCCTCGACGCGCGTCACGCCCGCCGGCAGTTTGCCGTGCCAGCCGCGCGGCACCATCGCGAAGTTCCCGCCGTCGTTGCCGGTGGTGCGCGTGCCGGGCACCATGAACACGTCGGTCCACATGTCCAGCGCGGGCACCAGGTAGTAGCGGCCACCGCTCGGCGGCACGGTCAGCACGATCGGCTCCTTGCTCACGTCGACCCAGGCGAAGGAATACAGCGTGTCGAAGTTGTAGCGCACCACGTCGCGCGACTCGGCCGTGGGGTAGGTGCGGAAGTGTGCGAACTGGTTGACCGGCGCGCGCATGGGCACCGAGGTGGCGTCGGGCACGTTGGTCTGCTGCTGCATGGTCGTTTCCATGAGCACCATCGGGTAGCCGTAGATGTAGAGGTCGTTGGCCAGCGCGCGGACCTTCGCAGGCGCGAGGGGCTCGGCCGCCTGGGCGCCAGCAAGGGGAAGCGCCAGTGTTATTGCAGCCAGGAGGGACGCCAAGGGTCGTCTGAAGTTCATAGGGATGTCTCCGTGTTTAATGTCTTCCATTACTTTAATGGGATGCATTAGACTCGGGATATCACGTCGGCGACATACCTCGCCGCCGGGCAGTACTTTCGCGATGACCTTGCCGCTCAAAATCCAGCCCATGCCACGCGCTCCTCGCCAAGCCTCCGCGCCCGAATCGACGCCTCCTGCCGAGACCGGTGACAGCGCGCGCCGCCTGCTGGAAACGGCCGAACGGCTTTTCGCACAGGAGGGCGTCGACGGCGTCGCGCTGTCGCGCATCGTGTCGGCGGCCGGGCATCGCAATGCTTCCGCCCTGCACTACCACTTCGGATCGCGCGCGGCCATCGTGGCGCACGTGCTCAACATGCGGCTGGAGCCCATCAACACCCTGCGCAACGAGATGCTCGACACGATCGAGCGCGAAGGCCGCGGCGGGTCCGTGCGCGATGTATTCGAAGCGGTCGTGCTGCCGCTCCAGCAAACCATCGCCTCCACGCCGTGGGGTGGCGACTACGTCCAGGTGCTCGCGCAGTCGGTGCTCAACCCACGCATCCTCCGCACCGATCTCATCGACCGCAGCAAGCTCACCGGCTTCCTGCGCGTCTTCAAGCTGCTGCACGCCGCACTGCCGGAGATGCCGGCTGGCGTGATGGACGATCGCTTCTCCTGGGCCAACGACAACGTGATCCTCGGCCTGGCGCGATGGAGCCGTGCGGACGAGGCCAGCCGCGCGCTGAGCAACGTGGCACAGGACCTGGTGGACTACGCGGTCGGCGGCTTCAGCGCGCCGGTCTCGCGCAAGGTGCCTGTGCGCGGGCGCAGCAAGTCGCTTGCGGGCGTCGACTACTTCCTGCGCTGATTGCCGGGCCGGCGGTCCGCTACCACGTGTACTTCGCCCCGAGCCTGATGCTGGTCGACTTGTAGCCCTGGCTGCCCCACTGGTAGCCCAGGTTGCCCCATGCGCTCCAGCCGCGTGCCAGGTCGGCGTTGAGGCCGAGCTTGGCTTCGTAGCGGTTGTTCGGGTACATGGAGCGGAAGGCGAGCTGGTTGAAGACCTCCGTACTGTCCACGCCGTCGTGCCACCAGTTGAGCGTGAAGTACGGTTGCAGCTTGCGCCCGTCCTCGCGCACCCAGGTGCGGTAGCTGCGCACGCCGAGTCGAGAGATCCATCCGCTACCGTCCTTGCCGCGGATCTGGGTGCCGTTCGGCTCGGTGATGTTGTCTTCCTCGTACTTCACGAAGATGAGCTGGCCTTGCGGCTCCAGCACCCAGCCCGTGTCCGCCATCCTGAACGCGTACCCCGTCTCGCCGGAGAGTGTGAGGGCCTTGGCGTGGTACTTCACATCGGGCAGCGTGTCGCCTTCCACCTTGTTGTGGAACCATCCGTAGGTGCCCCACGCATCGACATACCAGCCGAGCTTGCTGGCATCGTTCTGGTACCAGGTGGCATAGGCGCCCAGGCTCCAGCCCTCGACCTTGCCACGGGCTTGCGCGGGGTTGCCGTCCGCGCGCGCCTCGCTGCTGGCGGAACCATAGCCAAGCATGGCGCCGAGGTGCAGCCGTCCGGACTCGCCACCCACGGCCCAGCGCGCGACGTCGCCACCGCCCTGGATCAAGTTGCTGTCGCCATCCGTCGAAAAATTGCCATCGGCCGACGTGGCCTTGGTCTGCCTGTTGACGACGCGCAGCCAGCCGGAACGAGGCTGGTCGGCTTGCGTGTTGAAGCCCTGCGATTCGACCCACTGCGGCTCGCCCAGGCGGTCATGCAGGCTGTGGAAAAACATGCTGCCGGCCTGGCGCTGGTTGGACAGGTAGGCGCCGACCTCGGGACGGTACAGGGGGCGGTCGGGCAAGGGTAGCGGCGATGGTGCTGGAGTGGGTGTCGGCGCGGGCGCGGGCGCCGGAGTTGGTGCCGGTGCCGGCGTGGGTGAAGGCGCGGGCGATGGCGATGGCGTCGGCGCGGGGGCTGGCGTAGGAGCTGGCGCTGGCGCTGGCGCGGGACTGGGAGCTGGAGCCGGTGCTGGAGCCGGTGCTGGCGATGGCGATGGCGCTGGTGCCGGCGAAGGTGCTGGAGGCGTGGGCGCAGGCGCAGGCGATGGTGAAGGCGAAGGCGAAGGCGGCGGCGTCGGGCTGCTTTGCGACGACCGCAGATACCAGCTCAAGTCGGCCGTCGACTGCTGTCCGCCCCGAAACAAGCGGTACTCGATCGCCCCTGCCACCACGCGGTTCGACAGCGCGAACGAAGACGCATCGCTCGTGCCGCCGTTCGCCATCTGCACTACCCGAATGCCATCGCTCATGGTGAAGGCGCCCTGCCCGCCCGCATTGACGATGCGCAACAGGCTCTGCCCCGACGCCGTGCCGCCATCGATGACCAGGTAGTCCGATGGCGCGCCGTCACTGGCCAGCACCGTGTGCAGCGCGATCGTCCCGCCCTGCCCCACCAGGTTGCCCACGATGCGCAGCGAGTCGCCCGCGCCGGAGCTGCCGTTGGTCATGTCGATCAAGCCGGCATTGATCACCGTCGCGCGCTGCCCTGCCACAAAGGGCGCGATCACATGCATTCCGTTGCCCGCGAACACGGTGCTGGTCGGGTCGATGGTCAGCGTGCCCGTGCCGGTGCCGCTGTCGCCCAGTGTCAGCGTGCTGTTGAAGGTCAGCGACGAGCGGTTCGTCAGGTCGATGCGCTCCCAGCGGATGAAGCGCTGCACGTTGTCGGCCGCGGTGTTGTCGAGGATGAGCTGGTCGTTGCCCTGCCCGCCGTCGATCTGGATCTGCCGCAGGTTGCTCGACGTGAGGTTGCGGAAGGTCGCAACATCGTCGCCATCCTCCATGGCGAGGCTGCCGATCTGCCCGCCATTCCAGAGCAGCCGGTCGTTACCGCTGCCGGTGTTGACGACCTGCGTGATCGTGCCGCCCGAAATCGTTGCAGTGTCGTTGCCCGCGCCCTGCAGCACCTGGTTGTTGACCGTGCCGCCCAACATCGTGAAGGTGTCGTTGCCATCCCCTTCGTCGATCACGCCGTTGATCGTGTTGCCGAAGGCATCGGCCTCCAGGCTGATCACGCGGCCACCCACGCGGTTGATCACCGTATCGTCGCCCGAGTTCAGCCGGATCGAGTTGTTGACCAGGCCGGCGTTGTCGATGAAGTCGCTGGCAGCGCCGTTGCTGACGATGTCGCCATTGATCGTCGCGGCGCTTGCGTTGGTCAGCCGATTCTGCCCGTCGCCGGTGAAGGTGACGCCGTTCTGGATGGTGTTGGCGTTGTCGACCCGATTCACGCCGCTGCCATTGATCCTCAGGCCGTTGTTGATGGTGGCGTTGGCCTGGTTGTCGACCGTGTTGCTGGTGAAGCCGATGAGCGACAGGCCCTGGTTGAACGCGCCGCCATTGACGACGCTGTTGACGGCCCCGCCCAGCGTCACCGGGCCGTTGACACCCTTGCCGCCCGGTACGGTGAGCGTGTTGCTGCCCGTGCCGGTGATCGTGATCCCGCCGTTGAGGCTGGCGCCTTGCGTGATCGCGATCGCGCCGTCGCCCGTGCCCATGATGTCGCCGTTGATGGATCCGTTGCCGGTGTTGTTCACCGTCAGCGTGCCGTTCGCGACGCTGTTGAGCTGCACCGCCGTGCCGCTGCCGTTGATCCGGCCGCTGTTGTTCAGCACCGAATCCCCCGGGCCGGACATCGTCACGCCCGCTCCCTGGAAGCCGTCCACCGACCCCGATCCCGTGATGCCGATCGTCGTCGGCCCCGTGGTCACGAGGCCGCGCGCACCTTGCACCTGGCCGCTGTCGTTGATGGCTCCGCCCGCGCCCAGCGTGATGGCATCAGCATTGCCGGTGCTCAACTGCGCGCCAGACAGCACATTGACGATGACGCCGGCCGCACCCGGCTGCGCGACCACCGGCGACGTGACCGGACTCGGCGCGCTGCTGTCGCAGGTCACCGTCTGTCCCGGCCCCGGCGTCAGCGTGGGCGTGCAAGCGGCGCGCGCGGCATTGCCGCCGCACAGGAGCAGGCCCACGGCCGACCACACTGCGCTGTACGTCAGGTTGATCGCGGGGGCTTTCATTTCTCCATCCTCTGCGCGGGGTTTCCAGGAGAGAAGGTAGACAAATGCCCGCGAGCAGCCAATTGCACCTTGGTGCCAATTTGCCCATCGAATCGATCCGCGGTCTTGCAGGCCAAGGCCCCTGCACCGCAAACTCCATCGATGTCTGTCAGGAGGTCCACATGCCACTTCGAACCACGCGACTGACGCTGAACCTGGCATCAGGCCTGGTCATCGGGCTGTACGCTTCCGGCGTCCATGCAACAGAAGGCGGCCTCGGCCGCCCGATCTCTGGCACCACCGTGCAGTCCAATGCGGGCATCGTCTCGCCAGAGCCCATCTGGGCCGTCAACTTCAGCCAGATCTATGCGGACGGCTCGATCGGCGGCAGCCGGCTGGTGCCCGTGCTGCGCCAGGCCTCCATCGGCATCGACGCGAAGATCTCCTTCACGCTCGCGACCGTCATGAAGGTGTGGGACACCGGCCCCGGCAAATGGAACTTCGCATCCAGCATCACCCTCCCCTACCTCTATGAAAAGGTCAACGCCAACCTCACGATTGGCACGCGCCAGGGGAATGCGCAGGACGTGGCCTCCAACATGTTCGACATCTACGTCTCGCCGATCATCGCGGGCTATCACTTCTCGCAGACCGAGCACATGTCGCTCAGCTTCAACTTCTGGGCGCCCACCGGCAAGTACAGCCCGGACAACCTGGCCAACCCCAGCCTCAACAACTGGACCTTCATTCCGCAGATCGCCTACACGCGTATCTTTCCGGAGAGCGGCTGGCAACTCGACGCCGTCGCCAACCTGCAGTTCTACACGCGCAACAAGGACACCGACTACCAGAACGCGCCGCTGTTCGCGATGGACGTGATGGGCACGAAGAAGTTCGGCAACGGTGTCGGCGCCGGGCTCATCCTGGGCACCGTCCAGCAGATCGGCAAGGACAGCGGCCCCACCGCAGACCGGCTCAACGGCTTCCAGGGCCACGACTGGGCGCTCGGCCCCGTGGTGAGCTACGACACCAAGATCAATGGCAAGACCCCGCTGTCGATGAGCCTGCGCTGGGTGCCGACCATCAGCAGCAAGAACCGCATCGACAGCCGCAAGACGGTGATGGCGAGTGCGACGCTGATTTTCTGACGCTCTACCCCGGAGGGATCGCGGCAGCCTCGCAACGGCCGATCGCGCCGGCGCATCCCGTGGCCGATGCGCGGCACCCTGCCCTTGGCTTCAGTCATGTGCCCCCTGTGCACGCAGCCACCATCCTCTGAACGGAGGATGCCTGAGGCAAGCCGGCGCAAGGACAATGACTGCACTCGCAGCGGACCAACCTTGCCGACCTGCGTTGAACAAGGAAGGGGGATCCCATGAGCGCACCTCTCTTCGCAGGTGATGTCCTGTTCTTCCAGCGACTCCTGCGTGCCGACGGCTTCTACCATGACGACCTGGATGGAGAATGGGGCCCGAAAACCGAAAAGGCTGCGAAGGCTTACGACGCTGCCGCCCAGCAGATCCGTTCGCAGACGCGCACCTTTGACACGCGCAGCGAGGGCTGCATCCTGACGCTCTCGATCGCCGCACAGCGAAGAGCCCGCGAGTACCTCGGAAAAGTGCTCGATGGCGGCGTCATCGCTCGCATCATTTCCGGCACGCGCACCTATGCCGAGCAGGATGCACTGTTCCGCAAGGGCCGCTTCGGCAATCCGCAGCCCAGGGTGACCAATGCCCGCGGCGGGCAGAGCAATCACAACTTCGGCGTGGCCTGGGACATCGGCATCTTCACGAAGGCGGGCGGTTATCTGGGCGAGGGACCCGGATACGACAAGGCCGCTGCACTTGGCTTGCCGGTCGCGGGAGGCGTCATCGAATGGGGCGGAAACTGGACCGGCTTCGTGGACCGTCCGCACTACCAACTGGCGCTGGGTCTTTCCGTGAGCGAGTTGCGCCAGCGCTTCGAGGCCGGGACGCTGGACCTCGGCACCTTCTGAGCCCCCGCGGCCGGACCGCTCTCCCCGCAGGGGATCAAGTCGAGATGGCAAAGCCACATTGACGGGAGTGCCCTCGCCATTCGTCCGGGGACGCACCTTCCATGCCTTCAGGCCGACTGCTCTTTCGCGTGGCCGTCCTGCAGGCCTGCACGCCGCTCCTGCCTGCGCCCCAGCGCCAGCGACAGCAAGGTCCACCCCAGCGCCACCGGCACCGCACACAAGGCGATCGCGCCGATCTTCAGCCCCAGCGCCTGCACGCTGTCATAGACCCAGCTGTAGAGCGCATCGGAGCCGCGATACACCACCACGTCGATCATGTTCTTCGCCTTGTATTTCTCCTCGCGCCCCACCACCGTGAAGAACACCTGCCGCGCCGGATTGGCGATCGCGAAATTCATCCACCGCTGCACCACCTGGAACACCAGCACCACCATCAGCCCCGGACTCCACCACAGCACCACGAAGCCGACCACATACACCGCGGGCAGCGCCGCCGCCGCGATGCCGGTGCCAAAGCGCTTGAGAAAGTGCCCCGTCGCGAACACCTGCGTGGCCAGCGTCAGCAGCCCCACGATCAGGTCGACGCTCGCGAAGATCCGCGTCTGCGCACCGGCCCCCTGCACATTGGCGGACACCAGGTTCGCCTGCATGAGATAGAGCATCGTCGCGCCGAAGGACAGCAGGCTCACCCACGCCGCGACGCCCAGCAGGTAGGGCGAGCGCACCAGCCCCGACAGGCCCGCGAAGACACTCCCACCCACGCGCTGCTCGCTGTGTCGTTGCCCTTGCGGCGACCCCACGCTGCGCTCCAGCCGCGCCGCGCAGAACACCGCGATCTCCAGGAACACGATGGCCGCGATCAGCAGGTTGTGCGGCCCCAGCGGCACCGACAGCGCGATGGTGATCACCGGCCCCAGCAGCGCCCCGGCCGTGCCGCCCGCCCCGATGAAACCGAACAGCCGCTTGCCCTGCTCGCTCGTGAACAGGTCCGCCATGAAGGACCAGAACACCGCCACCGCGAACAGGTTGAACACGCTCACCCACACGAAGAACACGCGCGCCACGATCACCGGCGCGACGTCCAGCGCCAGCAGCAGCCAGAAGATCGCCAGGTTGAGCACGAAGAAGTGATAGACGATGGGGATGAAGCGCGCCCGCGGCAGCCGCGCCACCAGCGCGCCATACACCGGCTGCGCCGCCAGCAGCGTCACGAAGGTCGCAGTGAACAGCCACGGCAGCGCACGCGTGCCGCCGGCAATGCCCATCTGGTCGCGCAACGGCCGCAGCACGTAGTAGCCCGCCAGCAGCGCGAAGAAGTAGCCGAAGGACCAGAGGGCGGCAGCCAGTTCCGCCGGCGTCGCCGGCACCGCCTTCCGCAACCAGCGTTGCAACACCCCCGGCAGCCCGCCCTGGACCGCCGCCGTCATGGCGCCAGCGACAGCTTCTGCTTCAGTTCCGCCGCACTCACCGACTGCCCATAGCCCGGCCCGCCGCGCTGGAAGCGCCTGGCATCGGCCAGCTTGCCAACCACCACCGGATCGAAGCCGGCATCGCGCACCAGTTGCGCCGCCACCTTCACTGCATCCGGGTCGTCACCCGCGATCGGGATCGCCAGCTTGGGATCAGGCCGGTTGGCCTCGCGCGCGAAGATCGTGTACGACATCGTGTTGAAGGCTCGCACCAGCCGCGCGCCGGACAGGTACTTCTGCGAGACGACACCGATGCCCTCCTGCTCCACCTCGTCGGCCACGGACCCGTCACGCGAGGCCACCGCGTTGCAGGCATCGAGCATGACCTTGCGATTGAGGGACGCGCCATAGTCCTTGCCGATCTGCGGCAGCGCGCCGTAGGGCACGGCGATGAAGAGGGCTTCGCCGAAGGCGATGGCTTCTGCGACCGTGCCCGCCTTGGCCAGCGGGCCGAGGCCGGTGACGAGGTCCTTGAGTTCTTCGGGGTGGCGGGAGGAGAAGAGGACCGGATGGCCCGCCTTGACCCAGAGGCCGCCGATGGTGCCGCCGATGCGGCCGGAGCCGATGATGCCGATGGGGATCCCCTTGGCGGCCGGCTGTGCCAGGGCGGCACCGGGCTTCAGGGCAGTGAGGACGGCAATGGCGCCAGCCGCGGCCAGCAGGCCCCGGCGGGCGGGATCGACGGATGGATGTGGGCGCACCATATACCTCTCGCGGTGGTCTGACCGTGAAACACGTGCAGCAAACATCATGTTCCGAGCAGCCCGGGCTTGCAAGCATGCGACTTGGCGGCTCACACCATCCTCAGAAATTCCGACACGCGCCGTCGCTTGAACAGCTATGCACCAGCCTTGGGCTCGGCCCGCATCCAGGCAACCGCCTCGTCGCGACCGGCGACACCCAGCTTGCCGTAGATGTTTTTCAGGTGCCATTTCACGGTATCGATGGAAAGGCCCAAGGCGAGCGCAATCTTCTTGTTGGGCATCGCCTGCACGAGAAGACCCAACACGTCCCGTTCGCGCTCGCTCAATGGCTCGACCGAGCCCTTCCCCGCATGGCCTTGTGCGACCGCGGGCTCGCTCGCGACCAGCGCTCCGCTCTTTGCGGCGCCCAGCCGCTCCGCATAAAACCCCAGCACCGGATCCAACTGCCCATCCTTGGCCGCCTCCGCCAGCAGCCCCAGCACGCCGGGGTCCGCATCCAGCAGACTCCTCACCAACCCCAGCCGATGCCCGCGCCGCAGCGCAGCCACCGTGCACTCCCTCGCCGCCTCCACCCGTCCGCGCCGCCGCTCGATCGTCGCCTGCATCAGGTTCAACTGCGCAATCAGGCGCTGCCTTCCGCGCAGCTCGATGTTCGCGATCAGCGGCTCGATGCGACGTGACGCGTCATCCAGGTCCCCGCGCGCCATCGCCCACTTGATGCGCGCCCGCTCGGTGATGACGGCGATCTCGCCGAGCGCGCTTTGCGCCGCATTCGCGTGCCGCGCATCGATCTCGCCGGCACGCGTCAGCGCGATCTCGGCCTCGGCCACGTCGCCCATCTGCAGGCGGTATTGCATCTGCAAGGCCAGGCTGTACGCCAGCAGGCGGTCCAGGCCCAGCGTGGTGCTGTAGTCCTCCAGCCGCTCCAGCCAGGCCATGCATTCCATCCTTCGCCCCGCCGCCCAGTGCGACGCGGCCAGCGTGCGGTGCACGCGCAGCACGGAGTCGGGGATCGACACGCGCTCCAGCGCGTCGGCGCGGACTTCCAACAGTTGCAAGGCTTCGTCGATCTCGTCGTGCTCGTAGAGCACTTCGCCCAGCAGCGCGGTGCTGAGGTAAGTCGGATCGACACAGGTGCTGCCGCCTTCGTTGGCCTCGCGCAACACATCGCGGTAGATGCGCTCAGCCTGCGTCATGCGGCCTTCCATGGCGTAGCTCAGGCCGATCAGGGCGCGGCCCTGCAAGGTGCCCGAAGGCGTGCCGCGCAAGGGTACGCCGTTGACCAGACGAATGGGGTTGTCGTGCTGGATGCGCCGGGCACGCTCGTACTCGCCGCGGTGCATGCAGAACCATGACAGCAGGTTGTCTCGCCCGCCGATGGCCATGGCATCCGCACCTTCCGGCACGGCGAGCAGGCGCGGCAGCAGGGCCGCGGCGGCATCGGTGTCGTCGCGCTGCAAGGCAAGGCTCGCCTCCATCAAGGTGAGCGAGAAGTGGCTGATGGCATCGTCCGACGGAATGTCCTTGCGAAGCGTCGCGATGTGCGCGGAAACCGCGGCGAAATCACGTGCGAACAAGTCGATCCGCGCCAGCCACAGCCGCAGCCCGACGCGCGCTTGCACCTGCGCGGGCGGCAACTGGCGCACCAGGCCGAGGAGCTTGCGCAGTTCGCCGCGCACGGCCAGGCCGTTGGCGGACTTTTCAACGAGTGCCGCGGCGGCAGCGCCCTCGCCCGCCGCCACGGCCTGCCGCACGGCTTCATCGATGTGGCCGTGGTCGCGAAACCATTGCCAGGCGATGCGGTGCACGCGCTGCTGCGCTTCCTCGCTGCGCGCTGCAAGGCGCTCGCGCAAGGTCTCGCGCAGCAACGGATGCAGGCGGTACCAAGTCTCGCGCCCGGTGCCGTCGATGGGGACGATGAACAGGTTCTCGGCCTCCAGCCGCGCAAGCAGCGGCGCCATGGTGGGATCGTTTTCGGCACGGCCGAACAGCACGGCGCACAGCGGCGCGCAGAAGCGGCTGCATGCCGACGCGCTGATGAGCAGGTCCAGCTCCAGCGGCGAGAGGCGCGACAGCACTTCCTTTTCGAAGTAGGCGGCGAAGGCCTGCGGGTCCTGCACGTGCGAGCGCACGAAGTCGCCGGGCGCCTGGGCATCTGCCGGCGAAGTGCCTGCCGCAGCCAGCTCCTGCCGGCGCTTCTTCCAGTTGATGGCCAACAGTTGCAAGCCTGCCGCCCAACCGTCGGAGAGTTCGTGCAGCAGCATCGCATCGCGGTGGTCGATGCTGCCGAGTTGCGATTGCAGGAAGCGCTCCGATTCCGCGGGTGAAAAGCGCAGGTCGCGCACGTCGAGTTCCAGCACCTGGCCCTCGGCGCGCAGGCGCTCCAGCGACACGGGCGCTGCGCTGCGAGAGGCCAGCATCAGGTGCAGGTTGACGGGCGCGTAGTCGAGCAACCATTGCAAGGCCTCGTGGATGCGCGGGTCGGTGAGGTTGTGCACGTCATCGAGCACCAGCACCAGGTCGCGCGGGTGGGCGGCGATGGAGCGCACCAGCGCGATCAGCGTGCGCTCGACGGCCTCGCTGTCGACGCCCCGGCCGGCGAAGTCCGCGGCCTCCTGCGTGACGCCGGGCGCGATCTGCGCAAGGCTGGCCAGCAGGTAGTCGAGCAGTCGGGTGAGCTCGTTGTCCTCGCGGGTCAGGGTCAGCCAGGCGACGTCGAAGCCCAGTGGCAGCAGCGCCTGGCGCCATGCGACCAGCGTGGTGGTCTTCCCGGCACCGGCCGGGCCTTGCAGCACGAGGCAGCGGCGGCGACGGGCTTCCATCAGGCGAGTCAACAGCGCCTCGCGCGCGACGATACGACCGGCGCTGCGCGGCGGGATCATCTTGGTGGTGACCAGCGGCTTCAGCGTGGAGGCCTCGGGCGGGCGCTCGGTTTTGCGGGGCTGGGGCTTGGTGGGCATGGGACGGGGGATTTTGACCCTGTGTGCCAGGGTCTGGCCACTCGCTAACCCTCTCGCGCGTAGCGGCTGGGTGGCAGCCCAACGTGCCGGCTGAATGCGGTGCTGAACGTGCTCGCCGAGCCGTAGCCGACGTGCTCTGCCACCTCCGCGATGCTGGCATCCTGGCTGCGCAACAGCTTCTTCGCGAGGGCCATCCGCCAGGCGAGCAGGTATTCCATCGGCGGCAGGCCCACCGCGCGGGTGAATCGATCGAAGAACGCCGAGCGTGAGAGGGCGGCCTTCCTTGCAAGTTGCGCCATGGTCCACGCGCGGGCCGGGTCGCCATGCATCTGCCGCATCGCCTGGGCCAGTCGCGCATCGGCCAGACCGCGCAGCAGGCCCGGCGGCGCGCTGTCGCCTGGGGTCGAGCGCAGCGCCTCGATGAGCAGCACCTCCACGAGTCGCGTGAGCACGAGTTCGCGACCCGACCTTCGCTCCATCGACTCCTCGCCAACGAGGCGCACCAGCACGGAAAGCCGCTCTGCGCCACGCACATGCACGAGCGTCGGCAGCAGCGACACGAGCAGCGCCGCATCCGGCGAATCGAAGACGAAGTAGCCGCCGAGCAAACGCACGTCCGGCTGCCCGCCGCGTGTGCCGTGGCGCACTTCGCCAGCGGACGCGGCGCCTTGCTTCGGATCGATGTCCAAAGGCGTCACCGGCTCGAACCCCGAGAGGACGAAACCCGGCGTCGAAGGCAGCAACACGAAATCGCCTGCCTCCAGCGTGACACCTTCCTCGCCATCGACAGCAAGACGGCAACTGCCCGAGAGCACGACACAGAAACTGGGCTGGCCAAAGTCGGCGTAGCGCACGCCCCAGCGACCGGCACCGCTGATGCGCTTGGAATACACGGCACGCGGCTGGAGCAGCGCGATGACTTCTGAATGCGGGTCGCTCATCTGTCGGACGATTGCAAATGAAATCCGGACTCTTCATTGTAGAGAGTCCTGCCTTTCAACACTATCGTTGCAGGCATGAACACAACCTCCACTGAAATCACCATGAAGTCCGTACTCATCACCGGTTGCTCCTCCGGCTATGGCCTGGAGATCGCACGCCACTTCCACGCGCAGGGCTGGAACGTCATCGCCACCATGCGAACCCCGAACGAAGATGTCCTCCCGACTTCTGAAAGGCTGCGCGTGCTGGCACTCGACGTGACCAAGCCCGAGAGCATCGGCGCCACTATGGAAGCGTGCGGCGACATCGACGTGCTGGTCAACAACGCGGGCATCGGGCTGCTTGGCGCGTTCGAAGCCACGCCGACGGCCACGACGCGCGAGCTGTTCGAAACCAACACCTTCGGCGTGATGGCGATGACGCAGGCCGTACTGCCGCGGTTCCGCGCGCGACGCTCGGGCGTGGTGGTGAACGTGACCTCCAGCGCGACGCTTGCACCGATGCCGATGGTGGCCGTCTACACGGCCAGCAAGATGGCCATCGAGGGGTTCACCGCATCATTGGCCTTCGAGCTCGAGGCGTTCGATGTTCGCGTGAAACTGGTGGAGCCAGGCTACGGTCCGAGCACACGCTTCACGAGCAACGGAGGCGCGCGGATGGAAGGCTTGATCCCCGAAGCCTATGCGCCCCTTGCGCAGAAGATCTTCGCCGACTATGCAAAGCCGACTGCCGTGACGACGGAGCCCGACGTGGCGCAGGCGGTATGGCGCGCCGCGAACGATGAGTCGGGGCAGCTTCGGTTCGCTGCGGGCGCTGACGCCGTGGCACTGGCTGGATCGAGATGAACCCAGCCACTCGCCGCCTTGATTTCAAGCACGCACCAGCAACACCACCCCCGACACGATCGCAAACACTTGCACGAAGGCCCGCAGGAACTTCCCGTTGATCCGGTGATGCACGACCCGGCTGAGCCCCGCGCCGATCAGCAGCGCCGGCAGCAGGCTTGCTGCCGCGCTGAGCTGCGTCCCATCAATGCGCCCCGTCGCCATCAAGGTGGCCAGCGACACCAGCTCGCCGACGAGGAAGCACAGCGCGATCGTTGACCGCATGATCGCCGGCGCATGATGCTGATAGACCAAGGCCAGCGGCGGGCCGCCGATGCCGGTAGCCGTCTCCGTGATGCCCGTGACCAGCCCTGCCCCCACGAAGGCCGGCCGGTTGGGTGTGAAGGCCGGCATCATCAGCGTGACCACCGCAGCCGCGACCGTCGACAGTCCCACGAACCAGGCCAATTGGCTCGCGGTCAGCACCGCCAGCACCCACAGCCCGCCCCCCGTTCCGACGATGCGCCCGCCGGTGATCCAGCTGGCGCCGATGCGGTCGATCGCTCCGCGCTCACGCCACAGCACGTAGAGGTTCAGGGGCAGCATCAACACCAGCACGCATACAGGCAAAAGCTCGGGCTTCAGGATGCCGATTACCGGCGCGACGATCAGCGCAAAGCCGACGCCAGTCGCACCCTGCACGAACGCGGCGAAGACCACGACCAGCGAGATCAGGACCAGATGTTCAACACTCACTGGACGGCCTCCGCAGCCATCACCCCTTCGCGATGCTTCTGCGCCGTCGGATGCAGGCGCTGGATCGGTGCGCGAGCAATCGCGTCGCCCGCCATGCGCGACACCTGCCGCATCAAGGCACGCGCGTCCCAATCCGTCGGCCAGCCCTTCCACAGGCGCAGCTTGCCCGCGACGAACACCGCGTCGAGCTGGTCCCGATTGCCCAGCCGCACCAGGTCCCACATCAGGTCGACCGAAGTGCACAGCTCCGGCGTGTCGACATCGACCAGCAGGAAGTCCGCCTCCTTGCCGACCGCGATCTCGCCGATGAGATGCCCCAGGCCGATGGCCCGCGCGCCTTCGTGCGTCGCATGGTCGAGCCAGGTCCAGCCGCCACCGCACGATGCATCGCCGGTGGCCAGCCCGAAGGCCAGCTTCTGCGCGGCCTCGGCGGCGTCCATGAG
Source organism: Variovorax robiniae (assembly GCF_037889955.1). Classification (NCBI taxonomy): domain Bacteria; kingdom Pseudomonadati; phylum Pseudomonadota; class Betaproteobacteria; order Burkholderiales; family Comamonadaceae; genus Variovorax; species Variovorax robiniae. The sequence continues at coordinate 59,181 of NZ_JBBKZS010000015.1, forward strand.
GCGGAAGGCGTCACTGCGCGTCGCATCCGTGCCCAGGCCGAAGCGAATGCCCAGCGCCGCCATCAGGTTGGCCGGCGCCACCGCATTGCCCTTCCACTGGCTGGCGACCGGGTTGTAGCTGACGGCGGTGTCGGTCTGGCGAAGCAGGTTGAGTTCCGACGGCGTGACCAGCGTGCCGTGCGCGATGAGCACCTGCGGCCCGAGCGCGCCCAGATGCGCCAACAATTCCAGCGGCCGCTTGCCACGTTGCACGACCGAGCGCTCGACCGAGGCCAGGTGCTCGTTGACGTGCGTCTGGAAGATGCCACCGGCCTCGGCGCAAAGCGCTGACACAGCGACCAGCATCTCGTCCGAAGCCGCCTCCGGCACCGAGATCGCCAGCGACGGATGCACCAGCCGCGCACCCGACCATTCCCGCATGAACTGTTCGGCTCGCGCCTTGAGGCCGCGACGCACATCCGCCACGCTGTCATTACCGCCGTCGTTGCAGATCAGGCCCAGCACGCAGCGCAGCCCCGCCTCCTGCGTTGCAGCCGCCAGTGCGGCGATGTCTCCCTTGGCACGCGTGCCGGCATCGCACACGGTCGTGAAACCGCCGCGCAGCGATTCAAGGGCGGCCAGCTTGGAGACGCCGTGCACAAACTCATCGTCCAGGCTCGCTTCCAGCGGCACCCACACTCGCCGAAAGATCTCCGAAGGCTCGCCATAGGCCAGCGACTTGCCGAACGACTGCGTCAGGTGATGGTGTGCGTCGATCATCCCGGGCATCAGCACCTTGCCCGGCAGGCGGACGGGCGTCAGTTGCGGATGGCGCGCGGCGATCTGCGCCTCGGGGCCGATGTCTCGGAACTGGCCGTCCTGCACCAGCACCGCATGGTCGCGCACGAGTCCTTCGCGCAGCATCAGGTGGTCGGGGGCCAGCAGCATCGTGCCGGCCGTCAAGGCGCCATGCAAGGGCGCGTCGAGATGAGTAGTGGTCATTGGGCTGCCGGCGCCTGTTCGTGTTGCGCCGTTTCGTTGTGGTGACTGTCGTCGCGGCGTGCCGCGGCGAGGTGGTTGAAGACGATGTTGAGCACGATGGCGGTGATCGCGCCCATGGCCAGGCCGTTGCCCAACACCAGTTGCAACGTCGCCGGGAACTTGCTGTAGAGGCCGGGCACGAGGATCGGCAGCAGGCCCATCACTAGCGCGCCGGCCAGCACGAACATGTTGCTGCGCTCATGCAGGTCGACCTTGCGCAGGATGTCGATGCCGATGGTGCCGATGATCGCGAAGACCACCATCGCCGTGCCGCCGACCACTGCCTCCGGAATGGCGCTGGCCAGCCGCCCCAGCGGCGCCGACAGCGCGATGAGCACGAGGATCGCGCCGGCCGTCGCCGTGACGTAACGCGAGCGCACGTTGGTGGCACGCACGATGCCGATGTTCTCGCCGCTGGTGATGATCATCGAGGTGCCGAAGAAGCCGCCCGCCAGCGACATCAGCGCATCGCCACGGATGGTGCGCGGCACCACGTCGCGCGGGTCGATCTTCTTGCCGACCACTTCCGCGACGGCGATGGTCTGGCCGGTGGCTTCCACCATCGAGATCACGCTGAAGATCAGCAGCGGCAGGGCCGCCACCACGTCGAAATGCGGCATGCCGAAGGGCAGCAGGCTCGGCGCGCTCCAAACCGGCCCGGCCGCGACGCCGCTGAAATCCATCATGCCGCAGACGGCCGCGAGCACCGTGCCCGCCACCAGTCCCAGCAGCACCGCCAACTGGCCCAGCATGCCCTTGAAGACGCGGGCGAACAGCAGCGTGAAGGCAATCGTTGCCAGCGCCAGCCCGATGTGGGCCGGGTCCGCGAAGCCCGGCGTGCCGGCCTTGCCCGCGATGATGCCGCCGTACACCTTGACCAGGTTGATCGCCACCAGCATCAGCAGCGTGCCGATCACGATCTTCGGGAAGAAGCGGATGCAGCGCGCGAACACCGGCAGCACCAGAAAGTAGAAGAGCGCCGTGAGGATGACCGCGCCCGACGCCGTCTGCAGGTCGCGCTGCTGCGCGATGGTCAGGAACATCACGATCGGCGCGCCGCCCGGCACCATCACGAAAGGCAGCTTGGCGCCCAGCTTGCCCGGCCCGAAGGACTGGAGCAGCGTGCCGATGCCACACAGCAAAAAGGTCGCGCTGATGAGGTTGACGGTCAGGTCCGCCGACAGCGACAGCGCCTTCGCGACCAGGAAGACCGAGGTAATCGGCACCGCCGCCATCACCAGCACGTGCTGCAAGCCGAACAGCAGCATCTGGGACCAGGGCAGGACGGCATCCACGGCAGGGGTATCGGAAGCACGGGACATGAGCATTTCCTTCAGACCGACCGGCGCCCAAATCGATTTGGGCGTCAACGCAAAAAAATCCGCCGAGGCGGGTGGGGTACATTTCAGGCCAGGCGCCCAAAACGATTTGGGAATTGAATCACCGATTCTGCAAAAGGTCAACAGGCATGATTTCTGGCGGTCCGCGGCGAGTCACCATCAAGGACGTGGCGCTGGAGGCCGGCGTGTCGCCCACCACCGTGTCGCACGCGCTCAACGCCCGCGGGCAGGTGGATGCCCACACCCGGGAACGGGTCGAGAAGGCGGCCAAGAAGCTCGGATACCGGCCGAATCGGCACGCGCAGCGCCTGCGCACCGGCGAGGCGCACATGATCGTGCTGCTGTCCTCGATGCCTTTTGCGGTGGCGGGCGGGCCTTCGCGGCTGGGGTTCATGATGGAGATTGCCGCGGTGGCAGCGGCTGCGGCGCTGGACCGCAGCCTCGCCCTTGTGCTCGCGCCGCCGATGGAGAACGGCAAGGTGCCGCTGGAATTGCTGGAGGTGGACGGTGCGCTGGTCATCGAGCCTTCGGCGGGCGATGCGAACCTCGACTATCTCAAGCGCCGCGGCCTGCCGGTGGTGGCGATCGGCAAGCCGTATGGGACGCGGGAGCTTGTGCCGCATGTGGACATTCATTCGCGCGAGACGACGCGGCTTCTGCTCGATCACTTCCATGACCAGGGCGCGCGCAAGGTCGCGATGATCCTTGGCTCGGCGCAGCGCAATTCCTATGTGCAGGCGCGGGCGGCGTATGAGGAATTCGCTGCCGAGCACGGGCAACTTCCCCTCTTCGCCACCGCCGACGAGTCAGCGGGTGAAAGCGGCGGCGAGGAAGCGGCGGCGGCCTTTCTTGCGGCACACCTCGACATCGATGCGTTCTGCGTGCCGGTGGATGCCTTCGCCGTCGGCGCAGTGCGTGCCATTCGCGCAACGGGCCGGCGCATTCCGGACGACGTGATGGTGGCCACCCGCTACGACGGCGTGCGCGCCCGCACCTGCGAGCCGCCCCTCACCGCCGTGGACCTGCACCTCGACGAAGTGGCGCATCAAGCGATCGACCTGCTGTTCGACCACCTGCGCGGCGACACCTCGCGCCGCTCGGCATCGGGGCCGATGGCGCAACTGGTGCCACGGCAGTCGTCGGTGCGGTCCCGCTGAGCCGCGAAGCTACGCCGGGAGCACGTCCAGATTGCCCGCACCCGGCAAGGCATGCATGCTGTTCTCGACGCGCGTCGAGTAGGAATGGCTGAACACGGTGCTGACCGACGTCCAGTCGCAGCGGGCTTCTGCCGGCGTCAACGTGAGAACGAGAAAGCCGCGCCGGCTGGTTTCGGCATAGCGCAGGTCTTTCACCATCTTCATGAAGCCATCGGCCAGGACTGTCTCCGAGATCAGGGGCAGGAGCCGCTCGAAGCCCGGCGAGCTGATCGAGGCCGTGGCGAACTCGACCCCCACGCGCTGGCCGCTGGCATCGGTGAGGTTGTTGGCCCACGCGTTGTGCGTGTCGCCCGCCAGCGAGACGAGGTTCTTGCCCAGCGAGCGGGCGGCTGCCAGCACGGCCTCGCGCGCCGCCGGATAGCCGTCCCATGCGTCGAGGTTGTAGGGTGCCTTGCGCTGCGCCAATAGCGCGCGTTGCTCGTCGCTGCGCAAGGCCTCCGGCGTGGATTGCGCCAGCACGTAGTCGCCGAGGGTCTCCAGCGTGAACGAACTGGCGACGCTCAACGGGATCTCCATGCGAGCCATCAGCACCTGCTGCCCCAGCACCTGCCAGGTCGCGGGGGACGCGGACATCTGGCCCGTCAGCCAATTCGATTGCTCGGCACCCAATAGTTGCCGCGTCGGGCTGTCGGCACCGCCCGAGAGCCAGGTGTCCAGGTTGACCTGCTGGTCCCGGCCGATGATCCGCGTGTCCAGCATGTGCAGCGAGGCGAGCGTGCCGAAGTCGAAGGAGCGATAGATCTTCTGCGGGCTGGTCGCATCGGGCAGGCGGATCGGAAGCCATTCGCGCCAAGCCTGCATCGCCGCGGCCTTTCGCACGTCCCAGCTGCCTTCGGTGTCCGGGTCGTGGTTGGCGGCGCCGCCGGACCAGGCGTTGTCTGCAAAGTCGTGGTCGTCCCATACGGCGAACAACGGCATCTGCGCATGCAGCGCTATGAGGTCGGGGTCCGCGCGGTTCTGAGCATGGCGCTGGCGGTAGTCGGCGAGCGACAGGATCTCGTGGGTCGGCTGCGATTCACGGTCGATCGCGATGGCCAGTTGCGATGCATAGCCCAGCGGGCCGTATTCGTAGATGTAGTCGCCCAGGTGCAGGAACGCGTCGAGGTCCGTGCGCTTGGCCAGCTCGGCGCACACGTTGAAGTAGCCGGCAGGGAAGTTGGAGCACGACACCACGCCCAACCGCACCTGCGACACATTGCCCACCGGCAGCGTCCTGGTGCGCCCCACTCGCGAATAGTCCGTTCCGACGTTGAAGCGGTAGTAGAAGACGCTGGCCGACTGCAGGCCCGTGGCATCGACCTTCACGGTGTAGTCCTGGTCCGGCCCGGTGCTGGCCGTGCCGCGCGTGAGGATCACGCCGAAATTCGCATCGCTCGAAAGCTCCCACGTCACGTTCAGCGCACCGGGGCTGGACGCGGTGATGCGGGTCCAGAGGATGACGCGATCGGACAGCGGGTCGCCGCTGCTCACGCCATGCTTGAAGACGGTCGTCGTATCGCCCGGAGGAGTACCACCCGTGTTGCCGCCCGTGCCGCCGCCGGCGCCACCTCCGAGCCCTCCACCAAGTCCCCCACCGCCGCCACCCCCGCCCCCACAACCGGTCACGCTGACACCCACGCCCACGGACATGGCAAAGAGGATGGCCCCCCGGACAAAGGCACGGCGGGAAGGCGCCGGAGCCATGAGAGACGGATCTTGATCGGCCTTCTTTGGCCCGTTGTTTTCGTGCATGTCTCGCTCCTGTAGTGGCGCGATTGGATGCCGCTGGGACCCGCCTTCGCGTAGGCCGACGCCAAGCAAGCCCGTGAGCAATTGCTTGCACGCCTCACCGCTCGTTGCAGACGAGGCTTGCCCCACCCCTCTACCCGATCGGGGTAGTGGCCCTCCGGAACGTGCCTCCCAGAATCCTTGCAAGACAAGGAGACCCCGTGAACATCAACCGTACCGTCTACCGCGAAGACCACGAAATGCTGCGCGACACCGCGCGCCGGTTCTTCGAGCGTGAATGCCTGCCGCGCCAGGCCGAATGGGACAAGGCCGGCCGCACCGATCGCGAGACCTGGCTCAAGGCCGGCCGCGAAGGCCTGTTGTGCGTGACCGTGCCGGCCGAATATGGCGGCGGTGGCGGCGACTTCGGCCACTCCTGCGTGCTGGCCGAGGAACTGCATCGCTCCGGCGTCTCGGGCTTCAGCCTGTCGGTGCACTCGGACATCACCGCACCCTACATCGTGCGCTTCGGCACCGAGGAGCAGAAGCAGCGCTGGCTGCCGAAGATCTGCCGCGGCGAGACCATCATGGCCATCGCCATGACCGAGCCCGGCACCGGCTCCGACCTCAAGTCGATCCGCACCACCGCCGTGCGCGACGGCGACGAATACATCATCAACGGCAGCAAGACCTTCATCAGCAACGGCATGAACTGCGACATGGTGCTGGTGGCCTGCAAGACCGACCCCAAGGCCGGTTCCAAGGGCGTCAGCCTGATCATGGTGGAGACCAACCGCGCGGGCTTTCGCCGCGGGCGCAAGCTCGACAAGGTGGGCCAGCCGGCCGCCGACACCACCGAGCTCTTCTTCGACAACGTGCGCGTGCCGGTCGACAACCTGCTGGGTGAAGAGAACAAGGGCTTCGTCTGCCTGATGCAGGAACTGGCGCAGGAGCGTCTCATCATCGCCGCCTACTCCGTCGCAAAGCTCGAGCGCCTGCTGGAGCAGACCATCGAATACGTGAAGGAACGCAAGGCCTTCGACGGCACGGTGTGGGACTTCCAGAACACCAAGTTCAAGCTGGCCGACATCAAGGCGCAGACCGTGGCTGCGCGCACGCTCGTCGACTACTACATCGGTGAGCACATGACGCGCCGCATCAGCGTGCAGGAAGCGGCGATCGCCAAGCTCTTCGCGACCGAGACGCTGTGGAAGTGCATCGACGACATGGTGCAACTGCACGGCGGCTACGGCTACATGCTGGAGTACCCGATCGCACGCGCCTTCACCGACTACCGCATCACGCGCGTGTTCGGCGGCACGAGTGAAGTCCAGCGCGACCTCATCTCCAGAAAACTCTGACCTTCCCCAGGACAAGCACATGACCGAAAAAGTAATCGTCGCCGGCGTCGGCATGATCCCCTTCGCCAAGCCGGGCAAGAGCCTGAGCTACACCGAGATGGGCGCCGAGGCCACGCGCCGTGCACTGGCCGATGCGGGCATCGGCTACGACGCGGTGCAGGAAGCCTACGTGGGCTACGTGTACGGCGATTCCACCTGCGGCCAGACGGCCTTGTACGAAGTGGGCATGACCGGCATCCCGGTCGTCAACGTGAACAACAATTGCTCGACCGGCTCCACCGCGCTGTACCTCGCGCGCAAGGCGATTGCCTCGGGCGACGCGGACTGCGTGTTGGCCTTGGGCTTCGAGCAGATGCAGGCTGGCGCCCTCAAGTCGCACTGGGACGACCGCCCGCCGACGCGCGAGCGCTTCCTGCCCGTGCTGCGCGGCCTCACCGCCGACATGGACGGCATCCCCCAAGCCATCCGTACCTTCGGTGGCGCCGGCCGCGAATACATGGCGCGCTACGGTTGCAGCATGGAGACCTTCGCCGCCGTGCGCGCCAAGGCCAGCCGTCATGCGGCCAACAACCCGCTCGCCCTCTTCCGCAAGATCGTGACGACGGAAGAAGTCATGAACGACGCGGTGATCCTGCCTGGAGTGATGACCCGCCTCATGGCCTGTCCGCCGACCTGCGGCGGTGCCGCGGCGCTGCTGGTGTCGGAGCGCTTTGCGAAGAAGCATGGCCTGCGCAGCGACGTGCAGATCCTTTCGCAAGCGATGGTCACCGACCCGGTGCAGTCCTTCGAGCCGCCCTCGATGCTGAGCTGGATCGGCACGCACATGACGAGCGAAGCGGTCAAGCGCGTGTACGAAGCCGCCGGCGTCGGCCCCGATGACATCGACGTGTGCGAACTGCACGACTGCTTCGCGCAGAACGAAGTGATCAGCTACGAGACATTGGGCTTCTGCCCCGAAGGCGGCGCCGAGAAGTTCGTGAACGACGGCGACAACACCTATGGGGGCAAGGTCGTCATCAATCCATCGGGCGGGCTCCTGTCGAAGGGCCATCCGCTCGGCGCGACGGGCCTGGCGCAGTGCTACGAACTCACGCACCAATTGCGTGGCACGGCAGACCAACGCCAGGTCGAAGGCGCGCGCCTCGGCTTGCAGCACAACGTCGGTCTGGGCGGCGCCTGTGTGGTCACGCTCTACGGCAAGAACTGAACGCGGCCAGCACCATGGACCTCACACTGAGCCCGAACGAAGCCGCCTTTCGCGAAGAGGTACGCGGCTTCATCCGCGACCGCTTGCCGGCCGAGATCCGCGAGCGCCTGAGCAAGGGCCACGCGGGCCGCAAGCAGGACATCGTGGCGTGGCAGCGCATCCTGCATGAGCGTGGATGGGCGGCGCCGCACTGGCCGAAGGAATACGGCGGGGCCGGGCTCGGCACGGCCGAACGCCTGATCCTCGTCGAGGAACTGCAACGGGCCGCCGCACCACAACCGCTGCCCTTCAACGTCGCGATGCTGGGGCCGGTGCTGCTGCGCTTCGGCACCGAGGAACAGAAGAAGTTCTTCCTGCCCAAGCTGGCGCGCCTCGACCTGTGGTTCTGCCAAGGCTTCTCCGAGCCGGACTCGGGCTCGGACCTCGCCTCCCTGCGGACCAAGGCGGTGCGTGATGGCGATGAATACGTGGTCGACGGCCAGAAGATCTGGACCACCTCCGCCCACCACGCCGACTGGATCTTTGCGCTGGTGCGCACCGAGCAGGCGGCGCGCAAGCAGGACGGCATCTCCTTCCTGCTGATCGACATGAAGTCGCCGGGCGTCTCGGTGCGGCCCATCGTCTCCATCGACGGGCAGCATCACCTGAACGAAGTGTTCTTCGACAAGGTGCGCGTGCCGGTCGCCAACCTCGTCGGCGAGGAAGGCCGCGGCTGGGATTGCGCCAAGTACCTGCTGGCCAGCGAGCGCACCAACATCGCGAGCATCGGCCTGTGCTGGGAACGCCTCGGCTACGCACACGAACTCGCGGAAAACATCCAGCAAGTCGGCAAGCGCCTCATCGACGACGCCAAGGTGCGCACCGAACTCGCGATGCTCGGCGCCGAAGTGCGCGCGCTGGAACTGACCAACTGGCGCTTCCTGCTCGATCCTGAAATCGGCAGCAAGAACCCGGGCTTTGCCTCGGTGCTGAAGGTCAAGGGCTCGGAGACGATGCAGGAACTCACCACCCTCATCGCCCGCCTCGCCGGCCCCGCCGGTCTGGAGCGCCGCGATGGCGAAGGCCCGGATGCCCTGCACCCGCTCGCAGCCGCCCTGCCTCGCTACTTCTTCTTCCGCGCAGCCACCATCTACGGCGGCTCCAGCGAAGTGCAGAAGGACATTCTGGCCAAGACACTCCTGGGATGAAGCGCCATGCAATTTGATTTGAACGAAGACCAGCAGGCCTTGGCGGAAAGCCTCTCGCGCCTGCTGGATGACCACTACAGCTTCGAGCAGCGCCGCGCGATTGCGGGCTCGGAAGCGGGATGGAACGAAGCGACCTGGAGCCTGTTGGCGGAACTCGGCGTCACGGCCTTGGGCATTCCCGAAGCCTTTGGCGGCCTCGATGGCGGCGCGACGGATCGGCTGCCCGTGATGCGGGCCTTTGGCCGTGCGCTGTTGCTGGAGCCTTACCTCGCGTCAAGTGTGCTGGCTTCGACTGCGGTGCTGTCTGCGGGCAGTGAAGCGCAGAAGGAGGACTTGCTGCCAAGACTCGCCAGTGGCGAACTGCGCATGGCATGGGCGCATGACGAAGCCGCCGCGCGCCACGAAGCGCTGTGGGTCGAAACGCGGGCCCGGCGCGATGGCAATCAATGGCGCCTCGACGGCACGAAGTCGCTCGTGCTGCACGCCGGTGCGGCCAACCGGTTCGTGGTCAGCGCCCGCGTGAGCGGCCAACCCGGAGACGAAGGTGGCCTCGCCCTCTTCCTCGTCGATGCGGCCAACGCCAGGCTGCGCAACTACCGCCTGATCGACGACACGCCAGCCGGCGAACTCACCTTCGACGGCACCCTGGCAGAAGCCCTCGGGAAACCCACCGACCACGCACGCTCTGCGACAGCCATCCGCGCAACGATCGCCGCCGGCACCGCAGCCGTCTGCGCCGACATGGTCGGCACGATGGAAGCGGCCTTCTCGCTCACGACCGCCTACGTCAACACCCGCAAGCAGTTCGGCCGTCTCATCGGCGAATACCAAGCGCTGCGCCATCGCATCTCCGAGATGGCCGTCGCGCTGGAGCTGGCACGCAGCATGGCCATCGCGGCAGCCGTCGCGGTGGACGACGCCCGCGCACCCAGTTCGGCCACCGACCTGCCCCGCGCCAAGCTCGCCATCGGCCGCTATGCGCGCGCCCTGTGCCAGCAAGCGATCCAGTCGCATGGCGGCATCGGCATGACCGAGGAATACGCTGTGGGGCATTGCCTGCGCCGCATCCACGTGCTCGACCAGTTGTTCGGCGATGTGGACGCGCAGGCTGCGCGCCTCGCGCGCATGTGACCCATCAAGAAACGGAGACAACGCATGAAATACCCCAAGACCCTCAGCCTGCTGGCTGCCGCGCTGACGGCGTTGGCAACATTTGCCGTGCCCGTGCAACAAGTGCAGGCCGCCGACGCCTTCCCCGCGCACCCGGTGCGCTTCATCGTGCCGTTGGGCCCGGGCAGCGGCTCGGACACCATCACGCGCCTGGTCGCCAAGTTGGTGACGCCGGAACTCAAGGGCCAGTCCACCTTCATCGACAACAAGCCGGGCGGCGACGCGGTGCTGGCCGTGCAAGCCACGCTCGCCTCACCAGCCGATGGCTACAGCGTGCTGATGCTCTCGCCCTCGTCGATGGTGATCAACCCGCTCATCAACGACGGCCTGCCCTATGACGCGCAGAAGGACCTGCGCCCCGTCGCGACCATGCTGCGCAGCGCCGCGGTGCTGGTGACCGGCGCATCCTCGCCCTACAAGACCTATGCCGAGACGATGGCCGCCGCGAAGAAAAACCCGAAGACCGTGAGCATGGCCAGCTACAGCAACCACTACCGCATCGGCGCGCTGATGCTGCAGCAGGGCGCGGGCGTGGAGTTCAACTACATCCCCTACAAGACGCCCGGACAGGTGCAGACCGACCTGATGGGCGGCCAGGTGGATCTGGCCCTGCTGGACATCGGCGGCGCACTGCCGCTGATCGCTTCGGGCAAGGTGCGCGCACTCGCCGTGACCGGCAAGGAGCGCCACCCCAAGCTCGCCAACGTGCCCACGGTACGCGAAAGCGGCCAGCCCAACTACGACCTCTATGTGTGGATCGGCCTCGGCGTGGCGGCGAAGACGCCCGAGCCCGTCGTGAAGACGCTGGAAGCCGCGCTGCTCAAGGCGATGGCCCAACCGGAATTCAAGACCTACGTCACCGAGACTGCAGGCGCCGAGGTCTACACCGTTGGCAGCAAGGAAATGGGCGACATGATCGCTTCGGAGACCGCACGTTACCGTGCCCTGTCGAAGCAGGTCGACCTCGCACAAAAATGAATCAGGAGCAACACATGAGCAAGCAGCTTTGCAAGGACCGCGTGGTCGTCGTCACCGGCGCAGGCCGGGGTCTGGGGCGCGAGTACGCGCTGGAGTTTGCACGCCAGGGCGCGAAGGTCGTGGTGAACGACCTGGGCGGCCGTGGTGACGGCGGCCCCGGCTCGGCCACCGGTCCGGCACTGGAAGTCGTGGCTGAGATCGAAGCGATGGGCGGCCAAGCCATTGCCAACGCCGACGACGTCGCGGATTGGAAAGGCGCGAAGCGCATGATCGACGCGGCCATCCACTCCTTCGACGGCCTCGACGTGCTGGTGAACAACGCCGGCATCCTGCGCGACCGCACGCTGGTCAACATGGACGAGGAAGACTGGGACGCCGTGATCCGCGTGCACATGCGCGGCACCTTTGCGCCCTCTCGCCACGCGGCTGCTTACTGGCGCGAGGAATCGAAGGCCGGCCGCCAGCGCGTGGCGCGCATCATCAACACCAGCTCGTCCTCGGGCCTGTACTGCAACGCGGGCCAGTCGAACTACGGCGCGGCAAAGGCCGGCATCGCGGCGCTATCGGTGATTGCATCGCGCGAACTGGACCGCTACGGCGTGACGGTGAACGCCATCTACCCCACCGCCATGAGCCGCCTGACCGAAGACATCTTTGCCAGCCCCAAGTGGCAGGCCATACGCAACGAGGCGCCCGGCTTCGACCCGCTCGACCCGTCGAATGTCGCGCCGCTGGTGGCGTGGCTGGGCAGCGAGGCATCGAGCGGCATCACCGGCCGCGTGTTCGGCGCGCGCGGTGGGCGCATCACAGTGGCGGAAGGCTGGCATGCCGGTCCGCGCATCGAGAAGACGGGGCGCTGGACGGTGGAAGAATTGGGCGACCTGATTCCGGACCTGGTGAAGCAGGCTGCGCCGAATGCGTTGACGACGGGCGAGATTCCGGCGACCGAGGGCGTGCCGGCTTGAGCGCGATGCTCACCCGCTTCGAACAACAAGACAAGACATCGAGGAATTGCAATGACCACCCAGTTGCTTGAGGCCTTTCGCCTTGCGCAGTTGCCCAAAGAGGCGCAGGCCTTTCGCAAGGAAGTGCGGGAGTTCCTGGCGACGCAGTTGGCGCCCGCCGCGCCTGAGGTGCGGGCGCGCACCTGGATGGGCTTCGACGCGGCGTTCAGCCGGCGCCTGGCCGAACGCGGCTGGGTCGGCATCACCTTGCCCGCGCAGTACGGCGGCGCGGGGCTCGATGCCTTCCGCCGTTTCGTGCTCGTCGAGGAGATGCTGGCCGCCGGCGCACCCGTCGCGGCCCACTGGATCGCCGACCGCCAGAGCGGCCCGCTGATCAACAAGTTCGGCACCGAGGCGCAGAAGGACTTCTACCTGCCGCGCATCTGTCGCGGCGAGTCCTTCTTCTGCATCGGCATGAGCGAGCCCAACTCCGGTTCGGACCTGGCCAGCGTGCGCACGCGAGCGACCAAGGTCGACGGCGGCTGGCGCCTGACGGGCCGCAAGATCTGGACGACCAATGCACACCGCTCGCACTACATGATCGCGCTGGTGCGCACCTCGGGCGCACCGGAAGATCGCCAAGGCGGCTTGTCGCAACTCATCGTCGACCTCTCGCTGCCAGGCATCAACATCCGCCCCATCGTTGACCTGACGGGCGACGCGCACTTCTCCGAAGTGACCTTCGACGACGTGTTTCTGAAGGACGACGCGCTCATCGGCGACGAAGGCAGCGGCTGGATGCAGGTGAACGCCGAGCTGGCTTTCGAGCGCAGCGGCCCGGAGCGCTTGTATTCCAGCATCGTGCTGCTCGATACCTGGCTGGCGAGCCTGCGCAAGACGGGCTTCTCAGCCTCGGACGCGGCCTTGATCGGCGGCTTCACGACGCAACTCGCGACCTTGCGCAGCCTGTCGGTCGCCGTGACCACCAAGCTCGCACGCGGTGAAAGCCCGGTCGTCGAAGCTGCGCTGGTCAAAGACATCGGCACCGAGTTCGAGCAGACGATCCCCGCCGCCATCGAAGCCGCCGTCGCGGCCGATCCGACGCGTGTCGTCGATGCCGACCTCTACCGCACCCTCAGCTACCTGAGCCAGATCTCGCCGACCTTCTCGCTGCGTGGCGGCACACGCGAGATTCTGCGCGGCATGATCGCGCGCGGCCTCGGTCTGCGCTGAGCACAAGGAGACAAGAACATGTTTACAGAAGCCATCGAGGCCATCCTCGCGGACCAATGCACACCAGCGGCGATCCGTGCCATCGAGAACGGCGGCTCGCATGCTGCCTTGTGGAGTGCGCTCGCCGAGAGCGGATTCCTCGAACTGATGGCGAGCGAAGACGCAGGCGGCGCAGGGCTCGACCTGGAAGCGATCTTCCCGATCTTCGTGGCCTTCGGACGGCACGCGGTGCCGGTTCCCGCAGCGCAGACCATTGCGGCGCGTGCGTTGCTGCGTGACGTGGCGGCGCCGGAAGGCATGGTCACGCTCGCGGGCCATGCGCGGCGTGAAGCGGATGGTTCTGTCAGCGCGGCCAACGTCGCATTCGGCACCATCGCGGACTTCGCACTCGCCAACGTCGAAGGCCAACTCGTGCTGCTCGATTGCAAGAAGGCCGAACGCACCTCGACCGGCATGCGCGGCAGCCTCGTCGCATCCCTGCGCTGGACGAAGGATGCCGTCGGCACACCCGTCGGCGACAACGGCCGCGAAGTCGCGGCGTTCAGCGCCGCCCTGCACGCCGCCGCCATGGCCGGCGCGATGGAGCGCATGTTCTCGATGACGCTCGGCTACTGCAACGACCGCGTGCAATTCGGCAAGGCGATCGGCAAGTTCCAGGCGATCCAGCATCAGCTCAGCGTGATGGCCGAGCACGTGGCCTGTGCCGGCGTGGCAGCAGAACTGGCTTTCAAGGCCGGCGCCAGAGTCCCCGCGCTGCTCGCAACGGCCACCGCCAAGTCCCGCACCAGCGCCTCGGTGCCCCTGGTCGCATCGACCGCCCACGCCCTGCACGGCGCCATCGGCGTCACCGAGGAGTTCGATCTCCAGCTCCACAGCCGCCGCCTGCACGAATGGCGCATGGCCGATGGCAGCGAGGCGTACTGGAACCGCATCGTCGGCGAGGCGCTGCTCGGGCACACTGCCCCGTCGGTCCTGCAATTCACCATGGAGGAGATCCTTTAGATGAGCGACAAGAAATTCCTGAACTACGAACAGGACGGCCACATCGTCACCCTGACGATGAACGACCCCGAGGCCCGCAACGCCCTCACCGGCAACAGCGCCGTGCCCGAGTTCCTCGCGGCCATCGACCGCATCCATGCCGACCATGCCGTGCGCGCCGTGATCCTGACCGGCGCCGGCTCGGCCTTCTCGTCCGGCGGCAACGTGAAGGACATGGGGCGCTACAGCGAGATGGCGCCGATGGAGTTGCGCCGCGAATACCGCCTGGGCATCCAGAAGCTGCCGCTCGCGTTGTTCAACCTCGAAGTGCCCGTCATCGCCGCGGTCAACGGCCACGCCATCGGTGCGGGCCTGGACCTGGCCTGCATGTGCGACATCCGCGTCGCGGCTGAAGAAGCCAAGTTCGCCGAGAGCTTCGTCAAGCTGGGCATCATCCCCGGTGACGGCGGCGCATGGCTGCTGCCGCGCATCATCGGCCTCTCGCGCGCCACCGAGCTCACGCTGACCGGCCAGATGATCGATGCGAAGCAGGCAGCCGAATGGAACCTGGTGTCACGCGTCGTGCCCCGCGAGCAACTGTTGCCAACCGCTCGCGCGCTGGCTGAGCAGATAGCTGCCAACCCGCCGCATGCCGTGCGCCTTGCCAAGCGCCTGCTGCGCGAGGCGCTCCACAGCCGGCTCGACACGCTGCTGGAGATGTCGGCCGCCTTCCAGGTCATGTCGCACCAGACGGCAGACCATCACGAAGCCGTCTCCGCGTTCATCGAAAAGCGCAAGCCCGAATTTCGCGGGTAGGCGATCCGCTCCTCAAGCAGCACGCCGGCATCCGCCGGCGTTTTTCATTCCCGCGTCACTTATAGAGCAACTGCGGCAGCCACAACCCGATCTGCGGCCACATGTACAGCAGGAAAATCGCCAGCACCTGGATGCCCATGAAGGGCAGCATCCCCAGGAAGATCTGGTTCAGCGTCACATGCGGCGGGCTCACGCCCTTGAGGTAGAAGGCCGCCATCGCCACCGGCGGCGAGAGGAAGGCAGTCTGCAGGTTCAGCGCCACCAGCAGGCCGAAGAACAGCGGGTCCACGCCGAAGTTGTCCAGCAGCGGAATGAAGATCGGCATGAAGATCACGATGATCTCGGTCCACTCCAGCGGCCATCCCAGGATGAAGATGATGACCTGGCTCAACAGCAGGAACTGCACTTTCGTGAGGTTCATGCTGAGCACCCACTCTTCCACCAGCGCCTGCCCGCCCAGCAGCGCGAAGGCCGCTGAGAAGATCGCCGAGCCGACGAAGAGCCAGCACACCATCGCCGAGGTCTTGGCGGTGAGGAACACCGATTCCTTCAGCACGTCCATCGTCAGCCGCCGATAGGCCGCCGCGAGCAGGAAGCCACCGAGCGCGCCCATCGCGGCCGCCTCGGTCGGCGTCGCCAGCCCCAGCACGATGGAGCCCAGCACTGCCAGGATCAGCAACATCAGCGGGAAGAAGGATGCCAGCAGCATCTTGAAGATCTCGAGCCGCGCGAAGCTCAGGAACAGATAGAACAGCGTCGTGATCAGGCCGAACACCGCGAAGCACACCCACCACCAGGTGGGCGCGTCGCGCGTGGTGGCGCCTTGGGTCGAAGTTGCACCGGGCTCGGAGGCCGACGCGGCAGGCGCTTGCGCCGGCGTGGCGCCGGGCGGCTCCTGCACCGCGCCCGAAGAAGGAGGCTCCTGCACGCCGCCCGCACCGGGAGGCTCGGCCAGTGCGCCATCGCTCGGCGGTTCCTGCAAGCCGCCGCTCTCGCTCGGCGGTTCCGCGAGCCCACTCGGGGCCGCTTCGCGCGCCGTCGAAGCACGCGCTGCACCGATCTCCTCGATCGCGTATTCCTCCTGCGCGCCCACCAGCGTCACCGCTTCGTAGCTGGTGAAAGCCAACAGCGCAAAGAGCACCCCAGGCACCAGCACGATGCCCAGTTGCCGCAGCAGGTGGCCCATCGGCACGTCGGCATTGCGCTTGCCCTTGATCGCGGCCAGCAGGCGGGTCAGCGCATGCTGGCTCGAATCGGTGGTGACCCGCTGCGTCAACGGCGGCAGCGTCACCAGGCGGTCCGCCGCCGACAGGGGCGGCGCCCAGGCCGGCTTGAGCTTCGCCACGATGATCACATACACCACATACAGCGATGCCAGCATGATCCCCGGGAAGAAGGCCCCCGCATACAACTGCACCACCGACACGCCGGCCGTCGCGCCATAGACGATGAGCAGCACCGATGGCGGGATCAGGATGCCCAGGCACCCACCCGCCGTGATGGCCCCCGCCGCCAGCGGAATGCTGTAGCCCGCACGCAGCATCGCCGGCAGCGCCAGCAGCCCCATCAAGGTGACGACGGCACCCACGATCCCGGTGGCCGTCGCGAAGATCGTGCAGGTCACCAGCGTCGCCACGGCCAGCGCGCCGGGCAGCCGCGCCATCGCCAGGTGCAGGCTCTTGAACAGCGTCTCGATCAGGTTGGCCCGCTCGACCAGGTAGCCCATGAAGACGAAGAGCGGGATGGCGATGAGCACGTCGTTCGACATCGTCTTGTAGGCCGCCTGCACCATCAGGTCCAGCGTGTGCGTGGTGTTCCGCTCGTAAGCGAACCAGGTGAAGATCATCCCCATGCCCATCAGCGTGAAGGCGGTGGGAAAGCCCAGCATGATCGCCACCACCACCAGCGACAGCATCAACAGGCCCAGGTGGCCGTTGGTGATGGTTTCCACGCGCAGGAGCATCGTGCCTGCCGCCAGAACGAGCAGGGCCATGAAGCCCAGGCCGAACCAGAGTTCCTTGCGGATGTTCATTTCGTGGCCTCCTTGGCGACGACCACGGCATCCAGCGCCTTGATGTCCTCGTCGCGCACGTTGACCATCTCCTTGAGCTTCTCGACGTCGACTTCCTCCACGTCCTGCTCGCGCGAAGGCCACGCCCCGGTCTGGATGCACTGCACGCAGCGCACGATCTCCACCAGCCCCTGCAGCAGCAGCGTGAAGCCCGCCAGCGGGATGATGTACTTGAACGGATACAACGGCAGCGGCTCGGCCGAGAAGGTCTGCTCGCGGATGGCGAGCGACTCGCCCGCGTAGATCCAGCCCGCCCAGGTCAGCGCCACGATGCCGGGCAGGAAGAAAAGGATGTACAGCGCCAGGTCGAAGATGGCCTGAGTGCGCGGCCTGAAGAAGCCGTAGAGCACGTCGCCGCGCACATGGCCGTTCTTGCTCAGCGTGTACGCGCCGGCCGTCATGAACAGCGTGCCGTACAGCATGATCTGCGCGTCCAGCACCCAGGCGTGCGGCCGGTTCAGCACATAGCGGGAGAACACCTCCCAGCTGATCAGCGCGGTGAGCAGCACGGCGCACCAGGCAAAGGTCTTGCCGACCCAGGTCGAGAAGCGGTCGACCGCCAACAGAATGGATTGCATAGGAAGTCCTGGCCGCGCGGGGCTGTGACAAGGAAGAAGGGGCACCGCGGTGCCCCTTGCCATCCAGGCGGTGTCAGGTCTTCTTGGCCTGGCTTCCGAAGTAGTGGTTGTAGGCCATCTTGAAATCGACCGTGTAATCGTTCTGCCACTGCAACGCGCGTTGGGCAAAAGCCTTCTGCGATTCGAGCACCTTCTTGAACATCGGGTTCTCTTCCGACTTCTTGGCGATCGTCTTGTCCCAAGACGCCAGTTGCGCACGCAGGATCGCGTCGGGCGTCTTGTAGAACTTGATCCCGGATTTCTTCAGCTCGGCATAGTCATGCGAATTGCGCTCCACCGCCTTCCAGCTCATGTCGGCGCTGGCGGCCTGCACCGCATAGTCGATGATGGATTTGAGCTCCTGCGGCAGCGCGGCGAGCTTGCCCTTGTTGAACAGGATCTCGAACTGCTCGCCCGACTGGTGGAAGCTCTGCAGCATGCAGTTCTTGGCCACGTCCGGAAAGCCCAGCACGCGGTCGCTCGAGGCATTGTTGAACTCGGCCGCGTCGATCAGGCCGCGGTCCAGCGCCGGCACGATCTCGCCGCCGGGCAGCGGGTTCACGGCCGCGCCCATGTCGGTGAACACGTCCACCGCCAGGCCCACGGTGCGGAACTTCAGGCCCTTGATTTCCTCGGCCTTGGCGACCGGTTTCTTGAACCAGCCCAGCGGCTGCGTCGGCATGGGGCCGTACAGGTACGACACCACGTCCATGTTCAGGCTCTTGTAGATTTCCTCGAGCAGCACCTTGCCGCCGCCATAGTTGTGCCACGCCAGCACGGTGTTGGCGTCCATGCCGAAGCCCGGGCCCGAGCCCCACAGCGCCAGTGCCGAGTTCTTGCCGTACCAGTACGCCACCACGCCATGGCCGCCGTCCAGCGTCCCTTTGGCCACGGCATCCAACAGTTGGAAGGCCGGCACGACGGAGCCGGATGGCAGCACCTCGATCTTCAGGCGGTTGCCCGCCATGTCGTTCACCTTCTTGGCGAAGTCCTGGGCGTACTCATGGAAGATGTCTTTCGCAGGCCACGTGCTCTGGAAGCGGAGCGAGGTCGTCTGCGCCATGCTGACCATCGGCGCGGACATCGCGCCGGCCGCCACGGCCGCACCCTTGAGAAGGTTGCGACGGCGGGTCGGTTTGTTCTCTGTCATTGCGGTGTCTCCAACGTTGTGACCCTGGAAAGTTCCAGTGCGCCATCTTTGTTAGGTGACGATTAGTGACAAAGAGGGTTTACACGAACCCGTCACTTTCCGGGCGGCGCCGAGAGTGAACAGCGCATCAGAACGCCGATTGACCCTCCGTATAGTCAGGGCTTGTTCGATGCGCATTCGGGTGCGACGGCCGTTTCCGTCAACTCACCTGCCGCGAGTGCCCCGTCCAATGCCGCTCTCGCAGTTCGCGCTTGAGCACCTTGCCCGCCGCGGACAACGGCAACGCCTCGCGGAACTCGATGCTCTTGGGGCACTTGTAGCCCGCGATGAAGCCCTTGCAGTGATCGAGCAGCACGGCGTCGTCGAGCTGGGCGCCAGGCTTGCGCACCACCACCGCATGCACCGCTTCGCCCCACTGCGCATGGGGCACGGCGATGACGGCACAGGCCTGCACGGCGGGATGCCGCGCGATCACGCTCTCGACCTCGGCCGAATACACGTTCTCGCCACCGCTCACGATCATGTCCTTCATGCGGTCGACGATGAAGACATGCCCACCCTCGTCCATGCGTGCACCGTCGCCGGTATGGAGCCAGCCGTCGCGCAGTGCGCGCGCCGTCTCCTCCGGCTTGTTCCAGTAGCCCAGCATCACGTTGGGCCCGCGCGCGATGATTTCGCCGACCTCCCCGCGCGGCACTTCGTTGCCACTGTCATCCACCACCTTCACCGCGATGCCGAAACCCGCCCGCCCCGCCGAACGCGACAGCCCCGAGGCGCGGCCTTCGGGCCCATGGTTCTCCGGCGGGTTGGAGGTCACGCCGCCGCATTCGGTCATGCCATAGGAATGCGTGAAGGCCACGCCCGGCAAGGCTTCCATCGCGCGCTCCAGCACCGATTCGGCAATGGGCGATGCGCCGTACACCATGCGCTTCAAGCTGCTCAGGTCAAAGCAATCGAACTCCGGATGCGTGATCAGCGCCTGCAGCATCGTCGGTACCAGCAGCAGGTCGGTCACGCGTTCGCGCTCGACGATGGCCATCACCTCGCGCGCATCGAAGGCCGGGGCCAGCACATGCGTGTCGCCGGCGATGAACTGCACCAGCGCGCGTCCGATGCCACCCATGTGGAACAACGGCGCCACATGAAGCGCCACGCTCTCGCCAGGCATCGGCGTCTGCGCGAGGCGCTGGATGCCGATGGACCACAGCGTCCAGTGGCTGTGCATCACGCCCTTGGGGAAGCCGGTGGTGCCGCCGGTGTAGAGGATGCAGGCCAGGTCCGCGCCCGCACGGTTCGCATCCTCTACAGGGCGAGCAGCGGCGATCAGCTCTTCGACCGAGAGCATTCCTTCGGGCGTCGGCCAGTCGCCGGCATACACAAGGATCGGCATGCGCTTCGCGGTCGCCCGGATGCCCTCGACACGGTTGAGGAAGTGGTCGTCGACGACCAGGATGCCGGTGTCGCTGTCGTCCAGCGAATAGACGATCTCCGGCACGCTCCAGCGCGTGTTGACCGGGTTTAGCACGCCACCGCCCCACCACACGCCCATCAGGCATTCGAGCCAGCGGTCGGAGTTGACGCCGAGCATGCCGACGCGGTCACCGGCCTTCATGCCGATGGATTGCAGCGCACCGGCCAGGCGCGCAACCCGGTCGCCGTACTCGCTGAAGGTCTGGTGCCTGCCGTGGAACACGGTGGCGATGCGATCGGGCGTTGCCTGCACCGAGCGCTGCAGGGCGAGCGTCATGGACATGGTCATGGTGATGCCCTCAAAGTGCGGCCACTGATCCGTCGCGCATGAAATCGGCGTCGTGCGCCTCCTGCTCCTGCAGTTCGCGCCAGGCGATCTTGCCGGTGGCGTTCTTCGGCAGCGCATCGACGATCTGCACGATGCGCGGCGCCTTGTAGGTCGCCATGTGCTCGCGGCACCAGGCCAGCAGGCTGGCGCTGTCCTCCACGCTGCCCGCACGCAATGCGACGACGGCCTTGACCGTCTCCCCGCGGCGCTTGTCGGGCGAGGCGATCACGCAGGCTTCGAGGATCGAGGGGTGGGCATGCAGCGCCGCCTCGACCTCCGCCGGCCAGACCTTGAAGCCCGCTGCATTGATCATCCGCTTGAGCCGGTCGCGCATGAAGACATAGCCCTCCGCGTCCATGCTCGCCAGGTCGCCGGTGCGGAAGAAGCGCTTGCCATCGATCACGATGAAGGCCTGCGCATTGGCTTCCGGATGGTTCCAGTAGCCGAGCATGGTCTGCGCCGCGTGCACGACGATCTCGCCCGCTTCGCCCTGCGGCACCGGCTGCAAGGTCACGGGGTCCACGATGCGCAGGTCCACGCCGAAGGTGGAGATGCCGAGGCAGGCCTTCTTCGGCTTGTAGAGCGGGTTCGCGCAGAGGAAGCTGGCGCTCTCGGTCAGGCCGTAGCCTTCGACATAGTCGAGCCCGTAGCGTTGCTGGAGGATGTCGTTGACGTGCTGCGGCGTTGCCGCGCCGCCGCCGGTCACCACCGACAGGCTGCTCAGGTTGCGCTGCGCGATGCCGGGTTGCGCGAAGAAGTCGACCAGCATCGCCGGCAGTGCGGCCCAGAAGCTCACGCGATGACGCTCGATCAGCACGGCCGCGGCCTCGCGGTCCCAACGCGGCATCAGCACGATGGTGCCGCCCTGGAAGATCGGCCCATTCACGTTGTTCTGCAAGCCGAGCAGATGAAACAGCGGCGCCACGGCCAGGTACACCGACGAAGGATGGGTGCGGCGCCACAGCGACGAGCCCACGCACGAGGTCATCACCGTGCGGTGCGTATGAACACAGGCCTTCGGCTTGCCGGTGGTGCCCGAAGTGTAGGGAAGCATGCACAGGTCATCCGGGCCGGCGCAATGCGGTGCGGGAATCCTCGCCTGCGCGAGCGCGGCGCTCCACGATTCGGCGGCTGGCGGGAGTTGGACGTCCGACATGCGGGTCCGCAGCCAGTCGGGTGCGGGCAGCGCCGGATCGTCCTCGCCGAGCGCGTCGCCATAGGCATGCACCACGAGCTTGCGCAGCGCGCCCTTGCCGATCAGCGGCGCGACGCGGTCGAGCAACTCGCTGGCCACGAAGGCGGCCACGGCGCCGCTGTCCTTCACGATGTGCTCGATCTCATCGGCCAGCAGCATCGCGTTGACCGGCACGAACACCGCATCCGCCCGCAGGATCGCGAAGTAGGCCGCGATGAACTGTGGACAGTTCTGGCTGAACACGATGACCCGATCGCCCTTCGCCACCTGGCATTCGCCCTGCAGGTAGCCCGCCATGTGCTCCACGTCGGCGACCAACTGCGCGTAGCTCACGGCAGTGCCGAAGAACTGGATTGCCGTCTTGTCCGGGTAGCGCAGCGCCGCGATCTCCAGATTGCGGAACAGGCTGGTCTCGGGGATGTGGGCGACGCCCGCCAGGTCCGCGCGAGCCCGCGCCGGGTCGATGGTGAGCGGGCCGGTGGGCCGCTCGATCACATCGGGCGGCGTGGGGCAAGGGTGGAATGCGTTCGGTGCATGCATGGTGCGGTCCTGGGGCAGGTTGTCTCTGGGTTGAGACCGAGTAGACCGCGCAGGAGCGCCTGTCCCGCCACCCCGAACGGGTGGCGCCAAACGTCGCTCTGATGCGGCAGCCCCCCACACCGGGTGGGGCGAATCCGCCCCGCCGCGTGGAGGATGTCCCTCATGACACCCCAGCCGACGCCCACCCCCTCCCGCCGCCTGCTCCACACCCGCGAGATCGTCTGCCAGGGCTACCTGCGCGACGATGGCCTGCTCGACGTGGAGAGCACGATGCGCGACATCTCACCCGATGGCTCGGACCTCTTCTTCAAGCGCCTGGGACGGGGCGAAGACCTTCACCGCATGCGCATCGTCATGACGGTGGACAGCGACATGGTGATCCGCGCGATGCAGGTGCAGACACAGGCTGCGCCCACGCCCTACTGCGCCGAAGGCAACGCGATCTACGACAAGCTGGTCGGCCAGAAGATCGGCCCGGGCTTCACGAAGCGGGTGCGCAACCTGGTCGGCGGCAACCGGGGCTGCACCCACCTCACCGAACTGATCGGCCCCGCCGCGACGACGGCCATCCAGAGCCTCTACGCACTCGGCCGCGAGCGGGGCAACCTGCGCACGCTGCACGCCGGCGTCGGCGCTCTGCCCAAGCCTTCCCTCGCCGACACCTGCCAGGCCTATCGCAGCGATGGCGAGGCGTTGAAGGTCATCTGGCCGCTGCATCGAAGGGCTGCGTAGCCGAAGCTCAGGCAAGTTGCATCGCTGGTGCGCGCTCCTCGCGGCCGGGCATAGGCAGGAAGGCAGACAAGGCTCCGACGGCGCACAGCACCGCCACATAGTGCGCCGGCGCCATGTGATCCATGCGCAGCAGGTAGCTCACGAGCATCGGCGTCAGCCCGCCGAACACCGCGTAGAAGATGTTGTAGCCAAACGAGAGACCCGAGGATCGGATGGCCGCCGGGAACGCGCGAACTCCGACCACCGGAACGATCACCACCGTGCCGACGAAGAAGCCGGTCATCGCGTAGTGAAGCGTCACCCACTGCGGCGTGCCGGGCAGCCCCGCATAGAGCACATGGCTGCTGATCAAGAGGCCGGTCCAGCCGACCGCCATCACAAGCCGCGCACCGAAGCGGTCGGTTGCCCAACCTGTCACGACGCAACCGATCAGCGCGGCCGTGGTCGCGATGACGTTGGCCGACAGCGCCTCGGAGGCGGAGATGCCGTAGTTCTTCTGCAGGAACACCGGCGTCAGCAACAGGATCACGCCGATCGCTGCCGACAGCACCCAGATCTGCACGCCGAGATAGAGCAGCGTGCCGCGATGCTCGCGCAACACGGTGCGCACCGGCATCTCGCGTGTCAGCTTGCGCTGCACCTGCATCGCCTTGAACACCGGCGTCTCGCCAAGGAACTGGCGCAGGTAGACCGACACCATGCCGAAGACACCGCCGAGTGCGAAGGGCAGTCGCCACGCATAGTCCTGCACCTCGGCCGATGACCACATCGCATGCACCACATAGGCCACGATCGAGCCCAGCACGATGCC
The DNA here is from genome assembly GCF_037889955.1 of Variovorax robiniae. NCBI lineage: Bacteria > Pseudomonadati > Pseudomonadota > Betaproteobacteria > Burkholderiales > Comamonadaceae > Variovorax > Variovorax robiniae. Next base: position 83,256 of record NZ_JBBKZS010000015.1, read on the forward strand.
GCCATTGAGCCCGGCCGTCAGCACACCCAGGCTGAAGCCATAGTGGCGCGGCGGCGCGTGTTCCCCCACGAACACCCACGCGCCCGTCAACTCGCCACCGACGGCGATGCCTTGCAGCAAGCGCATGAGCAGCAGCAGCACCGGCGCAGCCATGCCGATCGATTCGTAGGTGGGCAGGCACGCGATCAGCAAGGTCGGGCAGGCCATCAACAGGATCGACAGCGTGAACATGCGTTTGCGACCGAAGCGGTCCGCGAAGTGGCCGAATATCGCGCCGCCGACCGGCCGCGCCAGATAGCCGGCTGCGAAGATGCCGAAGGTCTGCAGGTCGCGCAGCCCGTCGGACATGTGCGCCGGAAAGAACAGCTTGCCGATGACGCTGGCAAAGAAGACGTAGATGACGAAGTCGTAGTACTCCAGCGTTCCGCCCAGTGCGGAAAGCCCGAGCGTCTTCACGTCCGAGCGGTTGAGGGTTGGTTGACGCGCAGGCTCCGCGTCGTCGATCGATGAATCCATGTCCGATACTCCAGATGGCGTCGATGCAAGGGTTCGACGCGAGTGAGCAATTCTGGGAATGGACGTGCATCGCGAGTTGGACGCGCGTCCCACTTCTGGTTCGCACGTCCCTCTTTCTTCAGCGCGGCTTCACGCGCTCGCCCTCACTGCCCGACGATGATCTGCGCAATGAGCCCCGTGGCGATCGCGGCCAGCACATAGTCCCCGCCGACACCCATCCACTGGTAGCCGCGCGGCGGCGCATTCAGGTGATAGGCGCGGTAGTCGTTCACGACGTAGTTGCGGCCCCGGTATTCGTTCGGCACGCGGCCGCCGCGCTTCCATTCGGCGTGCGGTTGCGGATAGCCGCGGCGGTCGAACTGGCGGCCATCGCGGTAGTCGCCGCGGTCGTCGTATCGGCGTCCGTTGTCATGGCGACCGTTGTCGTGGCGACCGTTGTAGTGCGAGTCGCGTTGCTCATACCGGCCATCGCGTCCGTCGCGGTCCGGGCCGTGGTTGCGGTCTTGCGCAAATGCACTTCCCACGCTGGAGAGTGCGAGCGTGGCGGCGATCACGGCGATGGTCTTCTTGGAACGGATGGTCATGCTGAACTCCTTGTTGGGATGACGAGTTCAGTGTCGACCGCGCATGTGTCGCGCTCGTGCGGCGCGCATGCGGCAATGTAAAGATGGGCGCAGACCCGGATGCGACGAATGTGCGCCGGTGCAGCCCCGCTCAGGTCCTGGGCTGCCGGTCCTCTCCTTCATCTCGACCGGTAAACCCGGCGACTCCGAATGAAGGTTGCCCCACCGCCAGTCCCGGACGACTCGGCCCCGTCGGCACGCGCGAACCGCTCGGACCGCGATACCGCAGCGCCCAATTCCAGCAGAACGATGGCGTCAGCAACATGCCGAGCGTCGCGATGCCGCGCGGAGAAACGCGCCGCTTCCATTGCCAGTGCGGTGATGCAAAGCACTTCCATGCGGCGGCGCGCTCGCCGTCGCGCAGGTAGCGCGTCGTCGCGACTTCCGCGAACTGGCGCAGCAGCCGGTTCTTGCCTTCGATGTGCGCCGGCTCGGACACCTTCAACTGCTGCGCGATCTCGAACATGATGTGCGCATCCACGCCCCGCCCCGAATTGGTCAACGACTCGGCATGCACGCGGTAGCGCGCCACGTCCTGGGCAATGAAGCGCCCGAAGGCGCCGGTGTTCGCAAGCCTCACCGACAAGCCCCAGTCGCCGACATTGCCGTCGCGGGCGCCGTACATCTGCGCGAGGTAGTCTGTCCGGGCGACCAGGAAACTGTTGGGCGGGATCGCATGCTGGAGGCTCCATTCGCGCACGGAGCGCACCGTGCCCGGCCCGTCCTTGCCGTATTCCTTGTTGTTGGCGGCCGTGCGCACCGGGTCGACACGGGCAAGCTCGTCCATGATTTCGCTGCGGCCGAACCAGATCTTGACGCGCTCATCCGTCTCTTTTGCGCAGGCCTCGGCCAAGGCGGCCAGGCCGCCTGGGCAGAGCTGGTCGTCGTCGTGCAGGATGAGGATATGGTCGAAGCGCGCCGCGGTTCCCAGCGCGCACTGGTTCGGATAGTTGCCCAGCGGCGGTTCGTTGATGACATGGCGCACCAGCGGCTCCAGCCCGCTCGCTGCAATCGCGGCACGATTCCCGGCTTGGAACTCGGCCGGGCTGTCGTCGCCCACGATGATCTCGCCGATCAAGGACCGGTCCTGCTGCGCCACGCTTTCGAGCGCTTCGGCCAGATGGTGCGGTCTCCGGTAGGTGGGGACGAGGATGGAAATCAGCATGACCGTCTCAGGCATTGAAACAATAGTTCACATTTGGCCATGCGTGTGAATCAATTGCAAAGATTGCCCCGACAGCGGCGCGGGACTTCGACGGCCGAACCCCGGTCCGGCAGGCCGGAAGTCATATGGCGGGCCGCCCTCCCGGACGAGCCCTGGAGCCGGCAGGGCGTCTAGAGGTTGCCCAGCGAGGTGCGCAGGCCCGCGTAGTCGGTCGGCCCATTGCTTTCCGACGGGTTGCCGGTAGCCGAAAGCCATGCCGCGATGCTCGGCAAGCGCTTTTCGAAATAGCTCTGCAGCGGCGGCCAATGGCCATCGGGATCGTGCGGCTCGGTCACCTCGAGCGCCTCGACGCCGAGCGAGCGCAGGCTGGTCACCATGGCCAGCGAGCGGCCGTCCAGCAATTGCAAGGTCACCTCGCGACCCTGCGAGAGGATTTCCTCGAGGATGCGCCGGTGCACCTTGTAGTCGGCCCAACTGCGCTTGGCACAGGCGTCGCTGAGTTCGCGGAACACCCAATGCATGTTCGACGCGAAGGAGGCCGCGACCTGCGCCGCCTGCCGTTCGCCCTGGCTTGCCGCCAATCCTTGCAGGCGCACGCTCCAGCCCAGGGCCAGCAGCACGCCGAAGACCTGCACCCATGCCGCCCATTCGCTCGCCAATACGGGCCGGAACGCCCAGGCCGCCCCCAGGAGACTCAACGCAAGTGCCACTGGCAACCAGATTCTTTGCATCTCTAAAGCTCCAGGGAACGGGGCGAAATCAATTTCTGCGTTCGGGGATGGGCCTAGCCTCTTGGACCATCGCTGCCGAACATCCGGCGAATCGCGGCCACGCCGGCCACCAGGGCGTTGGAATAGGTCGCATGCGGATCGGCAGACGCCTCCAACGGCAGATAGGACAGTGAATCCAGCGCAGCGTTTTCGCCGCTATCGGCGCCTTCCATCAAGACCCAATAGAACTCGCCGTCTTCCAGTTCATGCACAGTCAACGCAATGTTTCGGAGTTGGGACATCAGGAGGATAAAAAATAACAGTACCGTGGATTAAGCGCGCTCAGGTCGATCCTATTCAGGACCTCTCCACGCGCCTAACCACAATTTCACGGTTACTTCGAAATGTGACAAAGAGTAAGTAGATAAACGCCGCTATTACACACGATTGGCTGCATTCCGAAAAAAAGTGAGTGCTTTTTGTTTCCTTTCCTACAACCTTTTCGTGGCTGATTGCATACGCTCAGGTGGTGTCCGTCACATCAAGGGAAGCACCATGAAACACCTCGTCGTCGACTCCCACATGCTGTCCTCCGTGGGCGGCGCGTTCTATCCCACCGGCTATTCGATGCTCATGTTTCCGGACGGGGAGACCGCCCGACAGGTCGGCAAGCGACTGATCGAAAACGACGTGAGCGGCGACGACGTCTACCTGGTGCCGCCGGAAGAGATCCTTTCGCAGATCACGCCGACAGTGCACGACGGCGACAACCCCCTGCCCTCCGCCGGCACGGATGGCGCCACCGTGCGCGCCTTCACCAAGCTGGCGCTCGACGGCCACACCGGCCTGCTGGTCAAGACACCCGACGCCAAGGCCGCCGAGCGGATGATGGAGATCGTGCGGACAGTGCCGTACTCGATGGCCCAGCGCTATCGCACGCTGGTCATAGAGGATTTATAGGCCCACCCCCGAAGCGCCTGCGGCGCTACCCCCTTCGAGGGGGCGCACCCAGCGGCCCGGCGAAGCCGGTTCCGCGGGTGCCCACGAATGGGTTTATCTGCGACTGAGCACCTTACGCAGGCGCGGCGCGCCGGACCACTTCCCGCGTCATGGCCTGCGCCAGTTCGTGTTCGCCGAGAAACACGATCGCGCTGTCTTCGCGCGACAGCAAGGCGGCCTCTTCCTCGTTGTGGCTGCGCACGACGGTCTGGATGCCGGGGTTGAGCGTCCGCGCCGTCTCGATCATCTGGCGCACATGGAGGGTGTCGGCCGTCGCGATGACCAGCACCCGCGCGCGCGCCACGTGCGCCTGGATCAGCACCGACGGGTCCGCCGCATCGCCCCACACCGCGGCCATGCCGTTCTCGCGCAGCCTCTCCACCAGCTCGCGGTTCTGCTCGGCCACGACGAAAGGCAGGTCATGCGCCGTCAATGCCGCGGCGATGCGACGTCCGACGCGCCCATAGCCGACCAGCACGACCTGCCTGGACAGATAACGGGCATCGGTCGACATCGGCAACTCTGCCAGCGGGTCCGCCCGCGCATCGAGTTCGCGCGCCAACGAGGACCGCGCGCGCAGCCACTTCTGCATCGGCGCGATCGCGCCGAACCACAGCGGGTTCGTCGCGATGGAAATCAGCGCCCCCGCCAGGATCAGGCTCTGGCCCTCGCCCGGCAACAGGCCCAGCGACATCCCCAAGCCGGCCAGGATGAAGGAGAACTCGCCGATCTGCGCCAGGCTCGCACTCACCGTCAGCGCCGTGTGCAGTGGATAGCGCAACAGCAGCACCAGCAGGCAGGCCGCCATCGACTTGCCCACCACGATCACGCCGACCACCGCCAGCACCTGCAGGGGCCGCTCGACCAGCACCATCGGGTCGAACAGCATCCCCACTGACACGAAGAACAGCACGGCAAACGCGTCACGCAGCGGCAGCGACTCCTGCGCCGCCCGATGCGCGAATTCCGACTCGCGCATCACCATGCCCGCAAAGAACGCACCGAGCGCGAAGGACACGCCGAACAGCGCCGCCGAAGCAAACGCGATGCTGACCGCGGCCGCCACCACGCACAGCGTGAACAACTCGCGCGAGCCCGTCCGCGTCACCTGCCAAAGCACCCAGGGAAACAGCCGCCGGCCGACCACCAGCATCAACGCCACGAACCCGCCGACCTGCAGCAGCGTCAAGCCCAGCGTCTGCCACACCGGATCGGCGCTCGCCTCGGCACCGCTGCCGCCCAGCGCACCCGCCAGCGGCGGCAACAGCACCAGCACCAGCACCATCGCCAGGTCTTCCACCACGAGCCAGCCGACCGCGATGCGGCCGGTGTAGGTGTCGAGGATGCCCAGCGCCTCGAGTGCACGCAGCAGCACCACGGTACTGGCCACCGACAGCGCCAGCCCGAACACCAGCGCAGCGCCCAGGGACCAACCCCACCAGAAGGCCAGCCCCCCGCCCATCAACGTGGCCACCGCGATCTGCACCAGCGCCCCCGGCACGGCGACCTTGCGCACCGTCAGCAGGTCATCCAGGGAGAAGTGCAGGCCCACGCCGAACATGAGCAACATCACGCCGATCTCCGCCAGTTGCGCGGCAATGCCCGCATCGGCCACGAAGCCCGGCGTGAAGGGTCCGATGATGACCCCGGCCAGCAGGTAGCCCACCAGCGCCGGCAGGCGCACACGCACCGCGATGAAGCCGAGAATCAAGGCCAGGCCGAGGCCCGCCGCGATGGTGTTGATCAGGGAAACGCTGTGGGGCATCGGCCCATTTTGCAGGACCGATGCAAGGCGGCGCCGAATAATTCCCCGTGATTGCGCTTGACTACTTCAGCCCCGGCTGAGGGCCTGGGTCGCCATCTTCTCGTCCTTGGCGTCCAGCAGGATCTCCGGCTCATTCGCCTCGACCCAGCTCTCGTTGTTGAGGCCGGCATGCAGCCGGTCCATGTCGAGTTCACCGGTCCACTTGGCCACGACCAGCGTGGCCACGCCATTGCCGATCAGGTTGGTCAGCGCGCGCGCCTCCGACATGAAGCGGTCGATCCCCAGGATCAGCGCCAGCCCCGCCACCGGCACATGCCCCACCGCCGACAGCGTGGCCGCCAGCACGATGAAGCCGCTGCCCGTGACACCGGCCGCGCCCTTGGACGTCAGCAGTAGCACCGCCAGCAGCGTCAACTCCTGCGTGAAGGTCATGTCGGTGTTGGTCGCCTGCGCGATGAACACCGCCGCCATCGTGAGGTAGATCGAGGTGCCGTCCAGGTTGAACGAATAGCCCGTGGGAATCACCAGCCCCACGCAGGTCTTCTTGGCGCCCAGGTTCTCCATCTTCTCCATCATGCGCGGCAGCACCGACTCCGACGACGAAGTGCCCAGCACGATCAGCAGTTCTTCCTTGATGTACTTGATGAACTTCCAGATGCTGAACCCGTGGAAGCGCGCAATGCCGCCCAGCACCACGAAGATGAACAGCAGGCAGGTCAGGTAGAACACGCCCATCAGCTTGCCCAGCGAGAACAGCGAACCCACGCCGTACTTGCCGATGGTGAAGGCCATCGCGCCGAAGGCACCGATCGGCGCCACCTTCATGATGTAGTTGACGATGCTGAAAAGGACATGCGAGCCCTTCTCGATGATGTCGAAGATCAGCGTGCCGCGCCCGCCGAACTTGTGCAGTGCAAAGCCGAACATCACCGCGATCAGCAGCACCTGCAGGATCTCGCCCTTGGCGAAGGCATCCACGATCGTGGTGGGGATGACGTGCAGCAGGAAGTCGACCGTGCCCTCCATCTTGCCCGGGCCGGTATAGGCGGCGATGGATTTGGTGTCGATGGTCGAGGCATCGATATTCATGCCGGCGCCGGGCTTCAGCAGGTTGACCAGCAGCAGGCCCACGATCAACGCGATGGAGCTCACGATCTCGAAGTACAGCAGCGCCAGGCCGCCGGTCTTGCCGACCTTCTTCATGTCCTCCATGCCGGCGATCCCGACCACCACCGTGCAAAAGATGATCGGCGCAATGATCATCTTGATGAGCTTGATGAAGCCATCGCCCAGCGGCTTCATCTTCTCGCCGGTCTCGGGGAAGAAGTAGCCCAGAAGCACCCCGAGGATCACCGCCGTGATCACCTGCAGGTAGAGCGACTTGTAGAGCGGCTGCTTGACTTTCGTCGGCGTGGAAGGACCTGCCATCGGTTGTCTCCTGCTGGGGATGTCGCGCCTTGCCGATAGGGCCGGCGAGCAACCGTTCCACTGTAGGCCGTGTCGGTCCCGCGCGCACGCCGGGCGCGCATAAAAAAACCCGCCGAAGCGGGTTCTCTGACTGCTGGCTGACCGCCGCAGTGCAAGGGCCTCAGTGCATGTGCAGGCCGCCGTTGATCGAGAAGTCGGCGCCCGTCGAGTAGCCGCCTTCGTCGGTGGCCAGCCACGCGATGATCGAGGCGATCTCGCTCGGCTTGCCCAGGCGCTTGACCGGGATCGTCGAGATGATCTTGTCGAGGACTTCCTGGCGGATGGCGTTGACCATGTCGGTGCCGATGTAGCCCGGGCTCACGGTGTTGACCGTCACGCCCTTGCCGGCCAGTTCCTGCGCCAGCGCCATCGAGAAGCCGTGCATGCCGGCCTTGGCGGCCGAGTAGTTTGTCTGCCCGGCCTGGCCCTTGGCGCCGTTGACCGAACTGATGTTGATGATGCGGCCCCAGCCCTTCTCGACCATGTCGCCGACCACCTGCTTGGTGACGTTGAACATGCTGTTGAGGTTGGTCTCGATGACGGCGCTCCAGTCCTCGGGCGACATCTTCACGAACATGCGGTCGCGCGTGATGCCGGCATTGTTGACCAGCACGTCGATGCTGCCGTGTTCCGCCTTGGCCTTGCTGAAGGCATCGACAGTGGACTGCCAGTCGCCGACATTGCCGACGGAGGCATGGAACTCGAAGCCCTCGGCCTTCTGCTCGCCCAGCCACTTGGCATGGTCGCGCGTGGGGCCGCAACCGGCAATGACCGTGAATCCGTCCTTGTGGAGCCGCTGGCAGATGGCGGTTCCGATGCCACCCATTCCTCCGGTGACATATGCGACTTTTTTGCTCATGAATCTTCCTTGGTAAGTGGAGCCGTTGAAGGCCCTCGGACTTTAACGAACTTAGGACTTATCCGAGTCAGGAAAACACCGACGCGACGTTGAAACCAACTGTCACATCCGCTTCCTATACTCATCCAATGTCATCGATCGAACTGGCCGGCGTTGCCAAACACTGGGGCGACGCGGCCGCGTTGCACGCGGTCGACCTGCGCATCGCATCGGGTTCCTTCTGCGTGCTGCTCGGCCCGTCGGGCTGCGGCAAATCGACAACGCTGCGCATCATCGCGGGCCTTGAAATTCCGAGCACAGGCAAGGTCATCATCGATGGCCAGGACGTGACCGGATTGCCGCCCGCGAAGCGCGGCATCGCGATGGTGTTCCAGAACTACGCGCTGTTTCCGCACCTCAGCGTGGCCGACAACATCACCTTCGGCCTGTCGGTGCGCGGCATGCCGGCTGCCGAGCAGGCCATGCGGCTAGGCCAAACGGCCGAGCTGCTGGGCCTCGGTGCATTGCTCCAGCGCAAGCCCTCCCAGCTCTCCGGCGGACAGCAGCAACGCGTCGCACTGGGCCGCGCCTTGGTGGCGCAAGCCAAGGTGTGTCTCATGGACGAGCCGCTGTCCAACCTCGATGCCCAGTTGCGCCAGGAGATGCGGCGCGAGTTGCGTGACTTGCAGCGCCAACTGGGCCTCACCGTCGTGTACGTCACGCACGACCAGACCGAGGCGATGAGCATGGCCGACCAGGTGGTGCTGCTCAACAAGGGCCGCGTCGAGCAGGCCGGCACGCCACGCGAGTTGTATGCGCGGCCGGCCAGCACCTTCGCGGCGCGCTTCATTGGTACGCCGCCGATGAATTTGGTCGCGCTCGACAGTGGCCGCATCGCCGGCAGCGACGTGGTCGTCGGCGTGGGCGGCGCATCGCTGGGCGTGCGGCCGGAGTCGATCGCCATCGGCACTGACGGCATTCCCGCCGTGGTGCAAGACGTCGAGTACCTGGGCGCGGACATGGTCCTGCGCTGCGCCATCGGCAGCGAGACCTTGCTGGTGCGCGCGGACGGACAACGCCATTGCGAAGCCGGCGAACGCGTCGGCCTGCGATGGGCCGATGCCGATGCCCATGCCTTCGACGGCGACGGCCGCCGCATCGCCTGAACCCACCGATTTTTTCAACGGAGCTGGAGAGACATGCAACGCAACACCTTCCTCAAAGCCCTCGCCTGCCAGATCGTCGCAGGAGGCGCGCTGCTCGCGGGCACCACCGGCGCATGGGCCCAGGTACCCGTCGAGGTGCAGTTCTACTACCCCGTCGCAGTGGGCGGGCCGATCGCCAAGACCATCGACGGATTCGCCGAGGGCTTCATGAAGGAGAACCCCGGCATCAAGGTCACGCCGATCTACGCCGGCACCTACCAGGAGACCATCGTCAAGGCGCTCACCGCGCACAAGTCGGGCACGCCGCCGGTCACCTCGGTGCTGCTGTCGACCGACATGTTCACGCTGATCGACGAAGACGCCGTGGTGCCCTTCGACAACTTCATCAAGACCGACGACGACAAGGCCTGGCTGGCCGGCTTCTACAAGGCCTTCATGATGAACAGCCAGACCGGCGGCAAGACCTGGGGCATTCCGTTCCAGCGCTCGACCGTGGTCATGTACTGGAACAAGGAAGCCTTCAAGGAAGCCGGCCTCGACCCCAACAAGCCGCCCACGAACTGGGCCGAACTGAAGGACGCCGCGACCAAGCTCACCAAGAAGGACGCGAGCGGCAAGGTCACGCAGTGGGGTGTTCAGATCCCGTCGAGCGGCTTCCCGTACTGGCTGTTCCAGACGCTGACGACGCCCAACGATGCGATCCTCGCCAACGACGCCGGCACGCAGGTCAAGTTCGACGACCCGAAGGTCATCGATGCATTGCAGACTTGGGTCGACCTGGGCAAGGCCGGCATCCATCCACCGGGCGTGGTCGAGTGGGGCACCACGCCGAAGGACTTCTTCGAGCGCAAGGCCGCGATCATCTACACGACCACCGGCAACCTGACCAACATCAAGGCGAATGCGAAGTTCGACTTCGGCGTGGGCATGATCCCGGGCAACAAGCGCAAGGGCTCGCCCACGGGTGGCGGCAACTTCTACATCTTCAAGAAGTCGACGCCGGCGCAGCAGGAAGCGGCCTTCAAGTTCGCGAAGTGGGTGACGCAGCCGGAGCGTGCGGCGCAGTGGAGCATGGACACCGGCTATGTCGCAGTGTCGCAGGCCGCCTACGACACGCCGACCTTGAAGAAGTACGGTGCCGACTTCCCGCCCGCCCTGGTGGCGCGCGACCAGTTGCCGGTGTCGGTGGCCGAGTTCTCGACGCATGACAACCAGCGCGTGACCAAGGCGCTGAACGACGGCTTGCAGGCGGCGCTGACCGGCACCAAGACGCCCGCGCAAGCGATGAAGGATTCGCAGCAGGAAGCCGACCGCATCCTGCGCAGCTACAAGTAAGTCGGCAAGCATGACCAGCGGCAGCCATCCCTCACGCCAGGCCGTCCACGCCTGGCTGATGCTGCTGCCCGCCCTGGTGCTGCTGGTCGCGTTCACGCATTGGCCCGCGGTGTCGACGCTGGTCGACAGCTTCTTCTCCACGCCGAAGGGCGCGCGGCCGAGCGTGTGGGCCGGGCTGGAGAACTACGAGGTCATGGCCGGCGACCCGGTGTTCTGGAAGGCGGTGCGCAACAACCTCGCCTTCGCCGCCGCCACCATCCCGTTCTCCATTGGCCTGGCGCTGGCGATGGCGCTGTGGGTCAACGAACGCATCGCGGGCCGGGCCTTCCTGCGCATGGCCTACTTCACGCCGACCGTGCTGCCGATGATCGCAGTGGCCAACATCTGGCTGTTCTTCTACACGCCGCAATACGGATTGCTGGAGCAGATCACCGGCGCGCTCGGCCTGCCCTCGCACAACTGGCTCGGCAGCCCAGCCACCGCGCTGGGCGCCGTCACGGTGGTGGCGATCTGGAAGGAGGCCGGCTTCTTCATGATCTTCTACCTGGCCGCGCTGCAGACCATGAACCCCAGCCTGCGCGAGGCCGCCGCCATCGAGGGCGCATCGCGCTGGTACTTCTTCCGTCGCGTGCAATGGCCGCTGCTGATGCCGACCACGCTGTTCGTGCTGGTCAATGCCTTCATCAACGCCTTCCGCATGGTCGATCATCTGTTCGTGCTGACGCGCGGCGGGCCGGACAACGCATCGACCTTGCTGCTCTACCACCTGTACGAAGTCGGCTTCAGCTTCTGGGACACGGGCTACGCAGCGGCGATCACCGTCGTGCTGATCGTGGTGCTGGCCGGCATCGCGCTGTTCCAGTTCTTCGTGCTGGACAAGAAGACGCACTATCAATGAAGCCTCATCGGCTCACCTACAACGAACCCGGCTGGCTCGACACGCTCGCTGCCTGGGTGCTGGCGCTGCTGTGGATCCTGCCGCTGGCCTATGCGGTGTGGACCGCCTTCCACCCGGCCGAATTCTCGACGCGCTTCGCCCTCGCCGCGCCGCTCACGCTCGACAACTTCGCGCGCGCCTGGGCAGCCGCGCCCTTCGCGCGCTACTTCCTCAACACCACGCTGCTGGTCGGCATGATCCTCGCCGTGCAGCTGGTGCTGGCCACGCTCGCCGCCTTCGCGTTTGCACGCTACGACTTTCGCGGCAAGAACGTCGCGTTCGCCCTGGTGCTGGTGCAGCTGATGATCATGCCGGACATCCTGCTGGTCGAGAACTACAAGTCGATGGCCCGGCTCGGCCTGGTCGATACGCTGGTGGCCATCGGCCTGCCCTACTTCGCCTCGGCCTTCGCCATCTTCCTTCTGCGCCAGACCTTCATGGGCATCCCCAAGGAACTCGATGAGGCCGCGCGCGTGGAAGGCGCGAGTGCCCTGCAGACGCTATGGCGCGTCTACGTGCCGCTGGCTCGACCGGTCTACACCGCCTTCGCGCTGGTGTCGGTGAGCTTCCACTGGAACAACTTCCTCTGGCCACTGATCATCACCAACAGCGTGAACGCACGGCCGCTGACGGTGGGACTGCAGGTCTTCTCTTCCGTGGACCAGGGCGTGGACTGGTCGGTCATCACGGCTGCTACGCTCATGACCTCGGCGCCGCTGCTCATCGCCTTTCTCCTGTTTCAGAGGCAGTTCGTCCAGAGCTTCATGCGGGCGGGGATCAAATGATGCAACTCGTCACCTGGAACACCCAATGGTGCCGCGGCCTCGACGGCGTCGTGAGCCCGCGGCGCATCGTCGAAGGCGCCCGCGCGATGGCCGACTTCGACGTGCTCTGCCTGCAGGAGATCGCGCAGGGCTTCGACGACATGCCCGGCGCGCCCGGCGACCAGCCCGCGGAACTGGCGGCGCTGTTGCCCGGCTTCCAGGTCTTCTTCGGCGCGGCGGTCGACGAGTTCGATGCGCAAGGCAAGCGCCAGCGCTTCGGCAACCTGATCGCCACGCGGCTGCCCGTGGCGCGCGTCCAGCACCATCCCCTGCCGTGGCCGGCCGACCCCAGCGTGAGCAGCATGCCGCGCATGTGCACGGTGGTCACGGTGGTCGATCCGGCCCTGGGTCCGGTGCGCATCATGACCACGCACCTCGAGTACTACAGCCCGACGCAACGCCTGGCCCAGGTCAACGCGGTGCGCGACCTGAACGCGGAAGCCTGCGCGCAAGCCGCCGCGCCGCCAAAGGTCGAGACAGAGCGCTCGCCCTTCCAGGCCAAGGTGCACACGCCGCACGCGATCGTTTGTGGCGACTTCAACCTGGTGGTCGCGCCACCCGCCGACCTGCGCGCGGCGCCCGAGTACCGGGCCATCCACCAGGCCCATGCCCATGGCCGCCTGCAGGACACCTGGCCCCTGTTGCACGGCACCGCGCCGCACGCGCCGACCTTCCGCCTGTTCGACCGCACCTACGGACCCGAGCCGGTGACGGCCGACTTCGTCTTCGTGAGCGACAGCCTTGCGCCGCGCGTGCGGCGCATCGAAGTCGACCAGCAGACGCGCGCATCCGACCACCAGCCCGTGCTTGTCGCGCTATAAGAGTCCAATGCACGCCACCCAACACCTGCCCGACTCCCGCTATGCCGTCACGCGCCTGATCGTCACCATGCTGCTCATGACCGTGGGCAGCAGCGGCATGTACGTGGTGTCCGTGGTGCTGCCGGCCGTGCAGGCGGACTTCGGCGTGGCGCGCGCCGATGCCTCGCTGCCCTACACGCTGCTGATGATCGGCTTCGGCGTGGGCGGCGTGGTGATGGGCAAGCTGGCTGACCGCTTCGGCGTGATGTGGCCCCTGCTGCTCGGAGCCGTCGGGCTCGGCCTCGGCTACATCGGCTGCAGCTTTGCCGGCGGCATCGTGTCCTTCGCCATCGTGCAGGCCTTGCTGGTCGGCCTGCTCGGCAGCGCCGCGGTGTTTGCGCCGCTGGTGGCCGACACCTCGCTCTGGTTCGTGAAGCGGCGCGGCACCGCGGTGGCGGTGTGCGCCAGCGGCAACTACATCGCCGGCGCGATCTGGCCGCCGATCGTGCAGCACTTCATCGAGACGGTGGGCTGGCGCCCCACCTACTTCGGCATGGGCGTTTTCTGCGGGCTGGCCATGGCCGGGCTGGCGCTGTTCATGCGGGCCCGGCCGCCGCTGGCGAGCCCGGGGGCCGCGGCCACCTTCGCACCGGGCCGCTCGCCGGTCGGCCCCTCGATGCAGCCCTTCGGCCTCAGCCTCGGCATGGCCCAAGGATTGCTCTGTGTCGCGGGCACCGCCTGCTGCGTTGCAATGGCGATGCCGCAGGTGCACATCGTGGCCTACTGCACCGACCTCGGCTACGGCGCGGCGCGCGGGGCGCAGATGCTGTCGGTGATGCTGGCCTTCGGCATCGTGAGCCGGCTGGTGTCGGGGTTCATCTGCGACCGCATCGGCGGCCTGCGCACCCTGCTGCTGGGGTCGGTGCTGCAATGCGTGGCGCTGCTGTTGTTCCTTCCCTTCGACGGGCTGGTGCCGCTGTTCGTGGTGTCGGCCCTGTTCGGCCTGTTCCAGGGCGGCATCGTGCCCTCCTACGCGATCATCGTGCGCGAATACTTTCCGCCGGCCGAAGCCGGCGCGCGCGTGGGCACGGTCATCATGTGCACGCTGCTGGGCATGGCGCTCGGCGGCTGGATGTCAGGCAAGGTGTTCGACCTGACCGGGAGCTATCACGCGGCCTTCATCAACGGCATTGCGTGGAACCTGCTGAACATGACGATCGCGGTGACGCTGCTGGTGCGCGTGCGGCGCATGCACGCAGCCGCCCTTGGGGTGGCGTGAAGCGTCACGGCCCAGGCAAGGTCAAACGTGCGCGCAGTCGCGGCAAGACTCGTTCCACTTGTTCTGCGGTGCCCGTGAACCGGCCTTCCTGAGGAATCCGAGGAGGCGACGGCGCTGGCGCGGTTTCTCGAGCTGCACCATCGGCATCATGCTGGTGTAGGTCAATGCCGGCGGCGCCTTGATCGCGCCGGCCCGCAACAGCTCGAACGACCGCGCGACCTTGCACTCCACGTCGTTCGACTCCAGGCACTTCCAGACGTATTCGTGCGCAAAGACAACCAGTGAACGGTCCGGTGCCGCGACGACGAAGTGCTCTTCCTCGCCCAGCATCACGCAGATCCATTCCCAGCCGAACTCGCGGACCAATTGGTTTCCCCACACCGTGCCAAGCGCGCGGGCCACATCGGCCGCGTCAAGGTCCGAGCCCTTCTTCGGCGCATGCAGCAGGGGACCTTGCGCCGCGTGGATGAAGTCGTCGACGCCGGCCACGATGGCGGACATGCGGCTGCACGGGACATCCGAGATCAAGTGGAATCCGGTCGCAGCATGGTTCCTGAACTGCGCATGTTCCTGGACAGTGAGCGAGCGTTCGGACCTAGGCATGGTTGGCCCCGCAGGTCGATGTGCCGGAAGCTTCCCGCAGCGCTTCGTGGGCCGTTTCACCCGACGGCACCGATCCACCCGGGTTGCGGATCATGATCGCCAGGCGTTCGGACGCCCAGCGCTTCGCCGGCTCGCCCCCCGATGCCGCGGGTACGCAGCAAGGCGGGCCGACCCATTGCATGGCGCTCGCGTAGCTCAATGGCGCCTGCGTCGGAAAGGCGTTGGCGCGCAATTGATCGAAGGCATGCTTGATCGCGCAATCCATCGTCTCCAGGTCCATGCAGGCCTCGACGTATTCCATCGCGAAGATGGCTAGCGACCGGTCCGGCTGCACCATCGCATAGTGCTCTTCGCCCTGGAACATGACGCAGACCCATTCCCAGCCGAACACGCGTGCGAGTTGGTCGCCCCACACGGTGGCCAGCGCGCGGGCCGCCGCGGTATGGCGCGGCTTTTCCACGCCCTCGCGACGCAAGGCCCACTGGCTTTCCTGCTGGCGCTGGTGCTTTTCGACGAACGTCTGGATGGCTGCGATGATGCGCGTGGCCGGAGCATCGCGCTCGCCACCGATCATCTGGTTGCCGATGACGGCATATTGGTTGAATTCGCGCTGTTCCCCGGCGGTCAGGGCGCGTTCGTACGTTGGCATTCAGGGACCTTTCTGGATAGACAACTGATTGTCCGAATCCAGAGGCCCCGCCGAAATCAGGCCGGGCTGAGCCGGCCTGCGGAAATGTCTGCAAACCCCCGCGCCTTTTCCGCCGGCGCGGGGTTGGGAGCGATCAGCGCTCGATGGTCAAAGCCACGCCCATGCCGCCGCCGATGCACAGCGAGGCAATGCCCTTCTTGGCATTCTGGCGCTTCATCTCATGCAGCAGCGTGACCAGGATGCGGCAGCCGGACGCACCGATCGGGTGGCCGATGGCGATGGCGCCGCCGTTCACGTTGACCTTGCTCGTGTCCCAGCCCATTTCCTTGTTCACGGCGCAGGCCTGCGCGGCGAAGGCTTCGTTGATTTCGAGCACATCGAGGTCGGAGGCCTTCCAGCCAGCGCGTTGCAGTGCCTTGGTCGATGCCGGCACCGGGCCCATGCCCATGATGGCCGGGTCGAGGCCGGCGGTGGCGTAGCTGGCGATACGGCCCAGCGGCGTCAGGCCCAGCGAAGCGGCCTTCTTGGCCGTCATCACCAGCACGGCGGCGGCGCCGTCGTTCAGGCCCGAGGCATTGCCCGCGGTTACCCCGCCGGCCTTGTCGAAGGCGGGGCGCAGGCCGGCCAGGCCTTCGGCATTGGTCTTGCGGTTGATGAACTCGTCCTTGTCGAAGACGACCGGGTCGCCCTTCTTCTGCGGAATGTTCACGCCGACGATTTCTTCCTTGAACTTGCCGGCATCCTGCGCGGCGGCGGCCTTGGTCTGGCTGCCCAGCGCCAGTTCATCCTGCGAAGCGCGGTCGATGCCGTACTTCTTGGCCACGTTCTCGGCGGTGATGCCCATGTGGTACTGGTTGTAGACGTCCCACAGGCCGTCGACGATCATGGTGTCGACCAGCTTCCAGTCGCCCATGCGCTGGCCGTTGCGCGAGTTCGGCAGCACGTGCGGCGCGAGGCTCATGTTTTCCTGGCCGCCGGCAATGACGATCTCGCTGTCGCCGGCATTGATGGCTTGCGCGGCCAGCATCACGGCCTTGAGGCCGGAGCCGCAGACGGCGTTGATGGTGAGCGCGGGCGTTTCCTTGGCGCCGCCGCTCTTGAGCCACGCCTGGCGTGCCGGATTCTGACCGGCGCCGGCCGCGAGCACCTGGCCCATGATCGCTTCACCGACCTGGTCCGCCGTGAGGTTGGCGCGTGCCAGCACTTCCTTGATGACCACGGCGCCCAGGTCCGTGGCAGCGATGCCCGCGAGCGAGCCCCCGAACTTGCCGACGGCGGTGCGAGCGGCCGAAACGATGACGATGTCTTCCATGCTATGTACTCCGATGATGATGACTGACTGGACGGGGGTTGAACGGGGACCGTGGACCTAGGCTTTCGCCTTGACGTAGCGGCCGGGGGCTGGCTCGGTGGCCTTGTAGGTGTTGCCCTTGCCATAGGTCTTGGGCGCGGGAATCTGCTTGCCGGCATGGCTCTTGAGCCAGGCCGACCAGTCGGTCCACCAACTGCCGGGATGCTCGGTGGCGCCTTCCAGCCATTCGGGCTGGGTCTTGGGCAGCTTGCCGTCTTCGCGGATCCAGTGGCTGCGCTTCTTCTTGGCCGGCGGGTTGATCACGCCGGCGATGTGGCCGGACGCCCCCATGACGAAGCGCTTCTTGCCCTTGAGAATTTGCGTCGACGCATAGGCGCCGCCGATCGGCACGATGTGATCTTCGCGCGAGCCGTAGATGTAGACCGGCGCCTGGATCGCGCCCAGGTCGACCTTCTCGCCGCAGACGGTGAGCGCACCCGGCACCTTGAGCTTGTCTTCCAGGTAGGTGTTGCGCAGGTACCAGGCGTAGAACGGGCCGGGCAGGTTGGTCGCGTCGCTGTTCCAGTAGAGCAGGTCGAAGGGCGGCGGCGTCTCGCCCTTGAGGTAGTTGCCGACGACGTAGTTCCAGACCAGGTCGTTGGGCCGCAGGAAGCTGAAGGTGGAAGCCAGGTCGCCGCCGGGCAGCAGGCCGCCCTTGCCCATCTGCATTTCACGGTACTGCACCATCTGCTCGTCGATGAAGATGTCGAGGATGCCGGTGTCGCTGAAGTCGAGCAGCGTGGTCAGCAGCGTGACCGAGGCGGCGGGTTGTTCGCCGCGCGCCGCCAGCACGGACAGCGCCGTCGTGAGGATGGTGCCGCCGACGCAGAAACCGAGCGTGTTGATCTGCTCGCTGCCACTGATCTCCTGGGCGAGATGGATCGCCTTGATGGCGGCGTTCTCGATGTACTGGTCCCAGGTGGCGGTGCGCAGCGACTCGTCCGGGTTGCGCCAGCTCACCACGAAGACGCGGTGGCCCTGCTCGTTGGCATAGCGGATCAGCGAGTTCTCGGGCTGCAGGTCGAGGATGTAGAACTTGTTGATGCAGGGCGGCAGCAGCAGGAACGGCTTCTCGTAGACCTTGGCATTGAGCGGCTTGTATTCCAGCAACTGGAACAGCTCGTTCTCGAACACCACCGCGCCCTCGGTGGTCGCCACGTTGCGGCCGACCTCGAAGGCGCTCTCGTCGGTCATGCTGAGATGGCCGCGCTTGACGTCGCCGAGCAGGTTCTGCAGGCCCTTGCCGATGCTTTCGCCGTTGGTGTCGATGGCGCGCTTGATGGCTTCGGCATTGAGCGCGATGTAGTTGCTGGGCGCGGAGGCAGCGGCCCACTGCTCGACCGCGAAGCGCAGGCGCGCACGCGTCTTGGCGTCGGCCTCGATGGCCTCGGCCATGCCCATCAGCGTGCGGGCGTTGAGGAGGTACACCGCGGCGGCAAAACCGGACAGCGGGTTGCTGCCCCAGGCCTCGCTGGCGAAGCGCCGGTCACCGGCCGGTGGGGTGGTGAGGCCCTTGTTCCACAACTCGGAAGCCTCCTGCACGTACTGCTGCTGCAACTCCTGCAGCTTGCTGGGGGAGATGCTGAACTTCGGCAGCTGCGGCAATTGCGGCATGCCGGGCAGGGCCATGCCGCCATTGCCGGTTGCTTGAAAGGACTCCAGTGCCTTGGTCCATCCCTGTGTCAGCGCCTGCTGCATCGACGCGAATGCGTCGGCCGTGGCGGCCTCTTGTTTCATGACGTCTCCTTGATCGGCGCGGTGGCCCAGACTGTTTTTGAGTATCCTGCAATCGCTGGCGAGCCTTGGTTCGACCGATCCGATGCCGCAGAACAACGCGGGGTTTTAGCGCGTTCATCCTACATGCCTTCGACGAATACTGTCTCCAATTTCATTACACCGCCTGCGGTGCCGCCCCTCGCATGTTCATTCACCTGATCGTCATCGGCTGGCTCTACGTCGCGGTGATGATGGCCGTGGCCGAGGCAACCAACACCAACGGAACGTTGTTGGGCGCCATCGTTACTTTTCTGATGTACGGCTTGGGGCCGGTCGCATTGGTGGTGTACCTGCTCGGCACGCCGGCCCGACGCAAGGCGATCCGGGCGCGTGAACTGGCGGCGCGGGAGGCCGCGCGCCAGGCTGCGGCGGCGGAGAAGCCGAACGAAGGCGCCTCTGAGGCGTCACTCGCGCCGGCAGCGACCGGACGCCCGGGTTCAGGTGCGCCAGATGCAGGCGGCGAAGCGCCCGCTGTGGCCGTCGCGCCGGTGCGAAAAGAAATGTGAGGGGTTGCTGACGGTGCACCATGCGTCGGTGCCGTCGTTGCCGTGAATCGACGCCGCGCCCGCGGCCTGCAAGCGCAGGCGCGCGAGTCCCGACAGGTCGGCCAACCATTTGCCTTCGGCGCCTGCGGGCTTGAAACAGGCGGCACTCGCCGGATCATGCGCCACGAAGACGGCCTTGACCTCGGCGCCGACCTCGAATGCCGTCGGGCCGATGCAGGGGCCTAGCCAGGCCATGACCTTCTCCCCTGCCCCAAAGGTGGCCAGCGTCGCTTCCAGCACACCTGCCGCAAGCCCGCGCCATCCGGCGTGCGCGGCGGCCACCTGGCGGCCTTCGCTGTCAGTGAATAGCACGGGCAGGCAATCGGCCACCATGACGGTGCAGGCCAGGCCGGCCTCGGTGGTCACGCAGGCATCGGCGGTCTCGCCATCGGCATCGGCCGCATCGAGCCGCCGCACGTCGACGCCATGCACCTGCTGGAGGAACACCGGGCGCACGCCGATTTCGGCTTGCAGGCGACGCCGGTTCTCCGCGACGGCCACGGCATCGTCGCTGACGTGGTCGCCCAGGTTCAGGCTCTCGAAGCGCCCTTGCGACGCACCTCCGCTTCGCGTCGTGCAGGCCGCGCGCACGCCGGCAGGCGCCGGCCACTGCGGCACGAGCAACTCAAGCTTCTGCATCGGGGCAGTTCGAAGGCTGGGCGCGGCGGAAGGCGTCGAGTTGCATGCAGGTCTCGAAGGCCGCCATGGTGCGCGGCAGGCCATTGAGGTCGCAATCGAAGCGCTGCGCGTTGAAGATCTGGGGCACCAGGCAGCAGTCGGCCATGGTCGGCGTGTCGCCCCAGCAGTAGCTGCTGCCGGCGGGCGACTGGGCCAGCTGGCGCTCGAAAGCTTCCAGGCCCACGCGCACCCAGTGGCGGTACCAGGTGTTCTTGGCCACATCGTCGAGCTTGAGTTCGCGCACCAGGTACTTGAGCACGCGCAGGTTGTTGAGCGGATGAATCTCGCAGGCGATCGACTCCGACAGCGCCCGCACGCGCGCACGGCTGACCGGGTCGCGCGGCAGCAGCGGCGGCTCGGGCTGGGTCTCGTCGAGGTATTCCATGATCGCCATCGACTGCGAGAAATGCTCGCCGTCGTCGTCCAGCATCGGCACCAGCTTGTCGGCCGAGATCGCGGCGAAGGGGCCGGTGAGGTGGTCGCCGCGCGCGATGTGCACGGGGATGTAGTCGTAGGCCAGGCCCTTGAGGTTGAGGGCGATGCGCACACGGTACGACGCCGACGAACGAAAGTAGTTGTGGAGCTTCATCATGGGGCGAGCATAGGACAACGCTGCAGAAGTCGCACGTGCGCGCGGCGGCTCGTGCTGCTTTGCCCCAGCCGAAGCAGGGCCGCCGGCAGGCGAGCCACCGCGCCCTCTGGCACACTGCCGCTTCCTGTTGAACCTGCTCCCAAGAAGGACGAACTTCCCATGGCTTCCGAGTACGTATTCCCTCCCGCGCCCGTCGTGTCGATCCCGGTGGTCGGCACCGGCGCGCGTTTTCCGGTGCACCGCATCTACTGCGTGGGCCGCAACTACGAAGAGCACGCGAAGGAAATGGGCTTCAGCGGGCGCGAGCCGCCCTTCTTCTTCATGAAGCCGGCCGATGCGATCGTGGTGGTGGAAGGCGGCCAGACCGGCAGCGCCGCCTACCCGAGCCTCACCAAGAGCCTGCACCATGAGATCGAGCTCGTCGTGGCGATCGGCACCGGCGGCCGGAACATCGCGGCCGCCGACGCGATGAAGCACATCTACGGCTATGCCGTGGGCCTGGACATGACGCGCCGCGACCTGCAAGGCGAGATGAAGAAGCAGGGCCGCCCATGGGAGATCGGCAAGGCTTTCGAGCAGAGCGCGCCGATCGGCCCGATCGTGCCGGCCGCCGATGCCGGCGACGTGCAGAACGCCGAGATCTCGCTGCAGGTGAACGGCACGGACCGCCAGCGCAGCAACGTGAGCAAGCTGATCTGGAACATCGCCGAGACGATTGAGCAGTTGTCCGCCGCATGGGAACTGGCGCCGGGCGATCTGATCTTCTCGGGCACGCCGGAAGGCGTGGCCGCGGTGGTGAGTGGCGACACGCTGGTCGGCTCGGTCGCCGGCCTGCCGTCTCTCACCGTGAAGATCTCGTAAATGCCCACCCCGAATGCGCCTGTGACGCCGGTGCGGCCGCCAGAGGCGGCTGCTCTTGCGGGCCGTCCAAGCCTGCGCAGGCAGGCTTGGAGCCGCGGCCCTCAGCCCCTCAAGGGGGCGCACCCAGCGGCCCGGCAAAGCCGGTTCCGCGGGTGCCCACGCACAGGCATCACTGACAAAAATCCCTCGCTGGTCTGATCTGATGTTCCCCCGCATCCCCATCAAACACTGCAAGAACTGCGGCACCGCCGTCGTCTACCGCCTGCCGGATGACGGCGACACCAAGCAGCGTGCGGTGTGCCCCGCCTGCAACACCGTCCACTACGAGAACCCGCTGAACGTGGTGGGGACGATCCCGGTGCTGGAGGACAAGGTGCTGCTGTGCAAGCGCAACATCGAGCCGCGCTGGGGCAAGTGGACCTTGCCGGCCGGGTTCATGGAACTCGACGAGACCACTGCCCAAGGCGCGGCGCGCGAAACGGACGAGGAAGCCGGCGCCGAGTACGAACTGCAGGGCCTGTTCGCCGTGATGAGCGTGGTGCGCGTGGGCCAGGTGCACCTGTTCTATCGCGCGAAGTTGCTGAGCGACCGCTTCAACCCGGGCCACGAGACGATCGAGGCGCGGCTCTTCACCGAGGAAGAGATCCCCTGGGACGAGATCGCGTTTCGCACCGTGCGCGAGGCGTTGCAGCATTACTTCGAGGATCGCCGCAAGGGCAGCTTCGACCGGGTGCACACCGTCGACATCGTCTGAGTTCGAGTTCGAGTTTGAGTCCGAAGCCTGTCACACACATGAAATCCCTTTCCCTGATTCCGCTGCTCCTCGCCTCGCTGCTGGGCCTGGCCGCGGGTGCGCGCGCCGAGACCGTCGGCGACGTCGACACGGCCTTCAAGCTGATCGGCCCGGACCACAAGATCGTCGTCGAGGCCTATGACGACCCGAAGGTCAACGGTGTCACCTGCTATGTCTCGCGCGCCAAGACCGGCGGCGTCTCCGGCGCGCTGGGCCTGGCCGAGGACAAGTCCGAGGCCTCGATCGCCTGCCGGCAGGTCGGCCCGATCAGCTTCAAGGAACCGCTGCCCAAGCGCGAGGAGGTCTACAGCGAGCGCCTGTCGATCATGTTCAAACGGCTGCGCGTGGTGCGCATGGTGGATGCCAAGCGCAATGCGCTGGTGTACCTCACCTACTCCGACCTGCTGGTCGACGGTTCGCCGAAGAACGCCATCACCGCCGTGGCCGTGGATCGCGGCACGGTGATTCCGGTGAAGTAACAACAACCGGCGCAGTACAAATGCCTGCGCCCGGCCAGCACCCTCTTCGCGTCCTCTACGGCGCCCTCTGGCGCTTCGCCGCCGGCACACGCGGGCGGCTGGTCGGCGCGCTGTCGCTGCTGGGCGGATCGCAACTGATCCGGCTCGGCATGCCCTGGCTCGCAGGCAAGGCCATCAACGCCTTGCAGCGGGGCGAGATCGGCACCGCCACGCAATGGATCCTGCTGCTGGTGTTCGTCTATCTTGTGTCCTGGGGCCTGCACGGGCCGGGCCGCGTGCTGGAGCGCGACGTGGCCGTGCGCGTGCGCGAGACGCTGGCCGACACGCTCTACGCCCGCATCGCCGCCGCACCGCTGACCTGGCACGACGCGCATCACTCCGGCGAGTTGCAGCACCGCGTGCACCAGGCCGGCCGCGCGCTGTCGGACTTCGCGCAGAACCAGTTCGTCTACCTCGCGAGCGCGGTGACCTTCGTCGGGCCGCTGGTCGCGCTGATGCTGCTGTCACGCGCCAGCGGCGTGCTGGCGCTGGTGGGCTATGTGCTGATCGGCCTGGTGATCCTGCGCTTCGACCGCGCCTTGATGAAGCTGGCCCGCACCGAGAACGATGCCGACCGCCGATATGTCGCCGCGCTGCTGGACTTCATCGGCAACGCATCGACGGTAATCGGTTTGCGCTTGCAGGCGGCCTCGCGCGTGCTGTTGCGTCGTCGCATGGCGGCGGTGTCGGTGCCGCTCAAGCGTGCCGCGATGCTGAACGAAGGCAAGTGGGCCGCGGTCGAGCTGCTCGGGCTCGGGCTGACCTGGGCGCTGGTGCTGATCTACGTGTGGCATGAACGCGGACCGGGCGAGGCGGTGCAGTTGGGCAATGTGTTCATGATCTACCAGTATGCGCAGCAGGCCGCGGCCGTAGTCGGCTCCATGGCAGCGAACTTCCAGAACTTCGCGCGCATGCACACCGACTACCTGAGCGCCGACCCGATCTGGGCCGCGCCGGGCGACCCGTCGGATGGCCGCAGCGACACGCCCATCGAGCGCGGTGCGGCATGGCAGCGCATCGCCATCAACCACCTGGCCTGGGGCTATGCCGATGCGGCGCGCGGCGGCGGCCTGCGTGACATGGCGCTGGCCCTGCATCGCGGCGAGCGCATCGCGCTGGTGGGCCCGAGCGGTGGGGGCAAGAGCACCTTGCTGCGCGTGCTGGCGGGGCTCTACGTGCCGCAGCAGGGCAGCCTGCGCCTCGACGGCCATTCGCAGGACTGGGCCGCGCTGCGCCGCCTGGCCACGCTGATTCCGCAGGAGATCGAGGTGTTCGAGGCCAGCGTGCGCGAGAACCTCACATTCGGCGAGCCCCACGAGGATGCCGCATTGCAGGCGGCCTTGCATGCGAGCGCCTTCGACGAGGTGCTGGAGGCCATGAAGGGCTCGCTCGACACGCCGCTGACCGAGCGCGGCTTCAACCTCTCCGGCGGGCAACGGCAGCGCCTGTGCCTGGCGCGTGGCGTGCTCGCGGCCCAGGGCAGTTCCCTGCTGCTGCTCGACGAGCCCACGAGCGCGCTCGATGCTGCGACCGAGGCCCGCGTACTCGAGCGCATCGGCGCCGCCTTCCCCGATGCCTGCCTGATCGCATCGATCCACCGGCTCAGCGTGCTGGACCACTTCGATACAGTGGTGCTGATGGAGGCGGGCCGCATCGCCGATGCCGGTCCGCGCGCCGAAGTGCTGCAGCGCCAGCCCCAATTGCGGCACGGATCGAACAGGTAACAAGTGGTCGTCGCGCCAGGCGAGCGGGCGCGAACCACTATATTTCGCTGCTGCAGCAGCGCGAAGCCACTTTCCAGGGAACGCCGCGCGACGAACAACATACAAACACGCCATGCCTTTCTCAGCCCTCCTGACCTCCCCCTCGCTCCGACGCGCCCTCCTCGCCCTCGCGGTCACCGCCCTCGCCGCGTGCTCCTCCACCCCACCGCCGCCGCCTGCCAAGGGCAGTCCCCCGGCCGTCGGCGCGAGCAGCACGCCCGCACCGCCGCCGCCCCCACCCACCGCGCCCGTGGCCAAGCCGGCCTTCGCCCGCCCCGCTTCAGGCGACATCATTGCCCGCTTCAACGGCAAGCAGAACAAGGGCATCGACTTCGCCGGCACGCTAGGCGATCCGGTGCTGGCCACGGCAGACGGCCGCGTCGTGATCGTCAGCAATGCGTTGCGCGGCTACGGCACGATGATCATCATCAAGCACAACGAGACCTACATCTCCGCCTACGCGCACATCGACAAGGCCCTGGTGAAGGAGAACCAGGTGGTGCGCCAGGGCCAGCAGATCGCCGAGATGGGCAAGAGCGGCACGGACCGCGTGAAGCTGCACTTCGAGATCCGCAAGCAGGGCGTGGCGGTGAATCCGCAGCCGTACCTGGACGGGAAGCTGCAGTAACCCGGGCATAAGAGATCGGCCGCCCGCCGGCCTCGACACTGCGCCCCCCTTCGCCGAGACTACGCGCCGAAGGAGATCCGGATGCGCCCCATGTCGATTCGCCGCCACCTGCTGCTGTGGGGCGTGCTCATCGCGGTCCTGACAGCGCTGATCTGGGCGGTGGTGCGCTTCGTGAGCCCCGCGCCGCCGCGCTCGCTCATCATGAGCACGGGCGTGGCCGATGGCGCGTACCACCGCTTCGGCCAGCACTACAAGGAGATCCTGCAAGCCAATGGCATCGATCTCCAGTTGCGCACCTCGAGCGGCGGCGTCGAGAACCTGCAACGGCTCAACGACGGCAGCGTGCAGGTCGCCTTCGCGCAGGGCGGCACCGGGCTGCTGACGCTCGACTACGACGCGCTGCCGACCGCGACACCCCTGCGATCACTGGCCACCGTCGCCTACGAGCCGGTGTGGATCTTCACGCACACGCTCGATGTATCGAAGGGCCTGAGTGCGCTGGCCGGCAAGCGCACGGCCATCGGCGTGCCCGGCAGCGGCAACAACAAGGTCGCGCTGCAGTTGCTGGCGGTCTACGGCGTGGTGGCCGACGGCAAGCAGCCCGCGGCCGATGGCACCACCTTCATCCAGGACGGCGGCCTGGCCGTGGCCGACATGCTCGCACGCCGCGAGATCGATGCGGCCATCATCATCTCGGCGCCGCAGGCGCCCGCGGTGCAGCGGCTGCTGGCCGACAAGTCGATGCATCTGGCTTCGCTGGAACACGTCGAGGGACTGGCGCGCCGTTTCCCGTACTTCCGTCCGGTCGTTCTCAAGCGCGGCTCGGTCGATCCGCAGCGCGACATGCCCCCTGGCGATATCAATCTGCTGGCGACCACCGCCAACCTGGTCGTGCGCGACGAATTGCATCCGGCCCTCAGCTACCTGTTGCTGGAGGCCGCGCAACAGGTGCACAAGCAGCCGAGCCTGATCAACCGGCCCGACGAATTCCCGAGCCCCCAGGGCACCGACTTTCCGTTGTCGACCGAGGCCGAGCGCTACTTCAAGAATGGCCGCCCGTTCCTGCAGGCCTACCTGCCCTTCTGGGCCGCGAACTGGGTGCAGCGCCTGTTGCTGTTGCTGGTTCCGCTGGCGGCCATCCTGGTGCCGATGGCGCGCGTGTTGCCGGCACTGGTCTCGTGGCGGCGCCAGAGCAAGATCTACCGCCGCTATGGCGAACTGAAGTTCCTGGAGCGGGACCTGGCCTCACGCCAGTTGAATGACGAGGAGCGGCGCAACGCGCGCGCGCAACTGGACCACATCGAGAAGGAGATCGTCCAGTCCAAGTTCCCGCTGGAGTTCTCGGACAAGGTCTACACGCTGCGGCAGCATGTGGACTATGTGCGGGCGCAGTTGGCGCGGCAGTCGGAGGGGCCGGGGTAGGCAGCGTCTCAACCCTTCGCCCGCACCAGCTTCCCCGTCGACGAGGCCCGCGCGCAGAGCCGGCCATCCTGCGCGTACAGGTCGGCCTCCATGAACACCACGCTGCGGCCCCAGCGCAGGACGCGCGCCTCGACCTCGAAGGTCGACACGTCGACGCGTTCCAGGAAGGTCACCTTGAGCTCCAGGCTGGCCAGCCCCGATTCGGGCTCGCGCGCCATCACGGCGAAGGCCATCGAGCAGTCGAGCCAGGCGGTGATGATGCCGCCCTGCACCACCGTGCCATTGGTGTGGGCGAATTCGGGACGGGCGGTGAAGCGCACGCGGGCGGCGCCCGCTTCGGCGTCGCTGCGGAGGAGTTCGGTGAAGCCGATGGCGTGCATCAGGCCAGTGGGGAATTTTTGCTTGTCCATGATGAGGTCGTGTCCTGGGCGTCCGCCATGCCATCGCTTGGGCACCCGCGGGGAGCGGCAATGCTACGCGGCAGGCGCGCTGGCAAGGGACACGATGGCGACTGCGCGTGGCGCAACGCGCATGTCATTTGGCGCACGAAGAATACGCCTGCACGGGAACGTGATTTGCTTCAAAGTAGGCACCCCATTTCATGAAACCAAGCGCATCTGAAATGGGCTGTTCACCGTGCCGCGAGGCACTTTCACCACCCTTCCCAACCAATACCCAAGGACGCATTGATGAGCACGATCACGACCGCGGACGGCACCGAGATTTTCTACAAGGACTGGGGCTCCGGGCAGCCCATCGTCTTCTCGCATGGTTGGCCGCTTTCGGGCGACGACTGGGACGGCCAGATGCTGTTCTTCCTGCAGCAGGGCTATCGCGTCATCGCGCACGACCGGCGCGGGCACGGGCGGTCCAGCCAGACATCGGGCGGCAACGAGATGGACACCTATGCCGACGACCTGGCCGCGCTGACCGAGGCGCTGAACCTCAAGGACGCGATCCACGTCGGCCATTCGACAGGCGGCGGCGAGGTGGCCCGCTACATGGGCAGGCACGGCACCAGCCGCGTGGCCAAGGGCGTGCTGATCGGCGCGGTGCCGCCGCTCATGCTCAAGACCGAGGCAAACCCGGGCGGCCTGCCGATCGAGGTCTTCGACGGCATCCGCGCCGGCGTGGCGGCCAATCGCGCCGAGATCTACCGGGACTTCACGCTGCCCTTCTATGGCTACAACCGGCCGGGCGCGAAGATCTCGCAGGGCATTCGCGACCACTGGTGGTTCCAGGGAATGATGGGTTCCATCCTGGCCCACTACGAATGCGTGAAGGCCTTCTCGGAAACCGACTTCACCGAGGACCTGAAGAAGATCGACGTGCCGATGCTGGTGATGCACGGCGACGACGACCAGATCGTGCCGTACCAGGATGCCGCGCTGCTGTCGGCCAAGCTGCTGAAGAACGCGACGCTGAAGATCTACCCGGGCCTGCCGCACGGGATGTGCGCGACGCATCCGGAGATCATCAACGCGGACTTGCTGGCGTTCTTCAAGTCCTGAGGGCTTTCAGAACTTGCCGGCCCCCATGTACCCGAACAGGTGGCCGGCCACCTTCCGCATCTGGATCTCCTCCGACCCTTCGGTGATGCGGTAGCGGCGGTGATGCCGGTAGATGTGCTCGAAGGGCTTGTGCCGTGAATAGCCGATGCCGCCGTGCACCTGCATCGCCCGGTCGGCCGCTTCGCAGCACAGGCGGTTCGCCCAATAGTTGCACATCGAGACCTTGTCGGACAGCCGCTTCTCGACTTCGGGCTTGGGCACCTGGTCCATCTGCCAGGCGGTCTTGCGGATCAGGAGGCGCAGCATCTCGACCTGCGTGGCGAGTTCGACGAGCGGGAACTGGATGCCCTGGTTGCGCGCCAGATCTTCGCCAAAGGGCTTGCGCTCGCGCGCGTACTTGACGCTTTCACGCACGCAGTAGTCAGCCGCGCCGAGGCTCGATGCGGCCTGTCGGATGCGGTTCTCATGCACGAAATGCTGGGCCAGCGCCAGGCCGCCATCGAGCCTGCCGAGCACGGCTGAATCCGGAACCCACACATTGGTGAAGCTCACGCGCGGATGGTCGGTCGGCATGTTGAAGGTCCAGAGGTACTCCTCGATCTTCACACCCTCGGCCTGCGCCGGCACCAGGAAGGCGCTGATGCCGCGTGCCTCGCCGTCGCGGCCGCTGGTGCGCGCGAACAGCACACAATGTGTCGCGGTGTGCATGCCGGTGGTCCACATCTTTTCGCCGTCGATGCGAAAGCCCGGCTGGCCGTTGCGCGCCTCCGGCACGGCACGCGTCTCCATGTGCGTGGCATCCGATCCATGCTGCGGCTCGGTCAGGCCGAAGGTCAGGCGCACGCGCTCCTCCAGCATGCCGGGGATCAGTTCGTCGCGATGCGCCGGCGAGCAAAGGTCACGGACAGCCAGCACGAAAGGGTTGTTGGCTACGATGGAATGCTCGTTCTGCAGGTCGTTGTGCAGGCCGAGGCCGCGCGCGGCAAAGTGCTCGCGGATCACCGCCATCCAGAGGTTGCTGCCGTCGCGACCGCCGAACTCCGCGGGCAATCCGAAGCGCAGGTGGCCGGCCCGGTCGGCACGGCGTCGTGCCTCGGCCAGCAGCGCCTCCCACTCGGGGCGCGGCAACCCGCCCTTGTCGAAGTCGGTGCGGGCCCATTCGCGGCGATGATCGAAGAAGCGTTCGTTGTCGTCCTGCGCCTGCAGCGGGGCGATCTCGCGGTCGATGAATTCGTCGAGCTCCGCAAGATACGCGACGAGGTCGGGGGGCAGGTCGAAGTCCATGTCTCAGCTGTCCTTGTTGTTGTCGTAGCCGGGTTGGTCGACGGCCAGTTTGTCGCGCGTGGTCTCGCGCAGGTGTTCGGCGAGGCCGGGCGTGTCCAGGGTGATCGCGCCCGATGCGATGCGCGCGCAGAGCAGGCGATTCGCCGCGGCCAGGTCATCCGGCATATCCGCGCCGAGCAAGGCGCGCAAGCGAAGCATCTCCCGCGCGTCGGCCTCGGGCGCCAGCTTCAGTTGTCTCTGCACGATGTCAAGCGCATTGGCCGCCACGCGCGCATGGAAGGGCATGGCAGCGCCGCCCGTCGACGTCACGACCTGCTCGCGCAGGAAGCCCGCGACGGCTTCGATCAGTTCAGCGGCAGTCGGTCGGTCTTGCATCAGGCCACTCCTTCGGGTGCCAGCAGGGCCAGCAAGTCCGATTCGGCCTCCGAGGCGCGCCGGCCGATCACCGCCTTCTCGACATCGCGCTCGCGTCCGCTGAGCCAGGCCTGCAGCATCGTTTCGCAGATGACGCCCCACTTCAGCGAGCCCATCACTTCCCACCAGTGCACGCGCTCCACGTCGACGATGCCGCCTTCGCTCGCATAGCCTTCGAACAGTTGCTCGCGCGTGCCGAATCCACCCACCGGCAATCGGCCATTTCCGAAGCGCCATGAGCGCACGCACATCCAGCCCAGGTCTTCCATCGGGTCGCCGAGATGGGCGAGTTCCCAATCGAGCACCGCACGCAGGCCCTCCTCGGCGACGATGAGGTTGCCGTTGCGGAAGTCGCCATGCACGAGCACCGGCGCGCCCAGGTCTGCCGGCGCATGAGCGCGCAGCCACTGGAAGGCGATTTCAAACACCGGGCGTGTGGTGCCGTGGCTGCGGTGGATCTCGATCTGGTAGTCCAGTTCGGCGCGCGCGTCGGCGCGCCGCAATGGCGGCAGGCCCTTCGTCGGCAGTTGGTGGATGCGCGCCAGCGCGGCACCGCATTGGTGTGCCAGCACGCGGCGTGCATCGGCGAGGCGCGCTTCTCGCACGATGCGGCGACCCAATGTTTCGCCTTCGATGCGATCCATGATGAAGCCGTCTCCCAGTCCATCGGATGCGCGCAGCACGTGGCGCACGCCAGGCACCGGCACACCACCTGCGCGTGCGACATCGATGATCTGCGCCTCTGCCGCGAGCCCCGCCGAGCCCATGCCGCGTTCGCCCGTCGCGTCGGCTGCGCGGCGCAGGATGAGAGGCAAGACTTGCGCGCCAGCATCCACCTCGAAGGCCCAGGTCTGCTGGCTCGCACCGCCGGACAGGCGACGCACGCCGTGAACCGATGTGCCGCCAGGCACGAGCGCGCCCGCAAGCGCTTGCAGCCCATCGGCAATCACCTTCGACTCATCGCTCACGAACGTCTCCCTCTCCGAAACTGGCGCACGTCAAATCTGTCGAAATCGGCGCGAGGCAAGGCGCAAAGCACAGCCGTACAGAAAGTACGGCGAGCATTTGCAACGCCGCATCGCGTCGATTCTCGACAGATTTACAAGCGTTCGATGATGGTGACGTTGGCCATGCCACCTCCCTCGCACATGGTCTGGAGGCCGTAGCGCTTTCCGCGTTGGCCGAGCGCGTGAACCAGCGTCGTCATCAGCTTGGTTCCCGATGCGCCGAGCGGGTGGCCCAGTGCAATCGCGCCCCCATTCACATTGAGCCGCTCCGGATCCGCACCCGTGACTTGCAGCCACGCCAGCGGCACCGGCGCGAAAGCCTCGTTGACTTCGAACAGGTCGATGTCGTCGATCTTCATGCCGGCCTTCTGCAGCGCGCGTTGCGTGGCGGGGATCGGCGCCTCCAGCATGATGACCGGGTCGTGCCCCAACACGCTCAGGTGATGGATGCGCGCGAGCGGCTTCACGCCCAGCGCCTTCAGGCCGCGCTCGTTGACCACCATCACACCGCTCGCGCCGTCGCAGATCTGGCTGGCCGTCGCGGCGGTGCAGCGTCCGCCTTCGGCGATGAGCTTGACCGAGGCGATGCTCTCCAGCGTGGCCTCGTAGCGGATGCCTTCGTCGGCGGTGTGCATCTCGCCGGGCTCGGTGCCGTCGGCCATGCGAACGGCCACGGGCACGATCTCGCGTTCGAAGGCACCTGCGCGGGTCGCGGCAATGGCGCGTTGGTGGCTCAGCAGCGCATAGCGGTCGAGCGCGTCTTTCTCAAGGCCGTAGTTCCGGGCGATCATCTCGGCCCCGGTGAACTGGCTGAACTCGACGTTGCCATAGCGCGCCTTCATGGCCGGGCTCATGTAGTTGCCCAGGCCCGCCTTCGCAGCCAGCGCGACGGTCATGCCCATGGGCACGCGCGTCATGCTTTCCACGCCGGCGGCGATCACCACGTCCTGCGTGCCCGACATCACGGCCTGCGCCGCGAACTGCAGCGCCTGCTGCGACGAGCCGCACTGGCGGTCGACCGAGGTGCCCGGCACCGATTCGGGCAGTCGCGAGGCCAGCACGGCATTGCGCGCGACGTTGAGCGCCTGCTCGCCGCCCTGCATCACGCAACCCATGATGACGTCGTCGATCAGCGCGGGGTCGGCACCGGTGCGTGCCACCAGCGCGTCGAGGACCTGCGCGGCCAGGTCGACCGGGTGCCAGCCCGACAGGCGACCATTGCGACGCCCGCCAGCGGTGCGGACGGCTTCGACGATAAAGGCTTCAGGCATGTTGTTCTCCGTTGAGGTTTGAAATGTTCGCGTTGCGAGTCAGGCGCACCAAGAGCCCTAGCGGGGCGCCATTCTGATGGCGCCGTCCAAACGAACGCTCTCGCCGTTCATGTACCCCGTGGTGATCATGAACTCGGCCAGCGTCGCATATTCCTCGGGCTTGCCCAGGCGCTTCGGGAAAGGCACCGACGCGGCCAGCGCCGCCTTGACGTTGTCGGGCGCGCCTTGCAGCAGCGGCGTATCGAAGATGCCCGGCAGGATGGTGTTGACGCGGATGCCTTCGCCCATCAGGTCGCGTGCAATCGGCAAGGTCATGCCGACGATGCCAGCCTTCGAGGCGGTGTAGGCGGCCTGCCCCATTTGCCCGTCCTGCGCGGCAACTGAAGCGGTGTTGACGATCGCGCCGCGCTCGCCGTCTTCCAGCATGTCGAGCGTGAGCATGCCGGCCGCCGACTTGGCGATGCAGCGGAAGGTGCCGACCAGGTTGATCTGGATGATGCGGTCGAAGTTCGCGAGCGGAAAGTGCTTGATCTCGCCGGTGGCCTTGTCGCGGCTGGCGGTCTTGACGGCGTTGCCGGTGCCGGCGCAGTTGACCAGGATGCGTTCCTGCCCGTGGGCCGCGCGGGCCTTGGCGAAGGCGGCGTCGACCTGTTCCTCGGAGGTCACGTCGACCTTGCAGAACACGCCGCCGATTTCGGCGGCGACGGCCGTGCCTTGCGCTTCGTTGAAGTCGAACAGCGCGACCTTCACGCCGCGGCTGGCCAGGCGCCGTGCGGTGGCGGCGCCGAGGCCGGAAGCGCCGCCGGTGACGATGGCGGCAATGGAGGAGTCGAGTTGCATCAGGTGTCCTTGCGGTTGTCTCTGCGTGGCCGGGCGATGCGCCGGCGAGGTCTGCCAGTCTAGGAGCCGGGCCGCGAACCGGCATCGTCCGAATCGACGAAAAGACCGCGCCAGGGGCACTGGCAAACGCGCGACGCCGCCACGGCCCATGGCACGGCATGATCGGCCCTCCAACTCTTTCCCCGGCGATGCAGCCCTCCCCGCATTCTTCCCTCCGGATTCTCGAGACCAAGCTGAACCCGCCAGCCTTCGTCGCCACGCAGGTGCCGCGCCGCGCCATCGGCGACGAGATCGCGGCAGCCACCGCGCGCATGGTGCTGGTGCGCGCGCCCGCCGGCTTCGGCAAGACCACGGCCATGGCGCAGAGCCGCGCGCGCATGGAGGAACGCGGCACCAGCACCGCCTGGCTCACACTGGACCGGGCCGACAACGATGTCTCGCGCTTTCTGGATGGCCTGGCCGAGGCGGCCTTGCGGCTGGGCGTGGAGCCGGCCGGCTCCGGCGCGGCCTTCGACGCGGTCGCCGCACTGGCCACGCTGGATGCGCCCTTCGCCCTCTTCCTCGACGATTTCGAGGTAGTGCAGGAGCCCGCCGTGCTGGGCCTGGTGAGGGAGATCATCGAGCAGTTGCCGCGCCGCGGCCAGATCGTGATCGGGTCGCGCGGCCTGCCGGACCTGGGCCTGGGCCGGCTGCGCGCGCGCGGCCAGTTGCTGGAGATCGACACCGATCGCCTGCGCTTCTCATTGGAGGAAACCAGCGCCTTCTTCGACCTGCGCGCCTCCGCCGCCGCCCTGCCGCCCGACATGCTGTCGCAACTGCATCGCAAGACGGAAGGCTGGGTCGCGGCGATCTGGCTGGCGTCGATGGCGCTGGAGCGCCACGGCGTGGCCACGGGCTTCGTCGAGCGCTTCTCAGGCTCCGACCGCGCCATCGCCGACTACCTGGCCGAGGACGTGCTCGCGCACCAGCCGCGCGAGGTCCGCGACTTCCTGCTGCGCACCAGCATCCTGCGCCAGCTCGATGCCTCGGTCTGCCAGGCACTGAACCCGCGTGCCGACAGCGCCGCCATCCTGGACCGACTGGCCGCGTCCAACCTGTTCCTCACGCCGGTCACGGGCGAGACCCCCGCGTGGCGCTATCACAGCTTGTTCGGCGACTTCCTGCGTGCGCAGTTGGCACGCGAGATGCCGGGTGAACTGGCGCGGCTGCACCTGTCGGCATCGGCCTGGTACGAATCGCAGCGTCGGCCGGTGCCAGCCATCGACCATGCGATCGAGGGCGGCGACCATCCGCATGCGCTGACGCTGCTGCACACCTGGGCCGGGCAGTTCCTGGAGCAGGGCCGCATGCGCATGCTGTCGCGATGGTTCGCGGCCATCCCGGCGCACCAGCTGCGCGCGCAGCCGATGCTGCAACTGATCGCGTTGTGGGCCGAATGCTTCACGCGCGGACCGTGGGAGGCCATACGGCACCTGGAGCAATCGGGCTGCACCGACAGCGACATCCCCGAAGTCCGCGCCGGCGCCCACACGCTCTACCCGCTGCTGCTGGCCATGCAGGACCGCTACGACGAGGCCTACGCTGCCGGCCGCGATGCGCTGGCCCGCCTGCCGACCGGCATCGCCTTTGCCGACAGCGCGCTGCTCAACGCGATGGCCAACGTGCTGGCGGTGATGGGCGACCAGCACGAGTCACAGCGCCTGCTCGACGCGGCGCGCAGTCGGCAGGGCCACGGCAACTTCAACCGCATGTATTCCGAGTCGCTGGAAGGCATGCTCGACCTGCAAGGCGGGCGGCTGCGCCAGGCCACGGCGCGCTTCCGCATGGCGGTCGATTCCACGCATGCCGTCACCTACAACCACAGCCACGGCAATGCCTGGGCCGGCGTGCTCTATGCGGGCGTGGTGTACGAGGCCAACCAACTGACGCAGGCCGACCACCTGCTGAATGCCTACCTGCCGCTGGCAAGGGACGTGGGCCTGCCGGACCACATGATCCTGAGCCACGTCATGCGCTCGCGCATCGCGTTCCATGCGGGCGACATCGACGCAGCCTTCCTGGCACTGACCGAGCTGGAATACCTCGGCCACGAGCGCCAGTTGCCGCGCGTGGTGGCCGGCGCCAAGCTGGAGCGATCGCGCATGTTGCTGCTGCAGGGCAATGGGCCGGCCTCGCGTGACGAACTGGCGCGCGCGGATGAATCTGCGTTGTGGGCACGTGAGCGCGTTCAGCGCTTGCCCGCACATGACCTCGACTACCTCGCGCTGGCGCAGGCACGTTGGCAGATTGCATTTGGAGATACGCGTGCGGCCGTCGCCATGCTCGACGCCGAGATCCGCTCAGCCACCGAAGCAGCGCGCCACCGCCGCGCGCTCAAGCTGCGCGTCCTGCGGGCGCTGGCGCTGTACCGTGCCGGCGACCTGACGCCAGCACTTGATGCGATGAGCGCCGCGCTGCAGGCCGCGAGTCAGGAAGGCTTCATGCGGCTGGTCCTGGACGAAGGTCCGGCCGTCGGCCCGTTGCTCCAGTCCCTCGCGGCTTCAACGCGCGCACAGGCCGCGCACGGCGACCCGATCCTTGCCGACTACCTGCAGCGCCTGCTCCAGGCCATGGGCCCGATCGCGCCCTCCGAGATCGACACGCCCGCGCCCGCGCCCGAAAGCCAACTCGCCGAGCCGCTCACGCGCAAGGAGATCCACGTGCTGCAACTGCTGGCCGAAGGCTATTCGAACAGCGCGATGGCCGAGAAGCTCTTCGTCTCCGAAAGCACGGTGCGCACCCACCTGCGCAACATCAACATGAAGCTGGACGCGAAGAGCCGCACGCAGGCGGTGGCGATTGCGCGGAAAGTCGGCGTGATCCGGTAGCGTGGACCGCGTTCAGCGCGCTGCGAAGCGCGCCAGGCGCTCGTTGATGATGGTCTCGGCTTCGCGCATGGTGCGATCGATCAGTTCCTTGACGGTCGGCACGTCGCTGATCAGGCCTGCCACCATGCCGCAGGACCATGCGCCGGCATCCATCGCGCCCTCCTTCATGATCTTCGGGTAGACGCCGGCGACCTCTTCGATGATGTCGTTGAAGGTCAGCGCCGCGCCCAGCGACTTTTCCTTTTCGATGAGCCGATCGACCGCGTCATTGCGCAGCACGCGCTCGGTGTTGCGCAGCGGGCGCATCACGAGCCGCGTGTCGAGTTCGGTCGCGGCCACGATGGCCTTCTTGACGTTCTCGTGCACCGGCGCCTCCTGCGTCGCGATGAAGCGCGTGCCCATGTTCATGCCCTCGGCGCCGAGCGCCAACGCGGCGACCAGCGAGCGGCCGTCGGCCATGCCGCCCGAGGCGACGAATGGGATCTTCAGTGCCTCGGCCGCGCGCGGCAGCAGGATGAAATTGGGCACGTCGTCCTCGCCCGGGTGGCCGCCGCATTCGAAGCCGTCGACGCTCACGGCGTCGCAGCCGATCGACTCGGCCTTCAGCGAATGGCGCACCGAGGTGCACTTGTGGATCACCTTGATGCCCGCCTCGTGCAGTGCCGGCAACCACTTCTGCGGGTTGTTGCCGGCCGTCTCCACGGCCTTGACGCCGCCGTCGATGATGGCGCGGATGTAGCCCGGATAGTCGGGCGAAGTCACCGTCGGCAGGAAGGTGAGGTTCACGCCGAAGGGCTTGTCGGTCATCTCGCGGCAGCGCGCGATTTCCTTTGCGAGCAGCTCCGGCGTGCGTTGCGTAAGGCCCGTGATGATGCCGAGGCCGCCGGCGTTGGACACGGCCGCCGCCAACTCGGCAAAGCCGACGTAGTGCATGCCGCCCTGGATGATGGGATGCTCGATGCCGAAGAGTTCGGTGATGCGGGTCTTCATGAGGTCGTGTCTCGGTGGGATGTGTGGATGGGGATGGGGGCGCGACGAACGCGCGCCCCGCAAGCGTAGCGTCCGGAAATCCGGATTCGGGGTCGCCGATGGGACACGGCATGGACGCGTGATATGACGGCCCTCGCCGTCGACCCGCCGCACGGCCGCCGCCGTTCTCGCACCTACCTGGCTGTCGCTATTCGATGACGTGGTCCGCAGACAGCAGAAGCGCCGGCGGCACCACGACGTCCAGCGCCTTGGCCGCCTTCGCGTCGATCACCAGTTCCAGCTTGCTCGCCTGCTCGAACGGGATGTCACCGGGCTTCGTGCCCTTGAGGATCTTGTCGATCAAGGTGGCGGACCGGCGGAACATGTCGGGATAGTCGGACTGGTACGAGGCCAGCGCACCGCCCGTCATGAAGTCACGCCCGCCCCAAACCGAGGGCATGCGCCGCTGCAGGCACAACTGGTTGAGGACGACCCGGTGCGTGTAGGTGTTGGAATCGGCGAACACGAGCAGGCCGCCGACCCCGTCTTTTGCCATGGCCGCGAATGCGCCATCGAAGTCTCCCGGGCCGCTGGCGGCGTACGCGTGGATCGGAAGACCCAGCCCTTTTTGCCAATCGGCAACCGCCCGCTCAAGCCCCGGGCCCGCCACATTGGGATTGAACAACACGCCGAAGCGCTTTGCCGCCGGGACGAACTCTCGCAGCACCTGAAGCCGCTTGGCAACGATTTCCACCGCCCATGAACCCACGCCGGTGATGTTTCCACCAGGCTGCGCGAAGCTCTGCGCAAGCCCCATCGTGACCGGGTTGTCGACACTCACCGCCACCACGGGCACCGTGCGGGTCGCTTCCTTCGCGGCCATCGCCGCAGCGGGCCAGGCCGTGACGAGCACGTCGGGCTGCTGCCGCAACAGCTCCGAGGCCAGCGCCGGGAGTCGCGCGAAAGTGCCATCGGCCGAGCGGAATTCGATGCTGTAGTTGCGGCCCTCGATGTAGCCGAGCGTGCGCAACCCTTCCCGAAGCGCCTTCACGACGGCTTGCTGCAGCGGCGCGTCCAGGGCCGGCTCTACCAGGAAGGCGAGGCGGGCCGGTCGATCCGCGACCTGCGCCCAAGTCATGCGTGGCGACGCCATGATGGCGAGCAGCATTGCGTGGCAGGCAGTGCGTCGTTTCACGGGTCGCCTTCCTGTGTGCTGGAGGCACGATGGCGGGAAGGTACGCCTCGGTGTCGAAGGCGTCAAATCTGCTCGGCATGCCGTCGCTTGGGCCCCGTGAAGGCGACGCTCAGGCTTCGCGCGGTTGCCGTATTCCGCGTGCGTTCCCGGACGGCCACCGGGCCAGATACGCACGAAGCGTTGGCAGGTCGATCTGGTACGTCCTGTCCTCCTTGTGCACGCTGAACCCGAGGCGCTCGTTGATCGACAGCATGGCCGCATTGACCACGGCGTTGTTCGTGAGCACGGTCCTCACTTCTGGATGGCTCGCGCGCACCAGTTCCAGCATGCGTGCCTTGACGGCCTTCGCCAGTCCATGCCCGCGCCAGGGCCGCGCGACGGCGGTGAGTTGCTGGTACATGCGATCGGGGAAGCGCGCGTCCCAGGTTGCGTCGCACATCGCGGCGACTCTTTGCTCGCCATCGCGCAGGAGGACCAGGAAGTGATCGCCGCCGCGCCGGTCGAGGTCCGCGTACCAGCTTTCGTAGTCCTTCAGCTCGTAGCGAATGCGGGGGATGTCCAGGTCGTCCAGCGGCTGGTCGTTGATCAGCTCGGTGAAGGGGGCCATCAGCGGGGCCAGCGTTTGCAGCGGCACGCGTCCGCAGTGCATTTCCCAACGCAGGCCATGGGTCGCAGAGCCAGCCCAGCGCGCCAGCATCTCCCAGTCCAGCGCATCGAAGGGCGAGCGGGTTTCGAACATGCGCAACTTGCAGGTCGCGCCGATGCGGGCCATCCATGCATGCGTATCGGGCAGGTGGGCCTTGGCGGTCGCGGTGTGCTTGCCACGGAGCGCCATCAAATCGGCCAGGCCCGCGAGCAGGGCCCGGCCAATGCCGCGCCGGCGCAGGTCTTGCATGACGCCACCGGCGACGTCCACATGGTCGGCATAGTCCTCGCAGTCAGGCGAGCCGTGGCGGCGAAAGTTCAGGACCATGATTCCCGCGATCTCGCCGTTGTGGATGGCGAGCAGGCGCTGCGTTTCGACAAGGGGCCGCACGACGCGAAGCTCGGATTCGAAGTCCGCATCGGACATCACCGGCTCGCCGGGCAAGTCCTGCTGGCTGCGCAGGCGACGAAAAGCATGGAGCGCTTGCCACTGCGATGGGCTGGCTTGCAGCGGTTCGAAAAGACGAAGTTCAACCTTGGCCGAATGGCCGGAAAAATAAGACATGAGTGCCTTGAGTTCTGAATGCCGACAACGCCGCGGGCAAGAATGCCGCGACAACTTGGAAGGCGACTCAGGCGGTTGGGGAGCGTCAGGCCAGGCGTGATGACGCAATGGCCAAGTTCAACGCTCGCGAATCCACCGGATGAGCGCGGAGGTGGGGTGATGTGCGTGTGCCATGGGATACCTCCGTGCGGTGGATGGGGAAGGCGTGGATGCTATCAAAGGCCCTCGCATTCCGGCCTCTTCGCATGCGCTGCGCACGCCGGGTTTCTCCCCGCGCCGTGAACTCTTTCCGCGCCCGATACTGCGCGCCGCGATGCGGCCCACACCGAGGCCGCCACTCGCACTTGTCGATTGAAAAAGGACCCATTGATGACGACGCAGAACCGCAGATCCATGCTTCAACTCGGCTCGGCCCTGGCCGCCGGTGCGCTGTCAGGCTGCGCCACAGGCTCCGCCGCGAGCGGAAGCGGCAAGCCCATGTTCGCGGTGGCCGGCGCGAGCATTCCGATCGTTGGCAGCGACCAGGTCTTCCCGGTCCGGCGCGTGTACTGCATCGGCCGCAACTATGCCGCGCATGCGATCGAACGCGGCTCCGATCCGAGCCGCGAGCCGCCCTTCTTCTTCCAGAAGCCGACCGACGCGGTGCAGTTGGCACCGATGGGCGCGACCATCGACCATCCCTACCCGCCGCTGACGAAGAACTACCACTACGAGGTCGAACTCGTCGCCGCGCTGAACAAGGGCGGGCGCAACATCCCGCCGGAGAAGGCGCTCGACTGCGTCTATGCCTATGCAGTCGGCCTGGACATGACGCGCCGCGACCTGCAGAACGCCATGGCCAACGAGAAGAAGCCGTGGGAGATCGGCAAGTCCTTCGACCATTCGGCGGTGGTGAGCCACCTGCATCCGGCGGGCCGCACCGGCCACTTCCAGAAGGGCGCGATCTGGCTCAAGGTCAACGGACAGGTGAAGCAGTCGAGCGACCTGTCGAAGATGATCTGGAACGTGGCCGAGCAGATCGCGAAGCTGTCGGAATCGAACGAGTTGTTCCCTGGAGACATCATCTATTCGGGCACGCCGGAGAACGTCGGGCCGGTGGTCAAGGGGGATGTGATGACGGGGCACATCGATGGGCTTTACGACATCAGCGTGAAGGTCGTTTGACGGCGTCGCCTCGAACGGCTCCGCCAGATCGGGTCAATTGGCCTTGGCCGGCTGCACCTTCCTCGCGGAGATCATGTCCACGGACTTCGCGACATTGCCTGTGAGCCGGTCCTTCAACCAGCAGCGCTGTTGGGACGGAATGAAGGACATGGCGACGCAACGGGCGTCATTGCCGCAGAGCTCGGAGCATGCTTCCGGCGACTTGGCATCCCGGTTCGCGTAGTCACCCTGGTTGTAGGAAACACCACGCTCGAGGGGGCCCATCCTGCTGACGATGTTCGGCCCGGAGAACGACCCGCCCCTGGAACCAGAGTTGCCCGGGTTGATCGCAGCGTCCAGCGCACGCGCGATCGGCCTGGCCAGTTCGAAGTCCTTCGCGACCCTGTCGAACTGGGTCGCGCTCCCATTGATCCGTCGCAGCACGATGCGAATGTCGTCCGGCCCGATCGGGGATTGCAGCGAGGTCGAGGCATAGATGAATGCGGACACCAGGATGTTGATGGCGATGTCCGGCTCCGCTGCAAGCTCTGGCTTGTCGACGAGGTCCACCCCGATCCGCTTGCCGTAGAGGTCGTAGTTGGCCCTTCCCACGATCATGAGGATGCCGCGGCCCCGGTATCGAGCGCCGTCGCCCGGCTGCGTGTTGCCGTAGCTCTTGCCGCGGGCGCCACCGGGCTCATAGAGATCGAATGGCTGCCCACCGGGGCTTGTATTCAACCGGCTTTCTGCCTCGACGCGTGGAAAGAGGTCTCCCGGCTCGTCTTTCGCCAAAGCCAGGGCCAGCGCAACGAGGCCGTCTTTCTCGACGCCCGCCAGACCCCGTGCGAGGATGAGCGCCGGTTGCAGGCGCGACGCCTGCGGGCCGCCGAAGAAGGTGCGCAGTTGCGCTTCCAGTTGTGCTGCAAGTTGCGGGTCGATGGCCGGCGCGACCGGACTTCCCGGCGGCCTGGCGTTCGCGTCGACGACGCAACCTGCACGGAAATAGGGGCCCTTGTTGACCACCCTGAAGGTGACGTACCTGTCGACGTTGTCCAGCGCGGCACTCAGCGCACTGGCTCTCGGCGAAGGCAGTTCGGCCCGGATGACCAGGGGCTCTCCGGTACGGAATCCACGGTCCAGCCAGGCGCATTGACCTGGCTCCAGCCCGTTGGACGCAGGGCCGGTGCCCCCTTTGCTCATCTCGAACGAGAAAGGCTGGTTGGCTGCCAGGGCCTGGCCGGTGGCCTGATATCCGAGTTGCACATTCCCGTTCGTCCCGCGGCAGGTCATGTTGTAGAACAGGGTCTTGTTTTGCGCGACTGTGAGCCGCACAGGAT
The DNA here is from genome assembly GCF_037889955.1 of Variovorax robiniae. NCBI lineage: Bacteria > Pseudomonadati > Pseudomonadota > Betaproteobacteria > Burkholderiales > Comamonadaceae > Variovorax > Variovorax robiniae. The sequence continues at coordinate 124,907 of NZ_JBBKZS010000015.1, forward strand.
CGACCCGAAGCCACGCATTGCCGGGTGCCGGCGCCTGGTCGATGACCATCCCTGGGCAGAAGTCCGGATCGTCAACGTGAACGACCTCCCTGCGCCCGCCAAGACGGAGCAATTCGCTCTCCGCTGTACGCAGCGTCAGTCCCACCAGGAGCGGCACAGGTGATGCTGGCGTCAGCCTCGACTCCAGCCTCGCCTGCACCCATCCCTGCAGGGGCGGCAACTGGATGGCGATTCCGGCAATGACCAGCGGCAACACCAGCGCAGGCACCCAGGGACGAAACCCCAGGATCGGCACCCCCTCCTTGAAGACCTGCTGCCGGAGCCTTTCAGGAACCATCTGCATCAGGTGTTGCGCGACACCGTGCTGGACGATGCCCAGGAACAGCACGTCGCGGCTGAGCCTGCCCTCCGGCAGGTCCCCCCTGAGCCTGGCTACGAAGCCGCGCCAGGCGCGGCGCAAGCGCGCGCCCGTGCCCATCGCCAATGCGACTTGCGCCAGGACCTCACCCGAGCCCACAGGCCGGCCCAGGCGGGCTCCCTCCAGGCGCCCCTGGATCTCCGTTGCCACCGCTGTGCGGAGTTCAGGCGTCAATCGCTGTTGCAGCGACTCGCGCAACCAGAGCGGCCATGTGCCCTCGCGAAACCATGGGAGCGAAGCCAGCGCCACCGCCCCGGTCACACGGTCCTCGCCCGGCTGCAGGAACAGTGGCGCGAGCGCCAGCGTGATCGGCCAAGAAGGGACCGGAAAGGACGCGCAGCCGCAAAGCCATTGGAAGCGCTGCGCCCCGAGATAGAGCTCCAGCTCGAAGAGCAGCCCATCGATCTCCTCGGCCGGAGGTTTGTCGACGCGGGCGAGCCACAGCAAGCCGTTGAGGAGCAGGCGCGGCGGATAGGTGCTGGGCCAGTCCGGGTCCAGCGTCAGCAGTGCCCGTTGCGACGACAGCCAGTCCGCGCCGCTCGCCAGGCCGCGCATCTGCAGCGGCAGCACCAGGATGCCGTGCTGCCCCAGCGCCTGCTCGGCCTGCCCCCATCCGGGCACCGGCTGGGACGTGAACAGCATGCAGCGGCCGTGTGCTTCGAGCGCTTCGACGCCGGGCCGCAACTCGCCGGTCAAAGGGTCGACCAGCTGGCCGGCCTCGGCGAAGAGCAGGATGCGTTGCCCCTCGGCGCGCGCCACGAGTTCGCCCAACTGCAAGCGCTGGCGCGCACCCTGCGCGGGCCGCGAGCCCGAAGACCCACCGACGCGCATCGGCATGCACACCGAGGGATCACCGGCAAAGCGGAACACGTGCAGCACAACGCCCTGGCGATCCAGCGCCCAGACGATGTCTTCGGCGCAGCGCGCCAGTTGATCGTGCGGGCTGCGCTGGTCGATCAGCATCATGTATTCGGGGGTGGCCTGGCGTGCGCGGTACTGGGGCGTCAGCGCGCCGCCGCTGCGCAGCGTCGCGGAGATCGTCTGCCGCAGGTCCAGCTCCAGCCGATCGGTCCTGCGGGGTCGACGCAGCTCGCGCGATACGAGCTTCAGCAAGGGCGGCACCTTGAGGATCAGGCGTGCGTGGTTGGAGAACAGGCTGCGCTGCTCCAGCGGCGCATCGGTGCGCAAGGGTTGCAGTGCAAGACGTCGCAGGGAGAGCAGCACCAGGCCTGCGAACAGCACTGCCATCGACACGCCACCGACGATGGTGAGAACGCTTCGGAGCCGTTGCTGGAGCCGGGGGAAGTCCGATTCGATGGGCACGGAGCCCAAGGTTTCGTCGGGTTGCGTGCTGGCGTCGCTGCTGGTGTCGGCAGGCTCCGTTGTCGCAGTGGTAACTTGCGTGGTGTCGGTCGCAGGCGCGGGCGGCTGGCACCAGCCGAGCGCCGCGCAGTTCTGCCAGGCCAACGCGACAAGGCCCACGACAAGCATGAGCACCACTCCCACCAACGCCAGGCGGATACGCAGCGGCCAGCGACGCAACTTTCCGGCCGCAACCGCGCCCGGCTGGTGCCTGCGCCTCAAGCCCTTGATCAGCCCCTCCTCGGGCGGCGCCCATCGCGCCACCAGTTCGGGGAACTGGCGTTGCTGCTCGGCATTGCGGCACACCAGCGGACGCAGCAGCGAGAGTCGCGCGTTCAGCCCCGCCGGCAGCGCGCGCTTCGCGGCCAGGCCGAACAGCAACTGGTCGGCCTGGATCCGCTCACGCAGGCCAACCTGGAAGCCGTTTTGCCGGAGAAACCCGAAGAAGGCCGCGAACGGCTCATCCGTGTTCGACAGGTCGCGTTGCACAGCCTTGCGCATCGCTCGCCGGGGTCAGGCGCCGTGCCACTGGGCCAGGCGCTCGCGCACCGCCACCTGATCGTTGTCCGTCTTGCACAGCACGCCGAGATAGGCCTGCGCAATGGCCTGCTGCGCACCGAGCGGCTTGTCGCTGTCGGCTTGCGCGCCGGTCATCGCGTCCAGCCAGTTCAGCAGTTCCGCCGTCGACGGCTTCTTGTCCAGGCCCAGCGCCTCGCTGCGAATCGACTGGAAGAACGCGATGGCGTCGCGCATGAGCAGCGGTGCATCGATGAACTCCGGCAGACGCGCCGCCACGATCTGCTTCAACCGCTCGGTGTCCGGCGGCTCGATGTGATGGAACACGCAGCGCCGCAGGAAGGCATCGGGCAACTGGCGCTCGGAGTTGCTGGTGATCAGGACGATGGGCGCCTTGTCTTCGGGCGCGGCCAGGTAGTCGTCGCCGAGTTCGGCGACGCGGAAGCGGCGGCGGTCTATCTCGTTGAGCAGGTCGTTCGGAAAGTCCCGGGGGGCCTTGTCGATCTCGTCGATCAACACGACGGAGCGGCGCGGCGCCAGCGCATCGCGTGGACTGTCCGCGGGCAACCAGCGCGCCGCGATGGCCGGGTCGTTGGCCCGGAGGATGGCCAGGCCCAGCGCCTGGTAGCGCACGAAGCGCCGCGGGTCGAGCGCTGCTTCGCGTTGTCCGGCCTCCATCGTCTGCGTCGCAACCTGCGCCAGCGAGAAGCGCCTCAGCGCATCGAAGGTGTAGAGCAGGTCCTGCGCCACGCTCGACGACTTGGTCTCGAAGATCAACGGGTCGCCGAGGCCGAACTCCGCCGCCACGCGATAGGCCAGTTGGGTCTTGCCGGTGCCGGGTTCGCCCGTGAGCAACAGCGGCATGCGCAGGTAGATGGCCACGTCGACGGCGTGGCGCAACGCCTCATCGGCCATGTAGCGATCCGGCGCCTGCAATGCGCTCCGGTCGACCCGCGCGAGACGCTCGTCCAGGTCGACCGTTTGCTCGATGGGGCCTTGGCCGCGAAACAGTTGGAATGGCATGGGTGGACTGCTTCTCCAGGTTGGATCAGGCCGCGTACCGTAGCAGCATGGGGCCGGCGATGGCGGCGAATTCGCGCATCGTGAGTTGCGGTGGTGCGTCGCGGAACGAGTCTTCAAGACCCGTGCGGTCCACCTTCGCGTAGTTGCGCACTTCGTCGAGCAAGGACCAATCGACGACGGCGCTCATGTCGAAGGCGCCCAAGGCCGCGGGAACACCGATGCAGGCCTCCGGGCCATTGCTGTCCCAGGGCGGATCGGGCTCGGCCGATTTCAGGGCGGGGTCTTCGCTCCACAGCATTGCGGCCAGCAGCACCTTGTCCAGGCGCTTCGTCAGCCGGCCGAGGCAGGCCGCGAAGGCCTGCAGGGATTGCGCCAGGAACGCCTGCGGCGCGGTCGGCAGGCCGCCGATGAACAGCCGGTTGGTGCTTTCGTCGCGCAGGCGTTGAAGGAATTCTTCCTCCGTTCCATAGGAGTCCCCGAGCACGCGCTCGATGAGTTGGTCCAGGAAGAACTGCTCGAGCCTGGCGGTATCGTGCAGGCCAAGCTGGGGCGTGGGCCATTGCAGGCCGCTGTGGCGCTGCAACCCCATGCCGGGCGCCATTCTTTGCAGCAGCTTGCGCAGGTGCCGTTCATCGATCCGGTTCACGAACCAGTCCGGGCAGTCGACGGCATCCGCGCGCAGGACCAAGACCAGCGGCCGATGCTGCACGCGCCATTGCATCAGGCACTCGCGGACGGCGAGTTCGGGACGCTGCTGGTCGCACAGGTAAGGCAACAGCGCCGGGACCGCCGAGGGGCCGGCAGCGGCCTGGGGCAGCGTGACCGCCGCGGGCTCCGCCAGCAGTTGCGACAGCTCCTCGACGATGTCGTGCCAGACCTCATCGCGCGCAGCCCCTTCGCAGCTGGCCACCGGACGGCCGCCCGCGGGCAGCGATTGATAGCGGCCCAGGCACTCCCGGCTGCCATCGGGCAGCAGCTTGAGTTGCCAGTCGCAGGCGCGCAGCACGATCGGCACCACCCGGCACAGTCCGCGCCGCTGCCGGTCGATCGCGATCAGGAGCTCCTGGTTCATGCAGAACTGGGACGCGAGGCTGGCCGGCGTCACGAGCAGCAGGAACAGGTCGCAGCGCTTCAGCGCGGCCTGCAGCTTGTCGCTCCAGACATCCCCGGCGCGCAGGTCGTCCCTGTCGAAGAACACGTCCAGGCGCTCGCGCTCGGCGAGCGGGAAGAGGTGCTGCACGAAGGGCGCTACATCGGCGCGATCGACATGCGAGTACGAGATGAAAACCTGCCGCATCCCGGGAGGAAGTCCAGCGGGCCCTGTTGCTGTCGCAACACGAGGAGCTGTCTGGACTCTGACTTGCGGCATCGGCGGCGCCTTCCTCGGCAAGGTTCACGCTGCGGCTTCTTCGCAGCGTCCGGCTCCCCTGCGAATATTCTGCACCCGGACCCCGTGCGGCGGGAAGGCTGGCGCCGAACTCAGAACTCGTGTATCTCCGTCTTGTTGATGATGAGCTTGAGGAAGTAGTACGCGAAGAACGGCGCGGCAAGGCCGAAGGTCACGACGATCAGCACGGTCCAGATCAGCGCCTGCACGAACATCTCGCCAAAGGTGAGCGTGTTCACCAGCTTGTACCTTGCCATGGCTCTCTCCTCGATGAAGGGAGCGCGATCCTACGCCCCGGTCGAGTTGTCCTCAATCCACCGTTCATAGGGTGCGTGGATGTGCTCGAAGGCGATGGCGTGGATCGCGGGCAGTTCGTAGCTGTGCAGTTGGCGGATCGCGGATTCGACGGCGGCGTAGCGCTCGCGCGTGGTCTTGAAGAGGACGCGGAACTCGCCCTCGTTCTGCACCGCGCCGTCCCACACGTAGAAGCTCTCGATCTCCGAGATTTGCGCGCACGCGGCCAGCTTGCGCTCGACCAGGGCGCGTGCCATCGCCTGCGCCTCGGCGCGGTTGCCGACGGTGGTGATGACGGCGATGGCGGTCATGGCAGCTACAGCGCCCGCGAGATCACCTCTTTCATGATCTCGTTCGTCCCGCCATAGATGCGCTGCACGCGGGAGTCGGCATACATGCGCGCCACCATGTATTCGTTCATGAAGCCGTAGCCGCCGAAGAGTTGCAGGCATTCGTCGACCACGCGCCCCTGCGTCTCCGAGCCCCACAGCTTGGCCATCGAGGCGGTGGCGGTGTCCAGCTTGCCGGCCACCAGGTCTTCCACGCAGCGGTCGATGAAGGCGCGCCCCACCTTGATCTGCGTCGCGATCTCGGCCAGCTTGAACTTGGTGTTCTGGAAGTTGGCGATCGGCTGGCCGAAGGCCTTGCGGTCACGCACGTAGTCGAGCGTGGCCTCGTAGGCGCCTTCCATCGTGGCCAGTGCGCTCACGCCGATGATGGTGCGCTCGTACGGCAGGTCGGACATCAGCTGGAAGAAGCCCTGCCCTTCCTGGCCGCCCAGCAGGTTGGCAGCGGGCACACGCACGTCGTCGAAGAACAGCTCCGAGGTGTCCTGCGCCTTCATGCCGATCTTGTCGAGCACTCGGCCGACGCGGTAGCCCTTGCAGCCTTCGGTCTCGACGATGAGGATCGAGGTGCCCTTGGCGCCCTGCTTCGGATCGGTCTTGGCCACCACCAGCACCACGCCAGCCAGGAAGCCGTTGGTGATGAAGGTCTTGGAGCCGTTGATGACGTAGCTGTCGCCATCGCGCTCGGCGCGCGTGCGCACGCCTTGCAGGTCGGAGCCGGCGCCGGGTTCGGTCATGGCGATGGCGCCGACCAGTTCGCCACGCGCCATGCGCGGCAGGTACTCGCGCTTCTGCGCCTCGGTGCCGTGGTTGAGGAAGTAGTGCGCGACGATCGCATGCACCGAGGTCGCCATGCCGCTGAGGCCGCGACGCGCCGCCTCCTCGTAGAACACGGCCTCGTGGCGGAAGTCGCCGCCACCGCCGCCGTATTCCTCGGGGATATCGGCGCAGATCAGGCCGATCTCGCCGGCCTTGCGCCAGATGGCATGGCCCACATGGCCCGCCTTGCGCGCCTCCTCGTCGTGCGGGACCATTTCGGTCTCGATGAAGCGCACCACGTTGTCGCGGTACAGCTCCAGGTCTTCATCGCTCCAGGAGCGGCGGAAATCGATGGGCATGGTGTCTCCGTTGTAGTTCAGGCCACGCGTCTGTCGCGTCCGGCCCAGTAAGGTTCGCGCAGCTGGAATTTTTGCAGCTTGCCGGCGGCCGACAGTGGCAGTTCGTTGCGGAACTCGACGCTGCGCGGGCACTTGTAGCCGGCGATCTGGTCGCGGCAGTGGGCGATGATGGCATCGGCGTCGATGTCGGCGCCTTCGCGCTTGACGATCACCGCATGCACGCGCTCGCCCCACTTGTCGTCGGGCACGCCGATCACGGCGGACATCAGCACCTGCGGCAGTTGCGCGATGGCGTTCTCGACCTCGGCCGAATACACGTTCTCGCCGCCGCTCACGATCATGTCCTTCATGCGGTCGACCACGTAGAGGAAGCCGTGCTCGTCCATGTAGCCGCCGTCGCCGGTGTGCATCCAGCCGCCGCGCAAGGCGGCCTCGGTTTCCTTCGGCTTGTTCCAGTAGCCCTTCATCACGGTCGGCCCGCGTGCGCAGATCTCGCCGACCTGGCCGAGCGGCACCTCCTTGTCCTCCGCGTCCACGATGCGGATCTCCGCGGCGATGACCGGCGTGCCGGCTGAGCGCAGCATCCGGCCGCGCTCCGGACCCGGCAGGTGGCAGTGCGGCATCAGCACCGCCACGGTCGGCGACAGCTCTGACATCCCGTAAGCCTGCGAGAAGGAAGTCTGCGGCAAGGCGCGCATGGCCTGCTCCAGCAGCGCCACGTCGATGGGCGCCGCGCCGTACAGCATCATCTGCAGGCTCGACAGGTCGAACTCCGCGAAGCGCGGATGCTCGATGACGCGCTTGATCATCGTCGGCACCAGGAAGATCTCGGTGGCGCGTGCGGCCTGGATCGACTGCAGGATCGCGACCTCGTCGAACATCGGCAGCACATGCTGCGGCACCAGCCGAAGCATGCTCTGCAACGACAGGCCGCAACCTGCCACATGGAACATCGGCACGGCGATGACGACCGACGCATTGCGCCGGTCGCGCGGCACCGTCGCCACCGAGCTCAGCGCGTTGGTGTAGACGTTGCCGTGCGTGAGCATCACGCCCTTGGGCCGCCCGGTGGTGCCGCCGGTGTACATGATGGCGGCGAGCTCGTCGGCATCGTGCGGTGCATCCTCGATGGGCGTGGCTTCGGCCAGCAGGGATTCATAGCCGAGCATGCCTTCAGGCACCGCGCCGTCTCCGCAATAGACCACCGTGCGCAGCGAGGTCGAGAGCTTGCGCAGCTCCGCCGCCATCGGCGCGAACAGGTCGTCCACCAGCAGGATGCGCGTGTCGCAGTCGTCCAGCGAATAGGCGACCTCCTTCGGGTTCCAGCGGATGTTGACCGGGTTGATGACGCCGCCGCCCCACCAGGTGCCGAAGAAGTATTCGACGAAGCGGTGCGAGTTGAGGCTCATCATGCCGACGCGGTCGCCGCTGCGCATGCCGAGCCTCTGCAACGCCGCGCCGAGTCGCGCCACGCGGTCGGCGAACTGGCCGAACGAAAGGCGCGTGTTGCCGCTTACGACGGCATTGTCGTTCGGCTTCTCGCGCCGGCCCTTGTGCAAAGGGTGCGTCAGGCTCATGTGCATGCTGGATGTCTCCTGTTTTGTTGGATTTTCTTGACGAGGGCTTATGAACCCCACCGTTGCAGGACGGCCTGGGCATCGTCCTTCGCCCGGCCATCGGGCTGGTCCGGCGCGGTACGGCTGAAGCGCGGCGCGGGCGCGGGCTGCACCACGCCGTCGACATTCACGAAGGTGCCGCGCGCCACGTTGTGCGGATGCGCGGGCGCCTCGTCCCAGTCGAGCACCGGCGCGAAGCAGGCATCGGTGCCTTCCAGCAGCGCGCACCATTCGTCGCGCGTGCGGGTGCGGAACACATCGGCCAGGCGCAGCTTGAGCAAGGGCCAGCGCGCGCTGTCCATCTGCGCGTCGAAAGCCGGGTCGTCCGCGAGGCCGCAGCGGTCGCGCAGCAGCGCGTAGAACTGCGGCTCGATGGAACCGATGGCCACATGCTTGCCGTCGGCGCAGGCGTAGGTGTCGTAGAAGTGCGCGCCGCCGTCGAGGAAGTTCTCGCCGCGGTTGTTGTTCCAGCGGCCTTCGGACTTGAAGCCGTACATCATGGCGGACAACAGCGCGGCGCCATCGGTCATCGCGGCGTCCACCACCTGGCCCTTGCCGGATCGCTGCGTCTCGTAGATGGCGCCGAGCACGCCCACGGCCAGCAGCATCGCGCCGCCGCCGAAGTCACCGACATAGTTGAGCGGCGGCACCGGCGCCTCGCCGTTGCGGCCGATGGCATGCAGCGCACCGCTGATCGCGATGTAGTTGATGTCGTGGCCGGCCGCATGCGCCAGCGGCCCGTGCTGGCCCCAGCCGGTCATGCGGCCATAGACCAGGCGCGGATTGCGTGCATGGCAGGCATCGGGGCCCAGGCCCAGGCGCTCCATCACGCCGGGCCGGAAGCCTTCGATGAGCACATCGGCCTTGGCGATCGCGTCCAGCATCGCCTGCGTCGCACCTTCCGCGCGCAGGTCAAGCTGCAAGATGCTGCGACCACGCGAAAGAATGTCATGCGGACTGGCCTTCGTACCCGGCCGCTCGACGCGGATCACGTCCGCCCCCATGTCGGCGAGCAGCATCGCGCAGAACGGCGCGGGGCCGATGCCCGCCATCTCGATCACCCGTAGCCCTTGCAGTGGTCCTGCCATCTCGATCTCCCCTGGTTGTCAAATTGCCGATGCGTGGAGCCGCGCGACGCGGCGCAAGTGCCACGACGCGGGGCCGAACAAGCCTTCGATGAGCGTGGCCCGGCGCACGTAGTGGCCCACGGCCAGCTCCTCCGTCATGCCCATGCCGCCGTGCAGTTGCACCGCGCCTTGCGCGACGGCCTTGCAGGCCTTGGCGACCGCGACCTTGGCGGAGGACACGGCGCGCGCACGCTGGTTCGCATCGAGGTCGCCTTCGCCCAACGCCTCGGCCACACTTTCTGTCAGCGCCGCCGCCTGCTCCAGGGCCATGTGCATGTCGGCCAGCCGATGCTGCAGCACCTGGAAGCTCGCGATGGGCACACCGAACTGCTTGCGCTGGCGCACGTAATCGAGCGTGTCGCGCATCAGGCGACGCATGACGCCGGTGGCCTCGGCGCAGACGGCGAGCGTCGCCTCGTCGAGCGCTTGCGCGATGTGCGGCAATGCGCCGCCTTCGCTGCCGAGGAGTGCGTCCATTGGCAGCCGAACGCCATCGAATGCGATCTCGGCGGCGCGGTCTCCGTCGCGCGTGGCATAGGGTCGCAAGCGGACACCCGGCGCATCGCGCGGCACCAGCACCAGCGAAAGCCCACCCTCCTCCCGCGCGTCGCCGCTGCTTTGCGCGCTGACGATGAAGTGGCTGGCCCACGGCGCCGCCTGCACGACGGACTTGCGGCCATCCAGGCGCAAGCCATCGCCGTCGCGCACCAGCGTGGCCTGCACGTCCGCAGCGTCGTACCCGCCTTGCGGTTCCGTGTGTGCGAAGGCGATCACGGCCTGTCCCGCGACAGCGCGTGCCAGCAAGGCATCGGCCTGCGCGCCGGGGTTGCGTTGCAGCAGTCCGGCACCGATCACCATGGTCGAGAGATAGGGCTCGGCGGCCAAGGCACCGCCGAGCGTTTCCATCATTGCGGCATGCGCCGCCATCCCGCCGCCAAGGCCGCCCTGCGCCTCCGGCAGCGCCATGCCGAGCAGCCCGAGTTCGTTCGCGAGTCCTTGCCAGAACGGCGGCGGGGCGCTGTCGGCTTGCGCCAATGCGTGCAAGCGCTGCGGCAGGCTGTGGCGGTCGTCGAGATAGCGCGCGAGGCTGTCGCGCAGCATCGCGAGCGTGTCTTGCTGGTCGGTGGTCGTGGTCATTTGAGCAACTGCGCGGCAATGATGTTGCGCTGCACTTCGTTGGTGCCGGCATAGATCGATGCGGCACGGTCGTTGAGGTAGGCCGACATCGCGAACACGGCCTCTTCGGGCACCGGCAGGTCGCCCACTTCGCAGTCGACCATCGGCACGTCGATCGCGGCATGCGGGCCCGCGATCTCGACTGCCAACTCGGTGATGCGCTGGCGCAGTTCCGAGCCGAGCACCTTGCCCATCGACGGCCGGATGCCGGGCGGCTCGCCGCGCGCCTGCGCCCGCAGTTGCTGCAGTTCGGTCGCCTCGACTGCATCGATCGCGCATTCGATCTCGGCCAGGCGCAGCGCCATGTCGGCCGCGGCGAAATCGCCGGGACTGCGCCGCCCGAAGGCGACATCGGCGGCATCGTGCAAGCGCCGCAAACGCTCGCGCAGCATCGGCGTCCACGCACCGCCGCGCTCGTGCTGCAGCAGGTACTTGGCGACCGTCCAACCCTGGTTCTCCTCGCCGAGCAGGCTGTCGAGGGGCACGCGCACATCGTCGAAGAACACCTGGTTCAACTCGTGGTCGCCGGAGATGCTGATGATCGGCCGCACCGTGATGCCCGGCGTCTTGAAGTCGAAGCACAGGAAGCTGATGCCCTGCTGCGCCTTGCCGGCGGCGTTGGTGCGCACCAGGCAGAACATCTTGTTGGCGTACTGCGCGTGGGTGGTCCAGATCTTGGTGCCGTTGATGACGTAGTGGTCGCCGTCGCGCACCGCCTTGCATTGCAGCGAGGCCAGGTCGGAGCCCGACTGCGGCTCCGAATAACCCTGGCACCAATAGTCGTCGCCGGAGCGGATGCCGGGCAGCCAGGCGCGCTTCTGCGCCTCGGTGCCGAAGGCGATGATCACCGGCGCGACCATGCCGGTACCCATCGGCGCCACGCGCGGCGCATCGGCCGCGGAGACTTCGCTCGCGAAAATGTAGTGTTGCATCGGGGTCCAGCCGGTGCCGCCATGCTCGACCGGCCACTTGGGCGTGCTCCAGCCGCGCTTCGCGAGGATGCGGTGCCAGGCGATCCCGTCCTCGTAGTCGTTGAAGATGCCGGAGCAGCGCCGGCCGGCCACGCGCAGCTCGGGCGTCAGTTCGCGCGCGAGGAAGTCGCGCACCTCGTCCCTGAAGGCGGCCTCCGCAGGGCTGAGTTTCCAGGCCATGTCGTCTTGTCTCTCATCGGAAAGAAGACGCGAGTGTGCCGGCTGGCGCCGCGCGGCGGCATCGTCGGATCGGACGAACCTGCGTGCGCCGTCAACGCCCGAGCAGGTTGCGGATGGGCCGCAACGGGCGCCGCTCGTCCTTGCCGGATGCCGCACCGCCCTTGCCCGAGGCACCGCCCGAACTTGCGAAGTCGCACACCGAGTCGCCGCGCGATGCGCGCAGCGCGGGCGCCAGCAAGGACCAGCCGCCCGTCGCCGCGGCAATGCCCAGGTCGGCTGCCTGCTTCGCCGCGCCCAGCGGGTTGATGCTGAGTTCCGGCGCCCGCAAGGGGCCGGTGAGCAGCAGCAGTTCGACGAGGTTGGCCGCCTTCAGGTCCAGGCCCTTCTTCGCCTGGGGCTGGAACGCGAGCCCGATGGTCTGCCGCGCCAGGTTGACCTGGCCGCTGGCCGACACCGCGACTTGAGAAGTCTCCATGGCCACCGAACGCTCGATCGTCGCCACACCGTCGCGCAGGGGCAGGCGCGCGACCAGGCACTGGACGACGAGGTCCTGGTGCGGCACCGACTTGGGCAGCAGCGCATCGAGCACGCGCGCGACGACGTTCTGGTCGAGCGAGCCCGCCTTGCCGGTCAGTGCAACGCCGTTGGCGGTGAAAATGGCACTGCCGTTGGCGGAGGCGGCGAGCCGGGCCGGCGACTGCCCGGCCATCGAGAACCTGAGGTCGAGGTTGGCGCGCCCACCGCTGAAATGCTTGACGGTGCCCGGGCCCATGGCGTCGAGCACGTCAACGGAGAGCGACCTGGCTTCGCCCTGCACCTCCACGCGCGGCGCGGCGCCCTCGCGCCGCGTCACCTTGAGGCGGGAGCGGACCGGCCCGTCCGCGAAAGTGAAGTCCAGCCGGCCGACGTCCAGCAGGCCGGCGGTGTTGGTCAGGTGCATTTTCAGCGCCGAGACGGGCGGCAGGCCGGGGACGTGCAACCGGTCGATCACGAGGGAGATTTCCGCATCGAAGGACGGCAACTCATCGAAGGGCATCGGAGCGTCGCTGAACAAGGGCGCGCGTGCTTTTGCAGGTGCCGCAGGCGCATGGGAAGGCACAGCGCCGCCATGCAGGCGTGCCAGGTCGATGGTCGCTGCCGCCAGTTCCGCCCGTACCTGCAAGGGCTCGGTCTGCACACTGACGTTCCCGGTGAACTGCTGGCCGGCCATGGACAGGGTCATCGACTCGGCACGCACTTGCTTCGGCGAAAGGCTCAAGGTCGCGCTCCCCTCCACCGGCATCGGCAAGCCCGCGGCAGCGGACGCGAAATACGGCAACGCCGCACCCGAAGTGATGCGCGACGCCACCTTGCCCTGGAAGGTGTTCGCACTCGCGCCGTGACCCAGCACGCCCTGCGCGGAAAGCGATGCGCCCTCGCTGCTGAACTTCAAGTCGATCGGCCATTCCTCCGCGCCGCCGAGCAGTTTGCCGACCGGCCCGGTGCGGCCTTCGATCTTCCACGGCTGCTTGCCGAGCGTGATCGCGGCATGCAACGCATTCCCATCACCCTGCACGGCCAGGCTGAAGGAATCGATGTCGAGCTCGCGCCTGTCGTCCCGGCCCTTGCCATCGGCGTAGCGCACCCGCGCATCGGTGACGGTGACATGGTCGAGCGCCTGCAAGGTCGATCCTCCCATCGGCGAGGCCGTCGCATGGGAATTCGCCAGTTGCCAGTTGAAGCGACCCTTGCCGTCGGATTCGAGATCGAGGTCCAGCCCCTTCACCTCCACGCTCAGGATGCGCAACTCGCGGTGCAGCAAGTCCTGCAACGACAGCTCGAAGGCGACGTGGCCGGCACGGACCATCTGCGGCGACGAAGCCCATTCCGCATTGGCCAGGGAGATGCCGTCGGCCTCGACCGCAAGGGTCGGCCACAGCCGGAACTTCAAGTCGCCATCGATCCGCAGGGCGCGGCCGGTGCTCGCACTGACATGTTCCGCGAGCATGCTGGCGATCCGTGCCGGCGGGAAGGCCTGCCGCAACGCGACCAGGGCCCCGCCGATCAACAGGCCGACAACGGCCAGCAGGATGGCGGCAATGCGAAGGAAGCGCCGCACCAGCCCCCGCGGCCGGACCGCGGGTGCAGCGCCGGGAACACTAGGCACGAAGCATCGCGTTCAACTGGTCGATCACTTCGGCCCACTCGGCGTCGTCGTTGATCTCCTCGCGCAGGAACTCCGCCTGGCCCGGCGTCCAGAACGGCGCATCGGCCAGCTCCACGTCCGCCGCGAGCGGCCGGTGTTCGGCGACGAATCGCTCGATGTCCGAAGCGTTGGCGCTGGGCAGGCCGAGTTGCGCAAACAGGGTCTCGAGGCTGTGGGGTGTCGTGTCCATGGTTCCGCACTGTAAGCACGGAAGGGGGAAATGACAAAGGCCTCGGCGTGCGCTTCCAGTCGATGCCCCTCCGGTACGCGACGCCTGAGCAGTGCTGCGCGCGCCGCCCTTCATCACACTTGTGTACGCGCCCGAGAAAACTGCAACCAAAAGTTAGGCTTGCGTGATAGTCTGCGGCGCTCGTTGGAGGGGCTACGCATGCAGCACGAAATCACGGCGGCGCAGATGTTGGACGCGTTCAAGGAAGACGCACCCGGCCATGTCGCCGACACCCGCTGGGCGCACACCCACGGGTTAGGTGTCATGGGTCACTTCGTGGCCTCCGAGGTCGCCCGCGACTTCTGCATCGCCGGTCAGTTCCAGGGCCATCCCGTCGCGGTCACCGCCCGCTTTTCCAACGGCTCCTCAGACCCCCAGCGCCATGACGAGCGGCCCGACACGCGCGGGCTCGCGGTCAAGTTCCACATCACCGACAGCATCGACCATGACCTGCTGTCGATGACGATGAACGTCTTCGGCGCCCGCACGCGCGAGGAGTTCCTGGGCGTGTCCAAGGCCTTCATCCCCAAGCCCGTGGAGGAGGAATCGTGGTTCCGCCGGAACATCCTGGACCCGCTGATGCTGCGCAGCCCGCTGCCGCCGATGCCGCCCGGCGTCACGATCAGCGGCGGCCCGGGACTGGCGCAGTACGCCGGCTCGCACGACTTCGCCCGCGCCTTCACCATCGAGGGCGGCCTGTTGCAGGTGCCGGTGAGTTGGGCCCGCACGGCCTACCACGCGGTGCATACCTTCATGGCCGTCGGCCCGGACGGCGTGCGACGGCCGGTGCGCTTTTCATGGCAGCCGATCGATGGCGTCTTCCCGGTGCCCGCCGATCAACTCGCAACCAAGGCGCACGACTTCCTCACGCCGGAGATGCGCGCGCGCCTCGCGCAATCCCCCGCCCGCTTCACGCTCAAGATGGCGATCGGCGACCCCGGCGACGCCTTGGACGATCCCTCCACGACCTGGCCCGTGACTCGCCAGACCGTCAGCATGGGCACGCTCTTCATCGAGCAGATGGCCTCGGACCGTGGCATCGACGTCGACCGGCTCAGCTTCAATCCCATGCGCCTGCCGCCCGGGATCGAGGCTTCCGGGGATCCGATCCTGCACGCCCGCGGCGAGATCTACCAGCTCGGCTGCAAGGAGCGCGGCGGCATCGGTTGCCCCTTGCATGCGGGCGCCATGACCGCCACCCCGGCGCCGCAACAGGCCGGCACCGCGCCGCGCGACTGGGAGCTCAGCCAATGACCGCCCTCATCGACTGGTTCAAGCAGTTGCTCATGCGGATCCTCATCCGCATCTGGTCCTGGCTCCAGCCCACCGCCGTCGCCCCCGGCGGCCCGCGCGACAGCCGCCAGGCCACCGACAACGTGATGCGCACCATGAACCTCGTGATGCCCCTCAAGAACAAGACCGCCATCGGCCGCGCGCAGGCCGCCATGGTCGTCGGCTCCTGCCTCGACGAGATCTACAGCGGCCTGGACAACGTCGGCACCGTGCACATGGCGCGCTTCTCCATCGTCGACAACAACCTGCTGATGTTCTCCTTCTACGACGGGGACTTCCATGCCTACATCCGGGACTTCATCATGACGCTGGGCAATGCCTTCGACGGGGTCGTCTCGCTGATCGAGGACCCGCCGCCGCTGCCCTGCTGGCAGCACGTCGACGCCTTCATCCAGTGGGTGCATGAGCGCGACGCTTTCCAGTTGCCTGACGATCCGGGGCGCCTCATCGAAGTCGTCGCGCCCAAGCTCGACAACCTGCAGGACCTGTCGCGCTACCTGGTGCTGCAACTCGACAAGAACCCGAACGTGCAACTCGGCAGCTATCGCGCCTATCCGGGCTATTCGGTCGCGCAGGTGCGCCAGAAGCTGGGAGTGGGCTGGTGAGCGCGCTGCCGGCGGGCAACGCCGCCGCGCGCGTTGCAGGCGATCCGGGCGTCGACCTGTCCGACGTGCAGGGCAACATCCTGCGCGGCTACCGCAAGAAGCGGGTGCGCCACCTGACCGCCCAGGTGATCGACGCGGGCCAGGCCCGCGCATGGATCGCCGCCATCGTCGGGCCTGACCGCTCCCTCGCGCCGGAGATCACCGACGCCGCGCATTGGGGCCAGCAACCGCCGGAGGTCTGCTTCAACCTCGGCATCACCTTCACCGGCTTGCAGGCGCTGGGCCTGCCCGCATCCACAACAGAATCCTTCCCCGAGGCCTACCGCGAAGGCATGGCTGCGCGCGCCACCAAGGTCGGCGACTGGGACCGCTCTGCCCCCGCGTACTGGCAGCCGTGGTTCCAGTCCGCCGATGCGGTCCACTTTATCGTGAGCCTGCATGCCGACACCGCCGCGCTGCTGGACGCGTTCGAGAAGTCCCTGACGTCCGGCCTCGCGGCCCGCGCTTTCAGGGTCTGCGGCCGCAACGATGGCGCCTTCTTCAACGGCGACGAGGTCCACTTCGGCTACCGCGACAACATCTCGCAGCCGCGCTTCGCCAACATCAGCCCGCCCGGCAAGTACGACGACCAGCCGACCGCGCCGCTGGGCACCGTGCTGCTGGGCTACCCCACCGCGCTCGAACAACTCACCTGGACCCTGCCCAATCCGCCCGTGCTGGGCCGCAACGGCGCGTTCAACGCCTTCCGCGTGCTGGAGCAGGACGTGGTCGCCTTCGAGCAATACCTCGACAGCGCGGCTGCGCAATTGCTCGACAGCCCGCTGGCCGATGAATTGCTACCCACCGGGCAAATCGGCGACGGCTCCCCGGCCGCGCGTCTGGCGGCCATGCGCGAGGTGGTCGCCGCCAAGATGCTGGGTCGCTGGCGCAACGGCACGCCGCTGGCGCTGTCGCCGCGCGACCCCGACCAACGCGTCTCCGACACCGACTTCGACTACATCGACGACCCCGCCGGCTTGAGGTGCCCGATCGGCTCGCACACCCGCCGCGTCAATCCGCGAAATGCCCGCATCGTGCAGCGCGTGGCCAACCACACGCGCCGCCTGATACGTCGTGGCATCCCCTACGGCCCGCCCTACGACCACGCCCATCCCGATGCCAATGCCGGCGCCGAGCGCGGCCTGCTGGGCAGCTTCATCTGCGCCGACCTGTCCGCGCAGTTCGAGGCCATCCAGTACGACTGGATCAACCTCGGCTTGCAAGACCCGCGCATCACCGGCTCCAACGATCCGATGCTTGGGGCCAACGAAGGCGACGCAGGCTGGTTCGATGTGCCGACCGCCAAGGGCACGATCCGGCTGCGCGGCGTGCCGCGCCTGGTCCGCACGCGGGGCGGCGCCTACACCTTCCTGCCGGGCATCAGCGCACTTCGATGGATTGGTTCGCATGGGGGCTGACGGTAACGGCGGGGCCGACGCCAAGCACTTCCAACACCTCGCGCGCATGCACGAGGTCGCGCGTGCCGAAGCCTTCGGTGAACCATTCGTACACCGGCGCCAGCAGCTCCCTCGCCTCGGTCGACCTGCCTTGCCGATGCAGCATCTGCGCCAGGCTGGTCGCGGTGCGCAGTTCCCATGAGCGGGCCTGTTGCACCCGGGCCCAGTCCAGCGACAGCCGGTAGCTCGCCTCGGCGGCCTCCGTGTCGCCGCGCTGCTCGTGCAGCCATCCCTCCAGGCGCCGGATCTCGGCGTAGTGGCAGCGCTCGCCCCAGCCCGCCCGCTGCACCTGCTCGATCTGGGCCTCGACGATGCGCAGCGCGCCCATCACGTCGCCTTCCATGGCCATGCCTTCGGCAAGCAGCGCCTGGAGGTAGGGATTGCTGCCGCCGCGCCCGCCGCCGGCCTCGCGCATGGCCAGACCGGCCTGCAGCAGTCGCACACCCTCGGCCGCCTTGCCCGCGCGAACCAGCGAGGCACCCAGGCGCAGCGGCGCCATCAACTGCCACAGCACCGTGAGGCTGTTTTCCCGTCCCAACCGCTCACATTCCCGGATGCGCGCCTGCTGCGCTTGCGGCTCGCCCCGGTACTCGAAGACGTCCGCCCCGGCGGACAACGCAAAGCCCCGGTCGAACACATGCCCGCGCGCCCGCGCATGCGCGTCCTTCGCGTCGCATTCCGCCACCGCGCGGTCCGGGTATCCCAGCATCCAGCTGATCTGCGCCCTGTACACACCGACGCCGGTCAGCGGATCGTGGTTGATCTCATTGGCGATGTGGCGGTGCCTGACCGGGTCGTAGATCCGCGTGACTTCGTCGATGTGCCCGCGGCTGGTCTGCAGCTCGCCGAGCCAGAAGGTCGAGACGCTCATCATCAGGTGTGCGGTGATCAGCATGTCGCTGTCGCCGGTCTCGCGCCCCATGGCCAGCAGTTGCTCGGCCCAATCCACGGATTCCGCGACGCGCCCCTGGCTCAGCGTGTTCGCGAACAGGCCCCAATAGACCGGCAGCACGTCCCGCCCCGAGGCGGCGGAATCCACCAGCTTCAACGCCGGCAGCAGGCTCTCCCGCGCTTCCGGCGCGGCCCAGCCCTTGGCGGCCATCCACGACACGCCGAGGGCGCGCCGCAGTGCCAGTTCGCACCGGTCGTTCTCCACCGAGCCGGGCAGCGTGGACACCAGCTTCAGCCCCTGGTTGAGATGCGAGATGGCCTCGATCAGCGCCATCCGCTTCAGCGCCAGTTCCCCCGCGCTTTGCCACAGTGGAATCGCGGCCGTGGCCAGGCCCGCGGCGGTGAGGTGATGGGCCAGCACTTCGGGCTCGGTGACCTTGCTGTTGGCAAAGCGCTCCTGGATCGCCCGTGCGATGTTGGCATGCAGTTCCTGCCGGCGGCTCTTGAGCAGCGAGTCGTAGGCCACGTCCTGGACCAGCGCATGCTTGAAGGTGTAGGTCGCCTCCGGCGGCGCGCCCTGGCACGAGGCCAACCCCGATTCGGTCAGCCGCGCGAGCGATGCATCGAGTTGCTCACGGTTCATCGGCGCCACCGCCGCGATCAGCTCGTAGCTGAACACGCGCCCGATGGCCGCGCCAATCTGCGAGATGACCTTCACCGGATTGAAACGGTCCAGCCGCGCCATCAGCGAATCCCGCAAGGTGGCCGGGATGGCCATGCTGTTGGTGGCGCCCCGGTACTCGTAGTGGTCCGCTTCCTCCGTCAGTTCACCCGATTCGAGGATGGCCTTGGTCAGCTCCTCGACAAACAGCGGCACGCCATCCGTTCGGGCCAGGATCTGCTCCAGCAGCCGGGCGGGCAGCGCCTTGCCGCCCGCCAGCCCCGACACCATCGCAGCACCCTGCGACTGGCTGAGCCTGGACAGGTTCAGCGCGCGGACATGCCCCTGCTCCGGCCAGCGCGACTTGAATTCCGGGCGGTGCGTGAGCACAACCAGCAGCGGAACGGTGGGAAGCCTGGAGATCAGCAAGTCCACCACCTCCAGCGAGGTCGGATCGGCCCAATGCACATCCTCGAACAGCAGCACGCTCGGATGCTTGCGCGCCGCAGCCTCGGTCAGTTCCACCAGCGTGCGCAATGTCTCCTGCTTGCGCTTCTGCGAAGTCATGGCCCGGGCGCCGTAGCGATCGTCGCAGGGGATGGACATCATCGAGGCGATGTACCCGACATCCGCCAGCGGCCGTCCATAGGCGCCGACCACCAGGCCCTCCAGCTTGTCGAGCTTGGACGCGGGCGATTCGTCGCGGGCGAACTTCAGCCCTCGCTCGAAGTTGTGGGTGCTGGGCCAGAAAGCGCTGTTGACGTAGTAAGGCGAGCACTGGAACTGCATCGACCTGGCGCCTTCGCCCTCGATGCGCGCCCTGAAAGTGTCGAGGATGCGGCTCTTGCCGATGCCCGGTTCGCCGGACAGCACCACCACCTGGCCCAACCCGGAACGGGCAATGTTCCAGCGCTCCAGCAACAACCCGAGTTCCTGTTCGCGGCCGATCAGCGGGGTCAGGCCCCCTTCTTGCGTGGCGGCCTCGAAGCGGCTCGCCGCCTGGTTCACACCCAGCACGCCGTAGACCCGGACCGGCTGCGCAATGCCCTTCAACGCGCGCTCGCCCAGGTCCTCGTAGGCGAAGACACCACCGGCCAGCCGATGCACGCGCTGGCTCACCAGAATGCTGCCGGGCTGCGCCGCCGCTTGCAACCGGGCCGCCAGGTTCATCGCCTCGCCGACCGCGTCCCTGCCCTGCTGCGCCACCACGACCACGCCCGTCGCGATGCCGATGCGCACGGCGAGCCGCCCCGCATCGGGGATCTCCAGCCGGGACAAGGTTTCGATGATCTCCAGCCCCGCATGAATGGCCCGCTCCGCCTCGCCTTCGTGCGCCAGCGGATAGCCGAAGAAGGCCACGATGCCGTCGCCGAGCAGTTGGAACACATAGCCCTCGTAGCGCGCGATGCACACCGCGCAGGCATCCTCATAGGCGCGCACGATGCGCCGCAGCACCTCCGGGTCCACGCGGCTGGCGAGTTCGGTGAAGCCGACCATGTCGCAGAACATCGCGGTCAACTGGCGACGCTCGCCCTCGTCGGCCGAGCCCGCGCTGTCCCCTGCGGCATCGCGCGGGGAGTCGGCCAGCGCATCCGATGACGATTCGTCGCCCCGGATCGTGCGCAGCGCCGCAGCCAGCTTGGCGCGCAGTCCGATCGGAAGACCCAGGTCCTTGAGGTCGGCTGCGGACAGGACCATCAACGCATCCCAGTCGATCTGTTCGCGTTCCAGCGTCTCCGCGATGGATGCCAGCCGATGCTTGTCGAGCCAATCGCGGACCTTGCTCATGGGAAATATGCGCTGCGGTGGAGATCGGCCGAACCATCAACCGAATGTGGACAAAGTGTAAGCCTTGCCTCATCCGGTGAACACCATGAACGGGTGAGGTCCTCGAGTGAAAACCCCTGCCCGACATAGCACCGGCAAGCCATCGCGGCCGTCCATGAGATGGCCCCACAATGCGCCGACCGAATCGCCCGAGACACGAAGACAACCATGACAACCACCCACGACTTCAGCGGCAAGGCCGTCCTCATCACCGGTGCCGGCGGCGGCATCGGTCGCGCCACCGCGCTGGCCTTTGCCAAGGCCGGCGCACGTCTGATGCTGAGCGACATCGATCTGGCCGCGGTCGAGGAAACGGCATCGCTGGCACGTGCACAGGGCGGCGAGGCGACGGCCCGCCAGGTCGACGTCACCCGCGAAGCCGAGGTGGCCGCCATGGTCGCAGCCACGGTGGCAGCCTGGGGCCGACTCGACTGCGCCTTCAACAATGCCGGCATCGAGATCGAGACCACGCTGATCACGGAAGCCGACGAATCGGTGTACGACCGCATCATGGGCGTCAACGTCAAGGGCGTCTGGCTGTGCCTCAAGCATGAACTCAGGCAGATGGTTGCGCAGGGTCGCGGCGCCATCGTCAACACCGCATCGGTCGCGGGGCTCAAGGGCGCACCGCGCCTGGCCACCTATGGGGCCTCCAAACATGCCGTGATCGGGCTCACCAAGTCCACGGCGGCCGAATTCGGCAAGAAGAACATCCGCATCAACGCCGTCTGCCCGGGCGTGATCCGCACCCCCATGGCGCAGCGCTGGGCGCAAGTGGATCCGGAAATACCGGCGCGCATGGCCGCGCTGCATCCGATCGGGCGCATCGGCGAACCGGAGGAAGTCGCCGCAACGGTGCTGTGGCTCTGCTCCGATGCCGCGTCCTTCGTGACGGGGCACTCGCAAACGGTCGACGGCGGTTTCACCGCCATCTGATTCAAGCCGTTGCCGGCGCGCAGGCGCGGCGCCGCTCGCACCAAAGGGCAAGCCCGCCTGCACGCAGGCACATTGCGCGCCCCCACGCCCCGCCGGATGATGTTCAGCCCGGTGCCCCCAGGCTCATGCGGCCGCGGGCGCTCTCCATCCCTACCCGAAAGGAGCACGCATGGCCAAGGCGAAAAGTGCAGCGGCGACAACGACGACGAAGCAACCCAACATCCTGGTGATCTGGGGCGACGACATCGGCATTGCCAACCTCAGTTGCTACACCCACGGCCTGATGGGCTACCAGACGCCCAACATCGACCGGCTGGCCGCGGAGGGCATGAAGTTCACCGACTCGTATGGCGAGCAGTCCTGCACCGCCGGCCGCTCGTCCTTCATCACCGGGCAGAGCGTCTACCGCACCGGGCTCTCCAAGGTCGGCATCCCCGGCGCGCCCGTGGGCATGAACACCAAGATCGTCACCATCGCCGCGCTGCTCAAGACCAAGGGCTATGCCACCGGCCAGTTCGGCAAGAACCACCTCGGCGACCGCAACGAGCACCTGCCCACCAACCACGGCTTCGACGAGTTCTTCGGCAACCTCTACCACCTCAATGCCGAGGAAGAGCCGGAGATGTACGACTACTACCCGGAAAAGGACTTCGGCGACTTCGTGAAGACAATCCGCCCGCGCGGCGTGATCCACTCCTGGGCCACCGACAAGGACGACCCGACCGAGGAGCCGCGCTGGGGCCGCGTCGGCAAGCAGAAGGTGGAAGACACCGGCCCGCTGAACGTCAAGCGCATGGAAACCTGCGACGACGAATTCGTCGACGCCGCCAAGGACTTCATCGGCCGCCAGCACAAGGACGGCAAGCCCTTCTTCGTGTGGCTCAACACCACGCACATGCACTTCGTGACGCACACCAAGCCGGAGAGCCTGGGCCAGGCCGGCCGCTGGCAGTCGCCCTATCACGACACCATGATCGACCACGACAAGAACGTCGGCCAGATGCTCGACTACCTGGACGAACTCGGCATCACCGAAGACACCTTCGTCATGTACTCGACCGACAACGGCCCGCACATGAACAGCTGGCCAGACGGCGCGATGACCCCCTTCCGCAGCGAGAAGAACAGCAACTGGGAAGGCGCCTTCCGCGTGCCGATGATCGTGCGCTGGCCCGGCAAGGTCCCGGCCGGCAGCATCTCGAACGGCATCGTGCAGCACCATGACTGGCTGCCCACCTTCCTCGAGATGGCCGGCGAACCCGACATCGTCGAGAAGTGCAAGAAGGGCATCGACACCATCGGGCGCACCTACAAGAACCACATCGACGGCACGAGCATGCTGGCCCACATCACCGGCAAGGAGAAGGAGAGCCCGCGCAAGCTCTTCGTCTACATCAGCGACGACGGCGACATCCTCGGCATCCGCTACGACAACTGGAAGGTGGTGTTCATGGAGCAGCGCCTGAAGGGCACCATGGGCATCTGGGCCGAACCCTTCACCCCCCTGCGCCTGCCCAAGCTCTTCAACCTGCGAACCGACCCCTTCGAGCGCGCCGACATCACGTCCAACAGCTACTACCAGTGGTTCCTCTACCACGCGTACATCCTGTACGGCGCCTATGCCATCGCCGACAAGTTCGCCGCGACCTTCAAGGAGTTCCCGCCGATCCAGAAGCCCAACACCTTCACCATCGACGATGCGCTGGCGAAGATGTCGGAGGCGGCGGCCGGCGGAGACTGACCAAGGTGTGAGGCTTCCGGGCCTGGGGCGTATCCCAGTGCCCATTGCTGTTCCGGTTGTCTGTCATAGTTCCGGCGTTCGTCGAATGGCCCGAAGCATTGCTTCACGGGCCCTTCGCGTCCGCCAGAATAACGACAAGTGCATCAGTGAACAGCCATGACCTCCCAGTTGAAGGCGGCGATCGAGACCATCGAGCAAGTCCGGTGGTTTGCGGGCCTGGACCCCGTCGTGATCGAGCGGCTCGCCGAGCAATGCCAACCCTGCAACCTGCGCCCTGGAGAAGCCTTGTCGCGCCGGGGCGCCCCCCAGACGCAGCTCTCGTTCGTGCGGTCCGGCAGCCTGGAGCTGAGCATTCACGGACGCGATGGCAGGCGACACGTGACCCGCTACCTGGTGCCCGGTGAGGTGTATGGATTGATCCCCGTCATCGACGGCGGCGGCGCGGTGCACGATGCGCGCGCACACGAGGCCACCGAGTTGCTGCAGCTGCCGCGCGAGGCGCTGCTGTCAGAGATGCAGACGCAGCCCGCGCTGGCGTTGCGCCTGCTGCAATTGTTGTGCGGTCGCTCCCGCCAGCTCTACGAGTTGTTCGCGTTCCAGCAGCTGCTGTCGCTGCAGGCCCGCCTGGCGCACCTGCTCGTGATCGTCGCCAACATCGAGGACCATCTGCACACGGCGACGCAGCGGGATGTGGAAATTCTGATGACGCAAAGCGAACTCAGCGACATGCTGGGCGTCAGTCGCCAGAGCCTGAATGCCGAGCTCAAGAAGCTCGAGCAGCAGGCCCTGATCCGGATTGCGCATGCCAGGATCGTGGTCACCGACCCGCACGGGCTGGCGCGACATGCCGGCGAGGTGATCTGACCGACGGCCCCGTCGGCGACAGGGTTCAGGCCGCGGCCTTGTCCATGTTCTGGAGCGCGGCCTTGTACAGCGAGACGCGCGGCTGCGCCATCACACGGCGGATCATCGGCTCGAACTCTTCCATCGGCATGAACTTGGCCGTGGAGTCGAACGCCGGGTTGTCGTAGAGCTCGATGAACTCCGCGGTGCGCGCGTAGTTCGGGTTGTCCTTGAAACGCTCGCGCATGTTGCGGTCCATGCCCAGGTGATGGAAGAAGTTGTAGCCCTGGAAGACGGCATGGTTCTGCACCATCCAGAGGTTCTCTTCCGAGACGAAGGGCTTCAGGATCGCGGCGGCGATGTCCGGGTGGTTGAAGGTGCCGAGCGTGTCGCCGATGTCGTGCAGCAATGCGCACACGATGTACTCTTCATCGCGGCCATCGCGCGCGGCCAGCGTCGCGGTCTGCAGGCAGTGCGTGTAGCGATCGACGGGGAAGCCGCCGTAGTCGTTCTCCAGCAGGCGCAGGTGCTTGATGACGCGATCGGGCAGCGTCTTGGTGAACTCGCCGAATTCGGCACCGATGACCTGCCATTCGGCAGCGGTACTGTCTTCCATGCGGGTGAATGTGGCGCGGGTGTTCATGCGTGGGTCTCCAGGTTGGTTTTATGTTGGCGGGCTGCGCCCGCTCGTATGGCCGCGCCTCCCGGCTACTGACCATGGCTGCGGCGCGCTCCGATCTTAAGGGTCGAATCGCGCGTGTTTTTTCAGTCTCCTGGCAACGGCATGATCGAACTGTCGACCATGCACGAAGCCGGCAACGTCCTCGTTTGCGGTACTTACTTGATCAGGAACTTGAACACCCGATCCGCGAACTTGCCGTACGGGGGCATCATGAACTTCATCGAGGTGAAGCGCGCCTGGTAGAACACCGGCCGCATCTTCGAGAAGGTCTCGAAGCCTTCATGCCCGTGGTAGTGCCCCATGCCCGACTCGCCCACGCCGCCGAAAGGCAGGTCGTGCTGGCCGACGTGGAACAGCGCGTCATTGACCGACACGCCACCCGACATCACCCGGTCCAGCACCGTCTGGATCACGCGCTTGTCGTAGCTGAACGGATAGACCGCCAGCGGACGCGGTCCGGCATTGATCGTGTCGATGGCCGTGTCCAGCCGCGCATAGGTGCGGATCGGCAGGATCGGGCCGAAGATCTCGCGCGTCATCAGCTCGCAGTCTTCCGGCGCGTTGAACACGATGTGCGGTGCGATCTTGCGGATGCTGCGGTCATAGGCCTTGCCCGGCACCAACTGCACCACCGTGGCGCCGCGCGAGCGCGCTTCTTCCAGCGCGCCCACCAGGCGATCGAAGGCACGCTCGTCGATGATGGACGTGTAGTCCTTGGTCTCCAGCGTGGGGTAGCGCTTGGGCATGATCTTCTTGGCCAACTCCACGAAAGCGCCCAGCTTCTGCTCGGGCACCCAGGTGTAGTCGACGGTCGTGCAGATCTGGCCGCCGTTGAGGTACTTGACGAACAGGATGCGCTCGGCAGCCAGCTCCAGCGGGTAGTCGTCGCAGACGATGGCCGGCGCCTTGCCGCCCAGTTCCAGCGTGACCGGACACAGGTTCTTCGCGGCGGCTGCCATGACGGAACGGCCCGTCTGGCCCGAGCCGGTGAACAGCAGGTGGTCGAACGGCAACTTGGAGAACTCGATGCCCACGCCGCCGGTTTCGTCGAAGAACTGCAGCTTCTCCGGCGGGAAGTAGGCCGGCATGCGGTCCATCAGCAGCTTGGCCAGATGGCGCGAGTTCTCGCTCATCTTCACCATCGCGCGGTTGCCCGCGGCGAAGATGTAGGTGAGCTGGATCATGGTCAGGTTGATCGGGAAGTTCCACGGCGTGATGACGCCGACCACACCCAGGGGCTGGGGAATGACGCGATTCTTCGCACCGAAGTAGTTGCGGATGTCGACCGCGCGCTTGCGCGGCTTCATCCAGCCGCGCAGATGCTTGAGCACCTGGTCGACGCTGTCGACGGACGGGAAGATCTCGGCCAGCAAGGTCTCGTGGCGCGAGCGGTTGCCGTAGTCGCGGCACACCGCATCGATCAGCGCTTCCTTGTTGTCCAGGATGAAGCGCTTGATCTGGCGAAGGTCGGCGCGGCGCTCTTCGTACGTGGGCACCGGGTGCGCGAAGTAGGCCTTGCGCTGCAACGCGAGCGCGTCCTGCAGTTGACGGGAGATCACCTCGGGGGCGAAAGGAACTTGCATGTCTGTCATTTGTTTACTCTCCTTTGAGGGGGTGCCACAGCGCGTTGCGTTGGAATGGCGCTGTCCAGACCTGCCGCTGTGAATGCAGAGCCGCGCCGCAGCATCGAGGAACACGCGATGTTGCTGTGACCATCAACCAGGGAAGCCATTTCCTGGTTGCGGTGATGCCTGTCGCCCGTCCTGAAACTTACCCCCTGATGATCGCCTCCGCGCCGTCATTGCGCCTTTGCCAAAGACGACGATGTTTTTTCTTTTGGCGACAAACAGGGTAAACACTAAGAAACAAGGAACGACTGGACATTGCATGAAACTGTCGTGGTTCGGACAGGTGCGAATCGACACCTCGTCCGCTCGGGGAGGAAAAGGCCCAAACTCTCGGGACCATAAAAAGAATACGCCGACGCCGCCGTACAGACGCGACCGGCGCAAATTTCAACAGGAGGACGATATCCAGAAGAAGGACAGCAACGCCGTCTTGTGCGAACTGGCCACCCCATCGAATACCAAGCACAGATGGCTTGACCGCCATTGCAATCGGCCAATTTGCGCCCGGGAATGACGACCCCGTTTACCCCAAAAGAGACAACAAACATGCGCCACCATCATTTTTCTTCGACACATCGAGGTTCGGAAATCACCACTTCCCCGCTTGCCAAACTGAGGCGCCGACTTACCAGCGGAATCGCGGGGGCAGCCTGCATGGCCTTGCTTGCGTTGAGCGCGACGCCCAGCCATGCCCAAGCCTGGCGCTGGTACAACGAGAACCCGAACTTCAAGCCCGCGACCCTGCCCAACGGCACGGTGATCAATTTCAACGAGTGGAAGAAGGCCCTGCCCTTCGTGCGCATCGATGGCAAGCCCGCACGCGCCGAGCCCGTCGCCGACAAGACCTGGATGATCTACGGCTACTTCTACGGCCCGGTCATCATTGAACGCCCCAATGGCCTGCTGGTCTTCTCCACCGGCGAGAACGCCGAGGACGGCAAGAAATTCCGCGAGATCATCCGCCGCGATGTGAGCAAGAAGCCCATCATCGCCGTGTTCTACGACCATGCGCATTACGCCAAGGGCGCGGAGACGCTGCTTGACGGCGACAAGGCGCAGATCATTGCGCACCCGGACTCCAACAAGACAGTGCAGGAGTCGGGCTTCCTCGGCAAGCCCAACATCGCGGAGATGCTGCCGGCGCTCGACGGCCGCGCACGCATTCACTTCGGCACCGACATGCCCAGCACCGGCCCGGATGCAAAGATGGGCGCCGCATCGCTGGACCTCGGCAAGAAGAGCGCCTGGCTGCCAACCACGAAGACGCTGGCCGACGGCGAGAAGATCACCGTGGACGGCCTCGACATCCAGGCCTTCCACGCGTCCACTGACACGGAAGACTCGCTGACCTTCTGGATCCCCTCGCAGAAGCTCGTCATCGACAACGTGATGTGGCCTTGCCTGCCGAACCTCTACACCTTGCGCGGCGACCGCTATCGCGAGCCCGAGCAATGGATCTCGGCCCTCAAGAAGATCCGCGACCTCGAGCCCGAGATCGTCCTCGACGTGGGCGGCGGTGCAACGGCGCTGGTGGGCAAGGACAAGATCAAGGACACCGCCAATGCCCTGATCGACGCCTCCTCCTTCGTGTACGACCAGGCCATCCGCCTGACCAACCAGGGCGTGCGGATGCAGGAACTGCGTCACTCGATCGTCCTGCCCGAGTCCCTGACGAAGAACCCGTATGTGAACGAGGTCTACGGCCAGTACGACACCT
The DNA here is from genome assembly GCF_037889955.1 of Variovorax robiniae. Lineage (NCBI taxonomy): Bacteria > Pseudomonadati > Pseudomonadota > Betaproteobacteria > Burkholderiales > Comamonadaceae > Variovorax > Variovorax robiniae. The sequence continues at coordinate 153,176 of NZ_JBBKZS010000015.1, forward strand.
TCCCCGAGGCCTATGCCGATCGCGCCTTTGGCTGGTTCTCCGGCCATGCGGAAGACCTGCACTCGCTGCCACGCGCCGTCGAGTCCAAGAAATGGCTCGAACTGGCCGGCGGCGAAGCCAAGGTCTTTGACGCCTACAAGGCCGCCGCGGCCAAGGGCGAATACATCTGGGCCAAGGACCTGGCTGTCGTGCTGACCGATGTGGCCCCGACCAACAAGACCTATCGCCAGGCACTCGCCGACAGCTTCCGCACCCTCGGTCGCTACAGCCCCGGCTCGATCACGCGCAACTTCTACCTGGCTTCCGCGCGCAGCCTGGAAGGCGAGAAGACCCATACGCTGGGCAGCGTCCAGGACGCGGAGTGGGTGACGGCCGATCCGATCCGTGCAGTCAACCACCTGCGCACACGCCTGAATCCTGAGAAGGCGATGGGCAAGGAAGGCGAGATCGAATTCAACGTCGGCGGCAAGCGCGCAGCCTTGCACGTTCGCAATTCGGTGGCTGAATTCGTAAGCAATCCCGACAGCCACTATCGCAAGGCAGACGCCATCATCAAGACCAGCCCCGCATCGTTCGCGCGCTACTTCCGCGGCGAGATGACCGCGAGCGACTTCATCAAGGAGTCTGGTGCCGACGCGCAAGCGGCGACCTTGCTGGCCATGTTCGACGAGTTCCGCCAGATTCCGATGTATCCGTGACAGAAGCCCTGAGCGGGCAACTGCCTGCTCAGCTTGCCGCAGCAACGACCGGCGTGATCCGCGAGACGGACGCGCCGGCTTTTTTGTTGTGCCTAGCCAGCAAACCGCGCGCCCGGCGCAATCGTCGGCGGCGCACCGTTGAGCGCATCGATTGCAAAGCCCGCCGCGGCCTTGTACCGCGCCATGAACGCTTCCCGCTCGGCGGCCGGGATCACATCGTCGATGTTGTCGAAGACGCCGCCGCAGCGTTCATCGACCAGGCCCAGGATGCCAAAGGGCCCGGCGCCTCGATTGCGCAACACCAGCGCGGAGATGTCCGCACAGAGCTTGTCGTTGTAGGCATTCAATGCCGCGGCCGTCACGCCCTTGTCGAGCAAGGCCGCGCCCAGCACCCGTGCATCGACGATGGCCTGGCTCGCACCGTTGGAACCCACCGGATACATCACATGCGCGGCGTCGCCAAGCAAGGCCACATGGCCATCGACCCAGGTCGGCACCGGATCACGGTCGATCATCGGGTACTCGAAGACCTCCTTCGCGCCGCGCAACATCGCAGGCACATCGAGCCAGCCGTAGTTCCAGTCTTCGAAGTGATGAATGAAGTCCTCGAGCGCGGCGCGCCGGTTCCAGTCGCCCTGCGTCCAGCCACCGGCGTTGTCGACGGTGATCTCGGCGATCCAGTTGATGGTGGCGAGGCCGGTAGCCGGATCCGGCGGGGAGATCGGATAGAGCACCACGCGGTGCTTGAGCGAACCTACGCCCACGAAGGAGGCGCCAGTACGGATCGGCACACCTGGCGCCGTGCCGCGCCACATGATCGCGCCGCCCCATTGGATCGGCGGCTGCGTTGGATGCATCTGCGCGCGCACCGCGGAGTGCAGGCCGTCCGCGGCAATCAGCAAGCGACCCTCCACCTCCAGGCGCTGACCGTCGCGCGTCTCGACCCGCGCGGTCACGCCGTCGTCATGATTGCGATAGCCGGTGACGCGGTGGCCCAGGCGGATCGCGTCGGGCCCGAGCCGCTCGAGCGCAACCTTGTAGAGCAGCATCTGCAACTGGCCGCGATGCACCGAGTACTGGGGCCAACGGTAGCCCGCGAGCAGGCCGCGCGGCTCCGCATAGACGTCGTTTCCATTGCGCCCGACGAGCGCCCATTCGCGCGCCTGGATGCCGATCGTGTCGAGCAGTTTGTCGTCGATGCCGAGGTCGTACAGCTCGCGCACGGCATTGGGCTGCAGGTTGATGCCGACGCCGAGCGGTTGCAGTGCGGCGACGGCCTCGAGCACGACACACGGAACGCCGATCTGGTGGAGGGTGAGCGCGAGGGCGATGCCGCCGATGCCACCGCCTGCGATCAGGACGGGGCGGGAGTTGGATGATTCAGGCATGGCGCGGATTGTCGGAGACGCGCCGCGTGGGTCGCGTCCCGGCTTACCCCGACGAGGGTCGGATCTCTTACGCGGCCCCAAAGACAAAGGGCGTCCGGTGGTGAAACCGGACGCCCTTGGACGTTTTGTTGGTCGGTGTGAAAGGATTCGAACCTTCGACCCCTTGCACCCCATGCAAGTGCGCTACCAGGCTGCGCCACACACCGAAGCCCTCAATTATAGCCTGCGGATTCAGTGCACCGCGCCGAGAAGCTCGCGGATTTCGAAGAGTTCGCGTCGAAGCTGGTTGATCAGCGTCTGTCCCGCCTTTTGCGAAGACGCGCCGAGTTCTTGCTGCTCGTCCTGCACGGCGGCATCGAACTCCTCGCGATCAATCTCGATGGCTTCCACGCCTTCGAGCGGCATCTCGCCAGACCTGCGCCGGTCGCGCTCGTGCTGCGTGAGTTCCTGCAACTTGTTGCGCGCACCGCTGATGGTAAAGCCCTGGTCGTAAAGCAGATCGCGGATGCGGCGGATCATCAGCACTTCATGGTGCTGGTAATAGCGCCGGTTACCGCGCCGCTTCATCGGGCGCAATTGCGTGAATTCCTGCTCCCAGTAGCGCAGCACGTGCGGCTTGACGCCGCAAAGCTCGCCCACCTCACCGATCGTGAAGTAGCGTTTGACGGGAATCGGGGGAAGCGTTTTCTCCATTGAAATCAATGCCGTGCGCGCGAAACCTGAGAGATTACTCCACCGGCCTCACGAGCGCCAAGAACTATTCGGTCCCGACGCTCCACTCGACCTCCCGGCTGCCCTCTTCCGTGATGTTTCCGTGGATTTGTTCCTTGAGCTTGGCGCTCGCATGGAACGTGGCCACGCGGCGCGCGCCGATCGGAATCGCCTCGCCGGTGCGCGGATTGCGACCCGGCCGCGGGGCCTTGGTGCGAATCTGGAAGTTGCCGAAGCCCGAGATCTTCACATCGGTCCCTTCGATCAGGCTCGCGGCGATCAGGTTGAAGAAGGCCTCGACCATGTCCTTCGACTCGCGCTTGTTCAGGCCGATCTGCTCGAACAGCAGGTCGGCCAGTTGCGCCTTGGTGAGCGCGGGTGTTTCCAGGGCTTCGAGCGTGAATTCCATGTCCATCATCCTCGCAGACGCGCACCCAGCCTGGCGCCCAGTTGTTCGATGATGGCGCGAACCGCGGGCTCGATCTGCTCATCGGTCAACGTGCCCGCATCGCTCTGGAAAGACAGGCGCACGGCCATGCTCTTCTCGCCTTGTGCGAGGCCGCCCGAAGCAGCCACGGCACCATCGCGCGCGACCTGTGGCCGATAGATGTCGAACAGGTTCGCGCCCTGCAGCAGACCATCGTTGCCGGAGGCGGACGCAATGGCTTGCATCAGCGCATCATGCGTGACGGCTTCGGCCACCACTACGGCGATGTCACGCTCCACGGCCTGGTGCCGCGGCACAGGCTGCACCACCGGCAGCAGGCGCGAAGTCACAGCATCGAGGTCCAGTTCGAACAACATGGGCGCCTGCGGCAGCTCCCACTTCTGGCGCCAACGCGGATGCAACTCGCCCACCACGCCGATCTCGCAGCCATCGACGCGCACGCGTGCCGCACGGCCAGGGTGCAGCGCGGGATGCTCGGTCGGCTCGAAGGTCGGCATCAGCGGCGCAAGCAGCGCCTCGACGTCGCCCTTGATGTCATAGAAGTCGGTGCCCTGGGCCTTGCCCTGCCACCGCGAACCCTCCGCGTCGCCCCAGGCCAGGCCGGCCACACGCATCGGCTGGTGGATGCCCTTGACAGTGCTGTCGGTGGTGACGACCTTGTCGTCGCGCATGAACACGCGCCCCAGCTCGAACACGCGCACGCGCGAAGCCTTGCGGTCGATGTTGAACTTCAGCACCTGAAGGAGCGAGCCCAGCAGCGACGAACGCATCACGCTCATCTGGCTGGCGATCGGATTCAGCAGCTTGATCGGGTTCGCATTGCCGGCAAGGTCCTGCTCCCAATGCGCCTCGACAAAGCTGAAGTTGATCGTTTCCTGGTAGCCCAACGCGGCCACGCGGCGACGCACGTCGAAGCGGCCGCGTTGCACCTCGGGACGCACGCGCGCCGTGATCGGTGCGAGCGGAGGCGTGGTCGGCAGGTTGTTGTAGCCGACGAGGCGCGCGACTTCCTCGATCAGGTCTTCCTCGATCAGCAGGTCGAAGCGATGCGGCGGCGGCGTCACGCGGATCGTGCCCTCACCCTCTTCCATCGGCAGGCCGAGGCGCTTGAGCGCGGCCACGCAATCGGCCTGCGTCAGCGGCATGCCGATCACGCGCGCAGCGCGCGCGACGCGCAAGGTCACGGGCTTGGCTTCCGGCAAGCGCAGCGTCTGGTCATCCATTGCGCCGGCCTGGCCGCCGCAGACGTCGATGATCAATTGCGTGATGCGCTCGATGACCTGCACCGTGCGGCTCGGATCGACGCCGCGCTCGAAGCGATGGCCTGCGTCGGTGTTGAAGTTGAAGCGGCGCGAGCGGCCCTGGATGGCCTCGGGCCACCAGAACGCGGCCTCGACGTAGATGTTCTGCGTGTCGTCCGTCACCGAGGTGGCGTCGCCACCCATGATGCCGGCCAGCGATTCGACTTCGCGCTCGTCCGCGATCACGCCGACCTTTTCGTCGACAGTGATCGTGTTGCCGTTCAACAGCTTGAGCTGTTCGCCAGCCTTGCCCCATCGCACCGTGAGGCCGCCATGGATCTTGTCGAGGTCGAAGATGTGCGAGGGCTGGCCCAGCTCGAACATCACGTAGTTGGAGATATCGACCAGCGCCGTCACGCTGCGTTGGCCGCAGCGCGCGAGGCGCTCGACCATCCAGGCCGGCGTCGCAGCCTTCGTGTTCACGCCGCGAACGATGCGGCCGGAGAAACGGCCGCAGAGTTCGGGCGCTTCGACCTTCACCGGCAGCACATCGGCGAACGCCGTCGCGACCTTCGGCACTTCGGGCGCTTTCAGCGGGGCGCCGGTCAATGCAGCCAGTTCACGCGCCACACCATAGACGCTGAGCCCATGCGCCAGGTTCGGCGTGAGCTTGAGCGTGAGCAGCGCGTCGTCGAGGTTCAGCACCTCGCGGATATCGCCGCCGATGGGTGCATCGCTGGACAGCTCCAGCAACCCGCCGTGGTCTTCGCTCAGTTGCAGTTCGCGCGCCGAGCACAGCATGCCGTAGCTCTCGACGCCGCGCAGCTTGCCGACCTTGATCAGGAAGGGCTTGCCGTCTTCACCCGGAGGCAGTTCGGCGCCAACCAGCGCAGTGGGCACCTTGATGCCGACGCGCGCATTGGGTGCGCCGCAGACGATGTTGAGCAGGCTACCCTGCCCCACGTCGACCTGGCACACGCGCAGCTTGTCGGCGTTCGGATGCTGCACGGCTTCCTTGATTTCACCGACCACGATTTTCGTGAACGGCGGCGCCGCTGGGCGGCGCTCCTCGACCTCGAAGCCGCCCATCGTGAGCGTCTCGGCCAGTTGTTCACTCGTGAGCGGCGGGTTGCAGAACTCGCGCAACCAGGACTCGGGGAATTGCATGTCGTCTCGATCTTTGTCTGGTTACTGGAACTGGCTCAGGAAGCGCAGGTCGCCGTCGAAAAAGAGGCGCAGGTCGTTCACGCCATAGCGCAGCATGGTCAGCCGGTCCGGCCCCATGCCAAAGGCGAAGCCGATGTAGCGCTCGGGGTCCAGCCCCATGTTGCGCACCACGTTCGGATGCACCTGGCCGGAGCCCGCGACTTCCAGCCAGCGGCCGGCCAACGGCCCGCTCTGGAACTGGATGTCGATCTCCGCGCTCGGCTCCGTGAACGGGAAGAAGCTCGGACGGAAGCGCAGCACCAGGTCATCGGTCTCGAAGAAGGTGCGGCAGAAGTCGGTGAACACGACCTTCAGGTCCTTGAAGCTCACGTTCTCGCCCAGCCACAGGCCTTCGCACTGGTGGAACATCGGCGAGTGCGTGGCGTCGCTGTCCACTCGATAGGTGCGGCCCGGCGCGATCACGCGGATCTCGGGCGGCTTGACGTTGGGGTCGGTTTCCGCGGCCTTGAACACGGCCGCATGCTTCTTGATCTGCTGGTGCGCATAGCGAACCTGCATTGGGCTCGTGTGTGGACGCAGGTTGTAGGGGATGCCGTCCTCGCCGTCGATGTCGACGTAGAAGGTGTCCTGCATCGACCGCGCCGGATGGTTCGGCGGGTTGTTGAGCGAGGTGAAGCTGTGCCAGTCGGACTCGATCTCGGGACCGTCGGCCACGTCGAAGCCCATGCTCGAAAAGATCGCCTCGATGCGCTCCATCGTGCGGCTCACCGGGTGCAACCCACCGCCCACGCGATGGCGACCGGGCAAGGTCACGTCGAGCGCTTCTGCGCGCAGTTGCACGTCGAGTTCCGCATCGGCCAGCGCCTGGCGACGCGCGTTCAGCGCCGCCTCGATCGCCTGCTTGGCCACGTTGATGGCCGCGCCGCGCGACTTCTTCTCATCGACCGACAGCTGGGCCATGCCCTTCATCAGTTCGGTGATGCGGCCGGCCTTGCCGAGAAAGCGTGCCTTGGCGTTTTCCAGATCGGCCGGCGCGTTCGCGAGGGCGAAGTCAGCGCGGGCGGTGTCGACCAGGGTGTCCAGCTCGTTCATAAGAATTCGGGAGAAGGAAATGAAAAAGGACTGGTGCCATTTCTAGCGCCAGCCCTCAATGCCGTTCAGGCCGTGGACACAAGCCGCCATCTTTGGAAAGACGGCGACCTGCTGACAGGATCAAGCAGCCAGCTTGGCCTTGACCTGCTCCACGATGCCGGCAAAAGCGGCCTTGTCGTGCACGGCGATATCGGCCAGGACCTTGCGGTCGATCTCGATACCGGCCTTGCGGATGCCGTTGGCGAACTGGCTGTAGGTCAGGCCCAGTTCACGCGAGGCGGCGTTGATACGCGCGATCCACAGTTGACGGAAGACGCGCTTCTTGGTGCGGCGGTCACGGTAGGCATATTGCCCAGCCTTCATCACCGCCTGCTTGGCGATGCGATAGACATTACCGCGGCGACCGCGGAAACCCTTGGCGAGCTTGAGAACCTTCTTGTGGCGGGCGCGAGCCGTTACACCACGTTTGACGCGAGGCATGTGAGTACTCCTTGTTCGTCTGGATTAAATGCCCATGCCGGGCAACATGGCGGCCATCGAAACCATGTTGGTTTCATGAACCGTCACTGCACCGCGCAGATGGCGCTTGTTCTTGGTGGTCTTCTTCGTCAGGATGTGACGCTTGAAGGCTTGACCGCGCTTGACGGTGCCACCGGGACGAACGCGGAAACGTTTTTTCGCGCTGCTCTTGGTCTTCATTTTGGGCATTGAATGCTCCTTAAATTGTGCTCGTGAGGCGATGCGGATGCTCCGCATGCTTGTTGGCCCCGAGACACTTCTTCATCCCGCGCCCGCTTTGCAGCCGGCGCGAAATCCCTTCAAAACTGTTTGCCGCTCTTTGCGAGCCTCGCCGAAATTCTTCAGCAGACTCAGCCCGAGCGGGCTTTGTCGATCAAGCGGCGGCTGCCGGCTCGGTCGTGGCCTTCGGTGCAGCACCGCCGGCTTTCTTGCGGCCCGGCGCGATCATCATGATCATCTGCCGGCCTTCGAGCTTCGGAAACTGCTCGACCATGATCGTGTCACCCAGCTCGTCGCGAATGCGCTGCAAGAGTGCCAGACCCAGCTCCTGGTGCGTGATCTCGCGGCCGCGGAAGCGCAGCGTGATCTTGCATTTGTCGCCGTCCTCAAGGAAGCGCCGGATGTTGCGCATCTTGATGTTGTAGTCACCATCGTCGGTACCGGGCCGGAACTTGATTTCCTTGACCTCGATGACCTTCTGCTTCGACTTCGCTTCGGCCGCTTTCTTCTGCTCGTGGTACTTGAACTTACCGTACTCGATCAGGCGGCAAACCGGCGGATTGGCCGCCGCGACGACCTCCACCAGATCCACATCGGCCTCGCCAGCGAGGCGCAAGGCCTCCGAGAGGCTCATCACACCCAATGGCTCGTTATCCGGGCCGACAAGGCGGACTTCCGGGGCCATGATTTCCCGGTTCAGGCGGTGTTGGCGTTCCTCGCGGTGGCGGCGGTCGCGAAATGCAGTAGCGATGGTCAGAATCCTTTAAAAATCTGCTACAAAATCTGTAGCGAAGACCGTAGCAACCACGCGCACAAGCGACCGTTTTCCAGAAAATCAGCGTTTGTGTTGGATGTCGCCGGCGATCAGTTCAGAGAACGCCTGCATCGACATGACTCCGAGGTCTTTATTGCCCCGGGCGCGTACTGCGACGGCACCTGCTTCCTTTTCCTTGTCGCCCACGACGAGGATATAAGGGAGCTTTTGCAACGAATGCTTCCGTATTTTATACGTAATCTTCTCGTTGTGCAGGTCGAGCGTGACTCTAAGCCCTTGATTCCGCAGCGTTTTGGCAACTTCCGAGGCGTAGTCGGCCTGCCCTTCGCTGATGTTGAGCACGGCGACCTGCACCGGGGCGAGCCAGGCGGGCATCGCGCCGGCATGATGCTCGACCAGCATGCCGATGAAGCGCTCCAGGCTGCCGACGATCGCGCGGTGCAGCATCACCGGATAGGCGCGGCCGCTCGTCTCCGTGACGTACTCGCCACCCAGGCGCTCGGCCATGTTGAAGTCGACCTGCATCGTGCCGCACTGCCACTGGCGGCCGATCGCATCCTTCAGCGTGTACTCGATCTTCGGGCCGTAGAAGGCGCCGTCGCCCGGCGCAATGACGAAGTCGACGCCTGAGCGGCGCAGCGCCTCCATCACGGCGTGCTCGGCCTTGTCCCAGAGTTCGTCGGAGCCAATGCGGCTCTCCGGACGCGTCGCCACCTTGTAGAGGATGTCCGTGAAGCCGAAGTCCTTGTAGACCGCTTGCAATTGCGCCGTGTAGTTGACGCACTCTTCCAGGATCTGGTCTTCCGTGCAGAAGATGTGGCCGTCGTCCTGCGTGAAGCCGCGCACGCGCATGATGCCGTGCAGGCCGCCAGAGGGCTCGTTGCGATGGCATTGGCCGAATTCACCGTAGCGCAGCGGCAGGTCGCGATAGCTGCGCAGGTCGCTCTTGAAGATGATCACATGGCCGGGGCAGTTCATGGGCTTCAGCGCGTACTCGCGCTTCTCCGACTCCGTCACGAACATGTTCTCGCGATAGTTCTGCCAGTGGCCCGTCTTCTCCCACAGGCTCTTGTCTAGGATCTGCGGCCCCTTCACTTCCTGGTAACCCGTGTCGCGATAGACCTTGCGCATGTACTGCTCGACCTGCTGCCACAACGCCCAGCCCTTCGGGTGCCAGAACACCACGCCCGGCGCGACTTCATCGATGTGGTACAGGTCCAATTCGCGACCGAGTTTGCGATGGTCGCGCTTCTCGGCCTCCTCGATGCGCTGGATGTACTGGTCGAGTTGCTTCTTGTCGGCCCAGGCCGTGCCATAGATGCGTTGCAGCTGCTCGTTCTTCGCATCACCACGCCAGTAGGCGCCGGCCAGCTTCGTGAGCTTGAAGACTTTCAGGAAGCGCGTGTTCGGCACGTGCGGGCCGCGGCACATGTCGACGTATTCCTGGTGGTAGTAGAGGCCCATCGCCTTCTCGTCAGGCATGTCCTCGACCAGGCGCAGCTTGTATTCCTCGCCGCGAGACTTGAAGACCTCGATGACCTCGGCACGAGGCGTCATCTTCTTGACCACGTCGTAGTCCTGCGCGATCAGCTCGCGCATGCGCTTCTCGATTGCCTCCATGTCTTCGGGCGTGAAGGGGCGCTCGTAGGAGATGTCGTAGTAGAAGCCCTCCTCGATCACCGGGCCGATCACCATCTTGGCCGTCGGATAGAGTTGCTTCACTGCATGCCCAACCAAGTGGGCTGTCGAGTGGCGAATGATCTCCAGGCCCTCGTCGTCACGCGGCGTGATGATCTGCAGCTTGGCGCTGCGGTCGATGATGTCGCTCGCATCGACCAACTTGCCGTCGACCTTGCCGGCCAGCGTCATCTTGGCCAGGCCGGGGCCGATGGACTGGGCCACTTCGGCCACCGAAACCGGGCCAGGGAACTCGCGCTGCGAGTTGTCGGGAAGCGTGATCTGGATCATTGGGAACCTCTGAAATGAAAAGCAAAAAGCGCGGTGGGAGCCGCGCTTTGTGGGGGTCATGGGTGCTGGAACAACCAGCGCGCGCGGGCTACCGGCCGCTTCCTTGGATGAAGGAGCCGTTGAAAACGGTTGCCGTAGTTCGCGGTGTCATAACCAGATTGCCTTTCTCGCCCTTGTTAGGAGTGGAGCCTTCGATTGTAGCCTGCCAAGCGCTGATACAGGCGAGCGGCTGGCGTGGGTCAGGAACTGTGCGACCCGAACGTCACTTTCTTCGTCGTACGGGCCAACTCTCGTCTCGCTACGTGCTCAAAATCATCGGCTTGTACCCCCGGAGTGGTCAGGTGGCTTCACTGCGCCGCTGCCGGACAGCAATCCGGCATCAATTCATCTACCAGCGCGTAAAAAGCAAAAACCTCAATTAAAACTCAATGCGTTCGGTGCAACGCAGCTTTGATCGCACCCGGAAATGCAAAAAGCCCAACCTCGATTGAGGTTGGGCTTTCTGGGCTGTAAGAGCCTGACGATGACCTACTTTCACACGGGAACCCGCACTATCATCGGCGCTGAGTCGTTTCACTGTCCTGTTCGGGATGGGAAGG
>NZ_JBBKZS010000016.1:0-140819 GCF_037889955.1 Variovorax robiniae
GAGACCATCGATGGGCGGGAACAGGGTGCTGTCGTCGCTCAGGACGAGGGTGTGGCCCTCGTGGTCGTGTTCCCAGCGGTAGCTGTAGCCCGCGGCCTCCCAGCGGCGGTGCAGGTAGTTGTGGTCGCTCTCGCCGATGCCCCCGCCCTGGGTGGCCATGGTGATGGGGGCGTCTTCGCCGCGCACGACCCATTTCCATTGGGGCAGGACGCCGTAGTCGCTGAAGATGAGCCGGGTCTGCTCCTGCAGGGTCTTGCGGTGGAACAGGCGGTTGTTGGTGCGCAGGCGCAGGTAGCGCAGCCAGGGGCCGAGTTCGGCTTCGTAGAAGGCCAGGTTGCCGTCGGTGCGAACGAGCCGGAAGGCGAAGACGATGCCGGTGAAGTGGCGCAGGGTGCCGTCGGGGCGCACCAGGGAGATGCACAGCATCCTGCCCTGCAGGTCCTTCAGGGGGATGTCGGCGTTGTCGCTGAGGAGTTCGACGGTGAACTCGAAGTCGCGGGAGAGGCCTTCACGGGCGTGCAGCCTGTTGACGACCAGTTCGGCGTTGGCGGGCTCGCCACCATGGGGAAAGGACAGGCGCAGGAGGCGGGCGTGCTGGCGGTCCTGGATGAGCGCGCGCAGCGTCCGGGCTCTGGTGGCCATGTGAAATCACTCCCTGTGAATCTTTTTTGGAGGGGCGATATTAGCCCGAATGGACTACTTTCACATCACCAACACGAGAGATTCTGGGAATTGATGGTCAATGACGAACGTTAACGACAACCGCCCCTCGTCGGAAGTCAGCAAGTGCGGCTACCAGCCCAGTCCAAGGTGCAGCGGCAGATAGACCGCCATCCCCGCCACGATGGTCCCCAGCACCCCATGGCGCTTGAAGTAATACACGGCGCCCGCCGCGGCTGCGTACAGCCGGGCGTCCTGCCATGTCGCGATGAAGTGGCCTTGCGTCATCACGATCTCGGGAATCACCACCGCAGCCAGTGCCGCCACCGGCGCGTAGTGCAGCGCCCGGTGTGCCCACGGCGGCAGGCCCCAGGGCCGGTCGAGGATGAAGAAGAAGCAGCGCGTGAGCACGCTGACGCCGGCCAGGCCGACGATGATCAGCAAGGTCGAGCCATCGGTGACTCCGCCGTTCACTTGTCGTCCCCCTCATCCGGGTCCAGCCCGAGCTTCTTCTCGAACCAGAAGCACAACAGCACCGCCACGCCGATGCCCACCACGATGTTGAGCTTGAGCGGCAGGCTGTATGCCATCACGGCCGTCGCGCCGGCAATGCCGATCGCCGCCATGCGCAGCTTGCTGGTCGCCATCGAGCACAGGATGGCGACCAGGCTCAGCACGCCCGCGAAACCCAGACCCCACGCCAGCGGGATGAAGTTGGCGAGCGCCACGCCGATCAGGCTCAGGCTCATCCATGCCACCCAGGTGATGAAGTAGCCGCCAGCCAGGAACGCCTCCTGCTCGTCACGCCCTGCCGCGTCCACCGCCGGCTCGGGATAGCGCCGCGTGAAGGTCACATAGCTGAGGTCGGCCGTCATGTAGCCGTTGACCAGCCGCCGCCAGCGCGGCGTGTGCATGAGGTAGGGCCGCAGGTGCAGGCTGAACACCACGAAGCGCAGGTTGACGCAGAAGCCGGTCGCCAGAATCACCCAGCCCGGCGCGCCCGCCATGAGCAGGGGGATGGCCGCCAGTTGCGAGCTGCCCGCATAGACCAGCAACGCCATGGCAACGGCCTCGAACACGCTCATGCCCGACTGCACCATCGCCACGCCCGTCATCAGGCCCCAGGCCGAGATGCCGACCGCCAGCGGCGCCATGTTGCGCGCACCCTCGCGGAAAGCGGGATGGTTGCGGACGGAGCGAAGGAAGAACAACGCTCAGCGCCCGAAGACCTGGCCCGGCCGTGCATCGAAGCCGCGCACGAAGTCCGCCACCGCGAGGCGCTTGCCTCCGGGGCGTTGGAGTTCGGTGACGACGACCGTCGAATCACGCGCCGCGACTGCCATGCCGACGGGCGTGACCTCCAAGATGGTTCCGGGGGCTTGGCCAGGCGTGGTGGATTCGACACGGGCGGCCCACAACTTGACTGTTTCGCCGCCCAGTTCGCTGCTGGCACCCGGAAACGGATCGAAGGCGCGAATGCGGCGCACGATGGCTTCGGCCGGCTGGTCCCAGTCGACTTTCGCCTCGTGCTTTTCGACCTTGTGGGCATAGGTCACGCCCTCGGCGGGTTGGCGCTCGGGCTTCAATCCATCCGCCTCGGCCAGGCGCAGCGCGTCGACAACGAGGCGTCCGCCCATCTCGGCCAACCGGTCGTGCAGCTTTGCAGTGCTGTCGTCGCCGATGGCAAGTGACTCGCGCAGCAGCATGTCGCCGGTGTCGAGCCCGGCGTCCATCTGCATGATGGTCACGCCGGTTTCCGCATCGCCGGCCTCGATGGCGCGGTGGATGGGCGCGGCGCCGCGCCAGCGCGGCAGCAAGCTCGCGTGGATGTTGAGGCAGCCGAGCCGTGGCAGGTCGAGCACCCACTGCGGCAGGATCAGGCCGTAGGCGGCCACGACCACGCAGTCCGCGTTGGCGGCCTGCAACACCTCACGCGCTTCGGCCGCATCCTCCGGGTACTTGCCGTCCAGGCGCAGGCTGCGCGGCTGCGCGACACGCCATCCGCGCAGCAAGGCCAGCGTCTTCACCGGCGAGGCTTGCAGCTTCATGCCGCGGCCGGCGGGACGGTCCGGTTGCGTCAGGACAAGGGCGATGTCGAAGCCGGCGGCATCGAGCCGGGCCAGCGCGGTCGCGGCAAAGGCGGGGGTGCCCGCAAAAACGATTCTCAAAGGGATGCTCGCAGGTTCAGCGGGTCAGGCGCTCGAGCGTCAGGTCGTCGCCGAGGTTGTAGTGGTCGACCAGGCCTTGCGGATCGACATAGATGTACAGCAGCCGGATCGTGTTGTGCCACTTGTAGCGCCAACTCCAGACGTCGCCTTTGAAGGAAGTCACCCGGCTGATTTCGTAGGGCCGGCCGTAGGTGCGCAGCACGTCGGGCACGCGCCACACGCCGGGCTGGATGGTGTTGCCGAACAGGCCCTCGTCGAGTTCCTGCGTGATCGACACCACCTTGCCGCTTCTGTCGAGGTCGACGTTGTTGACTTCGAAGCCGGCCGGCGCACGGGAATACTGCAGGCGCTCTCCACCGTCAGCGAGCGCATACGTCGCGGTGGGCGGTCCGAGTCGCTGGAGCGTCTCCGCGCGAGTGCTGTCCAGCGGGAGACGGGTCGGTTCACCGGCGCAACCGGCGAGAACACCCGCCAGGCTGAGCACCAGCACCGCAGCCAGCCCCTGCCGGCGGCGCAGCATGCTCATCCCCGGCCTTCGCGCTGTTCTTCGCGTTGCTGCTTGAGCATCTTGCTCTTGATGCGGTTGCGCTTCAGCGGCGACAGGTACTCGACGAACACCTTGCCCAGCAGGTGATCGAGTTCGTGCTGGATGCAGACCGCCAGCAAGCCGTCGGCCTCGATGGTGCGCGGTTCACCATCCAGGTCGAGGGCCGTGCAGCGCACGGAGGTGGAGCGTTCGACCCCGTCGTAGATGCCGGGCACCGACAAACAGCCCTCTTCGTTGACTACTTTTTCGTCACTCGCCCACACGATTTCGGGGTTGATCAATATCAGCGGGGCGTTACGCTCCTCCGAAACGTCAATGACCACGAGACGTTCATGCACATCGATCTGGGTGGCTGCGAGGCCGATGCCCTGGGCGTCGTACATGGTTTCCAGCATGTCGGCCACCAGAGCCTTGATGCGGGCGTCGACACCCTGCACCGGCTTGGCAACGGTGTGCAGGCGTTTGTCGGGGAAACTCAGAATGGGTCGTTTGGCCATGAAATCGTGCAGAAGTTGTGGCTATTTTCGCCAATTCCGCGACGCCTCGCGGACACCAAAAGGGATAAACGTTGCCCTCTCCAGGGCTTCAGCGCAAAATTCGTTGCAAATTGTGAGGATTCGTTTCCGCCATCTCCGTGGCGGTAGTGTGTGCACACCATCCAACTCATGAAAACATTCCGAACCATCGCCGGCTTGCGTTTAACTCCCCTTGCAACGGTCGCAGCCCTGGCGCTGTTCGGCACTGCCACCGTGGCCTCGGCGCAAAACTATCCTGTCACGCCGACGCAGCGCGCCACCGCCCAGCAGACGGCTCAGACCGGCATTCCGCTGAGCGAACTCGCGCCCAACGCACCGGATGAGTACACCGTCAAGCGCGGCGACACGCTCTGGGCCATCTCGCGCATGTACCTGCGCACGCCGTGGCGCTGGCCGGAGTTGTGGGGCATGAACCTCAACGACATCCGCAACCCGCACCTGATCTACCCGGGCCAGGTGCTGTACCTGGACAAGACCGGCGGTCGGGCCCGCCTGAGCACGCGCCGCGGCACCGGCGGGCCCGAGGGCACGATCAAGCTGTCCCCGCGTACGCGCAGCGAATCGCTGTCCGGCATGGCCTTGCCGACGCTGAACACGGCGCTGATCGAGCCCTTCCTCACCGAGCCGATCGTGACGGACGAGGACAGCGTCAGGCTGGCGCCGCGCATCGTGGCCGGCAACGACAACCACGTGCTGCTGTCCCGTGGCGACCGGGCCTATGCCCGCGGAGAAGCCAACGCGCCGCTGATCGAGAAGCCCGGCCCCATCAACCAGTACCGCGTGTTCCGCAATGCCACGCCACTGAAGGATCCGGCCACCGGTGAAATCCTCGGCTACGAGGCGCAGTACCTGGGCAAGGTCCAGTTGCAGCGCAGCGAGACGACCGAAACCATGATGCAGGATGGCAAGGAGGTCACCAGCGTGGTGCCTGCGACCATCGACGTCGTGGCGGCCAAGGAAGAAATCCGGGCCGGCGACCGCCTGCTGCCCGAACCGCCGCGCCAGTTGCTGAGCTACGCGCCGCGTGCGCCCTCCGGCACCATCACCAACGGTCGCATCATTTCCGTCTACGGCAATGCGGTGCAGTTCGCGGCGCAGAACCAGGTCGTGTCCATCAACAAGGGCACGCGCGACGGCCTCGAGACCGGCAACGTGCTGGCCATCCTGAAGAACGGCGAAACCATCGTCGACCGCACCAACGGCGGCAAGGAAACGCTGAAGCTGCCGAATGAACGCATCGGCCTGCTGATGGTGTTCCGCCCGTTCGAGAAGGTGTCGTACGCCCTCGTGCTGGAGATCAGCGACACTCCGAAGGCAGGGGACTTGCTGATCAACCCCTGAACAACAACAGGGGAGTGGGCAGGGAGTGGAACGTGAAGAACTCGAGGGTTGGCTGCGGCTGACCCTCACGCCGGGCGTGGGCGACATCACCGCGCGCAAGCTGCTGGGTGCCTTCGGGCTGCCCGGCGATGTGTTCCGGCAGACGCCGGCCGCCCTGGGGCAGGTCGTATCGGAGGCCTGCGTCGAGGCGCTCCAGCAAGCGCCTGCGGGGCTCGAATCCCTCGCCGAATAGACGTGGGAATGGCTGCACGGCAGCGATGCCACCGGTGCTGTGCGGCGCGTGCTGACGCTTGGCGATGCCGGCTATCCGGCCGCGTTGCTGCAGATGCCCGATCCGCCACCGATGCTCTACACGCTGGCTGCCGATGGCTTCGACCTGACGCAGGCCGATCGCAGCCTGGCGATGGTCGGAAGCCGCAATCCGACGCCGCAGGGGCTTTCCAATGCGCGCGCATTTGCGCAGGCGCTGGGCGAGGCGAACATCGTGGTCGTGTCGGGACTGGCGCTTGGCATCGATGGTGCGGCGCACCAGGGCGCACTGGACGCAGCCGGAAGCGCTGAGCGGCTGGCGACGATCGCCTTTGTCGGCACCGGACTCGACCGCGTCTATCCGGCACGCCACCGCGACCTGGCGCGCCGCATCGTCGGGCAAGGCATGCTGGTCAGCGAATATCCCCTCGGTACGCCGCCGCTCAACCAGAACTTTCCCAAGCGCAACCGGCTGATCGCCGGCCTCTCGCAGGGCACGCTGGTCGTCGAGGCCGCGCTGCAATCCGGCTCGCTGATCACGGCCCGGCTGGCGACCGAGCAAGGCAAGGAAGTCTTTGCGATCCCCGGCTCGATCCACGCGCCGCAGTCGCGCGGCTGCCATGCGCTGATCCGGCAGGGGGCCAAGCTGATCGAGTCGGTGCAGGACATCCTGGAGGAATTGCGCTTTCCTGCCGCGCCCGGTTCAATGGCAGGCAACACCCATGCAACCTGCCTTTCGAACACCATGGAATCCGGGAACCCACTGATCGAAGCCCTCGGCCACGACCCGGTCAGCCTGGATGCGCTGACCGCGCGCACCGGCTGGAGCGCCGCCGAACTTCAGGTCAAGCTGCTGGAACTCGAACTGGAAGGCCATGTGGCGCGACTGCCAGGCGGCTTGTTCCAACGCATTGCTTCGGCTTGAACTGCGCCGCCAAGAGGTCTGTTCCTGGGCCCCGTGGAACCGGCCCTGCCGGTCTGCCGGATGCGCCACTCGATCGAGGAGCTGACGGCCACGGCCGGTGCAGCTTGGACAGCCTGCAAGAGCAGCCGCCTCTGAGCGCCCGCCCTTAGGGCATAGGGCGCTTCGGGGGTGGGCCAATCCAGGCGCCTGGGCTATATTGGGGCATGTTCGAAGTGCTCGTATTCGTCTATGAAAACTACTGGCGCGGCGACGCGTGCCCGGAACCCGAGCAACTGGGCCGCAAGCTCAGCGCGCACGGCTTCGACCACGACGAAATCCGCGAGGCGCTTCAGTGGCTGGATGGCCTGAGCCTCGCCACCCGGGGCGCCCAATTGAGATTCGAAGGCGACGGCAGCACCGCCACCGTCACCCTGCGCGGTCCTGACGAGGCCGCCCTGCCCCAGTCCGCCCATGCGATGCGCGTCTACTCCGGTGCCGAGCAGGACCACTTGGGCGCCGAGTGCCTGGGTTTCATCAACTTCCTCGAAGCCTCGAATGTGCTCGACGGCGGCTTGCGCGAGATCGTCATCGAGCGCGCCATGGCGGCGCCGGGCGACCCGGTGGCGCTGGACGAGCTGAAGATCATCGTGCTGATGGTGCACTGGAGCACCGGCATCGAGCCCGACGCGCTGGTGCTCGACGAGCTCTGCGAAACCCGCGCCGGTCGGATCGCGCACTGAATAAAAGCCCACCCCCGAAGCGCCTGCGGCGCTTCCCACTCAAGGGGGCGCACCCAGCGGCCCGGCAAAGCCGGTTCCGCGGGTGCCCACGAACAACGCCGGGAGGACGCAGTGCGCCTGCGGCCGGCACGCCTCGAATAACCGCCGCTTCCGGCTGAAATCCTGGCCCTAGTTCAGCAAGCGCTCAGGATTGGCATCGAGCTTGGCCAGCGCCTCGCGCGTGGCGCGGACGGTGAGCGTTTCCTCTTCCGCCGGCACCAGCAGGCCGGCCTGCAGGTAGGACGCGAGCCGCCCGGCCTGGATCAGGAAGTTCTTTCCATGGGTCGCGGCAAACAGGTGCAGTTGCTTGCGGTCGCTGCGCCAGACGAACTGGACCTGGTTCACGCGGCCATTGTGGTCGAGCATGAACCAGGTGCCGACCTGGAGTTCATGCGCCCAGGCCAGCATGTCCTCGCTGACCTTGGTGCCCGCGTTCGGAATGACTTCGATCGACGCGGCATCCACGCCCAGCAGCAGTTCGATGCTGCCGGCATCAATCGGCAGTTCGCCCGAGACATCGCCGGCCTCGTCGGTGACGAAATCCTCGAGATTGGCCAGGCGCTTGGCCATGGCTTCGATCTGCGCGGTGGGAATGGCTTCCGTCTTCGACATGAAGGCGTCGGCCAGGGTGTCGCCGATGATCTTGATGTGCTGTTCCTGCGGCTCGCCCACGATGCCCAGCAAGGTCATGCCGGAGCGCAGTCGCTGCAGCAGCTTGGGCAGGTCCTGGATCACGCGGGTGCGGTCGTTGCGGTTGGGCTTGGCGCTGGCCGCCCAGACCAGTTCGGAGGCGGCGCGCTTGAGCGTCACGGTCTGCTCGTCCTGCCCGCCGTAGCGCAGCGCGGCAATGGCCAGCACCTCGGCCCAGACCTTGAACAGGAACTCGCGGATCTCCTCGCGCACCGGCATGTCGTTGAGCATCTTGCGCAACTCGATGGTGTACTGGATCGCCATCGTTTCCTTCTGCTCGACCTGCTGCGCCACGCTCATGAGGCGTTGAGTGGCATCACTCTGCGTCAGGTACTTGTTCAGGAAGGCGACGAATTCGTCGAACACCAGCTTGAACACGCGCTGGCCGGTTTCCGGGTATTGCTCGATCACCTGCACCACGCGGCGGATCTCGCCTTCGAGCGCGCTGCCCGAGATGGCGGCCGCGTCGAAGCCCATGACGCAGGAGCCCATGCGGTCGATCAGCATGCGCGCAGGATGCTGCAGCGTGCCGAAGAACTCGGGCTCGGCGATCGCCACGCGCAGCACCGGCATCTGCAGCCGCGCGAACCATACGCGGGCCGAGAACGGGATGCGCTCCTCAGCCAGGATAGCCTGGAACATCAGCGCCACGATCTCGACCGTGGCCTTGTCGGCGGTGGTCGGCGCCTTTTTCTTGAGTTCGGCGCTGCGCCGGCGCAGGTCGACGGCCGTCTGCTGCACGGCCGTCGCTTCGTCGGCGGCCAGCAGGTACTGCGATGCGGCAATCTGGTAGGCGGCCTCGGCGTCCGCGATGGC
The DNA here is from genome assembly GCF_037889955.1 of Variovorax robiniae. Classification (NCBI taxonomy): domain Bacteria; kingdom Pseudomonadati; phylum Pseudomonadota; class Betaproteobacteria; order Burkholderiales; family Comamonadaceae; genus Variovorax; species Variovorax robiniae. The sequence goes on from NZ_JBBKZS010000016.1 coordinate 8,691, forward strand.
CGCGGCAAAGGCTGCGCCGCCGACGCCGCCACTGACGCCGCCCGCCATTCCGCCGCCGCCACCACCGACACTTCCCACACTTCCGACGCCGCCAACCATACCGCCGCCCGACGCCCGGACACCCACGCCGGTGGCGCCGACCCCGCCGCCCATCGCGCCGCCGCGCTGGGCCACGGTTTCACCGCCGATGCGCGCGGTCACGAAGCGCTTGAGGTTCAGCAGCACGCCCTGGGCGCGTTGGCGCGCCACGAAAAAGGGCGAACCGCCCATGCCATCCATCATGCCCACGGCCGCACCGCCGTAGCCACGGCCGCTGGAAGCCCCGCCGTTGCCGTTGCCGCCACTGACGCCAGCCCCCTGCGGGCCATGCACCACGCCGATCTGCGCAGGTGCAAAGCTGCCAGGCGGAATGCCGAAGCCGCCCGCGTAGCCGCCACCACCGCCCCGGTGCACGCCGCCGCCCTGCACGCCTCCAACGAATCCGGCAGCCGCCCCGCCGCCGAATCCGCCGCTGCCGCTGTGCGCATGCATGCCGCCCGCTTCATGGGCAAAGCTGCCGCCCAGGGCGCCGGAGTTGGTGACGGCGCCGGTGCGCTTGACGAAATTCTTGAGGTCGATCTCCGGCATCACGCCCTTGGAGATCAGGAAGGCGTTGGCATCGTGATAGGCGCCCACCACGACTTCCAGCAGCCGGTTGTGGACGACTTCCTGCACCTTGGTCCAGAGTTGCCGGCTGAGCCCGGCCGCCAGCCATTGCTCCACCAGCATCTTGGCCAGCGACTCGGGTCGCAGCACGTCCTTGGAATCGAGCTCGGTCGTGCCTTCCAGGTGCTGGATGCGCAGGCGCAGGTCGTTCAGCTCGAAGCTGGCCTTGTCCTGGATCACCAGCGCCAGCCGCGACGAGAGGATGTTGTTTTCCACCACCTCGTCGCCGATGAGTTCCAGCGAGGACAACGAATTGTGCGAACTGCCGGTGCTCGCGGACACCTGCGCCAGGGCCTTGCGCCAGCTTTCCTGCGCCAGTGAAACCCAGTTCGATTCCTTGGTCCGGAAATTCAGGAAGTCGTCGCGGTGCTCCTGCATCTCGCGCGCATTGCCGACGGCCTGCGACAGCGAAGTCAAGCGCTCCCGGATGGCATGCGCGGACGGCGCGATCACCGCGCCGGTGGCGGTCACGAAACGCTCGCGGGCCTCACGGGCTAGCTGCAAGGAGGCGACGTGGGACCGCTGGGTGCTCATGAATAAATCTGGACGGCTCGAGAACTATGGCAATCGCAGAGCTTGCATCGGGAAGCGTTTTGACACAAGGCCCGTTGCATGCTCGCCAACCCGCAATTTTCGGTCTATGGATCACACCACGGCGCCGGCGTTCGGATCGTCCGGATCGCCATCGCGCTTGACCGGACCCTTGACCAGGTCCTCGCGCTTGACGCCCAGCCACATGGCAATGGCCGCCGCCACGAAGGCCGAGGAATAGATGCCGAAGCAGATGCCGATGGTCAGCGCCAGCGCAAAGTAGTGCAGCGTCGGGCCGCCGAAGAAGAACATCGACAGCACCACCAGTTGCGTGGAGCCGTGGGTGATGATGGTCCGGCTGATGGTGGAGGTGATCGCGCTGTCGATGATCTCGTGCGTGTTCAGCTTGCGGTAGCGCCGGAAGTTCTCGCGTACGCGGTCGAAGATCACGACCGATTCATTCACCGAATAGCCCAGCACCGCCAGCACCGCCGCCAGCACCGCCAGCGAGAACTCCCACTGGAAGAAGGCGAAGAAGCCCAGGATGATGACCACGTCGTGCAGGTTGGCCAGCACGGTGGCCAGCGCGAACTTCCATTCGAAGCGGAAGGCCAGGTAGATCATGATGCCGACCACCACCATGCCGAGCGCCTTGAGCCCGTTGGTGGTGAGTTCGTCACCGACCTGCGGGCCGACGAATTCATTGCCACGCAACACGACTTCAGGGTCGACCGCCTTCAGCGCGCCCATGACCTGCTCGCTCTGCTGGGCCGAGCTCATGCCTTTTTGCACCGGCAGGCGGATCTGAACATCGCGCGAGGTGCCGAAGTTCTGCACCTGCACATCGGCATAGCCCAGCTTGGCAATGGTCTCGCGCACCTTGCCGACGTCGGCTGACTGCTTGTAGGCGACTTCCATCACCGTGCCGCCAGTGAACTCCACCGACAGGTGCAAGCCGCGGTGGAACAGGAAGAAGACCGCCAGCGCGAAGGTAATGAAAGACACCGCGTTCAGGATCAGCGCATGGCGCATGAACGGGATGGTCTTGTGGATGCGAAAGAACTCCATGTGATCGTCCTGTTCTTATTCGGCCACGGCCGCGTCGTCGGTCTTGGGGCGCCAGACGGTGCCGATGGAGACGGTCTTGAGTTTCTTCTTTCGGCCGTACCAGAAGTTCACCAGGCCGCGCGAGAAGAACACGGCCGAGAACATGGAGGTGACGATGCCGATGCAGTGGACCACCGCGAAGCCGCGCACCGGACCGGAGCCGAAGGCCAGCAAGGCCACCCCCGCGATCAGCGTGGTCACGTTGGAGTCGAGGATGGTGCCCCAGGCGCGGTCATAGCCGGCATGGATGGCCGCCTGTGGCGCCGCGCCGTTGCGCAACTCCTCCCGCACGCGCTCGTTGATCAGCACGTTGGAGTCGATCGCCACGCCGATGGCCAGTGCCATGGCGGCGATGCCGGGCAAGGTGAGCGTGGCTTGCAGGATGGAGAGCACGGCCACCAGCAGGAGCAGGTTGACGGCCAGCGCGATCGACGAGAACACGCCGAACAGCGCGTAGTAGATGCACATGAACACCATGATCGCGGCGAAGCCGTACATCACGCTGTCGAAGCCCTTGGCAATGTTGTCGGCGCCGAGGCTCGGGCCGATGGTGCGTTCCTGGATGATTTCCATGGGCGCGGCCAGCGAGCCGGCGCGCAGCAGCAGCGCCAGGTTGTTGGCATCGACCGAGCTCATCGCGCCGGAGATGCTGAAGTGCGTGCCCAGTTCACCGCGTATGGTGGCGACCGAGATCGCCTGGCCCTTGCCCTTTTCGAACAGCAGGATGGCCATCAGCTTGCCGATGTTCTCGCGGCTGGTGTCGCGCATGATGCGGCCGCCCTTGGCGTCCAGGTCGAGCGACACGTTGGGCAGGTTCTGCTGCTGGTCGAGGCCGGCGCGGGCGTCGGTGAGGTTCTCGCCGGTGACGAGCACCTGCTTCTTGACGATCACCGGCTGGCCGTTGACGTCGGGGAATTTCTCGGAGCCGAAGGGCACGGGGCCGCCGGTCTTGGCGGCGCGGGCCTCGGCGCTCTCGTCGACCATGCGCATCTCGAGCGTGGCGGTGCGGCCCAGGATGTCCTTGGCGCGTGTCGGATCCTGCACGCCGGGCAGTTGCACCACGATGCGATCGATGCCCTGCTGCTGGATCACCGGCTCGGCCACGCCGAGTTCGTTGATGCGGTTGTGCAGCGTCGTCACGTTCTGCTTGAGCGCGTCGCCCTGGATGCGAACCGCAGCCTCAGGCCGGAAATTGGCCTTCAACAGGTAGTCGTCGCCCTCGCGACTGTCGGTGGTGACGAGGTCGGGCTGCTGGTCCTGGAACAGGCGCTTGGCGGCCTCCAGCGCGGCCGCATCGCGCGCGCGCACCTCCACGGTCTGGCCATTGCGGGTGACCGACGCGCCACGCACGCTCTTGTCGCGCAGCGACGTGCGAACGTCGCCGGCGATCGTCTCGGCCCGCTTGTCGAGCACGCCCTTCATGTCGACCTGCAGCAGGAAATCCACACCGCCGCGGAGGTCCAAGCCCAAGTACATCGGGTAGGCATGCAGGGCGGTGAGCCAGTTCGGCGAGCGCGACACCAGGTTCAGCGCCACCACGTACGAGGGCTCCTCGGGATTCGGCACGAACGCATGCTGCAGGGCGTCGCGCGCCTTCAGCTGGTCATCGGTGGTCGTGAAGCGCACACGCACGGCCGATGCGTCGAGCGTCAGCAGGTCGGGCTTGAGACCGGCGGTCTTGAGCGCCTCCTCGACACGGGCCTGGGTCGTCGCGTCGATCTTGGTGGTCGACTTCGCCGGCGACACCTGCACGGCAGGCGCCTCGCCGAAGAAATTGGGCAGCGCGTAGATCAGCCCCAACAGGAGCACGATCACGATGATGGTGTACTTCCAGACCGGATATCGATTCATGGCGGGAGGTTGAGCGTTGGAAGTTCGACTTGGCGCAGGGGTTGCCGGGGTCTGCCCCCGGCCGGCGAGCGATTACTTGATCGCGCCCTTGGGCAGCACCTGGATGACGGCGCTGCGCTGGATCTTGATCTCGACGCCGTTGGCGACTTCGAGGCCAAGGTACTGGTCGTTGATGGACGTGATCTTGCCGAGCACGCCGCCGCCGGTGACGACCTCATCGCCCTTGGCCAGCGCCTCGATCATGGCGCGGGCTTCCTTCTGGCGCTTCTGCTGCGGGCGGATGATGACGAAGTAGAAGACGGCGAAGATGGCAATCATCATCGGCAGTTGCAGGCCGCCGAAGGCAGACAACATGTCGCCGCCGGCAGCGGGAGCGGCAGGAGCAGCGGCGGTCTGGGCGAAGGCAGAGGAAATGAACAAGGGAGTCTCCAGCAGAGGATGTCAATAACGCGGGCGATGCCCGCGGCAATTCGCGGCGACCGCGGGGTGCGGCCATGCGGCGCAGGACCATGCCCGCGCGCAAGCACCGGGCATTGTATTCGTGGGGGCAGCCGCCGCTGGCGGCTAATCCGGCGCTGCGAACGGGGCTTTGAAAGTGGCGCGCGAGGCTGCTGTGCCGCGACTCACGCGAGGGTGGGCAATGCCTGTTCGTGGGCACACGCGGAGCCGGCTTTGCACTGGGCTGCCGGGTGCGCCCAATCGGGGCTCGGCCCCGCGGCTCCAGCCCGCCTGCGCGACCCGCAAGAGCAGCCCCGTCAAGCGGCCGCTCGTGGGCGGGGAGGTGGGCTTGGCTTCAGGCCGCCGCGCGGGACGCCTGCGGCTGGCGCCACTGCGTCATGAGCGCGGCCCAGCGGGTGCGGGCCGCCGCCAGGTTACGGTCCTTCACATGGCCATAGCCTCGGATCTGCTCCGGCAGCGCGGCGATTTCCAGCGCCGTGGCATGGTTGGCGGCGGTCAGGCCGGACATCACTTCCTCGATGCTCGCCTTGTATTCACCGATCAGCGCACGCTCGGTCTTGCGCTCCTCGGTGCGGCCGAAGACGTCGAGCGCGGTGCCGCGTAGGCCCTTGAGCGAGGCCAGGATCTTGAAACCGGTCAGCATGCCCGGCCCGAACTTCTTCTTCTGCAACTCACCCTTCGCGTTCTTCTTCGCGGTGAGCGGCGGCGCCAGGTGGTAGTTGAGCTTGAAGTCGCCTTCGAACATGCCGTTGACGCGGTCCAGGAACGATTGGTCGGTGTGCAGGCGCGCGACCTCGTATTCGTCCTTGTAGGCCATGAGCTTGAACAGGTAGCGGGCCACGGCCTCGGTCAGCGTGTTCTTGCCGACACGCGCCGTCTCGACCTGCTGCACGCGGCCGACGAAGGCCTTGTATTGTTCGGCATAGGCGGCGTTCTGGTACTGCGTCAGGAACTCGACGCGGCGCTTGACCAGGCTTTCGACCGTCTCGCGCTTCTTGAATTCGATCACCTGGCCAGGCGTCACCAACTTCTGCACCGCGGCAGGACTGTGCGCGGCGCGGCGACCCCATTCGAAGGCGGTCTTGTTGTTCTCGACCGCCACTGCGTTCAGCTCGATCGCCCGCATCAGCGACTCATGCTCCAGCGGCACCCAGCCCTTTTGCCAGGCAAAGCCGAGGAGCATCGGGTTGGCATAGAGGCTGTCGCCCATCAGCGCGACGGCCGTGGCATCGGCATCGAAGCTGGCCAGGCCATCGGCGCCGACGGCGCGGGCGATCTCGTTGGCGCAATCGTCCTGCGGATTGGTCCAGTTGGCATTGCGCACGAAGGCCGCCGTCGGCGCGCCGTGGCTGTTGAGCGCGACGTGGGTGCGCCCTTCGCGCATGCGGGCCAGCGTCTCGCCGTTGACCGCCACCAGCGGGTCGGCTGCGAGGACCAGGTCTGCCGCGGCCGTGCCCACGCGCGTCGTGCGGATCGCGTCTTGCGACTCGCCGATCAGCACATGGCTCCAGGTCGCGCCGCCCTTCTGCGCCAGACCGGCCGCATCCTGCGTGACGATGCCCTTGCCCTCGATGTGCGAGGCCATGCCAAGCAACTGGCCGATGGTGATGACGCCGGTGCCGCCGACGCCGGCCACCACCACGCCCCACACTTGGCCGGGCTTCAGTAGCGGCAGCACGGGCTCGGACATCTCGCCCATCTCGAAGGGCGAATTGGCCTTGCCCTTGGACTTCTTCTTGAGCTGGCCGCCCTCGACGGTGACGAAGCTCGGGCAGAAGCCCTTGAGGCAGCTCATGTCCTTGTTGCAGGTGCTCTGGTTGATGGTGCGCTTGCGGCCGAATTCGGTCTCCAGCGGCTCCACGCTCAGGCAATTGCTCTGCACGCCGCAGTCGCCGCAGCCTTCGCAGACCAGTTCGTTGATGACCACGCGCTTGGCCGGATCGACGGCCGTGCCCCGCTTGCGGCGGCGGCGCTTCTCGGTGGCGCAGGTCTGGTCGTAGATGATGGCGGTGGTGCCCTTGATCTCGCGGAACTCGCGCTGGATCTCGTCGAGCAGGTCGCGATGCTTCACTTCGACATGGTCGCCGGGGACGCTGACGCCCTGGTACTTCTCGGGCTCGTCGGTGACGATGACGACCTTCTTCGCGCCCTCGGCATGCATGCTCTCGGCGATCTGCAGCACCGAATGGCCCTCGGGGCGCTCGCCGACCTGCTGGCCGCCGGTCATGGCGACGGCATCGTTGTAGAGGATCTTGTAGGTGATGTTGACGCCGGCCGCGATGCTCTGGCGGATCGCGAGCAGGCCGCTGTGGAAGTAGGTGCCGTCGCCGAGGTTGGCGAAGATGTGCTGGTCGGTGGTGAAGGGCTGCTGGCCGACCCATGGCACGCCCTCGCCACCCATCTGCGTGAAGCCGATGGTCGAGCGGTCCATCCAGGTCGCCATGAAGTGGCAGCCGATGCCGCCCATGGCGCGCGAGCCTTCCGGCACGACGGTGCTGGTGTTGTGCGGGCAGCCCGAGCAGAACCAGGGCTGGCGCGCATCCTTCACTCCGCCTGCCTGCAGCACTTCCATCGAGCGCTCCTTGGCCTCGAGGATCGCCAGTTGCGCATCGATGCGCGCGACCATGTCGCTGCCGGCCTGTTCGAGCAAGCCGGTCTTCTTCAGGCGTTGCGCGATGGCCTTGGCGATCAGCGCCGGGTTCAGGTCGGCATTGGCGCGCAGCAGCGTATGCGAGGTCGGATTGGGCATCGACCATTCGCCGCCCGAGTAGCCCTCGGCCGCATGCACTTCGCCTTCGTCGTACTTGCCGACCACGTTGGGCCGCACGTCGGAGCGCCAGTTGTAGAGCTCTTCCTTGAGCTGGTATTCGATGACCTGGCGCTTTTCCTCGACCACGAGGATTTCCTGCAGGCCCGTCGCGAAGTCGCGCGTGAGCTGCGCTTCCAGCGGCCACACGACGGCCACCTTGTGCAGCCGGATGCCGAGTTGGCGGCAGGCGTCGTCGTCGAGGCCGAGGTCGATCAGCGCCTGGCGCGTGTCGTTGAAGGCCTTGCCGCTGGCCATGATGCCGAAGCGGTCGTTCGGGCCTTCGATGACGTTGTGGTTGAGCCGGTTGGCGCGGATGTAGGCCAGCGCGGCATACCACTTGTAGTGCATGAGCCGGGCTTCCTGCTCCAGCGCATGGTCGGGCCAGCGGATGTGCAGGCCGCCGGGCGGCATCTGGAAGTCGGTGGGGATGACGATCTCGACGCGCTCGGGGTCGATCATCGCGGTGGCGCTGGATTCGACGATCTCCTGGATCGTCTTCATGCCGGACCAGACGCCGGAGAAGCGGCTCATCGCGAAGGCATGGATGCCGAGGTCCAGGATTTCCTGCACGTTGGTCGGGAAGAACACCGGCGTGCCGCAGGCCTTGAAGATGTGGTCGCTCTGGTGCGCCGCGGTCGAGCTCTTGGAGATGTGGTCGTCGCCGGCCACCGCGATGACGCCGCCGAACTCTGTCGTGCCGGCCATGTTGGCATGCTTGAAGACGTCGGAGCAGCGGTCCACGCCCGGGCCCTTGCCGTACCAGATGCCGAAGACGCCGTCGAACTTGTTGGTGCCCTGGGGGGAGAAGCCGAGTTGCTGGGTGCCCCAGAGCGCGGTGGCGGCCAACTCTTCATTGACGCCCGGCTGGAACACGATGTTCTGCGCCTTCAGGAACTTGCTGGCCTTCCACAGGGCCTGGTCGTAGCCGCCGAGGGGCGAGCCGCGGTAGCCGCTGATGAAGCCGGCCGTGTTCTTGCCGTTGTGCTGGTCGCGCAGGCGCTGCAGCATGGGCAGCTTGACGAGGGCTTGAACGCCGCTCATGAAGGCGCGGCCATAGTCCAACGAGTATTTGTCGTCGAGCGTGACGGTCTCGAGGGCCTTGCGGATGTGCTCGGGAAGCGGGGCGTTCATGTGTCGGTCTCCAGTGGCTTTGCCTCGTGGGCGTGGCTGAAAAAGTTGCCTTTGAACCCTTGTAGGGCGCTCCCCAATAGTGACGCAAAGTGTATGCCTGAGCTTTGGATAGGTGCTTGCGTTCTCTGCCTCGCAAACCCGCATTCCAGAAAGGATCTTTCCTAGAATTGCCACATATGGAAAGCATTGACAAGTTCGACCTCGCCATCCTGCAAGAACTGCAGGCCGATGGGCGCCTCACGAATGCCGAACTGGCGCAGCGCGTCGGCCTGTCCGCCGCCCCGTGCTGGCGACGTGTTCGGGCGCTGGAGGAGGCCGGATTCATCAAGGGCTATCACGCCGAGATCGACCGCCACAAGATCGGGCTCGGCGTGTTCGCTTTTGTGCGCGTCGACACCGAGCGGGTGCAGGGCGATGCCACGCGCAAGCTGGAGGATGCGATCCGCAAGATGCCGGAAGTGGTGGCCTGCCACTACATCAGCGGCACCGGCACCTTCGAGTTGCAGGTGGTGGCGCAGGACCTCGACAGCTTCTCGGCCTTCGCGCGCGAGCACCTGATGAACCTGCCGAACGTGAAGGACCTGCACACCAGCTTTTCGCTCGGCGAGGTGAAGGCCAGCAGCGCATTGCCGCTGGCGCACCTGGCACCGCCGCGACGGTGAGGGTGTCTACGGCGCGTTGTCGAGCTGGCCGTTCATCCATCCGGCCCGGCCGCTGAGCCAATCGATCAGGTATTTCAGTTCGCCCGCATAGGAGCCCTTCACCACCGCGTTGGGCCAGACCCAGGTATCGAGGATGGGCCAGCGCGTGAAGTTGCGCGCCTGCGGCTCGGCCAGCGCCGCGGCCGTCGCGAAGGCGAATTCCCCCAGGTCCGGCAGCCGCCCCGCGAGGTAGCGCCAGCGCACTTTCAAGTGGCGCTCGAACTGCTCGTCCTGCAGCAGCCGCTGCACATAGGCGCTCTGGTTGCGCGTCCACCAGCCTTCCATGGCGTCGTTGCCGTTGTAGTTGATGTTGCCCGCCGCGATGTCGAAGTCCCACACGGGGCCGAAGTGCAGGCGGCCGTCGCGCGGCCGGTAGGCGAATGTGCTGGAGAAGAAGCCGTCGTTGTTGCGGAACAGCTCGTTGATCAGGTACAGGTCGACGAGCGAGTCGGCATCGAGCCAGGCGTCGTAGCCGGTCCGTGGGTCCTTGAAGTTCTCGCCGAACAGCGCGCCTTCCAGGTGATTGATGAACCCCGAGAGGTTTTGCATCTGCGCCGCGGTGGCATCGGACTTCACGGTATACGGCACGCCGGCCGGGCTGTAGTACCACAGGGTTTCATCGAGCCGGCGGTCGATCTCGAGCAGGAAGCCCATGCCGGGGTCGACCGCCGCGGTGGCGGGCGTGCCGATGTTCACGCGGGTATTGGCCACCTCGACCAGGTCGCTCAACTGGTAGACGCCCACGTAGTCGTCGTTGAGGGTCAATTCCACGTAGCGTTGCGCCGGCGTGTAGTCCATGCCGAGCATGCGGCTGAGGCAGGATGCGAGGGCGTTGCGCATCAGCGTCTTGTCCGCGTAGTTGGCGAGCAGCGCCCAGTTCTTGCTGGCCGGCAGGCCGAGCAGCGCGGCCTTCTTGCCGAGCTTGAGGCGGTAGGGCTTCTTGGGCATCAACTCCCAGGTGCTGTTGCCGCGGCCACGGATGTCGGTGGCGATGGCGTCGGTGCCGCCGATCTGCAGGATGGCGGGAACGTAGACCTCCTTCGAGTCGATGGGCGCGGCATCCCGGGTGCGGATGCTGATCGGTATCACCGGCTGCGTGGCACAGGTTTCAGGCTGGACCTTGGCCAGGGTCTCGACACGCAAGGTCCTCGGCGCCACGGTGTGCAGCAGCGTGCCGGTGCGCGGGTCGATGTATGCACCCAGCACCTGTGCGGCGGCCCGGGCGGCAAGGACGGTGGCGGGCTGGATGCCCATCGGGATCGCGGCATTGTTCACCAGCCTTGTCGCGGCGACCGCCAACGCTGGAAGGATGGCGGCGCCGATGCGCCGGGCTTCCGCATCGTCGGGGTCATGGATGTCGATCGTCCATGCGAGGCCGAGCCATGGCGGAGGCATCGGCGCCGAGGGGATCGCTTCCGAGGGCATCGGTGCCGAAATGACCGGCGCTGCGGCGGGTCGTGGGCGCAGGGCATCAAGGGTGGTCAATGCGCTGATGGCTGTGACCGGCTTGGCCCGCGATGCGAGCCGGTAGGGCCCCTGCGCGGCCGCGCTCGCATCGGTGTTGGCCGGGATCTTGGCCACGAGGAGCGGGGTCAGCGGCGTGTCGGCCGCCATCGACATCACGAAGTTGCCGGATGCGTCGGTCGTGGTCGCAGGCTCCGCGGCGCCGCAGTCGAAATCGCCATCGAGGTCGAGGCAGACCTGGATGCCCACCGAGGGCATGCCGGCATCGACGCGTCCCGAAAGGACCTGGGGAGCTTCGGCCGGATCAGCGGGCTTCTCGATGCGAGCGGCCCTGGCACCGTCCGCCGGCGCCGCGCTCGCCGCGTACGGGAGGCCACCGATGCCAGCCTCCCCACCCCCGCTTCCTCCACCCCCGCAAGACGACAACAGCGCGCATCCAAGCGCAAAAACAAGCACGCCGAACCGTGACATATTCGACCTTCTCCCTGATTGGTTTTTTGAACCAAGGATTAGACAGGATCGATTCGCGCTAGGCCATGCGTTTTTTGCGCAAAGCACCTGCCCTCTAGAATTTGCGGTCCCCATCACATCATTCCAACCGGGAGACAAAATGAACCGCATCCGTCGCGCGCTTGCGCTGGGCCTCGCAGCCGCCACCCTGGCCTTCGGCGCGCAAGCGCAGAACCGCGAACTCACCGTGGCCTCCAGCGCCACCTACGCCCCCTTCGCGTTCGAGAACAAGGACAAGCAGATCGTCGGTTTCGACGTCGACATCATCAACGCCATCGCGAAGAACCAGGGCCTGAAGATCAAGCTGGTCAACACGCCGTGGAGCGGCATCTTCGCGGCGCTCAACAACGGTGACGTGGACCTGATCATCTCGGGCGTGACCATCAACGAGAAGCGCAAGCAGAGCTACGACTTCTCGCCGTCGTACTTCGCGGCCAAGCAGCTGATCGCAGTGCCCAAGGCCAGCACCGTCGCGTCGCTGAAGGACCTGGCCGGCAAGAAGATCGCGGTGGTCAACGCATCGACGGCCGACGACGTGGTGTCGCGCGAATTCGGCAAGACCAACCCGAACATCCGCCGCTTCGAGAGCACGCCGCTGATCATCTCGGAACTGGCCGGGGGCGGCGTCGATGCGGCCGTCGGGGACAACGGCGTGATCGCCTACCGCGTGGCGCAGAACGCCGACCTCAAGACGGTGGACGACAAGTCCTTTCCCGAGGAAGGCTTCGGCATCGTCGTGAAGAAGGGCGACAAGGCGTTGCAGGACAAGCTGGCCGCGGGGCTGGCCGCGATCCGCGCCGATGGCAGCTACAACACCATCTACAAGAAGTGGTTCAACAAAGACCCTAACGTTCGTTGACCGTCATGGAACCGATCGTCTGGTTCGGCTGGTTCCGGGTCGACATCCTCCTGGAGTACAAGGACCTGTTCCTCCAGGGCGCCTGGATGACGCTGCGCATGACCGTGGTCTGCGTGCTGCTGGGTTCGAGCTGGGGCCTGTGCCTGGCGATCGCGCGGCTGGCGAATGCGCGGCACGCGCCCTGGACATGGGTCACGCGCTATTTGCTGCGCTGGCCGGCTACGGTGTACGTGAGCTTCTTTCGCGGCACGCCGCTGTTCGTGCAGATACTCTTGATCCACTTCGCGGTGATGCCGGTGTTCATCCATCCGACCAGCGGCCTGCTGATCACCGGCGACCTGGCGCGCGAGCTCAAGCAGGAGCATGGCGCGCTGATCTCGGGCATCGTGGCGCTGACCCTGAACTCGGCAGCCTACATCTCGGAGGTGTTCCGCGCGGGCATCCAGTCGATCTCCAAGGGTCAGGTGGACGCGGGCCGATCGATCGGCTTCACGCCGGCGCAGGTGATGCGCTACGTCGTGCTGCCGCAAGCCTTCCGCCGCATGCTGCCGCCGCTGGGCAACAACGCCATCTCGCTGCTGAAGGACACCTCGCTGGTCTCGGCCATCGGGCTGGCGGAGCTGGCCTACGCGGCGCGTACGGTGGCGGGAGCCTATGCGCGCTACTGGGAGCCGTACCTGGCGATCTCGGTGATCTACTGGCTGATGACGCTGGCGCTGGCGACGATGTTGCGGCGGCTGGAGTATCGGCTGGCGCGCAGCGATCGGGGTTGAGGGTTCGAAAGCCCCCCGGCAGGTGAACCTGCGCAGCCCGGGCGACAATCGATGGCAATGCCACCCATCACCGCCGAGGAGATTTCGCAGCAGCCCTTGCGTGCGACCCCGCAGCGCATCGGCGCGCTGACCCCGCTCAAGCTCCCCGTGTTCCGCATGCTGTGGAGCACCTGGCTCATCGCCAACATCTGCATGTGGATGAACGACGTGGCGGCGGCGTGGATGATGACCACGCTGACCAGCACGCCGATCTGGGTGGCGCTGGTGCAATCCGCCTCGACCCTGCCGGTGTTCCTGCTCGGCCTGCCGAGCGGCGCGCTGGCCGACATCCTCGACCGGCGCCGCTGGCTGGTGGCCACGCAGTTCTGGCTGGCCGGTGTGGCGATCGTGCTGTGCGCGGCGGTGGCGCTCGGCTGGATGAATGCGCCGCTGCTGCTGGCGCTGACCTTTGCCAACGGCATCGGGCTGGCGCTGCGCTGGCCGGTGTTCTCGGCGATCGTGCCGGAGCTGGTGCCGCGCACGCACCTGCCGGCGGCGCTGGGGCTCAATGGCATCGCGATGAACGCCTCGCGCATCATCGGGCCGCTGGTGGCCGGTGCGCTGATCGCGAGCGCGGGCAGCCTGTGGGTGTTCGTGCTGAACGCGGTGATGTCGGTGGCCTCGGGCTTCATCGTGCTGCGCTGGCGGCGCGAGCACACGCCCAATCCGCTGGGCCGCGAGAAGCTCATCAGCGCGATGCGCGTGGGCGTGCAGTTCGTCTGGCAATCGCAGCGCATGCGCGCGGTGCTGTCGCGCATCGCGATCTTCTTCCTGCATTCGACTGCCTTGCTCGCGCTGCTGCCCTTGCTGGCACGCGGACTGAAGGGCGGGGACGCCGGCACCTTCACGCTGCTGCTGGCGGCGATGGGCGCAGGCGCGATCATCGCGGTGCTGTTCCTGCCCCGGCTGCGGCAAGGATTCGAGCGCGATCAACTCGTGCTGATCGGCACGCTGGTGCAGTCGGCGGCGACGGCTGTGATGGCCTTCGCGCCCAACGTCTGGGTGGCGGTGCCGGCCATGATGTTCGGCGGCGCAGCATGGATCACGGTGGCCAATTCGCTGTCGGTCTCGGCGCAGCTGGCGCTGCCGGACTGGGTGCGCGCGCGCGGCATGTCGACCTACCAGATGGCGATCATGGGCGCGACCGCCATCGGCGCGGCGGTCTGGGGGCAGATCGCGACGGTGTCGACCTTGCAGGCGAGCCTTTGCATCGCCGCCGTGAGCGGCACGCTGGCGATGCTGGTGGCACTGCGCCTCGTGCGCGACCACGGCACCGACGACGACGTGAGCCCGGCCCAGCCCGGCTGGAGCAAGGCGCCCGCGCATCCGGCACCGGGCGAAGGCCGCGTGGTGATCAATGTCGAATACATCATCGACCCCGCACGCGCCGCCGCCTTCCTCATCGTGATGCACCAGACCCGCCGCACGCGCCTGAGCGAAGGCGCGATCGACTGGGACCTGCTGCACGACATCGCGCAACCCGAGCGCTATGTGGAGCAGATCGTCGACGAGTCCTGGACGGAGCACCTGCGCCGCTTCAACCGCGCCACCGCGGCCGACCTGGCGCTGCGGGAGCGGCGGCTCGCCTTTCACCAGGGTGAAGACCCGCCGGTGGTGACGCGCTACGTCGTGCAGCGCTGAAGTCGCTACGCCTTCTTCGGCAACTCGATGCCCGGAAAGATCTTGATCACCGCGCTGTCATCTTCCTTCGCGAAGCCCGCGGTGGAGGCCTGCATGAACATCTGGTGCGCGGTCGAGGACAGCGGCAGCGGGAACTTGGTCGCTCGCGCCATGTCGAGCACGATGCCCAGGTCCTTCACGAAGATGTCGACGGCCGACAGCGGCGTGTAATCCGCCGCCAGCACGTGGGCCATGCGGTTCTCGAACATCCAGCTGTTGCCGGCGCTGTGGGTGATGACCTCGTACAGTGCCGCCGCGTCCACGCCTTCGCGCAGGCCGAGCGCCATGGCCTCGGCCGCGGCCGCGATATGCACGCCCGCGAGCAACTGGTTGATGACCTTGACCTTGCTGCCGGCGCCCGCCTTGTCGCCGAGCCGGTAGACCTTGGCAGCCATGGCGTCGAGCACGGCGCCGGCCTTCGCATAGGCCTCGGGCGTGGCGGCGGTCATCATGGTCATCTCGCCGCTGGCGGCCTTGGCCGCGCCGCCGGAGATCGGCGCGTCGATGTAGAGCAAACCCTTTTCGGCCAGCCGCGATTCGAAGGCGATCGACACGTTCGGATCGACCGTCGAGCACATCACGAACACACTGCCGGGCTTCATGCTGGCCGCGACGCCGCTGCTCCCATCGGTGCCGAACAGCACGCTCTCGGTCTGCGCCGCATTGACCACCACCGACACCACGACGTCGCAACCCGCGCCCAGTTCGGCCAGCGTGGCGCAGGCATGGCCGCCGTCCTTCGCGAAGGCTTCGGCCACGCCGGGTCGCACGTCGAAAACATGGAGGGCATGGCCGGCGCGACGCAGCGATTGCGCCATGCCGCCGCCCATCGCGCCGAGGCCGATCAGGCCGGTGGTGAGGGTCGTCGTCATTTGGTGTGTGTCTCCTGGAGGGAAAGCGATGATGACCCAAAACCCTTTCTCGCCGGTTGTGGCTTCGCCATCACGGTGCCATGAAACCTACATATACGGTCGTTAAGTTCAGGCTTCCGACAGCCCTGAACCACGATGACACACCCCAACGAAACGCCTTCGTACGTCGACCCCGACGATCTCGACAACAACCCCAGCGCGAACGCGGCCCTGCATGAACTCGTCGCGGCGCGCATGCACCGCCGGCATGTGCTGCGCGGCGGCGCCAGGGCGCTGGCCGCCGCCGCCATCGGACCGCTGGCACTGAGCGCTTGCGGAGGCAGCGACAACAGCGGCTTCCCGATCGCAGCGGCCGCACCGGCTCCCGCGCCAGCACCCGCTCCTGCGCCCGCCCCGGCCCAGGCCCCCGCACCCGCCGCCGGCCCCACGCTCGGCTTCAATGCCGTCAGCAAGAGCCTGGCCGACACCATCGTCGTCCCCGCCGGCTACACCGCCACCGTGATCTACGCGACCGGTGATTCCATCGACCCCGCCGTCAGCGACTACAAGAACGACGGCACCGACGCCGACTTCGCCCGCCGCAGCGGCGACCAGCACGACGGCATGCACTTCTTCGGCCTGACCGCCGACGGCAAGCCCTCCGTGTCGGCCACCGAACGCGCCCTGATGTGCATCAACCACGAGGCGATCAACGGCACCGTCGCCTTCATGCATCCGAGCGGCCAGACCAATGCCTCTTCCGGCGCCCGGCCCGAGGCCGAAGCCCTCAAGGAAGTGGAAGCGCACGGCGCCTCCGTGGTCGAACTCGCGCGCAGCAACGGCAAGCTCGCCATCGTCAAGAGCACCACCTTCAACCGCCGCATCACGCCGCGCACGCCGATGGTCTTCGGCGGCCCAGCCAAGGGCTCCGCGCTGCTCAAGACGCTCTACTCGCCCGACGGCACCGCCACGCGCGGCATGATCGGCAACTGCGCCAGCGGCTACACGCCTTGGGGCACCTACCTCACCTGCGAGGAAAACTTCGCCGGCTTCTTCACCCGCTCCGCCACCGACGACGCGGCGCGCAGCGCGAAGGAACTCACCGCCTTCAAGCGCATCGGCCTGAAGCAGAACGTGACCGGTGGCCAGCGCTGGTCGACGGTCGTACCGGCGGACGCCTCCAACACCGAATACCAGCGCTGGAACGCGAGCAAGTCCGGCACCTCGACCGACGGCACGGACGACTTCCGCAACACCCACAACACCTTCGGCTGGGTCGTGGAGATCGACCCCTACGATCCGACCTCGACCCCGGTCAAGCACACCGCGCTCGGCCGCTTCGCGCACGAAGGCGCATGGCCCAGCAACCCGGTCGTCGGCAAGCCGCTGGCCTTCTACATGGGCGACGATTCGCGCAGCGAGTACGTCTACAAGTACGTGTCCAAGGCCACCTGGAGCGCCGCCGACGCCAACCCGTCCGACCGCCTCGCCACCGGCGCCAAGTACCTCGACGACGGCACGCTCTACGCCGCGAAGTTCAATGCCGATGGCACAGGCACATGGCTGCCGCTCGACCTGAACAACAGCGCCATCTCCGGCAACGCGGCCTACGCCTTCGCCGACCTGGCCGACGTGCTGGTCAACGCGCGCCTGGCCGCCGACGCCGCCGGTGCCACCAAGTGCGACCGCCCCGAATGGACGGCAGTAAACCCGCTCAACGGCGAGATCTACATCACCATGACCGAGAACCCCGACCGCGGCAACGTCGGCACCCTGAGCAGCAACAACGTGCCCAACCCCGACGTGGAGCCCGCCTTCCCGCGCTACTGGCTCGACAACAAGGGCATCACCGCGCAGAACGCCGCAGCGCAGGCCAACAAGGGCGACGTCAACGGCCAGGTCATGCGCATCCGCGAGACCGGCAACGACGCCTCCGCCACAACGTTCAACTGGGACATCTACCTGTTCGGCAGCCAGGCCAAGGCCGATGCCGGGCTGGACGACGCCAACTACCAGCAGAACGTGAACCTGTCGGGCCTGTCGGACTTCAACGACCTGTCCAAGCCCGACGGCTGCTGGTTCTCGCGCGCCAGCGGCATCCTCTGGATCGAGACCGACGACAACGCCTACTACGACGTCACCAACTGCATGCTGCTGGCCGCAGTGCCGGGCACTTACGGCGACGGCGGCAAGGTCGACGTGGTCAACCAGCCCAACGGCAAGCCCGGCACCGCGGGGACCGCGCCGGTGACGGTCACGACCTATGCCGGCAAGAAGATGAACGACACCATCTTCAAGCGCTTCCTGACCGCGCCGAAGGGCTCGGAAGTGACCGGCCTGGCCGAGTCACCCGACGGCAAGGCGCTGTTCATCAACATCCAGCACCCTGGCGAGAACACTGCTGCGGCCGACATCGCCGACGCCAGCAAGTACGAGAGCCACTGGCCCGGCAATGGCGCCGGCATCGCGGCTGCCTATGGACCGGGCGGTGCGACGGCACGGCCGCGTTCAGCGACCGTGATGATCACGAAAGACGATGGCGGCGTGATCGGTCTCTGACCGTTCAGGATGCGTCAGGGCGTTGGTTTCGGCCAAAGCGCCCACAGACGCAGGGGCTGGTTCATGCCCGCAGCGAGCCGGCCCGCCTCTGGCCCGGTGCCCGCAAAGTAGTCGGCGCGCACGGCCCCGGTGATGGCCTTGCCGGTGTCCTGCGCGACGACGAGCTTCTGCAACTGCGCGGTCGGCCCGCTCGAGGCGAGCCACACCGGCGTGCCATAGGGAATGCTGTCCCGGTCCACCGCGATCGAGCGCCCGGCGGTCAGCGGCACGCCCTGCGCACCGCGCGGACCGGCCGAGGCTTCCAGTTCGGTCATCTCTTCCTCGCGGAAGAATACATAGCGCGGATTGCTCCAGAGCAGTTGCGGCACGCGCTGCGGGTTCTGGGCGGCCCAGTCCTTGGTGTCGTCCGGCCATTTGCCGGCACGCACGCCCTGGTTCGTCAGCCACTGCTGGATGCTCTTGTAGGGCTGGTCGTTGGTGGCGGCGAAGGCTACGCGCACCACGCGCTGCGAGCCGTCGGCCTCGGTCAGGCGCAGCCGGCCGGTGCCCTGGATGTGCAGCATCATCGCGTCGATCGGGTCGGCCAAGAAGGCGATCTCGCGTCCGCGCAAGGCGGCCTGCGCGTCAGGCAGCGTCTCGATCTGCTGGCGCGTGTACCAGGGCTTGCGCACCGCGATGTCGCCGGGTGCGCGGTAGAGCGGCACGCTGAACTGGGCCGTCGGCCGGCGCGATGCGTCGTACACAGGCTCGTAGTAACTGGTCAGTTGACCATCGCTCTGGCCGCTGAGCGATTCGATGCGATAGGGTTGCAGGCGCTCGGTGATCCATTGCCGCTGCGTCGGCGCATCCGCAATCGCCAGCCGGCGCACGTCCTGGCACAGCGGCGCGATGGCCGCATTGGGCCGCGTGCAGTTCGACACCAGCGCCACCCAGCCCTCGTGCAGGGGGTCGTCGCCAAAACCCGGCAGGTCGGTCCACGCGACCGGCACCCAGCGGCTCTTGGGATGCGCCAGCGAGCCGGTGAGCGGCGGCAAGGGCGGCGGCGTTGTCACGCTTGGCGTCACGGCAACATCGGGCGTGCGCGGGCCGAACGAACAGCCCGCCATCATTGCCACTACGATCACGGGCCCACCCAACCGCCACAGGAGTCCTTTTTTCATGGGCCTGATTCTGCTTGAAGCCTTTCTGGCCGGCGCCGTGCTTGTCCTCATCGTCTGGTGGACGATGTTCTCGGGACGCAAGGGTGGTGAGATCGATCATGGCGATGACGCTCCCGGCGCGCCCGAGGACGCCAAACCATCGAAACGTGATTGATTTGTTGTAGTTGCCTGCCCTGTCAGCACGTCGGAAGGCAGGCTATGCGCTATCCATTTAATAGCAAACTTTGCTGCAATGATGCACCTTTCTTGAAGTTTTGACACTTCGACATCCTTACATGCAGACACGAATCGCCCAAGGGCGGTTCCCCATAATCGTCCGCTCCTCCTTGCCACTCTCTCCGAAAGGGAAACCATGAAGAAACTCGTTCTCAGCACCTGTGCCCTGGCCGTCCTGCTGACCGGCTGCGCCGGCATGACCGAAACGCAGAAGACCACCGGCACCGGCGCCGGCATCGGCGCGCTGGCCGGTGCGGCCATTGGCTCCGCCACGGGCGGCAACCGCCAGGCCATTGCCGGCGGTGCGGCCCTCGGTGCGGCGGCAGGCGCGCTGGGCGGCTACCTCTGGTCGCAACGGATGGAAAACCAGAAGAAGGAAATGGAGCAAGCCACCCAGGGCACCGGCATCGCCGTATCGCAGACCGCCAACAACGAACTCAAGCTCGCCATCCCGAGCGACGCCTCCTTCGACACCGGCCGCGCCGCGATCAAGCCCAACTTCGCCCGCGTGCTCGACCAGTTCGCCACCGGCCTGCGCAACAACGCCAATGCCGAGGTCAAGATCATCGGCCACACCGACAGCACCGGCACCGACGCCATCAACAACCCGCTGTCGGTCGAACGCGCCGCCAGCACGCGCGACTACCTGATCTCGCGCGGCGTGCGTTCCAACGCCTTCAACATCGACGGCCGCGGATCGCGTGAACCGGTTGCAGACAATTCCACGGATGCCGGCCGCGCACAGAACCGCCGCGTCGAGATCTTCGTGGGAGAGCGTCCACCGCAAGGCTGATAATCCCCCGGCGCCGCCGCCTCGACGCGGCGGCGCCTTGCCAAATAAACATCAGGGAGAGCATTCAATTGCAGAAGAAAGTCATGCTGGGCGCCACGCTCGGCGCGTTGCTGTTCATGGCCGGTTGCACCACGCCACCGCCGCCACCCCCACCCAAGCCGGAACCCGCGCCAGTCGTCCAGACCTACAGCTGGACCACCCAGCTTGAAGCGCTCAAGAAGGCCCTCGAGGATTCGACGCGCGGCAGCAGCATCCGGATCGTCAAGACCGATGACAACCGGCTCCAGGTGATCCTGCCGGCCGACACCTCGTTTGACGTCGGCCGTTCCGCCGTCAAGCTGAAGCTGGCACCGGTCCTCGACCAGATCGCGGCCGGCCTGCAGAAGAACCCCGCCATCGCCATCTACGTTGTCGGCCACACCGACAGCACCGGCGGCGCCACCATCAACGAGAAGCTCTCCGTCGCCCGCGCCAACTCGGTGCGCGACTACCTGAGCACCCGCGGGCTCGCAGTCAACCAGATCGCCGTCGAGGGCAAGGGTGCGGCGGACCCCATCGCCGAGAACACCAGCGCGGCCGGCCGGGCGCAAAACCGGCGCGTGGAAATCTTCGTGGGTGAGCGAACCAAGCGCTGACCCATCCCGAAGCGCCTGCGGCGCGGTGTTTCCCGCTACATCGCCCGCAACAAGTTGGCCAATTCCACGGCCGACTTCACTTCCATCTTCTCGAAGATCCGCGCCCGGTGGACCTCCACCGTGCGCACGCTGATCGCTAGCTGGTCCGCGATCAGCTTGTTCGGCAGGCCTTCCACCACCCGCTGCATCACGTCGCGCTCGCGCTCGGTCAGTTCGTTCATTCGCGCCGACAGGCGCGAGCGCTCGCGCTGGCGCTCGACCGCGCGCAGAGACGCGCCCAGCGCCTGCTCGATGCGGTCGACCAGCGCGTTGTCGGAGAAAGGCTTCTCGCAGAAATCGAAGGCGCCGCGCTTGACCAGGTCCACCGCGGTCGGCACGTCGGCATGGCCGGTCAGGAAGATCACCGGCATGGTGTCGATCAGGCCGCGTTCGGCGAGCCGCTCGAACAGCACCAGGCCGCTGGTGCCGGGCATGCGCACGTCGAGCAGCAGGCAGCGCGGCTGCGTCGGCGCATCGAAGGCCGGGTCGCCCTCCAGCCGCTGTTCGAAGGCTTCGGCGCTGGCGAAGTGTTCGCTCATGAGCCGGCGTGAGCGCAGCAGCCAGGCCAGCGCCTCGCGCACGCTGGCGTCGTCGTCGACGATGAAGATCAGGGCATCGATCGGGGGTTGCATGGCTTTCAGGACTCTGTGGCGAGGTCGGGCAGTTCGACAGGTGCCGACACCACCGCCGGCAATGTAAATCGAAACACCGTGCCGCACGGCCGGTTCGGCTCGTATACCAGCGCACCGCCGTGCTGCTCGACCACGGTACGGCACAGGCTCAGGCCGAGGCCCATGCCATCGGTGCGGGTGGTGAAGAAGGGTGTGAACAGGCGTCGCGCCGTCGCGTCGTCGATGCCGCTGCCGATGTCCGCGACGGAAAATTCGAGCCAGCGCCGCGCCTCGGGCGCCGACTCGACGCGGCCGGGTGCGCTGGCCACGCCCAGCACCAGCACGCGCTCCGTGATGGCGGGCTGGTCCATCGCCTGCATGGCATTGCGGGTCAGGTTCAACAGCACCTGCTCGACCAGGGTGCGGTCGCACAGCACCAGCGGCAACGCGGGCTCCAGCTCGATGTCGATGCGCACGCCGAGCTTCTGCGCCTGCAGCCGCACCAGCGGCATCACCGCGTCCAGCAGCGCCTGCGGTGCCACCGGCTCGCGCGTGCGATCGCGGCGGCGCACGAAGTCATGCACGCTTCGGATCACCTGTCCGGCTCGCTCGGCCTGCTCGCCGATGCGCCGCATGGCCATGGACAGCTCGGCCGGCGCGCCGGCTGCCTCGCCACCGAGCAGGTTGAGCGATCCGGTGGCATAGCTGGCGATGGCGGCCAGCGGCTGGGTCAGTTCATGGCTCAGCAACGAGGCCATCTCGCCGACCGTGGCCAGGCGCGCGCTGGCCTGCAGGCGCTCCTGGCTGGCGCGCGAGATTTCCTCGATGCGGCGCTGCTCGCTGAGGTCCACGAAGGCGCTCATCCAGCCGGTCTGCGCGCCGTGCGCATTGATCAGCGGCGCCTCGAAGATCAGCACCGGAAAGCGCGTGCCGTCCTTGCGCATGTAGACCGACTCGAAGCCGTTGCGCGGCGGCACGCTGCCGCCGAGGCGCAGGTCCTGCCGCCGCTGGTATTCGTGTGCCAGCTCGGTCGGCCAGTAGGGCGCCTCCAGGGTGCCGATCAATTCCTCGGGCGTGAAGCCGACCATCGCGCAGAAGGCCGGGTTGACGTAGGTGATGCGGCCCTCCAGGTCGCGCGCACGCAGGCCGGTGATGACCGAGTCCTCCATGGCCTTGCGGAAGGCCAGCGTCTCGGCCAGCTCGCGTTCGGCCCTGAGGCGCCGGCGCGTGTCCCGCGCCAACAGCACCAGCACCGAAACCAGCGCGATCGACACCGCCGTGACCAGCCCGGTCAGCACGTTCGGGAACAGGTCGGGCTCGGAGCGCCAGCCGTCGACCCGCAGCATCAGCGCGACGCCGGGCAGGTCGAGCAGTTGCTGCGAGGTGAAGACGCGGCTGCCGATGCGGCGCGCGATGCCCACGGAGGCAAGGCGCGTACCGTCGGGCTCGGTGAAGGTGACCTCCTGTCCGCGCCGCAGCGTCGGCCCGACGAGTTCGTTCAGCGTGTCGCGCAGTGAATAGGTCGCGACCAGGTAGCCGCCCTTCTCGGAAGGCAGGCAGACTTCCAGCACTTCCATCCCGGTGCCGGCGCTGTTCGAGACATAGTGGCTCGGCGAATAGGCCGCGGATGAGAGCTTGCTCGCGGCGGTGCAGGCGAGCGCGACATCGGACTGCATGGCTTCGCGCGCGCCTTCCTCGAACAGGCGCATGCGGTAGGGCGTGTCGGTGGCGGCGAGCAGGCGCAACCGGGCATCGCGCCACTCCAGGCGCAGCCATTCACGGTGTGCGCGCAACAGGCCCGCAGCCTCCTCCTCGGGCCAGTGTTTGGTGCTCACCGCATCGGTCAACAGGGCGTTCAGGCTCTGCGCGTTGCGCTGCAGGCCGCCGCGCAGTTCGGACAGCGCGTCGGCGGTGTCATGGTCGAGCACGACCTGCACCTGCTCGGCCTCATGGCGCCCGGCCAGCCACACCACGGTCGCCAGCAGCACCAACACCAGTGCCGCCAGCAACAACCACAGGAACCAGCGCTGCCACAACGAACGCAGCCGCGCGAAGGCCTGCCGGGCCGGCGCCATGGATGAAGGCAGCCGCTCATGCATTCAGTGCCATGCCCCTTCGTGGGCGCCCGCGGAACCGGCTTCGCCGGGCCGCTGGGTGCGCCCCCTTGAGGGGGACCGCCGCAGGCGCATTCGGGGGTGGGTCATGCCCAGGCCGCAATGACGCGATGGGCGAGCGCCGGCAACTGCTGCCGTGCCTTCGCCACCTGGGCGCTGTCGATGTCGCAGCTCACGACGCCCTCGCCGGTGGCGCGCTGCGCCGCGATCGTGCCCCAGGGGTCGACCACCAGGGACTGGCCCCAGGTGCGGCGCCCGTTCTCGTGCGTACCGCCCTGTGCCGGCGCCATCGCCCAGGCCAGGTTCTCGATGGCCCGGGCGCGCAGCAGCACCTCCCAGTGCGCGGAGCCGGTGGTGTGGGTGAAGGCGCTGGGCACCAGCAGCAATTCCGCGCCCCGCGCCGCCAGCGCGCGGTACAGCTCCGGAAAGCGCAGGTCGTAGCAGACGCTCATGCCGACACGCCAGACATGCCCGTCGCGCGACGGCAACTCGAACAGCACCGGTTGCGTGCCGGGCGTGATGACACGGCGCTCGTCGTAGCGCTCGGTGCCGTTGTCGTAGTGGAAGAGGTGGATCTTGTCGTAGCGCGCCACGCAGTCGCCGGCCGGTGAAAACGCGAGCGAGGTATTGAGCACGTGCTGCTCATCTTCAGGGCTCACCAGCGGCAAGGTGCCGCCCACGATCCAGAGGCCGAACTCGCGCGCGGCATCGGCCAGGAAGCGCTGCACCGGGCCATCGCCCGGCTGCTCGCGCAAGGCGATCTTGTCGGTGTCGCGCCGGCCCATGACGCAGAAGTATTCAGGCAGCACGGCCAGCTCGGCACCGGCTGCGGCCGCCTCGCCGAGCAGCGCATGGGCGCGGGCGAGGTTGGCCTCGCGCTCGACCGACGAGATCATCTGGATCGCTGAAACCTTCATTGCTTGGCCTCCTGTGCCCCTCGGCGCGCCACCTTGGTGATCTTCGGATCCGTCCAGGTGCCGTCGATCTGGAATTCCTGCGTCGCGGCGGCGCTCAGCGGCTTGCTCAGCGCGTACTGTGCGAGGAAGGCGGCCAGCCCGATGGCCGGGTTGATGACGGTCGCGGCCAGCGCCGCGGTGCCGGCCGAAATCTCGGGCACCACGACCACGCGCAGCGACTGGGTCTCGCGTGCGATGTTGGCCGTGCCCTCCATCAGCACGGCCGCATTCACGCCCTTCATCTGCAGGTTGTTCGTGCTGGCGGTGCCGTCGCTGATCTTCGCGTCGCCGCGGATGAAGTCGAACTGGAAGCCTTGGCTGAAGATGTCGCGGAAATCCAGCGTCAGGCGGCGCGGCAGCGCCTGCAGACTCAGTACGCCGAGCAGCTTGGCCAGGCCCGGGTCGGCCTTGAGGAACTGGCCGGACTCCACGTCGATGTGCAGTTTGCCGCCGAGGCTCGGATAGTCGAGCGAGAAAGGCGAGCCGCGCCACTCGACTTCACCTTCCAGCCGACCGCGGCCGCGCCGCACCACGTCCTTCATGTTGAAGCGGTTGAGCAGCAGGCCGGCGTCCGAAAAGTCCAGCGTGAAATGCATGTTGGTCCGCCGCGCGTCGGTCCGCGCGCCAGGCGTGTTCGCGGGCAGGGCGGTCCAGCTGCCTTCGGCCGTGAAGCTGGCTTCGGGCGTGCTGAGGCCGAGCTTGTTCAGCCGCCATTCGTGGCTGGCGCCGCCCAGGTTGACCGCATTGATCTCGGCGCGGCCGAGCCGCCGGTTGAACAGCTCGAAATCATCGACCACGATGTCCAGCGCCGGCAACGTGCCGGGCTTTTCGTCCAGCAGCGACTCGACGTCCGTGGCCTCGCTGGGCGCGATCCGCAGCCTCGCCAGCCGCGCGTACAGGCGGCCGTCCTGCGACTGCCGGTATTCGGCGTAGCCGTTGAGGTCATTGGCGTCGATGTTGGCGCGCCAGACCTGTCCGTCGCGGCTGCCGCCCAGCACCACGTTCTGCAGCTTGCGCCCCGACATCACAAGTTCCTGCGCGCGCACGGCGATCAAGGTCGGCAGGTAGGCCGAGGCTTCCTCCTCCTGCGCCGCGCCGAGCGATTCCGGCGGAGCACCCGTGGCTTCGCTGAACATGGACTTCCAGGCGTCCACATCGAAGCGCGCCAGCCGGATGTTGGCCATCACGCCACGCGCCGGCGACACTGCCGACTCGCTGCCTTCCAGCCCCACGCCGATCGCGCCATTGATCACCTTCGGCTCGCTGCCGGAGATGTCGCGCTGGTAGCGGATCGAGGCGAGCTTGCCGAGGTCCATCTGCAGCTCGTCGCGCGCCGGCGCCGTGGCCGATGCGCGTGGCAGGAGCTTCTTCTCGAGGCGCAGCGGCAGGGCATCGGCCGCCGGCTTGGCCAGCGGCGCGGGCAGGTCCAGCGCCAAGCCCTGCAGGCTGCTGGCCAGGCTGAATTCGGCAACACCGTCGCGCAGGGACAGCGTGCCCGCATAGGGCGTGCTGCCGCTGGCGCGCTTCGCCAGGCGGTTGAGCCAGCTCACTTCGCGCAGGCCGCGCAGACCCTCCGCCGTGGCGGTGCCCTGCGCCTTGTAGACCATCTCGCTGCCGTTGCCGGCATAGCGGCCATGCCCTTCCAGCTTGACATCACCGCCGGCCAGGCGGGCCTGCACGCCGGCGAGCGTGAAGCCGCTTTCGGTGAAGGTCAGCGTGCCCTTCGCCTGCGTGAAGGCGGGCGCTTCCGGCACAGGTTGCACTTCGTTGTCGGCCAGCGCCACAGTGGTCTGGAGCTTGAACTTGTCCATGGCCTCGAGCGGGAGTTCGAGGCGCACCTTGTAATCGGCATTGCCGGTCGCGCGGGCGCGCGCGATGGCCTCGCCCGGCGCGCCGCCCACGATGGGCGCGGCCGCCTTGATCAGCGAAGGCAGCGGCCCCTTGGCAAGGCCGTCCACCTTCAGCAGCGGCGCGGCATGCGCCATGTCGGCAATCTCCGCATCGGCCTTGCTCACCTCGATGCCTTGCACGCCGACGAAGTGGCCGCGCGCGTTGCGCACCTGCATGCCGGAGCGCTCGAAGATCAGTTCGCCAGAAAGCCCGGTCAGCGCGGGCCACGCGCCCGCGACCGGCGCGCCGCCGGGCGGGGGCGGCACATACGCATAGGTCACGTCGTTGACCTTGGCGGCGATGCGGAAGTCCCCTTGCTTCGGATCGTTGAAAGGCATGTCGTGCAGGTCACCGCGCACCTTGAAGTCGACCGTCGACGCGGTGCCCTTGTTCACGCTGTCGCGCACATAGTCGCGGGTGGTCTTGGGGATGACCAGCGGCAGGTAACGGAACACCCGCGTGCCGTCGGCCTTGGTGAGTTGGCCTTGCAGATCGAGCACGCCCGGATAGCGATCGCGCGAGCGCGAGGTGGCGGGGTCGCTGGTGCGCCAGTCGGCCTTGAATTCGCCCTGCGCATCGGCATTGGAAAAGCGCACGCCCGTCACCTGCACCTGCGTGTCCGGCCCGTCGCGCTTCCAGGCGAGCTTGCCCGAGAGCTGCTCGATCGGCACCACCGGTTCCTCGAACACGCCAGGGAAGTCGAGCGCGCCCTTGGCGATCGCCACCTCGGCGGTGCCGCCAGCCTGGGTCGCGTCGAAGGTGACGGTGGCGCCGCGCAGGCCGGGCGTGCCGGTGGGCACGGCGGCGGGCACGTTGGTGCCGCGGGGCGCGGGCGGCTTGACGGGCGCAGGCTCGCCCGGTTGCGAGGCGATCGCCAGGCCGCTCACACGGCCGCGCGCCTGGTACTTGTCGGGTGCGCTCATCGGCCCTTGCCAGCTGGCGTCGATGCGCTCGACCAGTCCTCGCAAGGCCAGGATCGAGAGCGCGCGATGGGTGGGCTCGTCGATCGGCAGCCGGCTGGCGATCTGCGTGAGCGCACCCAGGTCGAGCCGGTCGGCCTTGAACTCGCCGCGCTCGGAGCCCGTGCGCCCCTTGGCCGGCATGCGCTCGAAACTCAGGTTGCCACCGGGCCAGCGCGTGCCGTCCGCGGTGTCGAATTGCAGGTCGGTGGTCGAGAAGGTGAAGCGCTCGTCGTTCGAGTCGCCGGCGACGCGCCCCGTGACGCGACGAAACACCAGCGGCTCCAGCTTCTCGCCCAGCACCGCGTCGATGCGCAGCAAGGCCAGGTCGACCGCACCGCCATGGACCTGGCCGTCGTCCACGTCGGCCCACACCCGCAGCGCGCCGTTGGCTTCGCGGATCCTCGCATCGAGCGACACATAGGCACCCAGGCGCGTGATGTCCATGTGCGGAAACTCGGCATAGAGTTGGCCGTCCCAGGTCTGCCACTTGCCGGCATGCGCGGACAGGAACGGTTGCCTGAACTGGCCGCGCACGGTGAAGCGCTGTCCCCAGCCTTCGGGCGGCGTGGCGTCCAGCCGCAGGGCGTGTCGGCGCGTGCTGTTGCGCGAAACGAAGCTCACGTCGGTCAGCAGCAAGGGCGGTGCCTTGCGGGTCTCATCCGTCCAGCGCACGGTGCCGCCCTGGATCGCGAATTCACGCTGCGAGAAGAACCAGTCGGCGGCGCGGGTGTCCCCGCTGGTGTCGGCCTCCATGTCGAGCCCGGCGACGTGCAGCTTGCCCATGGCATCGCGCCGCACGTCGACCTCGGGGTTCTCGATGTAGAGCTGCTCGAAGTTGAGGCGCCAGATCGACCTCGGCGACACGCTGGCCACCACGCGCGCCAGCTTCAGTGCTTCGCGGTTCAGGCTGTCATGCAGCACCACGTCGCGCAATTCAAAGGTGGGGAAAAGGCCTTCCGAGACCGCGGTGATCGCGCCTATTCGCACAGGTACCCCGATGGCCTTGCTGGCTTGCGCCTCCAGCACGGCGCGGTACTCGCCGATTCGCGGCACAATCCATCCGTGTAGGACAACGACCGACAGTGCGAACAACAACCAGGCGGCGATCAGGAGTCCCAGCATCCAGCGCGCCGTGACAGCGGTGACCTGGAGCAGACGTGAGGGGGAAGACGTCGTGACGTTCATTAGGGATCGCGCGCTGTGTCAGGAATTATGACCGCCAGCCTTCAGACCAGTTCAACTCCGGACGCGCATGGCCATGGTGCCACCGCAGCGCCCGCCGTGCAGCTTTCATCGCATTCCCGTTTCGTGCAGCGGCTTCGACGCCGCTATGCCGCCGACCTCGCGCTGCTGCCGCCCGGCGCCCCCGTGCGCGGGCACTTCACGCAGGCCTACGAGGCCTTGACCGCTCGCGGCGCCTCGGTGGCCGACGCCTTGCGAATCGTGCGCAACCTGGTGATGGAACGCCTCGTCACGCTCGACTGCGAGGCCCAGGCCCCGCTGGAAGTCGTGACCACCGCCGTCACGCAACTCGCCGAATTCGCGCTCGACACCGCCTGCCACGAAGCCCGGCGCGAGTTGGCGTTGGTGCACGGCGAGCCGCTGCGTCCGGATGGCAAGCCGGCCAGCCTCTGGATCGTCGGCATGGGCAAGCTGGGCGCGCGCGAGCTCAACGTGTCGAGCGACATCGACCTGATCTACCTCTACGATGCCGACGGCGAGACCGCCGGCGATGCGACGGGTCGCGGCAAGCTCGCCAACCAGGACTTCTTCGGCCGCATGGTGAAGCGCATCTATGCGCTGGTCGGCGACACCACCGAGCACGGCTTCGTGTTCCGCGTCGACCTCGCCTTGCGGCCGAACGGCAACTCGGGCCCGAACGCCGTCTCGCTCGATGCACTGGAGGAGTACTTCCAGGTCCAGGGCCGCGAATGGGAGCGCTTCGCCTGGCTCAAGAGCCGCGTCGTCGCGCCCTTCGACTGCATCGCCGATGCCTCGGCCCAGGCGCTGCGCACGGTGGTGCTGCCCTTCGTCTTCCGCCGCTATCTCGACTACAACGTGTTCGACTCGCTGCGCGTGCTGCACCGGCAGATCCGCGAGCAGGCCGCACGCCGGAGCGCGGGACGGCCGTCGCGGGCCAATGACGTCAAGCTGTCGCGCGGCGGCATCCGCGAGATCGAGTTCACCGTGCAACTGCTGCAGGTCGTGCGCGGCGGCCAGTTCCCCGAACTGCGCACGCGTCCCACGCTCGACGCCCTGCAGCGCCTCGCCCGCGCCGGCCTGATGGATCAGGCAACCGCCGATGCGCTGGCCGAGGCCTACGTCTTTCTGCGTCGCGTCGAGCACCGCATCCAGTACCTCGACGACCAGCAGACCCACGCGCTGCCGGTCAGCGACGACGACCTGCGCTGGATCGCGCGAACGCTCGGCTATGGCGACAGCTGCGAATTCCTGACCCAATTGGATGCGCATCGCGAACTGGTGGCGCAGGAGTTCGACAAGCTGCTGGGCGGCGAGCCGAAGTCCTGCAATGGCAAATGCAACGGCAAGTCGGGCGGCGTCACGCCGGCCGACATGGCCGGCCTGGTCGATGAACTGCCTCCCGCCTTCGCCGAGCGCATCCAGCGCTGGGTCGACCATCCGCGCGTGCTCGCCTTGCGCGAAGAAGCCCAGGGCCGCCTGCGCCAGCTCGTGCAACGCACCGGCCAATGGATGCGCGACGAGGCGGACGGCGATGGCGCCGGCCAGGTCGCCGACCACTTGCAGGCCGCCCTGCGCTGGGCCGACTGGATCGAACCGCTGCTGCGCCGCGAGAGCTACCTGGCGCTGCTGGTCGAGCGCCCTGTCGTGCAAACCCGCCTGCTGCGCCTGCTGGGCGCAGCCAAGTGGCCGGCCCGCTACCTGCTGAAGCATCCCGGCGTGATCGACGAATTGGCCGACGACCACATGCTGACCAGCCGCTTCGATGCCCCGGCCTTCGAGCAGGAACTGGAAGAACGCCGCGGCGCCCTGCGCAGCACCGGCGAAGCCGACGAGGAGGCCATGCTCAACCTGCTGCGCCGCGCCCATCATGCCGAGGTGTTCCGCACCCTGGCGCGCGACGTGGATCGCCGCATCACCGTCGAACAGGTGGCCGACGACCTCAGCGCGCTGGCCGACACCGTGCTGCGCGTGACCGCGCGCTGGTGCTGGCCGCTGGTGCGCAACCACCACCGGCCGCTCCCGCAGTTCGCCATCATTGGCTACGGCAAGCTCGGCGGCAAGGAACTGGGCTACGGCAGCGACCTCGACATCGTGTTCGTCTACGACGACGACGACGAGCGCGCCAGCGAGGTCTACGCCGCGTATGTGCGCAAGCTCATCAACTGGCTCACCGTCAAGACGGCCGAAGGCGACCTGTTCGAGATCGACACCGCGCTGCGCCCCAACGGCAATTCCGGCCTGCTGACCATCAGCTTCGACGCCTACGAGAAGTACCAGCTCGGCCGCGGCAGCAACACCGCATGGACCTGGGAGCACCAGGCCATGACCCGCGCGCGCTTCGTGCTCGGCGACCCGGAACTCGGCCGACGCTTCGACGCCGTGCGCGAGGCCACGATCACCTCGATCCGTGACCTCGATGCGCTCAAGGTGCAGATCGTCGCCATGCGCGACAAGGTGCGCGCGGCCCATCCGGTCAAGTCCGATCGCTTCGACGTCAAGCACAGCCCCGGCGGCATGGTCGACGGTGAATTCGTGGTGCAGTACATGGTGCTGTCGGCCAGCGCGCGCTTTCCGACGCTGCTGCCGAACGTCGGCAACATCGCGCTGCTGCAGCGCGCCGAGGATGCGGGGCTGCTGCCGCCCGGCGTGGGCCGCGACGCCGGCGTGGCGTATCGCGAGCTGCGCCGCGTGCAGCACGTGGCGCGCCTCAACGAAGAGCCGACCCAGATGCCGCTCACTTCGCTGGTGGCCGAACGCACCGCGATGCTTGCCTTGTGGAAGGCGGCCTTTGACTGAGCGCGGCGCCTTGATGCACTGGGCGCCGACCGTGTGGCGCAAGGTGCTGGCGCCCTTCGCGTGCGCGGCCCTCGTGCTGGTGGCGGGCGTGCTGGCCGGCGTGCTGGCCGGCTGCGCAAGCGGGCCCGGCGGTGCGCCCGAGGCTGGCGATGGCGCCGAAGCCAGCGTGCCCGCCAACCTCGATCGCGTGCCCGATGCCGAACCACGCGTGGAAAGCATCCGCACCACCGGCAGCACCAGCAAGCCCTATGTCGCGCTGGGCCAGACCTACGTGCCGATCGTCGACGACCGCCCTTTCCGCGAGCACGGCCTCGCCTCTTGGTACGGCCGCAAGTTCCACAGCGGCTCGACCGCGAGCGGCGAACCGTACGACATGTACGCCATGACGGCCGCTCACAAGACGCTGCCGCTGCCCAGCTACGTACGCGTGCGCAATCCGGCCAACGGTCGCGAGGTGATCGTGCGCGTCAACGATCGCGGGCCCTTCGTCGATGGCCGCGTCATCGACCTGAGCTACACGGCGGCGCTGAAGCTCGACCTGCTGCGCGGCGTCGCACCCGTCGAGATCGAACGCATCACCAACCAGGACATCCGCACCGGCGCATGGCGACGTGGCGGTGGCGGCGACACCGTGGTGGCGCAGGACACGTCCGCGCGGCCACAGTCGTCAAACGCCGTCATGGTGCCGGTCGGCATGACCACGGACGTCTCCACGCCTGCACCACCGCCGCGTGGCGCCCTGGGCACGGACCTGCCGCCCATGAGCCCGATCCCGCTGCCGCCCCGCAACACGGCAAACCCGTCGCCCGAGGCATCCACTGCGGCGGCGGAGAAGCCAGCGGCCGCGACCGGTTTCTGGGTGCAACTGGGCGCCTTCAGCCAGCGCGAGGGCGCAGCGGCCTTCCAGGAAAAAGTGTCGAAGCAGATACCTTCGCTGAAGATGATGGTCTTCAGCGAGAACGGCATGCACCGCCTGCAAGCGGGCCCCTACGCCACGCGCGAATCTGCCCAGGCGGCCGGCGAGCAGGTCCGCAACGGCCTGAACCTCGCGCCGGTCATCGTCGAGCGGCGCTGAAGGGGCTTACGCCCCCTGGTATTCGGGCTTGGGCCCGAGCGTGGCGGCCAGTTCCTTGCGGTAGCGGTTCAATTCCTGCACCGTCTTGAAGCTGCGGTTCATCAGCAGGCTCAGGTTGTGCAGGATGCGCTCGCCGACCTTGGTTTCCCAGACGGCGTCGAACTTGATCTGCTTGTCGAGCCAGTGCTCGAGCCAGTCCGGATCGGGCATGCGGCTCTGGATGGTGTCGTTCGGGAACAGCGCCTTGTTGACGTGCAGGTTGGTCGGATGCAGCGCCTGCGCGGTGCGGCGCGCGCTGGCCATCAGCACGCCGACCTTGGTGAAGGCGGCGCGGGCTTCGTCGCCGAACTTTTCCATCGCCCGCTTCATGTAGCGCAGGTAGGCGCCGCCGTGGCGGGCTTCGTCCTGGCTCAGCGTGGTGTAGATGTGCTTGATGACCGGCTCGGTGTGCCATTCGGCCGCGCGGCGGTACCAGTGGTTGAGGCGGATCTCGCCGCAGAAATGCAGCATCAGCGTCTCGAGCGGCGGCGCCGGGTCGAAATCGAAGCGCACTTCATGCAGTTCCTGCTCGGTGGGCGCGTGCTCGGGGCTGAAGCGCTTGAGGTATTCCATCAGCACCAGAGAATGCTTCTGTTCCTCGAAGAACCAGATCGACATGAAAGCCGAGAAATCGCTGTCGTGGCGGTTGTCGCGCAGGAACATCTCCGTGGCCGGCAGCGCCGACCATTCGGTGATGGCATTCATCTTGATGGTTTGCGCCTGCTCCGCCGACAATTTGGCGGCGTCGAAGGACTGCCACGGAATGTCCCGGTCCATGTCCCAGCGGACGGATTCGAGTTGTCTGAAAAGTTCCGGGTAGAGCATCGATGTCTTTCTATAACCGACGGATTTTAGTCGGCGGGGTTATGCACAGCGGTGACAAGCGCGCGATGATGCGGAATACGCGCATCGCCGAATTGGATGCGCATGCCGCTGGAGATACCCGATGCACTCACGCTCCCTGCTTTTCACGATCTTGACGGCGGCTGCGCTGGGCCCCGCAGCCGCGCTGGCCCAGACGGAAGCCGCCTGCCCTCCGATCCTGCACCACACATTCCCGCGTTTGCAAGATGAAAAACCCCAAAATCTTTGCCAGTATTCCGGCAAGGTGGTGCTGGTCGTCAACACCGCCAGCTTCTGCGGCTTCACGCCGCAGTACAAGGGACTGGAGGCGCTGGACAGCAAATATCGGGCGCGTGGCCTGGCCGTGCTGGGCTTTCCTTCCAACGATTTCGCCCAGGAAACTGGCTCCAACAAGGAGATCGCCGATTTCTGCGAAAGCACCTTCGGCGTGAAATTCCCGATGTTCGCCAAGTCGTCGGTGCGCGGGCCGGACGCCAATCCGCTGTTCAAGGAACTCGCGCAGGTTTCGGGCACGACGCCGAAGTGGAACTTCTACAAATACCTGATCGGGCGCGACGGCAAGGTGGTCGAGAGCTATTCCAGCATGACAACGCCTGACAGCAAGGATTTCGTCCGGGAGCTTGAAAAGCAGCTTGCCGCGCCTCAGGTGCAATGACGCACGAGACGGAATCGCCGTCCAGGCGGCTGCTTCACAATTGTTTACTTTCGAATCGGGAACCTCGGTCGTACGAGGTTCCTCCTAATGGCACAGGCGATGAGCGCCTGATTGGTTTTCATGCTGCGAGGTCTTCCGGCCATCCGTGGTCCGGCTGAAATCCCGAGGCGATTCTTCTCCTCCTCCCTCCCTCCCTCTTCGCACGGGGCGCCTCGCAGCATTTTTGTATAGCACTTGGCTCGCCCCCAGGATCCGCGGCACAGCGTGCAGCTCCTCCAACCCCCTACGGAGGGCAACACCAGCGGCCCGGCGAAGCCGGTTCCGCGGTGTTTCTGGAAATGGGAATCGGCGCGCGAGTGGCGTGAATGGGCATGCGGAGCCACCATCGTTCGCCGCGCAAACGAACTCGCCGCGACTGCATGACGATTGCAATTGCGGGAAGAGATTCATTCCCGTGCTAGCCCATGCGGGCCAGCGCAGAAATTACGCAGGCATCGTGTCAGCGAAGCTCGGCCGCAAGTGCAGCTTGTCGCACAGCTTGGCCAGATTCGCATGCTCGCCGCGCCAGTCGATATCGGGAAAGCGGAAGCTGACCCAACCCAAGGCGCAGCCGACCGCGATGTCGGACAGGCTCAGGTGGATGCCGCTGCAAAACGGCTTGTCACCCAGGCCCTTGGACATGGCGGCGATACCACCTTCCACCTTGGCGCGCTGGCGATCCATCCACGCCTGGCTGCGCTCGGTGTCGGCGCGCTTGGGCCAGGTGGCCTCGAGGCGCCAGAGGATGCCGGCGTCCATCACGCCATCGGCCAGCGCTTCCCAGGTCTTGACTTCGGCACGCTCGCGGCTTTGCTGCGGGATGAGCTTGCCGACCGGCGAAAGGGTGTCCAGGTATTCGACGATGACGCGCGAATCGAACATCGCTTCGCTGCCGTCCATGATCAGGCAGGGCACCTTGCCCAGGGGGTTGGATTGGCTGATGGTGGTGTCATCGGCCCAGACATCTTCCTTGATGAATTGGTAATCCAGCCGCTTCTCGGCCATGACCACGCGCACCTTGCGCACATAAGGACTGGCGGCGGATCCGATCAATTTCATGCGGGCTCTTCCCTCTGATGACATTCGTTGTAGCTTTTTGATTCTAGGGGAACCGTCCAGCGGTGAACCGGCCGTCGGCGGGGAGCGACGGGGAAACGCCACAGCCGCCACCTAAAATTGGAGGATGACCTTCTCCACTGTTTCTGCCCTGTCCCCCCTCGACGGCCGCTATGCCGGCAAACTCGGCGCGCTGCGGCCGCTGATGAGCGAGCAGGGCTACATGCACCGGCGCGTCCAGGTCGAGGTGGCATGGTTCATCGCGCTGTCGGACGCCGGCTTCGCCGAATTCAAGCCGCTCAGCGGCGGCGCCCGCAAGTACCTCATGGGCCTGGTTTCCAACTTTTCCGAGGCCGACGCCCAGGCCATCAAGGAAATCGAGAAGACCACCAACCACGACGTCAAGGCCGTCGAGTACTGGATCAAGTCGAAGTTCGAGGCCCGACCAGAACTGCTCGCCGCCTCCGAATTCGTCCATTTCGCCTGCACCAGCGAAGACATCAACAACACCAGCCACGCCCTGCAGATCCAGGCCGCGCGCGACAAGGTGATGCTGCCGGCGCTCGACGGCATCATCGCCACGCTGCGCGACATGGCCGGCAAGTTCGCCGAAGTGCCGATGCTGAGCCGCACCCACGGCCAGACCGCCAGCCCGACCACGGTCGGCAAGGAAATCGCCAACGTCGCGGTGCGACTGGCCAAGGCCCGCGCGCAGATCGCGGCGGTCGCCCTGCTCGGCAAGATGAACGGCGCCGTGGGCAACTACAACGCGCACATCGCGGCCTGGCCGGAGTTCGACTGGGAAGGCTTCAGCCGCAAGGTCATCGAGACGCCGGCGCCGCAGGGCCTGGGCCTGAGCTTCCAGCCCTACAGCATCCAGATCGAGCCGCACGACTACATGGCCGAACTGTTCGACGCCTTCGCCCGCACCAACACGATCCTGATCGACTTCTCGCGCGATATCTGGGGCTATGTGAGTCTCGGCTACTTCAAGCAGCGCCTGAAGAAGGGTGAGATCGGCTCGTCGACGATGCCGCACAAGGTCAACCCGATCGACTTCGAGAATGCCGAAGGCAACCTCGGCCTGGCCAATGCGGTGCTGCGCCACCTGAGCGAGAAGCTGCCAATCAGCCGCTGGCAGCGCGACCTGACCGACAGCACGGTGCTGCGCAACATCGGCGTGGGCTTCGGCTACACGGCGCTGGCGTATGCGAGCCTGGCCACGGGCCTGGGCAAGCTGGAACTCAACGAGCAGGCGCTGGCCGACGACCTCGACAATTCGTGGGAAGTGCTGGCCGAGCCGATCCAGACCGTGATGCGTCGCTTTGGCGTGCAGGGCGCGTACGAGCAACTGAAGGACGTGACGCGCGGCAAGACCGTGACGGCTGAGGCGCTGCACGGGCTGATCCGCTCGCTGGAGATCCCCGAGGCCGAGAAGGAACGCCTCCTCGCGATGACGCCGGGTTCCTACACGGGCAAGGCCGCCGAGTTGGCAAAGCGCGCCTGATGGCCCTCAAGTCCACCATCTTCAAGGCCAACGTCGCCGTTGCCGACATCGACCACAACTACTACGCCGACCATGCACTGACGCTCGCGCGGCATCCGAGCGAGAACGACGAGCGGATGATGATCCGGCTCGTCGCGCTCGCGCTCAATGCGTACAAGCTGCAGGACGTGGTGCAGGGCGACGGCACGCTGGCCTTCGGCGCCGGTCTGTCGAACGTCGACGAACCCGACGTCTGGCTGCGCGACTTCACCGGCGAGGTGAAGGTCTGGATCGAGGTCGGCCAGCCGGAAGACAAGCCCATCATCAAGGCCTGCGGCAAGGCCGACCAGGTCATCGTGTACTGCTACAGCCACGCCGCCGGCATCTGGTGGAAGGGCATCGAGAACAAGCTGACGCGCCCGCAGAACCTGCAGGTGTGGCGCGTACCGAGCGAGACCTCGCAGGCCGTCGCCCTGCTCGCCGAGCGCAGCATGCAACTGCAGGCCACGGTGCACGAGAACACGCTGACGCTCGGCAATGGCGCCGAGAGCATCGACATCGAGCTGACCCGCTTGAAATAGCGATTCAGTGCTGCGCCGCCGCCAGCAGCAATGCCACGCCCGAACCCACCAGCAAGGCGTCCAGCATGTACTGGAAGGCGCGCGGGCTGAGCCGCAGCACCATCGCCTTGCCCGCGAAGGTGCCGGCCATCAGCGACGCGCCGACGACCAGCCCCTGCACCAGCACCTCCACCGGCATGGCGCCCAGCCCCCGGAAGGTCAGCACCTTGCTAACGTAAAGCACCAGCGAACTGGCCGCCTCGGTCGAGAGGAAGGCGCCCTTGACCAGGCCATAGGCCGCGAACACCGGCACGCTCAGCGGCCCGGTCGAGAGCACCACGCCCGTCAGGAAGCCGATGACCGCGCCGGCCACCGCCATCTGCCACAAGCGCACCTGGAAGGCGCGACGTTGCACCCAGTGGCGAAAGGGCACCATCGAGATGAAGAAAATGCCCAGCAGCACGTCGATGAGCGTGGCCGGCAACTGCAGCAGCGTGCGCGCGCCCAGCGCCGCCGCCGGCCCGCCGGTCACCGAGTACGCCGCGAAGGCACGCCAGTCGACTTCGCGCCACCAGGCCAGCACGCGCGAGAGGTTGGCCATGACCGCGGCAACGGCCATGATCGGCACCGCCTGCTTGGGCCCGAACGCATAGACCAGCACCGGCAGCAACATGATCGAGGAGCCCGTGCCGATGACGCCGCTCACCGCGCCGGCCACCAACCCGACGAGCAGCACGAAAGCGAAGGCAGCCACGCCGGGTTCAGTCGCCGGCGGTCACAGGGGTGTCGTTGGCGGGCTCGTCAGGCCAGACGTGCTCCGCTTCGCGTGCACGCTCGGCGTACTTGTTGAAGCGCCAGGCCGAGTCTTCCATGGTGATGCGGCGCCAGGTGCCGCGCTTCTCGGCGGGCGACATCGCGGGCCAGTGCTGCACCTCGTCGAAACTGCGGCCGCAGCCCTTGCATTGGTCGTCGCCCTGGCTGGTGGAGCAGATGGCGATGCAGGGCGTGTCGGGCGTAGTGCGGTACCACTCGATCCAAGCGGCCCAGGCCTTGCGCGGGAAGCCGACCTCGCTGACCTCGTCTTCGCGGTGGTAGACCATCAGCGCATAGACCTCCGCCAGCGCGCGCAACTCGGGTGCGAGCGTGATGCCGTCGGGCGACGGGCTCCGGTCGCGCCAGTAATTGATGGCGGCCTCGATGTCGGTGATGTGAATGGCGGCCATGGACGGAGCGAAATCAGCGGACGGGCATCATAGACCGGGCAAGCCCCGAGCGCTCAAAAGGTCTTTGCGCTATTAAATTCATAGCATCACACTACGGCAAGGCGGGTATCTCCAGCCTTTTTTCCATATGAAACGGGGATTCTGCGGTTGCGGCGCGGCCAGCCACGATGCTTTAATCGGCGTTCCGAAGGGGAGTAGCTCCCGTCCATCGCTGCTTGCGAGGGAT
This sequence comes from Variovorax robiniae, assembly GCF_037889955.1. NCBI lineage: Bacteria > Pseudomonadati > Pseudomonadota > Betaproteobacteria > Burkholderiales > Comamonadaceae > Variovorax > Variovorax robiniae. The sequence continues at coordinate 47,318 of NZ_JBBKZS010000016.1, forward strand.
ATCGTCAGGCCGTCAATACGAAGCACATAACACTTCCGGTCTGTCGGGCATCGCGCTTGTGGCGCGGTGTTGAGCAAGACCTTCGATTTGAACCCGTCAAAGGTTTGGTCGAAGCGCTTCGAGATCTCCGGAAACACCCGGCCGATCCTCCAGTCGTCTCTGCCGCACCAGCGGGATGAATCGAAACGCATTGGAGTGACTTGCACATGGAGCTTTTTTCCGCCCCCTGGTTCTCGGCCTTGCTGGCCATCATCCTGATCGACCTCGTCCTCGCGGGCGACAACGCGATCGTCATTGCGCTGGCCGCACGCAGCTTGCCCAAGGAACATCAACGCAAGGCCATCGTCTGGGGCACGGTGGGCGCGATCGTCGTGCGCTCGGCCATGACGGTCGGCGTGGTCTGGTTGCTGAAGATCCCGGGCTTGATGCTCGTGGGCGGCCTGGGCCTTCTCTACATTGCCTACAAGCTGCTGGCCGACACGCATGACGGCGAGGACGAGCACGGCAGCGTCGGCGCGACCTCCTTCTGGGGTGCGATGAAGACCATCGTGATCGCCGACGCGCTGATGGGCATCGACAACGTCCTGGGCGTGGCCGGCGCGGCGCATGGCGACTTCACGCTGGTGGTGCTGGGCCTGCTGATCAGCGTGCCGATCGTGGTGTTCGGCAGCACCATGGTGCTGAAGCTGGTGCAACGCTTCCCCGTCATCATCCAGCTGGGCGCCGCGGTGCTTGCCTTCACGGCCGGCAAGATGATCGTCAACGAGAAGATGCTGGCCAACTGGTTCGGCGGCTCGGCCACCAGCAACCAGGTCGCCTACTGGGGCGTGTGCGTGCTGTGTATCGTGGGCGTGCTGACCGCCGGCTGGCTGAAGACGCGTCGCGAACGGGCATCGGAAGAAGCGGGCAGCGACAAGGTTGCAGCCTGAGGCTGGATCGGGCAGGCGCGTCCTGCCGGCTTTCTATTCACAACTGGAGCACCTCATGGAAAAGATCATCGTGTACGTGGACGACGCAGCCTATGCACGCGAACACGTTGCGAAGCTGGTGGCTCCGGTGACGGAGGCCGGTGGAGGCGCACGGCATTGGATCCTGGTGGCTTGCGCTCCGCGCATGACGCATCGGATCAGCAAATGGGTGAGCCACAGCGCACGCGAGAACTGGCGCGCCAAGTGGTTCGCCAAGACGGTGGCAGAGGTCACGCCGGTACTGTGCCGGCCCGGCGATGAGATCACGCCCTCGCTGGCCGCGGGCCGGCTGTCGGATCTGACGCAGCAATTGCGGCTGACGCACGGCGCGGCGAAGGTGATCGACGCGCGCCGGCCCAAGATCGGCGTGGACATGGAGCCGGTGGCGCCGGATGTGCCGGCTGCCGGCCACTCCGGCTGGGCATTGCCTGGCGGCGCGGTGGGCTTGGGCGCCCTGCTGGTGCTGGTTGGCGAACTGGGCGAGTAGCAGGGCGCAGGGCCTGATCACGCGATCCGCCTCGATTGTGTGAACAGTTCCCTGACGCGGCCTCACGGCGCTTCGTCGCGCCGCGTTATCCTGAGCATGATGCGACTGATCCTCAAATGGCTGCTGAGCGCCTTTGCGCTCCTGACCGTGGCCTACCTCTATCACCAGGTGCAGGTGAGCAGCTTCGGCTCCGCCCTGATCGCGGCCGCCGTGATCGGCTTCCTGAACACGATCGTACGGCCCGTGCTGGTGCTGCTGACCTTGCCGGTCACCATCGTCACGCTGGGGCTGTTCCTCTTCGTGGTCAATGCCTTGATGTTCTGGGCTGCCTCGGGCTTGCTGGACGGATTTCACGTGACCGACTTCGGCGCGGCGCTCATCGGCTCGGTGCTGTACTCCGTGCTCGGCATCGTGATCGAGGCCGCGCTCGGCAGCTTGAGAAGAAACTGACCGGGCGCCGCAGCGACTGCGGCGTGGGGTCGTCGGCGGCGACGCGCGGATCGCGCGCCCGGCCTCAACTCACCGACAGGTTTTCCTTGCGCGCGATCTGCCCGAGCGTTTCATAGATCAGGCGGTCGGGCGCCACGTTCCAGCCCAGGCGCTCCCGGATGTTGAGCACGGCGCGCATGGCCAGCAGCGAATGGCCGCCGAGGTCGAAGAAGTTGTCGACGGGCGAGATGTCGTCCGCGCCGAGCAGCGTGGACCAGATCTGCGCAATGGCGATTTCCTCGGGCGTGCCCAGGCGCGCCACGCGTTGCCGGGGCTCGCGCAGGACTTCGCCGACCGGACGCGGCAGAGACTTGCGGTCGATCTTGCCGTTTGGCAGCAGAGGCAGCACTTCCAGCCGCACGATGTGCTGCGGCAGCATGTAGTCGGGCAGGCGCGTGCGCAGGTGCTCCCGCAGCGCCGCCGGGTCGAGCATTTGCGTACGGGCGACGCAATAGGCCACGAGCCGGACATCGTCCTCGCCCTCGGTGTGCGTGACGACCACGTTGTCGGCCACCGAGGGATGCTTCGACAGGGCGATTTCGATCTCGCCCAGTTCGATGCGGTAGCCGCGCACCTTGACCTGGTGGTCCAGCCGGCCGAGATGTTCCAGCAAGCCGTCGTGCCGCCAGCGGGCCAGGTCGCCGGTGCGGTAGAGGCGCGCGCCGGGCTCGTCGCTCCATGGGTCCGGCACGAAGCGGCTGGCGGTCAGTTCGTTGCGCTGGTGATAGCCGAGCGCCACGCCCAGGCCGCCGATGCAGGCCTCGCCAGGCACGCCCGGCGGGCACGGATGGCCCTGCGGGTCCAGCACCCAGACCGAGGTGTTGGCGATGGGCCGCCCGATCGAAATGCCGCGGCCCGGCGACTGCACCTGCCAGCAGGTCGACCAGACGGTGGTTTCGGTCGGGCCGTACATGTTCCAGAGCGAAGTGCAGCGCTCCATGAGTTGCTCGGCCAGCGCGGGCAGGAGCGCCTCGCCGCCGATCAGCGCACGGAAGCCCGGCCCGCCGGCCCAGCCCGTGTCGAGCAGGGCGCGCCAGGCCGAGGGCGTGGCTTGCATCACGGTGGCTTCGTGGCGTTCCAGCAGTTCGCGCAGTTGCGTGGGGTCGCCGACCTGCTCGCGACTGGCCACGATGACCTGGGCGCCGACGGCCAGCGGCAGCAGCAGCTCCAGCACGGCGATGTCGAACGACAGCGTGGTGACCGCAACCAGGCGATCGCTCGGGAGCAGCCCCGGCGCCCGCGCCATGGCCATGAGGAAGTTGACCACCGCCCGGTGCGGCAAGGCGACGCCCTTCGGCTGGCCGGTGGAGCCGGAGGTGTAGATGATGTAGGCGGCGTCCAGCGGGCGGGCGTCGCGTTCGGGATCGGCGGGCAGCGCGGTTTGCGATGCGCCCGCGGTCAGCGCAGGGTCGCGCGGGTCGAGCAGCGGCACATCGACATCGCGGAAAGGGGCGGACAGTTCCGGCGGGACCAGGATGGCGGACAGTGCCGCATCGCCGGCCATGTAGGCCAGCCGGCTGACCGGGAAGGCCGGATCCAGCGGCACATAGGCCGCACCGGACTTCAGCACCGCGAGCAGCGCGACCAGCATGCCTGCATCCCGCGGCAGGCACAGCCCGACGCGATGGCCGCGGGCGATGCCGCGATCACGCAGCGCGCGCGCCAGCGCATTGGAGCGCGCCTCCAGGCTCGCATAGTCCAGTCGCAGGCCGGACGCATCGATGACGGCGACTGCTTCGCGCAATGCCGCATCGGCGGTGCGCAGATGGCGATGCACCAGGGGCTCCGCCGGCAGGGGGGCCTGGGTGGCGTTCCAGTTGTTGCGCAGCAGCGCCAACTGGCCGGGCGCCACGATCGAATAGGCCGACAGTGGCCGCTCGGAATCCAGCAGCACCTGCTCGACCAGCGCGACGTAGTTCTCCAGCATGCGCTCGGCGGTCACCGCGGCATACAGGTCGGTGGAATATTCGAGGTGGATGCGGTGCGCGAATTCGGTGTCGATGTGCAGCGAGAAATCGAACTGCGAGGCGGTGCGCTCCAGCTCGTATTCCTCATAGCTGAAGGGCACCGGCTCAAGCTGCCCGAGCGGCGCATTGAGCACGTTGAACAGCACGTGCACCAGGCCGTCCGGCTGCGCGATGCCGCCCTGCCCCAGTGCCTCGACCAGTTCGTCGAAGGGTGCGTCCTGGTGCGCATAGGCGCCCAGCGCGGTTTCGCGCACGCGCAGCACGAGCCGGGAGAACTCGGGGTCGCCCGACAGGTCGGTGCGCATCACCAGCGTGTTGACCAGGGTGCCGACCAGTTGCTCGGTGGCCAGGTGGTGGCGGTTGGCGATGGGCGTGCCGACGGCGATGTCGGTGCTGCCGGCCTGGCGCGAAAGCATCAGCTTGAACGCGGCGAGCAGGACCATGAACGGTGTCACGGCATGGCGCGCGCAGAAGGTGCGCAGCGCCTCGCTCAAGCGTGCCGGCAGGTTCGCCGTGACCTTGGCACCGTGGAAACCGGCAAAGGCGGGGCGCGAGAAGTCAGTCGGCAACTGCATGGCCTGCAGGCCGCGCAGGCGCTCGATCCAGTAGGCCATCTGGTGCTGGCGTTGCCGCACCGTCTCCGGCGCGCGCTGCCAGGCGGCGTAGTCGGCATATTCGACGGGCAATGCCGGAAGATGCGGCTCCCGGCCGCCGAGCCAGGCGGAATAAAGCGCCAGCACTTCGCGCATCAGCACCGCCATCGACCAGTTGTCGGTGATGGCATGGTGCATGAGCCACAGGAAGAGATGGTCGTCGTCGCCGAGGCCGACCAGCGTGGCACGATGCAGCGGCGGATGCGCCAGGTCGAAGGGCGTGGACGCGCGCTCGCGCAGCAGGAGCCGCGCCCTGGCCACCCGCTCGGTGGTTGGCAGCGCCTGCAGCGGGATGTACTCAATGGCCTGCTTCAGGCTGGCCGCGATCATCTGAACGGGCTCCGGGCCCCGCATTTCGAAATGCGTGCGCAAGCCCTCGTGGCGCTCGACGAGGTGGTCGATCACACGCTGCAGCAGCGCGCGGTCGAGCGGACCCCGCAAGCGCAGCGAGACCGCGACGTTGTAGGCGACGGAAGCGGGATTGAACTGCTGGATGACCCACATGCGCCGTTGCGACAACGAAGCCGGCAGCGGCTGGCCGCGCCGCACCGACGGGATCGGCGTTTGGGCCCGGCGCGGCGCATCGTCGCGCAGGGCCTCGGCCACGCGGCCCGCCAGCGCGGCGACCGTGGGTTGCTCGAACAGCGCCTGCAGCGACAGCACCACGCCCAGGCGGTCCTGCAGGCGCGATGCCACCTGCGACATCGACAGCGAGGTGCCGCCCAGTTCGGCGAAGTGTTCATGCACGCCGAACGCGCGGGTGCCGAGCACCTCCTGCCAGATGTCCCACACGGCCTGTTCGGCCGCGTCGCGCGGCGGCACATGCCGCGCGTCCGGCGCTTGCGTGTCGCGCGCCAGGATGTCGAGCTCGCCGGCGAGCCAGGCGCTGCGACAGGCCCGCCGCTGGATCTTGCCGCTGGAGGTGCGCGGCAGGGTGCCGGCACGGACCACGGCCACGGTGTCGACGGGTACTTCGTGGGCCTGCGCCACGACGCTGCGCACCTTGCGCGCGATGGCGGCGGCGTCCGCCGCTTCGGTGCGGCGTTCCATTTCGAGCAGCAGCACCACGGCTTCGCCCTGGCCGTCGTCGACGCCGAAGGCCGCGCCGAAGCCGGTGCGCAGGGCCGGATGCGCTTCCTCCGCGGTTTGTTCGAGGTCCTGCGGATAGTGGTTCTCGCCGTGGACGATGATGAGGTCCTTGTGGCGGCCGGTGACGAACAGCTCGCCCCCGTCGACGAAACCGAAATCGCCGGTCCGCAACCAGGGGCCGGAGCCGTCCGCCAGGGTAGCGCCGAAGGTGGCCTGCGACAACGCCTCCTGCCGCCAGTAGCCAGCGCCGATGCTGGGCGAGCGCGCCCAGATTTCGCCGACCCCATCGCTGGCGCAGCGCGTGCGCGTGTCGATGTCAACGATGGCCAGTTCGGTGTCCTGCAGCGGCGGGCCGCAACTGACGAGGGCCTGGCTGGCCGGATGGTCGACGGACTGGGGCACGACGCGGTGCGAGCGCAAGGCCGCCGCGTTCACGCCCAGCAGCCGCGGCGGCTGGGCGGGCGTGCTGATCGTCACGCCGAGCACGGCCTCGGCGAGGCCGAAGGCGGCAGAAAACACCTCGGGCCGCAAGCCGGCGGGTGCACAGGCTTGCAGGAAGGCTTGCACGGTGGCGACACGGACTGGCTCGGCGCCGCAACTGAACGACACCACCTTGGAGAGATCGCCGCCGTAGGGCTGGCCCGCCAGTTGGCGCAGGCAGGCGGCATAGGCCGAGTCGGGCGCACCGCTGTGCGTGATGCCGAAGGCGGCGATGGCGTCCAGCCAGCGCAGCGGCCGGCGCAGGAAGGTCAAGGGAGACATGAGCCAGCTGCTGGCACCACGGCTCATGGGCGCGAGCAAGCCGAACATCAGGCCGAAGTCATGGAACTGCGGCAGCCAGGTGAGCAGCCGACTGTGCACCTGAACGCCGACCGCCGCGGTCAACGCGTTCGCATTGGCCAGCGCGTTGGCATGGCTGAGGCAGACACCGCGCGGCGCCGTCGTGGAACCCGAGGTGTACTGGAGGTAGGCCAGCGTTTCCGGCTCCACCACCACATCCAGCGCGGCCGGGTCGGGCTCGATGGCCTGGAGTTCGGCGGGCGTCAGCCAGCGCGGCGCCGCGTCGGCCTGCGTGCCGACCAGGTCGGCGGCGGCCTGGCGCATGGATTCGGCGATCAGGACCAGGCTCGCGTCGGCGTCCTCGACGATGCCGCGCAGTCGCGGAGCGGCGCGGCGCCATCGGATCGGGTCCGGCGCCGGGACCGGCACGGCCACGCGGCCGGCCAGCATGCAGGCCCAGAACGCACAGGCAAAGTCCAGGCCGGTGGGCAGGGCGAGCAGCACGCGGTCACCGGGACGGGTGACCTTGGCCAGGCGCCTTGCCAGGCCGCGACACCGCTCGCCCAGGTCGGCGAAGCTCAGGCTGTCGGCCACGGTCAGATCGTCGCGCACCACGGCATACGCCGCGCGGGCGCCTCCCTCGGCGCAGCGAGTTTCGAAAAGTGCCGCTAGCGTACGGTGCGGGGCCGCGTGGTGCGCGGTCTGCTCTTGAACAGAAGTGGCGTGGGTCAATGGAGAGGAAATTCGATCAGCCTGCCTGCATGTTGCGAGCAACGCCAAACGGGTAACAAAAGTATTCTTAGACGCATATTAGCGGTCCACTTCGCCCGGTCCTGTCAGAAGTTTTCCTATTCGTGACGCAGGTCACCGCTGCGCCTTCTTCTCCTCGGCCATCTGCTCCCGCAACTGTTGGTCTACCTCGCGCGCCCGCGTATCGATGATGGAGGCCTCGTAATGGTCCACCGGGACGGTGCCCTGGCGGGCCAGATCCTGGGCTGCCTTGAAGCGGTCGCGGGCGGCAACGTAGTCGAGGATGGCGACGTTGGCTTCCGCGTCGGCGCGGATCGCGCGCAGCGGTTCGTCCTGGGCGTTGTAGAGCGTGCCGAGGGTGCGCCAGGCAGTCGCGTCGCGCGGATGGGTGGCGACCCAGTCTCGCAGCGGTGCCACCATGGGCGCCGGGTTGCGCGTGGCGACAGCGGCTTGCGCGGACAGCAGCATCTCGGGGCGGTCCCGGGCCTTGGCGTCGAGCAGGGCCGCGGCGCGTGCGGGCTGGGCGGCGGAAAGTTCGATCTCGGCAGACAGCAGCCGGGCCAGCCGGGCCGCCGGTGCGTTGCCGGCCGTGCGTTCGCGCAGCCGCGCGGCCATGTCGCGCGCGGCGCCAAAGTCTTTCAGCGAATTGGCCGACAGCGCGGCCGCGTAGAGCATGCCGGCTTGCTGCGCCGGCGGGGCCTTGGCGAACTCGCCGGTGTTGACGGACTGGATCCAGACCCGCAGCACGTCCACGCCGGGGCGCGAGAGGACGCGCGCTCGCGAGGCGATCATGGCGTGGTCCATCACCAGCGGGATGGCGGCGTCGGCGCCGGGCTTGAACTGGGCGCGGCCCTGCATGTCGGCGATGCGCTCGGTGGTCAGCGGGTGGCTGCGCAGGTAGGGATAGGAGCCGTTGTCGTTGAGGCGGGAGGCGTATTGCAGCTTCTCGAACATCGCCGCGGCGCCTTGCGGCGCATAGCCGGCCTGGGTCATGACGCTGAAGCCGATGCGGTCGGCTTCGCGCTCCATGTCGCGCGAGAAGTTGAGCTGGCCCTGCATGGCCGCCGCCTGGCCGCCCATCGCCACTGCCTGGCCGATGTCGGCACCGCTGCGGCTGTTGCTCTTGGCCGCGGCCAGCATGCCGAGCACCATGGCCGCCAGCATCACCGGCATGTTGCGGGCGTCGCGGCTGATCATGCGCGAGATGTGGCGCTGCGTGATGTGCGACAACTCGTGGCCGAGCACGGTGGCCATCTCGTCGCGGCTGCCGACGACCGCGATCAGGCCGGTGTTCACCCCCATGTAGCCGCCGGGGAGGGCGAAGGCGTTGACGTCGCGGTCGCGGCCCAGGAGGATGGTCCAGGCGAAGCGCTCGTCGAGTTCGGGCGTGAGTTCGCCGCGCACGCGGGCGGCGGCCAGCAGCTTCTGCCAGATGTCGTTGATGTACTCGACGAGCACGGGGTCGTCGAGGTAGTCGTTGTCGCGGTAGATCTGGCGCGCGATGCTGTCGCCCAGGTGGCGCTCGGCGCTGGCGGTCATCTCGCCGTCGCCCAGGCCGGGCAGGCCCTGCGCCTGGGCAGCCGCGAGCGGCGGCATGACGACCTGGCAGGCGATCAAGACGGTGGCGCAAAGCGCCCGAAGGGCGGGCACGACACCCCGCTTAGGACTGGAAATGGAAGTCAACCGCAGCATCCCAGGTTGTTGAGTCGGCCTCGTATGATGCGCGACCGCACCGAATGTTCACAGATGAGTTCCCTTACACACTTTGACCGCGAGGGTCAGGCCCACATGGTCGACGTGGCCGGCAAGGCCGCCACGCACCGCGTCGCCGTGGCCACAGGCCGCATCGAGATGCTGGCGAGCACGCTGGCGCTGATCGAATCCGGCAGCGCGAAGAAGGGGGATGTGCTGGGCGTGGCGCGGATTGCGGGCATCCAGGCGGCGAAGAAGACGAGCGATTTGATCCCCTTGTGCCATCCGTTGGCGCTGACGCGGGTGGCCGTGGGGTTCAGCACTCATCCCGCCGAGGGCGAACTGGCGCCGCATGTGGTGTGCAACGCGACGGTCGAGACGGTCGGGCCGACCGGCGTGGAGATGGAGGCGCTGACCGCCGTGCAGGTGGCGCTGCTGACGATCTACGACATGTGCAAGGCGGTGGATCGGGGGATGACGATCAACGGGGTGCGGGTGCTGGAGAAGCACGGCGGGAAGTCGGGGAGCTTTACGGCGGGTTGAGTCGCTGCCCCTTCCCGCTCTGCGCCCACCTCGACGCTGCGTACGTGTTGCACTGCAGCAACACATGTAGAAGTTTGTAGTCACTCGCGGCCCGGCCCGCAAAAAAAGTCACACCTTCGTCCATCCCCTCGGACGAAAGGCATATGGAGCTAGACGAGCGGCCACCTTTGAAACCTCACATCGTGTGACACTTTGTCACCATTGAACGATTGAGAAACAAAGGTTTTCAAGTGCCATACGCCGCTGCATCCCGACCGCGCTCCCGCGGTTTCACGTTGATCGAAGTGATGATCACGGTGGCGATCATTGCGATCCTGGCGTCCGTGGCGGTGCCCTCGTACAAGGACTACATCCGCCGCGGACAGCAGCCGGAGGCCTTCAATGCGCTGTCCGACTTTCGGGCCAAGATGGAGCAGTACTACCAGGACAACCGCGGCTACGGGACCGGGACCAGCACGACCTGTGCGCCCGATTCAACGGCCAGTTCGTGGAACGCCTTTGCGGCGACCGCCCGGTTCGGCTACGTGTGCGCGACCGACGGAGCCACGCAGCAGTCCTACACCATCACGGCCACTGGAACCGCGGGCCAAGTCAACGGCGACAAGTACCGGATCGACCAGCTCGGCAACCGAACGACCACCAAATTCAAGGGCGCCACGGTCTCCGCCAATTGCTGGCTCACCAGCAGCAGTTCCTGCTGAGATGCCTTCGATGAGATTTGTCTTGCGAAGCCGGGGCTTCACGCTGATCGAAACGGCCGTCACCGTGGTGGTGCTGGCCGTCCTGCTGGTGCTGGCCATTCCCAGCATCGGCACATGGATGGACAACACGCGCATTCGCAATGCCGCCGAGTCGCTCCAGGTTGGCCTGCAGACGGCGCGGCTGGAGGCGGTCCGGCGCAACCAGAACGTGTCGCTCTATCTGGTGTCGCTCACCGATGCCAACACCATGGACAACAGCTGCGCACTTTCTGCAGCCAGCGGCTCATGGGTGGTGGCAGCGGCTTCGCCGGCCACCAAGTGCGGCGACAGCACCGTGGTGCTGGCCGGGCGGCCCATCGGCGACGCGGGCGGCAAGGTTGTCGTCACCGCAAGGTACTCGACCAACAACACCGACAAGACGGTGCTGGGAACCACCGCCGCCAATACGGTGACCTTCAACGGCTTCGGCCGCGTTGTCAATGTCGGCAGCGCGGTGAACCGGATCCAGGTCACGGGACCGGTGAGCACGACCAACTACCTCAACCTGATGCTGATCGTCGATGCGGGAGGCGGCGTGCGCATGTGCGATCCGCGCAGTTCGATCGCGTCCAACGATCCGCGCAAGTGCTGATAAATCAACGAACCGCCATGCGCGCTCACTACTCCGCCCATTCACCCAAGCGCCACGATGCACCCCGTCGGATGGGCAGCCGGGGCATCGCCCTGATCGAGGTGCTCGTTGCGCTGCTGATCTTCCTGTTCGGCATCCTCGGTTTCATCGGCCTGCAGACCGCCCTGACCAAGGTACAGACTGAAACGGACTTGCGCGCCACCGCCGCATACCTGGCCAACGAGGTCGTGGGCCGCATGTGGGCAGAGATGAGCAACCTGAACGGCTATGCCGGCACCACCTCCTGTTCCGCCACGGGCTGCACCGAATGGCGCAGCAAGGTGGCGCAGTTGCTGCCCAGCGGCGCGGCCACGATCACGGCCGACACCACGACCGGCAACGTGTCGGTCCAGCTCCGCTGGACCTTGCCCGGTGGCATCACGCACAAGTTCGAGACACAGAGCAACGTTTCTGCCAAGGCGGCCTTTTGACATGCGCACCCATTTCCTGAGCGGCCCCGCCGCCTCATTCGCGCCCAGCCGGCGCGCGCGCAATGGCGGCTTCACATTGGTCGAGCTCATGGTCGGGCTGCTCTTGGGCATGCTCACCGTCCTGGTGATCTCGCAGGTGCTGGCCATGTCGGAGGGCAAGAAGCGCTCCATCGCCACGGGCAGCAATGCGATGGTCAACGGTGCGCTCGCACTTTACACGCTGCAGCGCGAACTGCAGATGGCGGGCTACGGCCTGGCCTACAAGCCGGAGGCGCTGGGCTGCCCGCTCCAGGGCACCTTCACCGCACCCGGGACGCCCGCTGTCTCGGAAACCTTTACCGGCACCTTGGCCCCGGTCATCATCACCGACGGCGGAACCGACGGGTCGCCGGACACGCTGACGCTGCTGCAAAGCCGCAAGGCCAGCTATGCCGTTCCGGTGATGGTGAACTCGCAGAGCACCACCTACTACACGGTGCTGTCGTCGCTCGGCACCCAGGCCGGAGACCTGATGGTGGCCGTGCCCAGCGCCTGGAACGCGACCACGCCTTGCCGCTTGTTCAATGCGACCGATGACGGCGCGGGCTCTCCCAGCAATACCGGGCTGTGGGCACTGCGCGTGCCGCATACGGAGAGTACAACCACCACTTCCTGGAACAACAACACCACGCTGGCACTCTCGCCCGCCAGCTACCTGCTCAACCTGGGCAGCCTCGGCTACAGCACCTTCTCGATCAACTCCAGCACCCAGGCGCTGCAGACTACGACCCGCACTGCGACCGCTGCAAGCTCGACCTCGGAGTTGTTCCCGCAGATCGTCAACCTGCAGGCGATGTACGGCAAGGACACCAATAGCGACGGCGTGGTCGACACCTACAACAACGTCACGCCCGCCAACAACGCCGAGTGGCGGCAGGTGCTGACCATCCGCATCGCCGTGGTGGCGCGCAGCACGCAGTACGAGAAGAGCAAGGCGGACGAATCCGACGCGGTCACGCAGACCGCGCCGCTGTGGGACCTGGGCGCCAGCAGCACTGTCACGGGCGCCGCGGCTTGCCACAGCGGCAGCAAGTGCGTGGCATTGAAGATCGACCAGGTCCCGGACTGGAAACACTACCGCTACAAGGTCTACGACACCATCGTTCCGCTGCGAAACATCCTGTGGAACACCGCGAGCTAAACATGCGCCAACCCTCTTCACTCCGGCGCGCACGCGGCGCCACCCTCATCTTTGCGTTGCTCACACTGGTGGTGCTGGGACTGGCCACACTGGCGCTGGTGCGTTCCGTGGACACCAGCGCGCTGATGCTGGGCAACGCGACCTTCAAGCAGGACGCGACCGTGTCCAGCGACCAGGCGGTGCGGGCCGCATTCGTCTGGCTCAAGAACCAGACCGCCACGACACTGGGCGCCGACGTGACCGGACAGGGCTACTACGCGAGCACGCGCGACCTGGACCCGACCAAGCCGGTGGATACCACCGGCCAACAATACCCCAGCAACGCGCTGCGCCAACTGATCGACTGGGACGGGGATACCTGCGGCTACGTCTCGACCAACAAGAGCACTTGCGCGCTGGTTTCCAAGGATGCCGGGTCCACGCCGAACAGCAACAGCAAGTTGCGCTACGTGATCTTTCGCCTGTGCGGACTGACGGATGCCGCGGCCGCGGCCAGCGGCATCGCCAACAACTGCGCCACGCCCTCGGGCACCGCCGGCGGCGGCCACGAGGCCGGCGAGCGCGGTCCCAAGCTGATCGCCGGTGGCGCGTACTACCGCGTCGTGGTGCGAGTGCGCGGCTCGCGCAACTCCGTCAGCTTCATCGAAACGATCGTCCAACTTTAGCGATGTGCTCCGACGCACGAGAGGAGCCGCCGACCATGCAACGCCCTATGCCCCATCGATCAAGAAACACCGTCCGCCTTCAAGACATGGGGCGCACCTTCGTTTGCGGCGCCAGCCTGCTCGTCCTGAGTGGCATGGTCATCGTTGGCGGCGCGAATGCCACCGAGATTGCCGACACCCCGCTCATCACAAGCCCCAATGTCCAAGCCAAGCCGAACCTGATGTTCGTGCTGGACGACTCGGGGAGCATGGCCAACGACTACATGCCGGACGCCATGAAAGACGACGACAAATATGGCTTCTGGTCGTCTCAGTGCAATGGCGTCGCCTACAACCCGACTTTCACCTACACGCCCCCCATCAAGGCTAACGGCACAAGCAGCTATGCCGACTCGTCATTCGGCGCCGCATGGTCGGATGGATACGCTGGCACTGGCTCCGTCAACCTGGGCGCCGCCAGCACGGTAACGACCAGGCGAACCAGTGCGAGTTCCGTGGCCATCGGATCGGGATCAAAAACTTTCTCGATCAGAAGCTCAAGCGATACCAATACCTTCGTCGTCGGGGGCACGATAACGGCCAGCAACAGCGACAGCCGATGGATGGTCGGTACCGTCACCAGTTGGACCGGGTCCGGCAGCAACTGGACACTCGTCATCAACGTCCCCACGGGACAGTCGAGTGGAAGCTCGACACGGGATGACTGGGACATCAGCCAAGACGTCCAGGTCGGAACCCGCTACTACTACCAGTACACGGCAACGTCACCCCAGACGGCCATGAGTTGGAGCTTTGGCAGCACGGGCAGCGTGAACACCACGACCACGTTCTACAAGGAGTGCATGAGCGACATCGGGGCCTCACCAGGAAACGGCGTGTTCCAGAAGGTTCTCATCCTCGATCAGTCTGCCGCGCAGAAACAGAACTACGCGAACTGGTATTCGTACTACCGCACACGCACGCTGCTGATGCGGACGGCCGTCGGCCGGGCATTCGCGGCGCTCGACAGCGGCTATCGCGTGGGCTTCTCCACCATCAACAGCAGCACGGACGCAACCACTTCCGACGGCTTCCAGCCGCTGGCCGATTTCGACCAGACCCAGAAAAACGTGCTGTACAGCAAGTTGTACGGCGCGAGTGCCAGTGGCGCCACGCCCTTGCGCGGCGCCTTGTCGAAGATCGGCCGCTACTACGCGAACCTGCCTCTCGGCCAGACGAAGGATCCGGTGCAATACGCCTGCCAACGCAACTTCGTACTGCTGTCCACCGACGGCTACTGGAACAAGGGCAGCGGCAACAGTGAAGAAAGCAACTCCGGCTACGGGCCGCTGGATCTGTCGGGCAATCCCGTGGGCAACTGGGATGGCACGGAAAGTCGCCCCATGCACGACGGCGCGACTCCGGTCACCATCTGGCAGCGTACCCGCTACACGGTGACCAAGGGATCGAGGTTTGGCACATGCTCGAGCAGCAGCTTGTACAAGGTGACCTCTCAAGTGCAGACCTCGACAAGCCAGAACGGTACCTATTCCAACTCCGGCGATCCAGTCGACGGCGGATGTGTGGCCGGCACCACAGTGATCGTGGACACGACGGCCAGTGCACTTGCCGGAAACGGCACGGCCACCAAGGATACCGTCGCGACATCGTCGCAATCTACCTCGGGCGGCTCCTCCAACTCGCTGGCGGACGTGGCCGAGTACTACTACAAGACCGATCTTCGCGACGAGCAGAGAGATGGCACGACCAAGTGCACCTCCACCGCCTCGGGCACCTCACAGAACGTATGCGGCAACCTGGTGCCCACTTCGGGACGCGACACCGCCAAATACCAGCACATGACCACGTTCACCATTGGTCTGGGCGTGAGCGGAACGCTGACCTACGATCGGAACTACCTGACGCAACCGTCGGGCTCTTATGTCGACCTCATCAGCGGCGACGCCAGTTGGCCCGCGCCGATCACCAACCTCGCCGACATCAGCGGCAGCTCAGGCGATGCGCGTAACGTCGACGACCTGTGGCATGCCGCCGTCAATGGCCGGGGCCAGTACTACTCGGCGCTGAACGCCGCCCAATTGGCGGAAGCGATCAGCGGCGTCGTGGACACCATCGCGGAAGTGACCGGTTCCTCCTCGGCGGCAACCACCAGCACGCTGGAACTCGTCTCGGGTGACGACAACCAGGTCTACAGCGCGAGCTACACAACCGGCAGCTGGGTCGGCGACCTGAAGGCCTTCCCGCTGGACGGCGATACCGGCGAGATCGGCACAACTGCCACGTGGTCTGCCCAAGCCAAGCTGAGCGCCACGGCCTACACCTCACGCAACATCTACTACCTGAAGCCCAACGCGGCCACGGCCACGCTCGCGGACTTCAACTGGACCAACCTGAACGCGGACGGCTTGGGCAGCAACTTCACCGATGTGTGCCCTGCGCTTCCGGCGGTCGCAAAGCTGTCGCAGTGCACCAACCTCAATGCCGACGAGAAAGGCTGGGCCAACGACGGCACCCGCCTGGTGAACTTCCTGCGTGGCGACAAGAGCAACCAGGCCGCCAATACCACGCTCGGCTCTACGCAAGCCCTCTTCCGCGCGCGGGCCGGCCTGCTGGGCGACATCATCAACGGGGCGCCCAGGTACGTCAGCAAGCCCGCATTCAGCTACAGCGATGCCGGCTACACGGATTTCGTGCAGACGTGGAAGGATCGCAAGGCCATGCTCTACGTGGCGTCCAATGACGGCATGCTGCATGCGATTTCCGCCGGTGGCACCGATGGCGGCACGGAGCTGTGGGCGTATGTCCCCACGGCCGTGATGAAGAACATGTACCGGCTCGCGGATTCGTCCTACGAATCGAAGCATCGCTATTTCGTCGATGGCGCGCCGGTGGTGGGCGACATCTACGTGAACGGCGCCTGGAAGACCATCCTTGTGGGTGGCCTCGGCAAGGGCGGCCGCAGCTACTACGCGCTGGACATCACCGATCCGCAAGCTCCCAAAGCCTTGTGGGAGTTCACCGACAACAACCTCGGCCTGACCTTT
The DNA here is from genome assembly GCF_037889955.1 of Variovorax robiniae. Lineage (NCBI taxonomy): Bacteria > Pseudomonadati > Pseudomonadota > Betaproteobacteria > Burkholderiales > Comamonadaceae > Variovorax > Variovorax robiniae. The sequence continues at coordinate 63,427 of NZ_JBBKZS010000016.1, forward strand.
GGCAACCCCGTCATTACCAAGCGCGCCAACGGCACCTGGGTTGTCGTATTCGCATCGGGCTACAACAACGATGGCTCCATCGGTGATGGCTCCACAGGCGACGGCCAGGGCCGTCTGTTCGTGCTGAACGCAAACACCGGCGTACGGGCACGGACCGACATCACCACCGGCGTGGGCGCCACCAACGCGTCCAGCGGCCTGGCCAAGATCAACGGCTGGATCGACCAGGACATCGACAACACGTCCAAGCGTTTCTATGGTGGCGACCTGCTCGGCAACCTGTGGCGCTTCGACATCGACGGTGTGGTGGCGCCCAACAATGCGGCACTGGCGTTGGCCAAGTTCCAGATCAATGCGACCACGCCGCAACCCATCACCACGCGGCCCCGCCTGGGCGAGTCCAATGGCAAGCCGGTGATCATCGTAGGCACCGGGCAATACCTGGGCACTGGCGACATCTCCAACACCACCACGCAGACCATCTACGCAGTGAAGGACTCGCTGACCAACACCAGCCTGGGTGACGTACGCGCCAACAACACGATGGTGCGCCAGACGCTCTCCGTGAACCAGGATGGCATCACGGCCTCCATCACCAACAACCAGGTCAGTTGGACCGCCAACAATGGCTGGTGGGTGGACTTGCCGCAGAGCGGCGAGCGGTCGGTGGTCGACATCGCGCTGCAAAGCAACGTGCTGGCCATCGCCACGGCGATTCCCGCCGGCGACGCCTGCAGTTCCGGCGGTAGTTCGTGGAACTACTTCCTCAGCGTGAGCGGCGGCACGGCGCTGCAGAACGTGGCGGGCGCACAGGTGAGCGCCAATGCGCTTGTGGTCGGCCAGAGCTTCGTCCGGATGGCCGATGGAACGATGCGATTGATCCGCCAGTTGAGCGACAGCACGACCAAGCTCGTGGACACGCCCTCCGGCGCCCCGTCGCCCGTCACGCCTCAGCGCACCTCGTGGCGCGAACTGGTGGACTGATCCGGGGGCCAGACAGACGATGACGACTGCCGCATTGGGGGCGGCTTGGGGGCCAGAGCCACACGGATGGCGCAACGCCGACAAGCGATATGCGCTGCCGCTGTGCGCAGCCATCTCGGTGCTCGCGCATGCACTGGTACTTGGGTATCGCGGTGCGCCGGAACCCGGGCTGATTGCAGGACACGCGCCATCAGGAGTGCCGCGGGCAGTTCAGGTGCGCATGGTGTCGCCCCAGGCCGAGACTGCGTCTCCGCCGACGGTGCGCGCAGTTCCGACGGCCCCGGCCACGCATGTCGAGGAGCCTGTGCGTCCTCGATCAGCGTCACGCTTGGCTCCGGCTCCCGCACCGACGCCGGCACCTTCTGACACCGTCTCTGCCACCACTGCGCCGCAGCCCGAAACGGAGACAGAAGCCCCCGCCCCAACACCAGCTGACGACCTCCTGGCGCAAGGCACGGAGTCAGCCGCGATTCGCGCAGGTCGAGACGAATACATTCCCCGGCCCTTGCTGACAGTCGCACCGGTCGCGCAAACGCCGGTCCACCTGATTGCCCCGCCAGACGAGACAGCGATCGCCCGCCACGCTGGCATCCTCGCGCTCTACATCGACGAGCAAGGCGAGGTTCGGCAAGTGACGGCTGACGACTCATCGGTCCTGCCACCCGCATTCGAACAAGCGGCGCGCGAAGCCTTCATGGCGGCACGATTCGCGCCGGGTCAGTTGGATGGCCTGCCCGTCAAATCAAGGGTCCGCGTCGAGGTCGTGTTCGACAACACGCCGCAGCAGTGACGCTCATGCGTCGCGCTGCAAGTCCACCCCTCACTTCAGGCACTTCCCCGGATCATTCGTCGCCGAAGCCAGCGGCGTCGTATTCGTCTTGGTGTACACCCCGCAGTAATCCCCCGCCATCGCACCGGCCGGCGTCGCGGTGATCGTGTAGGTACCCGTATCGGCGACCAGCGTGATGTTGTAGAGCGCGGCCCCCGTCGCCGGCACCGCGCCGAACATCCCGTTGAAGACCGTGTTGGTCGTCGCCGTCGGTGTGCTGCTGTACCGGTTGTTCTCCGTAAAGTACCGCTCCAGCCACCCCTCGCCCTTCAGCACCTCCGCCCTCACCTGGGCCCGGTTGGACCGCTTCACGTATTGCGAATACGCCGGCAGCGCGATGGCCGCGAGGATGGCCACGACCGCCACCACGATCATCAGTTCGATCAACGTGAAGCCGGCCTTGCGCCTGGCATGCGCTGGTAGGGGATGTGCTTTCATGGACAACTCGTTCAGCGGTTGCGGAAGATCTCGCGCCAGGTGATGCGGCCATCGGTGCAGGCGCCGCAGCGGTTGACCGTCCTCAGCGTGCCGTCGCCGGCGGAAATGATGGAGCGGAACAGGCATTGGCCCGCGCAGACGCCCGGCGTGCCGGCGCTGCCGTCCGGGTTGGGCGGCGGTGTCGCGGGGATCCTGAACTGGCCGCCGCTGGCGCCTTCGAAGTAGTTCAGGTTGCTGATTCCGACGGCCCCTGCGGTCGTCACGCCCGGCACCGCGCCGGGGATGGCCACGCCGTTGATCGGGTCGAGCGCCATGTCGAAGGAGTTGCCATCGAAGCGGCAGCCGTTCGACGTGGCCGCCGGGGCCAGCGAGCGGATGTTGACGCGGTTGGTGTCCTCGCCGAAGGGGTTGAACACCACGCCTTCCGATGTCACCGGCAGGTTCGCATACCAACCCAGTTTGCCGCCCGTGTAGCTGACCGTGGCCGAGGTGATGTACCGGATGCCCGAGGTGTCGGTCAGCGTCTGCTGCACCAGGTTGGTCTTGCCCGTGGTCAGCGTGCCCGTGGTGCCCGGCTTGTCGTAGATGCCGTACATGGTGTTGGTGTACACCGAGGTCATCGGGTAGTCGTTCGACTCGAGCGCCTTGCCGGTGCCAAACACCAGTTGGTAACCGCCCTGCGGGTTCGGGAAGGTGGTGATCGGCGTGGTGATCGGTTGCGGCGTGGTGACGGTGCCGACCAGCGTGGTGGCCTTGTACAGCGGCACCGGGTTGTTCGACCCGTCGACGTTGGCGATCTTCCAGTTGGCGGGGTTCGCGTTACTCACGTCGAACTTCCAGACGTTGCCCTTCAGGTCGCCGGCATAGATGCGGTCGATGATGCCGTCGTTGTTGGTGTCGATGGCCGTGGGCGATGCGAGCCCGTTGTCCGCGCCATCGCCCGTGACCACGGGCGTCACGATCTTGATGAACTCCGTGCCCGCGACCCAGCTCGTCGCGCCGGCCGATGCGGGACCATCGGCGAACAGGATGTAGAGCGCGGCCCGGCCGGTGGCGCTGTTGTAGCCATTGCCGTAGATCGCGGCCCACTTGCCGTTGGCCATGTAGCCGGACTGGAAGGGCTGGCCGTTGGAACGGGAGTTGGTGCGGCCGGTGATGTAGCCCATGTCACTGGGTGCGGTCTCCGATGCGTCGGTGAACTCCCACTTGACCAGGTTGGCGCCCGAAGTTTCATTGATGGTGTGCGGCTTGGTCACGTCCAATGCGTAGACGCCCTTCGCGCCGCGGCCAAAGGCGCCGAAGAGATAGGTGGCCCAGTTGCTGCCCAGCTTGACGTCAGCGGCCATGACGCTGCCGTCCATGGTCAGACGCTCGGTCGACTCGCCCAGGTAGAAGTCCTTGGCGGTGAGGGCCGTCAGCTTGGAATACGGCGGCGCCGAGGTGGTGGTGTAGAAGGCGCGCGGCAGGTAGGCGAAGAGTTCACGTCCGTCGTTGCCGTCGAAGGCATGCAGCATGCCGTCGTTGGCGCCGACAAAGACCGCGGCCCGCGCGTTGTTGCCGTTGGCCGCGACGATGCCGGTGCGGAAGGCGCCGTAGCCGCCGCCGTACTGCGCGTTGGTGTAGCCGGCGGACGGCGTGCCCACGTACCAGGGCGTGGAGTTGATGATGGCTCCGAGCCTGGACGTGCGGATGCGGTAACCGGTGGCGGATTCGTTGGATGCGTCGCCGCGCAGCCAGTCGAGGCGGCTGGAGCCGTTCGTGTCGACCACGCCGTTGGCCGGGTTGGTGTTCAGCGCGGTCTGCTGCGTCGTGGAGAGGTTGCCCCATCGGAAGGCGACCGGCCCCGTGTCGCGCAGGGTGAGCACGGTGCGGTTGCCGTTCCATCCGAGGCCGCTGAGCGCGGTCGTGAGCAGGGTGCCGGCCTTCCAGTCCTCGGTGAGCCTGACAACGCCGTTTGCATCGAAGCTGTAGCGTGCGAACTCACCGCTGTTGTCCGCATCGATGGCGCTGCCCACGGTCTTCGGCTTGACGTTGTAGGTGCTGGCATAGACATAGCCGCCGGTCTGCGTCCGGGATGTCGTGGCAGCGGCTGGCGCCGCGCCGCCGGCCGTGAAGACGGCCTTGAACACGCTGGCCAGCGAACGCTCCAGTTGCGCGGGGTCGATGGCGTAGAAGTACTTGTCCGGAATGCCGTCGCTGCCGTCGCTGCCGTCCACCTTCTTCGAATCCCAGGCATTGACCGGCAGCACGGAGCCGGAGATGTAGTTGCTGACCACGTTGCGATCGAAGCCGCCGTACTTGGCCGCGTACCACATCGGGTCGCGCAGGGCTTCGCCGGTGACGCCGGACATGGTGAAAGTGGCCGTCGTCGCCCCTTGTTGGACATAGCAGCCATTGCAACCGCCGCCGCTGAGGTTGGTGGCCGGCGTGACCGTCACGGGCGGATTCGGGTCCGCGTAGGTGGCGCCATTGATGCCGGAGTGCATGTGCACGCCATCCTTGTCGGTGCCCGCGATGGCGTAGCCGAAGCCGAGCGCATAGGGGGTGGACTGGAAGGCCGCATAGGTCTTGACCGCGATCGTACCGTTCAAAACGTTCACGGTGTATTCCAGCGTGCCCCACATGTCCTGGTCGTAGTCGCCGCCCTGCTCCGAGTCTTCCCACTGCACCACGAACTTGCCGCTCGTGGCCGACTGGTTGACCACGCGGAAGTCGACCAGCGCCCCGCCGCCGCCGGTGCCGGAGAACAGGCGCATGGCGGGCTGGATCACGACGAACTTGCCGGCCTGGTTGGGCACCGGGATCTTGATGCGCGGCGTGGAAGTGGCCAGCGCCACGCCATAGGTGTCGACCTTGAAGGCGTCCGTGAAGATGGCGCCCAGCGGAGTCGCGGTGTCCCGTATGCGGTTGGTGTGGGCGTATTGCGCCGCGCCCGCCATCAGGAAGCCGCCGTAGCCGGTGGGCGCTTCAGGGCAGATGCCGACGCTGTCGGCCAGCGCGGAGATGGTCTTGTCGCTGCACAGGTTGTTGGTATTGCCGGTGGTGCGGCCGACCGTCCACTTCTTGCCTGTCGCGTAGAGGCCTTCGGCCGATCCGATCTCGTTGGTGAGCGTGGTGACGATCGCCTGCGACAGGCCCCGCACGCCGGTCGCGCTGGCCCATTGGTCGTTGTCGTAGGAGCTGACGCTGGCATTGAAGTTCACCACGCTGGAGGCCCGGCAGCTCACCGCGCCGAAAGTGGCGACCGTGCTGTCCGCGAAGGGGTCGGTCCAGGCGGCGACGGTGAGGCCCAAGGCCGCATCCTTGCCGCCGCTGGTGTTGAAGTCGCCCGTGGGTGCCCCGCCCGCGAGATAGCGCAGCGACTCCAGGTAGATCTCGCCGATCGGGTTGCCCCAACTGGCGCAGCGGCCCTCGACCAGCCCGATCAAGCCGAAGTCGCACTGGTCGTTGCCGAGGTAGGTGCCGTCGCCGTAGTCGTAGCCGTAGATGCGCAGCTTGTTGAGCGTGGAGACGATGCCGTCGACGTTGTTGAAGATGCCGCTGGGCAGGTCCACTTCCGGCGCGAAGGGCGCGACGTTCTTGCGCAATACGCCGCCCGAGATGTTCTTCTGATAGCTGCCGGTCATCAGGCCGAAGCCGGCCTCGTTGCGCTCGCCGTACTTCTGCAGCAGCCCGACCGGCTTGTAGTTGCCGTTGGGGTAGAGCTTGCAGCGGTTCTTTTCGTCCTCGGTGAAGGTCCAGGAGTTGGGGTTGGCGGTGGTCAGGTCAAGGCCGGTCTTGCAGACCTGCACCCTGACGGTGTACGTGCCTGCGCTGAGGCCGCTGCCGCCGGGGCCGAGGGCCTGGCCACCGGAGCCGCGCGAGGGGTTGCTGCCGCCGGCGGTCAGCCCGGTGACGGAGGAGTTGTTGCCGTTGCTGGCGCCCTTGTCCTCCGCCCAGTAGCACTGCCAGCGCTCGTTGGAGTTCCAGAGGGAATAGTTGCCGCTGGCCACCAGCATGGCCGGCGGGCCGGGTGCGTCGTGCGAGAACTGCAGGCTGCCGTTTCGGAACGTGGCGTTGCAGATGGTGATTTCGTTGGTGGTCGGCGTGAAGGGCGTGAGCTTGTTGATGTCGGTGTTGTTGTAGTACTTGGCGAAGGCATGCGCATCGGTCGGCAGGTGCGCGCGCTCCAGGATGGTGTTCGGCGTGGTGTCGGTGGAACGCATGCCGCCATAGAGGATGCGGCGGATCACGTCCATCCGCGTCATGGTGGCCCAGTTCAGGAAGTTGCCGCTCCACTCGTTGGTCCCGGAGCCATAGTTGCAATAGTTGGTCGCGTCGACCTTTCGCGTCGGCACGTAGACGTTGGCGGCCGTGTCGTAGCTGTAGCAGCGCTGGTTGTCGAAGTAGCCGTAGTACTTGTAGCTGTGGCTGTACTGCGTCTCGATGACGCCGTCGCCGTCGAGGTCGGAGAACTCGTTGTAGGCCTTGTAGGAAAGCTGGTGGTCGCGCGACAGGTTCAGCATCACCATCGGGGAGCCCTTGGTCTCCGTGAGGTAGGGCGGCAAGGGGGTGAGGTTGACGGCGGAGGCGGAGGTCGTGAAGAAGCCGGTGGCCAGCAGCACCATCGCGCCGAGTGCACACATGAGCCAACGGTTCTGGGTGCGTGCGTTCATTTCAGCGCTTTCACGGTGGTTTGCAGCAGGACTTGCGTCGTCGGGTTGTCGCTGGTGCCGCTGGCGCCATAGCCCGTGGCCGAGACGCGGTACACGTAGGACTCGCCCAGCTTGAAGTACTCGATGAGGTAGCGGGGCTGCCTTGCCACCACCGGCAAGGCCGTTGCGCCCGTGTAGGCTCCGTAGACGGCGGCCCGGTCGTCGATGGTCCAGTTGTCCTTCAGCTCCCACACGGGCGTCGTGGCGTTGGGCAGGCACAGGCCCAGCGCGCAGGTGGTGTCGAACTGGTCGGCGGTCTCCGGGGCGATGGGCGTGGTGCGGCACTTGGGCGAGACGCAGGTGCCCTTGATGTCCTTCTCCGCATCGCGCAATGCCGACTCGGCCGCCTGGAAGGCCAGCGTGCGGTCGGCCTCGTTGCCCGCGATGCGCGCCGAGAGCGTGGAACTCTGGATCGCGGTGATGCCGAGGATGCTCAGGATGATGAGGAACATCATCACCAGGAACAGCGAGATGCCGCGCTGCCGTTGCGCGCTGCGGCGAGGCTGGATGCGGGCGTGTCCGAAGGTCATGGGGTTCATGGCGCCGCCGTGTTGCGCAGCGCCACCGTGGCGCGATAGGTGCGGTAGCTCTCGGACGGGCCGGCCGTGATGGCGGTGCCGTAGCAATCCGTGTAGCCGGTGGCGGTGTCGTTGCCCGACGCCTGGATGGTCCGGGCCAGCACGCAGACGTCGACGGCGGCGATGTCTTGCCAGTCGGGCGCGGAGGTCGGGATGGGCACCACCTTGCCCGCCGTCGAGATGTAGTTGAAGGCCAGTTGCTCGATGCCCGGCACCATGGGCTGGCTGCGCAGCACCAGGCCGACCGGCACGCCGTTCACCACCGGCGTGGCGTCGGATGCGCAGCCGAGTTGCCCCATCGACTTGGTGCCGCTCGGCGTCTGCACATTTACTTGCGAGACGAAGAAGTAGGAGCGCACTTCGTAGGTCTGCACGCCGCCCGCGAGCTGCTTGCTCGCGGCTGCGGCATTGGTGCAGTCGTAGCCCTGCTGCTTGCCGCCGGTGGCTGCCGGCGTGTCCGTCTCGTAGCGCGTGAAGATCGCTGCCGAGGGGCGCTGGCCTGTGGGCGTGGCGGTCCGGCAGGCGAGGTCGGCCATCGTCAGGGCTGCGGTGGAATTTGCATTCACGTAGCCGAACTCGCAGCCCGCGAGCTTGTCGCCCAGCGGCAGCGTGGGACCGGGCGCCGTCGGATCCACCATCGCGAAGCCGGCGCTCTGGATCGACTTGGTCAGCAGGTTGATCGCGAAGCGGCCGTTCTCCTCCATCTGCGAGTTCTCGGAGACGGCGTTGTACGACTGCTTGGAGTACAGGTAGATGGCCGAGGCGATGATGACCAGGATCAGGCCGATGGTCAGGGCGACCATGAGTTCGACGAGGGTGACGCCGCGCTGTCGCTGGGGGCGGCGGGGACGGCTGGGCGAATGAGGGCGCATGTCGTCTGGCTCCGCTGCGTTCACGGGATGATCGTGAAGTTGCGGCAGCGCACGCCTGCCGGCGCGGCCGCTGCAGTGGGGCAGCAGTTGCGTGCGTCGATGCCCGTGGGGGTTCCCGAGCAAGTCGGAGTCTGGTCGAGGGCGCCCGCCGTGGTCAGGAAGTCCTTGTCCATGTACATCGAGGTGACCACGAAGCCGTCGACCCGCGTGCCGGTGATCTGCATGGCGCCCTGCGGCAGCAGCGTCTGGGCCTTCAGCAACAGGTCCGTGATGTCGTCCGCGGCGATGTCTGCTGCGCTGCACGTGCCCGTGGTGCGGCAGTTGAGCTTGGTCCGCGTCGCGGCCTTGCCGGTCGCATAGTTTGCGTCGTACTTGTAGTTGGCATCCACCGCCTTGGGATTGGCGCGGATGCGCTCGCCGATGTCACTGGTGATGTCCGTCACGCGATGCATCGACCAGGCGGACTTCTGGAAGGTGAGGCCGCTCGCTTGCAGGCCGGCCAAGCCCAGCAGGCCGAAGGACATGACCAGCAGCGACACCAGCGCCTCGATCAGTGTTGCGCCCTTCAGTGATGTTTGCCGATGCTGGTGCCTTGGCGCGCGTGGCGGCTGGTGGCGGTCAGGAGTGGGTTGGCTCATTTCCGCGTCTCCGGGTCAGAAGTCGGGACAGGTGGTCAGCGCATAGTCGGCGACGCGGATGCGGCCCACCTTGCTGACGCAGATCGTTCGACCGAAACGGGCCTTGTAGGCGCTGTCGGCGGTGATCGCGTAGATCTTGAAGAGCTGAGCCTGGCGCGCGTAGCCGGCGCTGCCGAAGATCAGGATGCCGGTGCCGGAGCGGTCCAGCCCCATCTGTGAGTTGGCCGAATCGACGGCCGGCAGCGTTTTGAGGAGGATGTCGCCGGTGCTGAAGGCGCCATCGGCATCGACGTCGACGAAGGCCTGGATTTCGTAGGTGTTCCAGGCGGTGGTCGAGACACAGGCGTTGCTGCTGGCGTCCTTCGGGCAGATGATCACGTCCTGGTTGCGCACGATGGCCTCGCTGCGCGCGAAGTTGGCGAGGCCAATGAAGCCGTTGACGCTGGAGGAGAGACGGTTGCCAACCACGAAATCTCGCATGCTGGGCATGGCGAGGGCGACGATGACGCTGAGGACGACGACGGTGACGAGCAGTTCCAGCAGGGTCACACCGCGGGACGAGGCCGCGTTCGACTGGGAAAAGGACACAGCGCGTTTGTCACACATGTGTCAGATTGTGACCAAAATGCAACCAAAGTGTTACCGCCTGTCCCCACAACGGTGCCGTTTGTCGAGTAAGTGACTACCAACAGCCTACATTCTTTCTAGAGGTGTCCAACGGAATACTGTTAATCGCGCCGCGGACACCACAGCCCAAAGCAACCTGATCTGTGCATGCCCGCGTTGTTTTTGGCACAGCTTGGGACCTCTGCAGTCATATCGCATTTGCAATTGATTCACAATCTCCTCTAGTCCGGCAGGGCGTTCTGAAAGTCTTCGAAATTCGAAGGCAGGCCGATGCGACAACGTTTCGCATCCCAATCCTGGACAATTGAGTCATGCTTACCTTAGTTGATCGGCACACGAACAATGCTCGCTAGAGCGGGCGCAACCGCGCTGGCGCTGCTGTTGATAAGTCGACTACTCGGGGTGATTCGGGAGTCCGTTCAAGCGGCCGCCTTTGGTGCCTCAGGGTTTGGCGATATCGTCGTCTTGATGCTCGCGCTACCGGATTGGTTGACAGGTATTTCCATAGCCGGGGGCTTGGCCTATGTCCTGCTTCCGCATTGGGCTGCACTTGAGCAGCAGCCCCATTCCGTGACGAACGTTGCGCGTCTGCAGCGGCAAATTGCTAAGACTTTATTAGGGGGCGGCGCTCTTGCAGGACTGGCAATAGGAATTGCGGCACCAGTCCTCCCGGAATGGCTTGCCCCCGGCTTACCGTTAAACCTGACATCGGATGCGATAGCGGGACTGCGTTGGAGCGCTATCGCGCTGCCACTCGCGCTGATTGCCGCGCTCTGGAGCACCCGGCTACAGCATGAGCACGACTTTGCAGGCTTGTACTCGGCAAACCTCGTGGTCAACACGATGTTGATCACCGGCATGATTGCGATGGGAAGCTTGTACGGCGCGCTATCGACTCCCCACGAGATGGGCGTCGTCCTGTTTTGCGCGATGGCCGGTCGCCTCGCATGGCAAGGCGTTCGCTTGAGCAAGCTCAAGCCGCAGATCCTTGTTGCAAGTGAAGCCCCAATGCCGGCATTGAAGCTGCCACCCGTAGCGAGCTGGGTCTGGGCCGCGTTGGCGTCGGGCCTTCCGCTGGCATTGCCGTTCGCAGCGCGATCGCTTGCGTCGTCATCGGGTGAAGGCTCACTCGTGACATTCAATTACGCATGGAAGCTGGTCGAACTGCCTTTGGTGCTGGCCGTGCAGGTCGTCGCAAGCCTCTCATTTCCGTCGCTAACACGCGCTTTCGCAGCAAGAAGCGAGGTTTTCTCTTCGGTCCGCAAAAGCTTCGCGCTTTCTTGGGCAATGGGGTGCGCAACGGCCAGCGCGCTGGTTGTCGCATCGCCCGCACTGTCGCAGATCCTCTTCGGATGGGGGCGGATGACGCCCGACGCCTTGGCACGCATTTCCGACTGGAGCGCAATCGGCGCTTGGGGCCTTCTTCCGCAAGCCTTAACTGCAGTTGGACTTACCGTGCTGGCTACGCTCCGCAAGATGCGTTCTGCCGTGTTTGCCTACGCGATCGCACTGATGTTCCTCGTCGCCTCAGGATCGCAATGGCAAAGCGGAGCGCAACTGATGTGGATCATGAACATTTCATCGCTCTTTGTCGCGACTTCGGTATTGAGCACTATTCGCAGAGCTCTGAACGAACGGACCGACCAGGGTCCGTGGCTACCGTGGCGCGAGATGTTGTGTCCGCTTGCAGTGACATGCCTCGCTGGCACCTTCACCGTACCCACAGACTCTCGCGTTGTCGGCATCTCCGCCGCGGTACTCGCGGGCGCAATCACGATTGCTGCTGCGTGGCTTAGCGGCCCCACACTGCGCGAAGCAGTCCGCCAATAATTCAAGCGGCATACATGCTCGAACTTCTCCAGATCACCAACGACCCAGCATTGGCCCGACGCTGCGATGCAATCGGAGGGTTCAGATTGTTCGTGGACCTTGAGCAACACGGCAAGGCTCAACGACAGGCCGGACGCAACACCTTCATCAGCTCACATGTGCTGGCCGACATCGCTCCCGTCAAATCGGTGTTGACCCATTCAAGACTCATGGTTCGCGTGAACCCACTGCATGGCAGAAGCGCCGAAGAGATCGATGCTGTCATCGCGTGCGGGGCGGACGTGCTGATGCTTCCGATGTTCAACAGCGCGGACACCTTGCGACAATTTTGCGATCTGGTACGCGGCAGGGTCCCGGTCTCGGCATTGCTGGAGACGGCGGGCGCACTGGCAAGCATTGAAGAGTGGGCGTCTACGCCCGGGTTGCAGGAAATCTACGTTGGCCTCAACGACCTTCATATCTCTCTTGGCCTTCGCTTCGTATTCGAACCCTTGGCGCTGGGCTATGTGGAGCAGATAGCGGCCGTCGCCAAACGCCGCGGTCTGGACTTCGGATTTGGCGGCATTGCGCGACTTGCGGAAGGCCTGCTGCCCGGCCGCGACGTACTCGCTGAGCATGTCCGCTTGGGCTCAAATGCGGTCATCCTGTCGAGGACCTTTTATGCGAGCGAGAGCACGGTTTCACTCGAGCAAGAGGTCGCGGCACTGAGGGAAGCCGAGACCCGACTGGCTTCCCGTGACAACGACCAGGCTGCGCGCGAATCGCAGGCCATCAGGGAAAGTGTGGTGACCATAGCGGCGAGCCTGCGTGATCGAGATCGGCAGCAGGAGTTCCACTCTTGATGAAGCGATCATTCGACATTGCGTTTTCGTTGCTCGCAACGATCCTGTTGTGTCCGCTGTTCGTCCTGACCGCGATCGCCGTGTTCGCCGAGAGCGGACTTCCGGTGTTGTTCTCACAACCCCGTATTGGCAGACGGTGCAGGGAGTTTCGAATGTTGAAGTTCAGGAGCATGGTCAAGGACGCCGCCGCCCGCGGACCCTACTTCACGGGCACGAACGACCCACGAATCACGCGTGTAGGCCGCTTTATTCGCAGAACCAGCATCGACGAATTGCCGCAGTTGCTCAACGTCCTAAGGGGCGACATGAGTCTGGTCGGTCCACGCCCTGACGTACCGGCACAGCGGGAACTGTACAACGATGCTGACTGGGCTGAACGTCACAGCGTGCGACCGGGCATCACTGGTCTTGCGCAGGCGTTGCTGCGAAGCGAAGCGTCGCAAGCCGACCGATTGGCGCTGGACTTGCGCTATGTCCGCGAGCTGAGTTTCTCTCTGGACTTGCGTGTTCTGTGGTGGACCTTGGGCCGCTTCAGCGGCAAAGGAGCCAATTGAATGTGTGGCATCTTTGGCTATTGGGATCGTGCGGGCTCCGCATTGGATGACGCTGCGCTTGCCGCGATGGCGGGAATGCTGCGGCATCGCGGCCCTGACGACGAGGGCATCTGCCACACCCCCCAGCGCGGAGTCGCCCTCGGCAATCGCAGGCTCTCGATCATCGATGTCGGCGGAGGGCATCAGCCCTTTGTCAGCGACGATGGCCAAGTGACGGTGGTGCAAAACGGCGAGATATTCAACTACATCGAGTTGGCGCAGCAATTGCGCCGTGAAGGGATTCGGCTCCGCACCCACTCCGACACCGAAGTGATCCTGCGCTTGTACGAGCGAGAAGGAATTGCCTGCCTGACGAGGCTCAACGGGATGTTCGCCATTGCCGTCGATGACGCGCGCGAAGATGCTCTTTACCTGGCGCGGGACCGCGTGGGGGAGAAGCCGCTCTACGTCGCAGAAGACGGTGAAAGGATGCTGTTTGCCTCCGAGATCAAGGCATTTTGGCCTGCGGCACGTGCCGGCCTTTCACGCGACGCGCTCGATCTTGAGGCCATTCATCACTACCTGACTTTCAACTACGTCCCGCCGCCTTGGACTGTTTATCGCAACGTTCGCCATGTAATGCCGGGCACCTGGAAGCGTTTTTCGCGAAGCGGCGTTAAGACTGAGCGTTGGTGGCGACTCGCCGACCAGCGCGAGAGACCAATGGAAGAAGGCGCTTGGCGGGAAGAATTCTTGGCCTTGCTTGACGACGCCACCCGCATCAGATTGCGCGCAGATGTTCCCTGGGGAGCCTTCCTGTCGGGCGGCGTGGATTCGAGCACCATCGTCGGCCTGATGTCACGGCATGTCCGCGACCCAGTCAAGACCTTTTGCATCGGCTTTGAAGACTCGCGCTTCGACGAATCCCGTCACGCCCAGGAAGCCGCCCAACGCTTTGCGTGCGACCACACGAACGAGGTCGCCGAACTCAATATGCTCGACCGTTGGCCGCAAGTGCTTTGGCATCTGGACCAACCGCACGGCGATGCGTCATTCATGCCCACGCTGCGAATAAGTGAGTTGGCGGCCAAGCACGTGAAGGTGGTCCTGACGGGCGACGGCGGGGATGAGTTGTTTGCGGGATACGACAAATACGCAGGCTTTTTTGCGCAATCGGAGATGCAGATCATGGGTGACTCTGATTTCCGGCGCGCCTACTTCGACAGCATTTCGCTGTTTTCGCCAGGCGCCAAGCAAGCCCTATATCGTCCGGAGATTCGAAAAACGTTGAATGGGAGCGAAAGCTATGCTGATGTAGCAGAGCCATGGTTCGAAGAGGGTGCGCACTTTGGGCGTGTCAACCAGGCGCTTCATCTAGACATGCAATTGCTCTTGTCCGGCAACAACCTTGTCAAACCTGATCGCATGGGAATGGCGATGAGTATTGAGGCGCGCGCACCGTTCCTTGATCATCGCCTCGTGGAATTCGCATTCCGCGCACCGGATAACACGAAACTCATACCGACAGAGACAAAACATTGGTACAAAAATGCAGTTGAGTCTCTGATCGGCACAAGCCTTGCCCGTCGACGAAAGCAGATGTTCACGGTGCCGGTAGGTGAATGGTTCCGCAGTCATCGCTATCGTTGGCTTTGCGATGTAATTCGTAACAGCGCCTTGCTGGGCACACTATTCGATGTCGCAGTCATGGACTCGATGATTGAAAGGCACCGCAACGGAACTGCAAACCACACGCGGGAACTGAGAGCGTTGGCCGCGATTGCGCAGTGGGACACAAGAAGCCGACTTGGCCACCCGCGTGGTGCCATTGCTCATGATGATGCGTAGAGATTTGCCGCGTTGGCTGTTCGTATCCTACGGTGGCGGCCATGTGAAGGCGTTGCTGCCGGTGGCGTTGCGGGTGCGTGAGTTGGGTTTGGCGAGCCCCATATACCTGGCACTCACGACTGCTGCGCCGGACGTACGCCGAACCGGCATCCCCACGCTGGGTTTCCGCGATCTTCTTGAACCGGGTGACCAGCGTTCGAGAGAGCATGGCATGCGCTTGGCAGCGGAACTCAAGGTGCACGCGACCGAGTACGAAGAATCTGTCGCGTACTTGGGACTTTCGTACCGCGATTTGGAAGATTCATTGGGACCGCAGGGGGCAACAGCAGAATATGCCCGGTATGGACGGCAAGCGTTCCTTCCTGTTCCAACGCTGAGGCGTGCGTTGGATCTCTACAAGCCATCGCTGGTTGTTGCTACCAATTCACCCCGCGCCGAGCAGGCTGCGATCCATGCAGCCAACCAACATGGAACACCGGCCGTGTGCCTTGTGGATCTGCTTGGCGTGTGGGAGCAAGCTCTGCTTACGCAACCGACCTATGCGGACGCCCTTTGCGTTCTGAACGCAAGCGTCCAACGCCGCCTAATAGAGGCCGGTCGAAAAGAATCGCAAGTGCGAGTAACCGGCAACCCTGCATTTGACACCATCAACAATGTAGAAATGCGAGATCTGGGCAGGCGTTATCGCGCTCAAGCCGGCTGGGGCGCCCTGCATGTGTGCCTTTATGCATCGTCGCCTGAACCAGAACAAATTCCAGGGGTGGCGGGCGTAGGCGATCCTGCCCTTCCTCGACGGATCGAATCGGCACTTGTCGCAGCTGCCCTTAAAAACCCGCACATGGCCTTGTGGATCCGCCGGCACCCGAGCGAGGTTCCAATTGATTCGGAGCGCTATTCACACTTCCGCATCAGGGTATCAACGACCGACATGCCCTTGCACGCCTGCATTCACGCCAGCGACGAAGTGATCGTAACTACGTCAACCGTGGGGATTGAGGCGTCTCTGGCGGGCAAGTCCGTCGTGCAAGTGCGAGGCTCCATCCTGGATCACCTTGCGCCATACCTTGAGATGGGAATAGCACGCAAGGAAACAAAGTGCGAGAGCCTATTGACGTACTACTGTCATCAATTCGGCGAGGAAATTTCGGCACCGGCGGTAACGACGTGGCCCAATTCTGACGACGCTACTGGACAAGTCGTGCAGGTACTTCAGGAAGTCTGGGGCAATTCACATGATCGCTGAAGGCATCAAGTCGGTCGCATTGGAGGAAGCATCGCGCTACTTTGAGCGAATGCCCATATCAGTTCGTCCGTTCAGTCTGCATCCTTGCTATGTGGAAGCTGACGCCGTTCGGACACCACGACTGCAACCAATCCACCTTGTATATGAATCGCAAGGCGATACATGGATGCACAGTTTTCATCGAGGACAAGACCCTGTTAGCGGATTTTGGGACGCAAGCTCACCCTACGGCTACGGCGGCCCCCTCTTTACCAGTTCTGATTCCGAGTTCTTGAACCTGGCGTGGGCCGCCTACGTTCAATGGATGCGTGAACAATCCGTAGTCGTCGAATACCTGCGCTTCCACCCCATGACGGGAAACGATTACTGCTATCCCGGTAAGGTCACACCGAACCGCGAGGTAGTTTGGATTGACTTGGAAGCAGGCGATTGGACGGGACAGTACGCACACCGATTGAGATATTCCCTGAAGAAGGCAAGCAAATTCGCATTGCATGTGGAGGAGACGCCGCTATCCGTACACGTGAGTCGCTTTGGCCGCTTTTATCGCGATGCGATGGCGGAAATGGGCGCAAGTGATTTTTACTTTTTTACTGACCGCTATTTTCAGCTGTTGGCATCACGCCCGGACGCCCAACTAGCCGTTTGTCGCCAAGGCAGTGAGGAAGATGCTCCCTGGCTGGCTGCTTGCGTCTTGCTTCGAGGCTCAAGCATTTCAGAATATCATCTGGCGGGAACTACTGCGGAAGGACGCGCAGTCTGCGCATCCAATTTTCTGTTGCACGCTTGCACACGTTCCGCCAATAAGAGCGAACAGAAGATTTTTTACTTGGGCGGGGGCACTGATCCGTCCTCTGAGAACCCCTTGCTATTTTTTAAAGGCTCGTATTCTCCGCTGCGCAGGACGTACAAGACCGGAACCCAACTCTTTGACGCCGCACGCTACGCGCAGCTTAGAGAGCTTTATCCAGACGCAATCAAAGCTCATCCTGAACGGCCAATTTTCTATCGGATGGTATAGCCAATGACTTGGAATTCTTTGTGGGATGACGTGTTCAGGAGCCGCCCTTGGGGGCAGTATCCCGGGGAGGATGTTGTGCGCTTTGTCGCGCGAAATTTCTACGGCGCGACTCAACGCTCGGCCGTGCGCCTTCTAGAGGTAGGCTGCGGGACCGGAGCGAACTTGTGGTTCATGGCACGCGAGGGTTTCTGCGTTCACGGGATCGATGGTGCTGCAACCGGCGTACAAATTGCGCAGAACCGACTGGACAAAGATTGCCCGGGATGGCGAGACCGCGGAGGTCGAATTGACATCGGGAACATGTACCCACTTGACTACCCGGATGCACATTTCGACGGAGTTTTCGATGTAGCTGCAATCTGCTACTGCGACTGGGACCTGTCGCGGCGCACGTATGCCGAACTGGCTCGAGTCACTCGCCCTGGGGGGCGGCTGTTTGCGAGAACGTTTGCACGAGGGTGCTGGGGTGAAGGCACTGGGCAAGCCGTTGGCCGGCAAATCTGGCATTGCAGTGAAGGACCGCTCGCAAATTTGGGAGCAACACGCTTCACGTCTCATCGTGATGTGCCGTCTCTTTTTACGGATTGGCACATTGATGCCGTGGGAGAGAACATTGCAAA
Organism: Variovorax robiniae; assembly: GCF_037889955.1. NCBI lineage: Bacteria > Pseudomonadati > Pseudomonadota > Betaproteobacteria > Burkholderiales > Comamonadaceae > Variovorax > Variovorax robiniae. The sequence continues at coordinate 81,024 of NZ_JBBKZS010000016.1, forward strand.
GGAAGATGAGGGCAGTCCGAGCATTCACCAGCTCCTGGTGCAAGCTACACGTAGATGAATACCAAGCGTTCCACTGTTATCGCGACGATCTGCGCGCGTGGCGGCAGCAAGGGTTTACCGCGCAAGAACGTTTTGCAGTTCGGACGCAAGCCGTTGATTGCGCACACGATCGCGCAGGCGCTCGCCTGTCCATCTATCGCCGAGGTCTACGTGTCCACCGACGACGAAGAAATCGCAGAAGTGGCAGCACATTATGGCGCGCAAGTTCCGTATCGTCGGCCATCCGAGTTGGCGACGGATACGGCATCAAAGATTCCTGCGATCGAGCATCTGGTACGTCATCTCGAATCGTATGGCCGACGAATTGAGACAGTGGTGGATCTACAGCCAACGTCGCCGCTCCGTGCTTCATGGGATATCTCGAAAGCAATTGACTTGGCGCACGACGCCGCCCTTGTCGTCAGCGTCACAGAACCCTCGCACAGCCCCTACTACACGCTGGTCGAGCAGAGCATGGATGGCGTCTTGCATTTGAGCAAACGCGCAGCATTCGTGCGAAGGCAAGATGCGCCGCAGGTATGGGGACTCAATGGATCGATCTACGTTTGGCGACGAGATGCTCTGGCAGAGGCAGCGAAACATGGATTTTGGAGCGTTGAAGCAAGACCGTACGTCATGCCGCGGAACCGGTCGGTGGATATCGACACCGCCGAGGACTTTGAATTGGCGCAGTGGCTCTATATGAAACAGCAAACGCAACAGGCACCGATATGAATTCAGACAGAGTTTTTATTATTGCGGAGGCGGGTGTCAACCATAACGGAAGCCTTGCACTGGCAATGGAACTGGCCGATGCCGCGCTCGCCGTCGGCGCAGATGCAGTGAAATTTCAATCGTTCCGGGCGGCAGATGTCGTAACCCCCGATGCCCGGACGGCCGAATACCAACTCAACAATACTGGGGAAAGCAACCAGTTCGAGATGATCAAAAAGCTCGAGCTCAGCGAGTTGGACCATCAAGCGCTCGCGCTGCATTGCAAGAAGATCGGCATCGAGTTCTTTTCCACCCCGTTTTCGGAAGATGCCCTCGCGATGTTGCTCAGGATCGGCGTGAGGCGCTTGAAGATTCCATCCGGAGAGATCACCAACAAGAGACTCATCGTCAGTGCTGCCAAGTCTGGACTGCCGCTTCTCTTGTCTTCCGGAATGTCCACAATGGAAGAGGTCAGCACTGCTGTCGGCTGGGTACACGAAGGGAGATTGATGAGGCCGCGCCAAAGCGACTGCCCAGGCAACTTGGTACTCCTGCATTGCACTTCGGCTTATCCCGCGCCTCCGGACAGCCTGAACTTGAGAGCACTTCAGACAATGTCTGATGCGCTGTTGTTGCCTGTTGGATACTCGGACCACAGTGAAGGGACTGAGGCCGCGCTCGCAGCCGTAGCGCTTGGCGCACGCGTGATTGAGAAACATCTCACCCTGGATGTCAACATGCCTGGACCAGATCATCGTGCATCGGCGGACCCCCGGACGTTTGCGGCGATGGTCCGTGGAGTACGCCTCGTCGAAGTCATGCGTGGTGACGGCGCAAAGCAACCCCAACCGATCGAGCGCAACACGCGCGACGTAGCGCGGCGCAGCTTGGTCTTGAATCGCAATGTGCGTCGCGGTCAGATCGTCGAAGCACAAGATTTGTGCCTCCGTAGGCCGGGCACTGGACTTCCACCCGAAATGTGGGAGTCGCTGCTTGGCAGGCGAATGAAAATCGATGCTGCCGCGCACACACTGCTTACGCTGGAAATGTTGGAGATCAAGGAGTGACTCGCCCGCGCAAGATCCTCTACGTCACCGGAACTCGCGCCGATTACGGGCTGATGGCTTCAACGCTTCGTCAGATCGATGCTCACCCGGCGCTGGATTTACAAGTTGCTGTGACGGGCATGCACCTCGTTCCGGATTTCGGGATGACCGTCCGTGAAGTTGAAGAGGATGGACTGCCGATAGTGGCGCGTATCCCAACGCAAGTTGCGAGGCGCTCCGGCGAGCACATGGCGATTGGCTTGGGTGAAGCAGTCATTGGTTTGACTGGGGCCATCCAGGAAGCACGGCCTGACGTGGTGCTGCTGATAGGTGACCGAGGGGAGATGCTTGCCGGGGCAATCGCTGCAATGCATCTGGGCATCCCAGTCGTGCATTTGCATGGCGGAGAAAGGTCGGGCACTGTCGACGAGTCCATAAGACACGCAATCACCAAGCTCAGCCACTGGCACCTGGTCGCTACCGAGGAGTCACGGGAACGCGTGATCCGCATGGGAGAACGGCCCGAGCATGTTTGGGTGGTTGGGGCGCCGAGCTTGGACGGGCTTGCCGAACAGGGAAATGAGCCACGTGCGAAAGTCTTGAGGGCGCTTGAAATTGACGAAGCCAAGGCGTTCGTCATGGTCCTGTTTCACCCTGTATTGCAAGAACAACTCGATGCTGGGGCGCAGACGCGATCCCTTGCCGAAGCGATCCAGCGAGCCTTGCCACTCGGTAGAGACATGGCGGTTGTATGGCTCGAACCGAACGCAGACGCCGGATCGGCTGAGATTTTGCGGGTGCTGGATGATTTGCCCGTTCGCCGAGTGAAGCATCTCCCCCGAAGACTCTACGTCTCTGCACTTCGTTGCGCTGAATTTCTGATTGGCAACTCGTCGTCCGGAATTATTGAAGCAGCGACTTTCGGGACACCAGTGGTGAATGTTGGCCATCGCCAGCGTGCACGTCAGCGAAATCGCAATATTTTCGACTGCGAGGGCGATGCAGCGTCCATTTGTAAGGCAATACAGCAAGCACTCAAAAAAGGTCGTTTTCCTCCCCACAACTTCTATGGCGACGGATTATCAGGCGAGCGCATTGTGGGTCTTCTCGCGCATCATCCTTTTGCGGAGGACCTGTTGGACAAGGTCAACCGCTACTGACCGTTGATCATCTCTTTGAAAAATGAATGCTGTTCAATTCGCATCAATGTGCGTGCCAATTTCTCTGCCCTGGATGGATGCGTTGGCCACAATGGATTCTGTCGGGTCCGGCATCCTCCTCGCCGTGGATGAATCGGGTCGCCTGATGCGCACGGTCACTGACGGCGATCTCCGTCGTGCCGTCCTTCAGCAGATTCCGCGGACGACCAATCTTGCCGGCTTGCCAGGACGCCCCCCAGTCGTCGCAACAGAGTCCTCGTCGCTGGCGGAGATTCAGCGCCTGATGGAGCTCAACTGTGTGTTGCACGTTCCGGTCCTGGATACACAGGGTCGTCCGGTCGACGTCATAACGGGACTGGAGGCGTCAAACCGGATTTGGCTATCGTCTCCACATCTGGGCGATCAGGAAACTTCGTTTGTGGACGACGCATTCAAAACGAACTGGATAGCGCCGCTGGGGCCACACGTGGATGGGTTTGAAAGGGAAGTCGCGGCACACGTCGGAGTACAGCACGCTGCCGCCTTGAGTTCAGGCACTGCCGCCCTTCACCTTGGCCTATTGTTGCTGGGTGTGAAAGCTGGTGACACCGTGTTTTGTTCAACTTTGACGTTTGTTGCAAGTTGCAACCCGATTGTCTATTGCGGGGCCCAACCTGTCTTCATCGATTCCGAGCCGTCGACTTGGAACATGTCGCCCCAAGCGCTCGAACGGGCATTGCACTGGGCGCGGCGGCGTGGCCAGCTACCGCGCTGCGTGGTTTTGGTCAATCTTTACGGCCAGAGTGCCGAAATGGATGCACTCCTTCCCATATGTTCACACTATGGAGTGCCAGTCCTTGAGGATGCAGCCGAATCCCTGGGCGCCAAATATCGTGGCCAAAGCAGCGGCACATTCGGTCGGCTCGGAGTCTTTTCTTTCAACGGCAACAAGATCATTACTACCTCAGGCGGAGGCATGTTGGTTTCCGACGACGGAGATCTGATAGGTCGAGCGCAGAAGCTGTCGACTCAGGCAAGGGACACCGCGCGTCACTATGAGCATTCCGAACTTGGCTTCAACTATCGCCTAAGCAATGTGCTGGCGGGCATAGGCCGGGGGCAGTTGCGCGTGCTTGACCAGCGGGTTCAGCAGCGCCGCCTTGTCTTCGAACGCTATCGCCAAGGGCTCGCAGATTTTTCATTTGTTGAATGGATGCCAGAGCCTGAGCACCACTATTCAACGAGGTGGCTGAGTTGCCTAACCCTTGACCTTCCTGACGCGGATGCCGCTTGCCTGAGCGTCATGCGCACGCTGGAGCGCCATTCCATTGAGGCTCGGCCGGTGTGGAAACCCATGCACATGCAGCCCTTGTTTGCGTCAGCGCCATACTTCGGCCACGCCGAGGGAGAGGACGTTTCGCGCAGGCTCTTCTTGAGCGGACTCTGCCTCCCTTCAGGGTCCAACATGGATACCCATCAGCAAGATCGAGTCATCAACCTCTTGCGCCGTTCACTGAGCCAGTGGGGTACCAGTCGTGCGGCCGTCTAGACATGTTCTTGCCGCACTGGCAATTGACCTGCTGCTCATCACTCTGGCTTGGTGGCTTGCATTCTGGCTTCGTTTCAATCTCGACGTGCCAGAGGAATTTGCAGATTTGGCTGCTCGGGCCGGAGGATGGTCCGTTGCTGCCTTCGCCGTCGGCCTCGCGACGTCAAAGGTATATCGGCAAATCTGGCGCTACAGCGGGATGGCAGAGCTTGGTCAACTCGTCACCGGTGTGGCAGCAGGCGCTCTGCTGTCTGCAATTTCGATTCTGATGTTGCGGTATCCGAACTTTCCGCGTTCGGTCCTTCTACTTCAGCCACTGATTGTGCTACTGCTTTTGGGGGCAGTCCGCGCTGGCTGGCGAACGCTGACTGAGAGATCGTCGCTCCCCCAGGGAGCGACCCCATTGCTCATTGTTGGGACGCTTTCTGAAGCTGCTGACGCGATGCGCGCACTCAAGACCTCGACTGCGTGGTACCCCGTTGCGATCATGTCTCCCGATTATCATGACCATGGGCGCTCACTCCAGAATGTGCCGGTTTTTGGTGGTAGTCGAACGCTCGACCAAATCGTCAAAGAAACCGAGGTCAAGACCGCACTGATCGCTGGAGCACCAGGCTCACCACAACGTCGAGAGGCACTGCTTCAATCGGCAATGGCGCCCGGCGTCAGGCTCCTCACCATGCCAAGGCCGGACGACTGGCTGAGAAGCGATCGTGGCGGCCCTCGTGAGGCCGAATTGGAAGATCTTTTGGGACGCGCACCGGTCGAGCTTGATTCAAGAGGTCTCTCCGAACTCCTGGGCGGACAAACAGCGTTGGTGACCGGAGCTGGGGGCTCGATCGGGGCAGAGCTCTGCCGCCAGATTGCGCGCTACGGCCCTTCCACCCTCGTCTGTGTGGACTGCTCAGAGTTCGCGATCTATCGCTTGGAACAGGAATTACGCAGTTCGCACCCCAAATTGCGAGTGCACTATTACACAGCAAACGTACGAGAGGCATCGCGGTTGAATGCAATAGCCTCCGAATACAAACCGAGAGCAGTATTTCATGCGGCGGCAAATAAGCATGTACCACTGATGGAAGAGTATAACGAAATAGAAGCTCTTCGCACAAATATTCTCGGCACCATGAATTGCGCAGAGGCCGCCGGAATTTGCGGAGCACTTCGTTTTGTTTTCATATCCACCGACAAAGCGGTCAATCCCACAAATGTGATGGGCGCGACCAAGCGTTTGGCCGAATTGATGGTCCAAGGGATTGCAGCACGTTTTCCTCGTACACAATTTGTTTCAGTCAGATTCGGCAATGTCCTCGGGTCGAGCGGCTCGGTCGTTCCATTATTTAATAACCAAATTGCACGAGGCGGTCCGGTGACCGTAACTCACCCAGATATCGTCCGCTATTTTATGACCATCCCCGAAGCTGTACAGCTAGTCCTTCAGGCAGGCCTCATGGGCGACTCGAAGGAAATTTTCGTCCTTGACATGGGGGAGCCCGTTAAAATTGCAGAACTGGCGCGCCTTATGATTTTTCTGTCGGGCAAAAGTGAATTGGATATTCCAATCGTGTACACCGGCCTGCGTCCAGGGGAAAAGCTTTTCGAGGAATTGTTGGCCAGTGACGAAAGCACCGCGCCAACGGCGCACCCAAAACTTCGGATTTCCAAGTCTTTCCGTACGGATGAAATCAACGTAGGCACCGTACGAAACTGGATAGAAAATTGCGGGGCATCACCCTCTGGCGTCGATATTCGCGAATGGCTTCGCCTCCACGTCCCCGAATACGCGCCACGCAGCTAAGCCAAGAGCAACTGTCAAGGCGCTATTTTTTCGGAGATCCCATTAACGCATTGCTCGGCAGTGCTATTTCTATTTGGCCATACGTACCTCCGCAACAACGAGTTGGAGCTTTGAAATTCGGCCCAAACTGCCGGCAATGCTTGCCGTGTTTTCTCATCCGTGAGATATTGAATTTTAATCATCCATCGACAGGCCTCGCTCGGTTGGTCGCTCAAGGCATAATATCGAATCAAATTAATCATATTTGAAAGCGATGGCATTGCTCGCGTTGCTTTTTCAAAGTCAAGGTGGTCGCCAGCTTGCCGCTCACCAAAATCGGTTTTCATCATGACCAAGCCGGCACGCAATTGATCAAGAACCAAAACTGAAGGAACAGTTGCCGGGACAGTCATTCTAATCCGCGCCTTTTCAAACCTGATCGCCTGCAATGCCGACTCGATTCGAAAATAGTCAATAACGGTCACAGACACCATCATCAAAACGACTGCCGTCCACGCTAGAACCATTTCTTTTCTAACTTTCAGAAGGCTCCGAAAGTTGAATCCAGCAATTTGCGAGCCTACTATTAGTCCCAGCGGCAATAAGAAATAGGCATAGTAAAGCGGGAACTCGAACATGCTATGGATAAATACTACCATCAGCATGGACGCGCAGATGAAGTCAAATACCGTTTCGACGCGGATCAGAACGTAGATTATCCAAAGAACAATTGCAAAACCCAGTGCCATCCCAAGGGGGAGCCCCGTCCAGACAATGAGATCCAAGAACAGATTGTGCGACTGCGCAGCAATCATGTGAGACAGCGACGGATACGCCTCGGCGACGCTCACGTGAGCCTCAATGGCATTGTTCCAACCAAATCCGAAGTAGAAATGATCTTTGAGTGCGTGCGACATCATCGACCATATTTCGATTCTGAGTTCCCTCGTATTTCTTGTCAAAAGATCAACGGGCACGTCAAGATAGAGTTGGGTACTGATAGTTCTGATGCAAAAAAAACTCACCAAAAACAGAGGCAGCAGCCACAGGCCATGTACGAACAGGCTGCGTGAGAAAATTTTGCGCTTTAACAATAACGCCACTCCGCATATGAGTATTGTAAGAAGCGCGGTTCTTGATTGCGTCAGGACTATACCCATGCCCGTAAACAGCAGCAAGAAAATAAACGTTGTTGCTCCAATGAGTTTTCTGGACTGCGCCCATCCAAAGGACAGGCAGCCGAGGAGCAACAAGGTCGCCAATTGATTTGGCTGTCCCAGATTTGCATAGGGTCTTGACCCGTCTTGAGCGAGCACCCAGATATCAAGAATTCCATCACTTTCAGTGAATCTCAGCCACTGGTAGAGTTGCAATCCAACAGAGACGATTGCGGCAATGCCAAAGGCCACCGAAACAAAACTCAACGCAGATCCTGGCAACTCTTCCTGCATTCGACGACCTGTTACGACTGCTGTCAAGAAGAGCAACAGATAACCGGCACCTATCCAAGACTGACCAAAAAAAGCCAATTCACCTTTCAAGTACTGAATGAGCGGTATCAGAGCGCAAAGCAGAACCACGCATTCAACTACGGAGACTCGATAGTTGGCTGCACCGGTCCATGACACGACGAGGGCTAATCCGCAAATTACAAGGCAACTCCATATCTCAGAATGAAACGCCGACCATGGAAATGCGTGGTTCGGTAAGAGCCAAGCGATGGCAAGGAGCCCGCCTCCTAGTGCTAGGCTGATGCTCTTATTGTTGGCGACGGTTTGCAGGTTCATAAAAAAAGGCCCCTTGCGGGGCCCTTATTGACAAGCTACTCTTACTTGCAGCTAGAGGGACGGTATTTAGCGTCAATCGTGCCTGAACAGGCCCACGTGACAACACCGTTGGAATCTGCAGTGCCGGTCAAGGTAATAGTGCCCGTGACACCCGTCGGCAGACCCTGAGAAGTCGCAGTGATAACGCCAGTTGTAGAGGCCGTCGATGAATACGCCACTCCGTTAACATATTTCGACGACTGCGAAGGAATAGTGAAGGACGCGGTGGCCGGGAACCCGCCTGTAGTACTGACGACTTCAGCGAGGTTAGTACGCGCGGCAGAAGCTGCCAGCACGACTTCGGACACCTTGGCGCGCGTCGTGTAGTCTTGGTAAGCGGGCAACGCGACCGCCGCCAAAATACCAATGATCGCCACAACGATCATCAATTCGATAAGGGTAAAGCCGGCTTGGGCGCGGCGGGCAATGGAACGACGGTTCATTCACTTACTCCAGATTGGTTGAGAGAGCCCGGGAACTCCCCGGAGCGATGTCACTATCGCAGCATCTGTGCCACAGGTAGCCACCCCCCTCTGGTCGCCAATTTGTTCACAATCCGCTTACAGCATCTGACATAACTTGTTGGTAGGCCGAAAGCGCAGGTGACATTTTTTGTCAATTGACCCAAACGCGTCATTCCCCGTCACCTCAAAGCGTCAGCACCGCAGCCGCCTTCAGCCATCGAATGTCCCGAGCCTCCACCCCTTCCGCCTTCCACCCCTCCGCCAGCGCATCGATCTGGCTCATGATCTCTTCCGTCTCCGCCGGCTTGGTGTGCGTGATGTAGATCGGGTAGTTCTTCCCCGGCCCGATCTGCGCCAGCTCATGCGCCAGCGTCGTGGGCGACAGGTGCAGGCTGCGTCGAGCGAGCGCTTGTTCTCGGTTGCTGAACGCCGTCTCGATCACCAACATTCCCACATCCAGCTCGTTCACCCGCCGCCAGAATGGCTCATTGCGCTCGGTGTCCCCACTGAAGACCCAATGCCGCGTCCCCTTCGCACAACGCACCGCATACCCACACGCCGGCACCGTATGCACAGCCGGCAGCACCTCGATGTGCTTCGGCAAGCTGCTCCCCAACTGCAAGGTCTCGCCAATCGCCACCGGATGAAAGGTGACAAACGGCGACTCCGTGCTGGGTATGCTGGCGAAGTCCGGCCAGATCACGTTGTTGAACACATGCGCCCGCAGCGCCTCGATGGTCGCGCGCAACGCATGCACGCGCAGCGGCTTGGTCCGCAGGCTCGCCACGGTGTCGAGCATCAAGGGGAGGGAAGCGACGTGGTCGAGGTGCGAATGGGTCAGCAGCACGTCGTCGATGCTGGCCATTTCTTCCAGGGTGAGGTCGCCCACACCGGTGCCGGCGTCGACCAGGAGGTCGTTGTCGATCAGGAACGAGGTCGTCCGGCAGTCCTTGGCAATGGCGCCTGAGCACCCCAACACTCGCACCTGCATGTTGCAGCCGCCTCTTCTCTTGATCGCTACTTGGAATCGAACCGGGTTGCGCCGTCCCATTCCGGGTCAAAGGGGCGCAATTTCATCGAGGCTAAACGCTCCGCATACAACCGGTAAAGGACTTTTTTGGCATCCAGTGCCTGGAGCGCGTCCAAGGCTGTCTGCGCTTCGTCGGGCTGCTGCGTTTGATACGCCCTCAGCATCCGGGCCCACAGGCGGAGTTGGCTGGCCTCTTCCTCGCTGATCCCATCTGCGCGGCCCACTGGCGCGTAGATCGTAACGGCCTGCTGCCGGCCCTTCACGCGCACCCGGTCCAGCTCCTGCCAGGCGTAGGCAGGGCCCGATTGCATCGTGGTTTCGCTGGCCACGACGGTCGCGCCGTAGATGACGCCAAGGCCTTCGAGGCGCGACGCCAGGTTCACCGCATCGCCCACCACCGTGTAGCTGCGCCGCACGGCCGAGCCCATGTCGCCGACGCTCATGACGCCGGTGTTGATGCCGATGCCCACGCTGATTTCCGCCCGGCCGTCCGCGCGATTCTGTTCGCTGAGTTCGCGGATCGACGCGGCCATGTCGATGGCGGCCTGCACGGCCAGCGCCGCATGATTCGGCGCGTCCACCGGCGCGCCCCAGAAGGCCATGACGCAATCGCCCATGTACTTGTCCACCGTGCCCCCATAGCGGTTGATGACCTGTGTGAGGCGGTTGAAGACGGTGTTGAGGAATTCCTGCAGTTCCTGCGGCGCGAGTTGCTCAGAGAGATGGGTGAAACCGCGCATGTCGCAGAACATGACTGTGAGCTCCTTGCTCTCCGCACGCATGCTGTACTGCTCCGGATGCTCGAGCATCTTCTCGACGAGTTCGGGCGGCACGTAGGTGCCGAACAGGTTGGCCAGACCGCGCCGGCCACGCTCTTCCACGAAATAGCCCCAACCCATGTTGGCCGCGAAGGCCAGGGCGATCATGAGCAGCGCCGACGCAATGGGCAGGACGAGCCCGGCCGACACGAACAGCCACGCGTTCAGTGCCACCACGCCAGCGATGGTGGCGATGAAGAGGATCACCGCTCGCGACATCCGCAGCAACGAAAGACCCACCGCCAGAACCAGTCCGGCGACGGTGAGTACGACGACCTCGTAGCCCAGCGCATAGTCCGGCACCGCGAGCAGCCGGCGGTCGAGCAGGGCGGAGACCACGTTTGCATGCACTTCCACGCCCGGGAAGGTCGCGTTCGTCGGCGTGGCGCGCAGGTCTTGCAAGCCCGGCGCGGTGGTGCCCACGAGCACGATCTTGCCTTCGAGCTCGCCGGGCGCGAGCGCGCCGTCCAGGACCGACAGGGCCGACACGTACCGGAACGAACCGCCCTGGTCGCCGCCCGGCCCGCGATAGGGAATCAGCATGCGCGCGCGCTGGTCGACCGGCACGCGCACCGCGTTCTGGTCGTCGCCCAGCAGCAGCGCCTGGAGAGGCGGCCGGTCGTCGTCGCCGCCCAGCGGAAACGCTGCAAAGATCGGCGTCACGCTCGACTTGCCCGACGCCAGCCGAAAGATCGCGAGCCCGAGCGACTCGTAGTACCCGGCCGACGCCGCACCGCCGTCGTACCTGGCCATCAGCGGCGCGGCGCGCAGCAGTCCGTCCCGGGTCAAACCCAGGTCCGCATTGATGAAACCAGCGGTGCTCGCCGCCTGCGCGAGCATGGCGATGTTGCCGCCATAGCCATTCCAATCCGGCGCATAGGCGCCATGCGCCGGAAAGGCCGTCAACGGGAGCACGGGCGGCGGCATCACGCCCTTGGACAGTTGCCGCTCGCTCTGCGTGAAGTAGTAGCCGAGCGCCACCCGATGCCCCTGCATGGCGCGCGCAAAGCTGCCGTCGTAGTCCAGTGAACTTTCGAGCCTTTTCAGCTCGGCCGCCAACGCCGCGTCATGCCGCAACGGACCGCTCGCCAACTCGCGCAGGTTGGCCAGGCCGGAGCTCTTGTCGTCTTCCGCGAACACCACGTCGAAGCCGAGCACCGCCGCCTTTTGCCGGCCCATGAGTTCAGTGGTCAGGCGCGCCAGTTCGTTGCGGCCCCAGGGCCACTGCCCCGTCGCCTGGATGCTCGCGTCATCGATGTCGATGATGACGATGCGCGGGTCGAGCGTCTGCGGCATGGTGGCGCGCAGGCGCCAGTCGTAGACGTAGCTGTCGAGACTGTCGATGAAGGGGCGCCGCGGGAGGGCCACGGCATGGATCAGCACCAGTGCCACCGGCACCAGCGTGATCAGGATGCGCTGCCAGTGTTTCAGCAGCGCAGCCATTGCGGCTCGGAATCAGGTGTGGACGAATTGCATCCGGGTGCCGCCGAGTTCGAGCACGTCGCCGTCCTGCAGCGCGACGGCGTCGGAGCCGAGCGGCTCGCCGTTGAGCACGGTGCCGCCGTCGATCGGCGCCACCACGTAGCCTTGCAGCCGGCGCGTGACCGCGGCCACCGCGACGCCCGGCTTGCCGATGGTGGTGACGACCTTTTGCAGCGAGAGTTCGCGCCCGGCGCCTGCGCCCGAGAGCACGCGGATGACCGCGATGCCGCCTGCCGGCACAAGCGGCGCGATTTCAGTCGGCGCGGTGGACAGGGGAATCGGGGCTGACGCCACATGACTGCGCACTGGCATCGCATGTTCGGACGCGGCACTGGTGGCCAGGTACCGGATCTTGTACTTGCCCACCTCGATGACGTCGTTGTGCTCCAGCGCCTGCTTCTTGATGGCGCGTGCGTTGACGTAGGTACCGTTGGTGCTGTTGAGATCTTCAAGATAGACATCGCTGCCGATCATGTGCAGAACGGCATGCTCCCCGCTGATCGCCAGATTGTCGATCACGATGTCGTTGTAGGGCCGCCGCCCTAGCGTGGTGCGGTCCTTGGCAAGCGTGACTTCCTTGATCACGACTCCGTCGATCGAAACGATCAATTTCGGCATGGCCGACTCCTGGATCTCAGTACGAACGTTTTATGCATCAGCAAGATGCTCGCCAGGCTTCTGTCCGTCCGAAGTCCCTTCAAGCGGTGGCATCGGGTGCGGAAATGTTACCTGCGCGAGCAAGAACCACAGATATGTTGTCCCGGCCGCCATTCTCGTTTGCAATTGCAACCAAAAGAGTTGCTTTTTCAGACAGTTCGATATCTTGTAACAAAAGCGTGAAAAGCTGCTCTTCGAGAACCATTTCACTTAACCCGTCCGAACATAACAGGTAGAGGTCGCCGGGGCGAACGCTGTGCTCGTGCATTTCCAGGTCGACATGGCGTTCGATGCCGAGTGCGCGAGTGACCAGGTTGCGGTGCGGGGACAGGGCGGCCTGCTCCGCCGTGATGGCCCCCGCGTCCATCTGTTCCTGCAGGAGGGAGTGGTCGCGCGTCAGCTGTTCCAGCTTGCCGGCCCGCAACCTGTAACAGCGCGAGTCGCCGATGTGGCCGACGATCACCCGATGCGGCCCAAAGGCCGCGACGACAAGGGTTGTCCCCATGCCCTGGAGTTGCAAATTAGCAACGCCCGCTTCCAGGATGGCGTCGTTGGCCTCGTCCACGCCGGCCTGGAGCGCACGCCGGACCGCGCGGGCATGCGCCCGGGGTCCCGCATGGGCCAGCCAGCGCCCGAAGCTCGCCTGCAGCAGCGCGATGGCCATGCCGCTGGCGACTTCGCCGCCGTTATAGCCGCCCATGCCGTCGGCCAGGATCGCCAGGCCCAGCGCCGGGTCGAAGGCGATGGCGTCCTCGTTGTTGGCCCGGACCCGCCCGGAGTCGGTCAGCGCCGCGAAATCCCAAGGCAAGGACACGGCTCCAGGAGAGTAGGCGGCGCCGGTGATTGCCATGTGCGGGTCTCGGTCCTTTGGAGGGTCAGGTCGCTGCGTGCGAACGTCTTTGCATGGTGCGGCCGACCGCCACCACGATGGCCGCGCCCGCCGCTGCCGCAGCGTAATGCAGCCACGCATTGGCCGCCAGTACATCGTGCAGCGAAGCGTCCTCGATGATCGTCTCGCCGCCGACCCAGCCGATCAGCGCGGCGCCCAGCATCACGATGATCGGGAAGCGTTCCATCACCTTGATCATCAGGGTGCTGCCGAAGATCACCAGCGGAATGCTGATCGCCAGGCCCAGGATCAACAGGATCATGTTGCCGCTGGCGGCTGCCGCGACGGCGATGACGTTGTCCAGGCTCATCACCAGATCGGCAATGAGGATGGTGCGGATCGCGGCCGCCAAGCTCCCGTATTCCTTGCCTTCGCCCTCGCCTTCTTCCTCGTCGCTGAGCAATTGCACGCCGATATAGAGCAGCAGCAAGCCGCCGGCGATCTGCAGGAAGGGCAGCGCCAGCAGCTTGGCGGCCACCACGGTGAGCACGATGCGCAGCACCACGGCCGCGCCGGAGCCGAACATCACGGCCCTCTTTTGCTGTTCTGGCGGCAGCGAGCGCGCGGCGAGCGCGATCACCACCGCGTTGTCGCCGGACAGGATGATGTTGATCCACACGATCTTCATCAAGCCCAGCCAGAAATCAGCCGAATACAGGAAATCCATTCATCGTCCTTCAGCCTGGTCCCGGAACCAAAAAAGCGCCTGCAACCGGGGTTGCGGGCGCTTTTTCTTCTCGGAAGCAGGCGTTTGTGTCGCTCAGCGCAGGCTTGCTTACAGCCGCGACTTCAGCAGTTTGCCCAATTCCGAGAAGTTGCGCGTCACGGTGAACCCGCACTCTTCCATGATCGCCAGCTTGGCTTCCGCCGTGTCGGCGCCGCCCGAGATCAGCGCGCCGGCATGGCCCATGCGCTTGCCGGGAGGTGCCGTGACGCCAGCGATGAAGCCGACGATCGGCTTCTTCATGTTGTCCTTGCACCAGCGCGCCGCGTCGGCTTCGTCCGGGCCGCCGATTTCGCCGATCATGATGACGGCGTCGGTATCCGGATCGTCGTTGAAGGCCTTCATCACGTCGATGTGCTTCAGGCCGTTGATCGGGTCACCGCCGATGCCGACTGCGCTCGATTGGCCCAGGCCGATTTCGGTCAGTTGCGCCACGGCTTCATAGGTCAGCGTGCCCGAACGCGAGACCACGCCGATGCGGCCCTTGCGGTGGATGTGGCCGGGCATGATGCCGATCTTGATTTCGTCGGGCGTGATGAGGCCGGGGCAGTTCGGGCCCAGCAGCAAGGTCTTCTTGCCGCCGGCGGCTTCCTTGGCCTTCATCTTGTTGCGCACTTCGAGCATGTCCCGGACCGGGATGCCTTCGGTGATGCAGATCGCCATGTCGAGGTCGGCTTCGCAGGCTTCCCAGATCGCGGCGGCGGCGCCCGGAGGCGGCACGTAGATCACCGACACGGTGGCGCCGGTCTGCGATGCGGCTTCCTTCACGGAGCCGAAGATCGGGATGTTGAAGATCGATTCGCCGGCCTTCTTGGGGTTCACGCCCGCGACGAAGCAGTTCTTGCCGTTCGCGTATTCCTGGCACTTTTCCGTGTGGAACTGACCGGTCTTGCCGGTGATGCCCTGGGTGATGACCTTGGTGTCTTTGTTGATGTAGATCGACATGATGTTCCTCAGGCCTTCTTGTTCTGAACAGCGGCCACAACCTTCTGGGCCGCTTCCGCCATGGTGTCGGCGCTGATGATCGGCAGGCCCGAATCGGCCAGCAGCTTCTTGCCTTCGACTTCGTTCGTGCCCTTCATGCGCACGACCAGCGGCACTTGCAGGTTCACGGCCTTGCAGGCTGCGATCACGCCGGTGGCGATGGTGTCGCACTTCATGATGCCGCCGAAGATGTTCACGAGGATGGCTTCCACGTTCTTGTTCTTCAGCATGATCTTGAAGGCTTCGGTGACCTTCTCGGGGGTGGCGCCGCCGCCCACGTCGAGGAAGTTGGCCGGCTCGCCGCCGAACAGCTTGATGGTGTCCATCGTGGCCATGGCCAGGCCGGCGCCGTTCACCAGGCAGCCGATGTTGCCGTCGAGGCTGATGTAGGCCAGGTCGAACTTCGACGCTTCCACTTCGGCCGCGTCTTCCTCGTCCAGGTCGCGCAGGGCGACGATCTCGGAGTGGCGGAACAGCGCGTTGCTATCGAAGTTGAACTTGGCGTCGAGCGCCATGACCTTGCCCTTGCTGTCACGGTTGAGCGGGTTGATCTCGACCAGCGAGGCGTCCGTCTCCATGTAGCACTGGTAGAGCTTCTTGAGGATGTCGACCGTTTGCGCGGTGGAATCGGCGGGCATGCCGATGCCGTCGGAGATTTCCTTGGCTTGCGCGTCCGTGAGGCCCACCTTGGGGTCGGCCATGACGGTGATGATCTTCTCGGGCGTGTCGTGCGCGACGGCCTCGATGTCCATGCCGCCTTCGCTGGAGGCGATGAACGCGACCTTCTGCGTGGCACGGTCGGTCACGGCCGAGACGTAGTATTCCTTCTGGATGTCGGCGCCGTCCTCGATGTAGAGGCGGCGGACCTTCTGGCCTTCCGGGCCGGTCTGGTGTGTGACCAGCTGCATGCCGAGGATCTCGCCGGCCAGGCGCTTGACGTCGTCGATGCTCTTCGCAACCTTGACGCCGCCGCCCTTGCCGCGGCCACCCGCGTGGATCTGGGCCTTGACCACCCACACCGGGCCGCCGAGCTTCTGGGCGGCCTCGACCGCCTCCTGAACCGTGTAAGCCGGAATGCCACGCGGCACCGGCACACCAAACTTGGCAAGGATTTCCTTGCCTTGGTATTCGTGAATCTTCATGAGGATGTCTCTCGGAAGAGGATGTTGGGACGGGAGATGGGGAGGCTGCTGTCCGGGGGCCGCGTGCGTTGCAGGACTGGCCGGCGAACAACCGGGGAATGTATCATGGTGCGCTGCACCAACCGCAGGCTTTCACTTGTGGTCAATACGTAGTTTCTCCAGCGACAAAAGAACTCAACACCATGGCCAAGGTCTTCATCGACGGCGAAGCCGGTACCACCGGCCTGCAAATCCGCGAACGTCTCGCCACCATGCCCGACATCGAGGTGGTCAGCATCGCGCCCGCCTTGCGCAAGGACGTGAATGCCAAGCGCGAACTGATGGCCGGGGTCGACCTGGTGATCCTGTGCCTGCACGACGATGCGGCCATCGAGTCGGTGGCGCTGATCGACCAGATGAGCGGCAAGAAGCCCAAGATCATCGACGCGTCGACGGCGCATCGCGTGAATCCGGCCTGGACCTTCGGGTTTCCGGAACTGGTGCCGGGCCACTGGGAGGCGGTGGCCAAGGCGGATCGCGTGGCCAACCCGGGTTGCTATGCCACCGGCGCGATCGCCATGGTGCGACCATTGATCGACGCTGGACTGCTGCGCGCCGACCAGCCGATCGCCCTGCCCTCGGTCAGCGGCTTTTCTGGTGGCGGCCGGACCATGATCGAGGCCTATGAGTCGGGTGCCGCGCCAGCCTTCGAGACCTATGCGCTCGGACTCAAGCACAAGCACATCCCGGAGATCATGAAGTACACGGGGCTCACGCACCGCCCGGTCTTCATCCCCTCGGTCGGCAATTTCAAGCAGGGCATGCTGGTGCAGTTGCCGCTGGACCTGGACGAACTGCCCGGCAAGCCGAAGGCCGGCGACCTGCATGACGCGCTCGCGGCCCACTATGCCAAGAGCAATACGCCGGCCCAGTACGTGAAAGTGCTGCCGCCCACCGACGGCGGCAAGATCGATCCGTTGGCGCTCAACGACACCAACGAGCTCGAGATCCGCGTGTTCCCGAACGAAGACCACCGCCACGCGGTCGTCATCGCGCGGCTGGACAACCTGGGCAAGGGCGCCAGCGGGGCCGCGGTGCAGAACCTGGAATTGATGCTGGGGCTCTGAGCTTCGTCGAAGCGAATGGACGATTGGCCGCCTGGGCGCCGACGCCGCATGCCGGAGCCGAGCGATGCTCGCGGAACCAAGTGCGCCTTTGCCGTCGTCCCGACACGAGGTTAGCTCCTCCTTCTTGTTCGCTACATATTTGATAGCAATCCGTGCAATTGTGGCGGGCATTCCCGCATGTTTTGGCGGAGGAATGTGGCTATCATGCGGCGACCAGAACAAGAGGAGAGCTCAACATGGCCGCCAAATTCCAGAAGCCCACGGGCGCATTCGTCGCTGCCTCGTGGGCCGCACTCTTCGTCGGTGCGATCGTCTTCCTGATCGGGTTGTGGAACGCGTCCATGCAGCTCAATGAAAAGGGCTACTACTTCACCATCCTGATGTACGGCCTGTTCTCCGCCGTGTCCCTGCAGAAGTCGGTGCGCGACCGGCTCGAAGGTATTCCGGTCACCAACATCTACTACAGCCTGTGCTGGTTCTCTCTGCTGCTGTCGGTAGCGCTGCTCGCCGTGGGCCTCTTCAACGCGACCTTGGCGGGGAGCGAGAAGGGCTTCTATGGCATGGCCTTCCTGCTCGCACTGTTCGGCGCGGTGGCCGTGCAGAAGAACGTGCGCGACATCGCTGCGCACAAGGCTGACTCGCCGCTGGGCGCAGACGAGGCTGACGCGGCCTGATCGGCGGAAGGAAGTTCGACGCCACCGCGCAGGAGGATGCGCGGCAATGCGATGGAGCGCAGCACTGCGTCAGCGCGTCAGGTAGAAGCCGGCAACCACCAGGGCGGCGTGTGCACCGATCGCGATCCACCAGATCTTGTGCGAGGGCGTTGCCGCCTCCTGGAGGGCATCGCCGATGCGCTGGGTGAGCATGGAGCGCAAGGCCGGGTCTTCCGCGCCTGCCGCCGCCGCGCCGAATTCGCCCTGGGTCTGCTGCCAATGCGCCACCATGTCCGACAGCGGCAACCGCGCGAGCACGAAGCCGATGGCGGCGCGCACCGCCTTGCTCTCGCCCAGGACGGGCTCCAGTTGACGGCCCAGCGTTTCGACGGTGAGCCAATCCGGCACACGCTGCAATGCGCCGTGCGTGCGGGGCATGGCCTCGATGCGGCCCGCGATAGCCGCCGCCGATCGCTGCGAAATGGTGCGGCCATGCGCCCTGACGATCTGTTGCAGCGCCCCAGCGTGACCCTGCTTGACGCCGATCATCACGTAGAGCGGGACGAACAGCATCATCAACATGGCCACCAGCAAGGGCGGCGAGGCCAGCATCGCCAGCACGCCGCCGACGCTGCCCGCATGGCCTGCCAACATGCCCGGCCCATTGAAGCGGCTCAGGTACCAGGCGAACGCGCCGCCGCCGAACACCAGCGCCAACAGTGCGCCTGCGACAACTGAACTCGCGTAGGCCGCGCTGGCCTTGAGACCAGTGCGCATGAGCGACGGCGAAGCCGCCGATGAAGCATTCGATGACACGATTTCTCTCCCGAATTTGCGGTCTGCGCCGCCTCTTCGAATCATGCCAGCCCACACCTCCGATGGGCACTTTTAATTGTTGTCTGCGTTCGTTTTGAGCACTCTGGCGACCACGTCGGCGGAGAAGCCGCGGGCCAGGAGGAAACGCATCTGCCGGGCTCGATCGGCCGCATCCCCCGGCGGCACGCCGAATCGGCGACGCCAGACTTCCAATGCACGGGGCAGTTCGGTCTCGCGCAGGCTGGCCACCGCATCCGCAATGGCTTCCGGCGCGATGCCCTTGTGGGCCAGTTCCTGCCGGACCCGCGCGGCGCCCATGCGCGACGCACGCTGGTTCAACACGGACTGGACCACGCGCGCCTCGCTGATGAAGTCCTTGGCGGCGAGTTCGTCGAGCGCCCGGCCCAGGGAGCCGGGCTCTTCCTCATGCCGCGCGAGCTTGCGTTCCAGTTCGGCGCGTGAATGCTCTCGTTGGCTCAGCAGGCGCAGCGCACGGCCTTTGAGGGAAGGGGCTGCAAATGCCATCGATGGGTGGCGCTTACTTTTCAGCCTTGTCGGCCTTGTCCGCCTTCGCAGGCTTGGCCGCGGGCGCTTCGGGCGCACCCGCATCGGCCGCCAGCAGCGGAATGCCCAGCGATTCGCGCACCTTGTTCTCGATCTCGCGCGACAGCTCGGGGTTCTCGCGCAGGAACTCGCGGGCGTTGTCGCGGCCCTGGCCGATCTTCTCGCCCATGTAGGCGTACCAGGCGCCGGACTTGTCGACGATCTTGGCATTCACGCCCATGTCGATG
The DNA here is from genome assembly GCF_037889955.1 of Variovorax robiniae. Taxonomy (NCBI): domain Bacteria; kingdom Pseudomonadati; phylum Pseudomonadota; class Betaproteobacteria; order Burkholderiales; family Comamonadaceae; genus Variovorax; species Variovorax robiniae. The sequence goes on from NZ_JBBKZS010000016.1 coordinate 100,670, forward strand.
ATCTCGCCCTCGCGGCTGATGCCTTCGCCAAAGAGGATGTCGAATTCGGCCGTCTTGAAGGGTGGCGAGACCTTGTTCTTGACGACCTTGACCTTGGTCTCGTTGCCGATGGCTTCGTCGCCCTTCTTGATGGTGCCGATGCGGCGAATGTCCAGGCGCACCGAGGCGTAGAACTTCAGCGCGTTGCCGCCGGTCGTCGTTTCCGGCGAGCCGAACATCACGCCGATCTTCATGCGGATCTGGTTGATGAAGATGACCATGCAATTGGTCTTCTTGATCGTGGCGGTCAGCTTGCGCAGGGCCTGGCTCATCAGGCGGGCTTGCAGGCCGGGCAGGGAGTCGCCCATTTCGCCTTCGATTTCAGCCTTGGGCGTGAGCGCGGCGACCGAGTCGACCACGATCAGGTCCACCGCGCCGGAACGCACCAGCGAGTCGACGATTTCCAGGGCCTGCTCGCCGGTGTCGGGCTGGCTGATCAGCAGGTCGGACAGGTTCACGCCGAGCTTCTGGGCATATTGCACGTCGAGCGCATGCTCGGCATCGACGAAGGCGCAGGTGCCGGCCTGCTTCTGCATGGCGGCGATGACCTGCAGCGTGAGCGTGGTCTTGCCCGAGGATTCCGGGCCGTAGATTTCAATGACGCGGCCGCGCGGCAGGCCGCCGACGCCCAGGGCGATGTCCAGGCCCAGCGAGCCGGTGGAGACCACCTGGATGTCTTCCAGCGCCTCGCCCTCGCCCAGCCGCATGATCGTGCCCTTGCCGAACTGCTTTTCGATCTGCGCCAACGCGGCTTGCAGTGCCTTGGCCTTTTCGCTGTTCGGGACCGAGATGCTGGTGCCCTTGACGAGTGCGTCCATGAAAAATCTCCTTGAATATCAACGGGTTGTGTTTGGTTTTGGCATCTGTGTTTGACAACAGGCTGGATGCTTGAACAGTAGTGTATGCGGCTGTATAAATCCGTAAAGGCGATTTTTAGTCAGTTTGCTTTACCATCTGCGCCATGACCACGGCACCCCACGAAGACGACTGGCGGCAGACCCACCTGGGCCGCCTGCTCGGCCATGCGATGCGCCGCTTCGACGAGCGCGTGTTGACGCTGATGGCGCACGACATCGAGGTGCCGCTGGCGTTGTCGAACCTCGCGGCACGGCAACAGGTCAGCGCCGCCCACATCCACATCACCCGGCACCTGGCGCGCAACGGCTCGCGCCTGACCGAACTCGCCGATCGCGCCGGCATGAGCAAGCAGGCGATGGGGATGCTGGTCGACCAGTGCGAGGCCTGGGGCATCGTCACGCGCGGGCCCGATCCGCTCGATGCGCGGGCGCGGCGCGTGATGTTCACCACCGACGGGCTGGCCTGGCTCGATGCCTTCCGCCGCGCCGTCGCGCAGGCCGAGCAGGAGTTTCGCGCCAGCGTGGGCGACGAGGTGGCGACGGTGGTGATGATCGGGCTGGAGGCCTATGCCACGTGAGCGGCAGGGCATGCACGCACTCCTAGAATCTCGGCCTGAAAGCTACAAGCGCAGGGAGGACACAAGACCAACGGGACACCCCCATGCGAATCCTGATTGCCGAAGATGACCAGGTCCTGGCCGATGCCTTGCTGCGCAGCCTGCGCACCTCGGGCGCCGCCGTCGACCACGTGGCCACCGGCTCGCAGGCCGATGCCGCGCTGATGACCAACAGCGAGTTCGACCTGCTGATCCTCGACCTCGGCCTGCCCAACCTGCACGGCCTGGAAATCCTCAAGCGCCTGCGCGCCCGCGGCTCCACCTTGCCGGTGCTGGTGCTGACGGCAGCCGACAGCGTGGAGGAGCGCGTCAAGGGCCTCGACTACGGCGCCGACGACTACATGGCCAAGCCCTTCTCGTTGCAGGAGCTGGAGGCTCGCGTGCGAGCGCTCACGCGGCGCGGCATGGGTGGCACCAGCAATGCCATCCGTCACGGCCCGCTGGTGTACGACCAGGCGGGCAGGGTGGCGACCATCGACGGCCGGATGATCGAGCTGTCGGCGCGCGAACTGGGCCTGCTCGAAGTGCTGCTGCAACGCGCCGGCCGGCTCGTCAGCAAGGACCAGCTGGTCGAGCGGCTGTGCGAATGGGGCGAGGAGGTGAGCCTCAACGCGATCGAGGTCTACATCCACCGCCTGCGCAAGAAGATCGAGAAGGGCCCGATCCGCATCGCGACGGTGCGCGGGCTGGGGTACTGCCTGGAGAAGATCCAGGCGTAGCGAGGCACGGCAGCCTCGAGGCTGCTGGCGCGGCAGATTCGAGATCGCCCCCGCTTCTTGGGTGAACGCGTGGAATCCGTCGCGCGACCATCGGCCCTGTTCCGCTTCGATATGCGGGAACTTGCGAACAATTGACAATCCGTTTCATTTCCATGGAAAACGTCAATTGAGATTCTTCAATCGCGGCCAGCGCTCGCTGTTCGGCGAGATCCTGGACTGGATGCTCACGCCGCTCCTGCTGCTGGTGCCGGTGAGCATCAGCGTGACCTGGCTGGTGGCTCAGGGCATTGCCAACCGGCCCTTCGACCGGGCGCTGGAATACAACGTCCAGACCCTGGGCACGCTGGTCACGGTGCAGGGAGGTAGCGTGCAGTTCTACCTGCCGCAGCCGACGCGCGACATCATGCGGGCCGACGACACCGACCATGTCTACTACCAGGTGCGCAATGCCGAAGGCGACCTGCTCGGCGGCGACGCCGACCTGCCGCCGCCGCCGGACGACGAGTCGCCATCGAACGAACGCGTGCTGATCCGCGAGGACCGGATGCGCGACGAGACGGTGCGCGTAGCCTACACCTGGGTGCAGCCGCGCCTGCCCGGCGCCGGCCTGGTGCTGGTGCAGGTGGCCGAGACGCGCCGCAAGCAGGAGGTGCTGGCCACCGAGATCATCAAGGGCGTGCTGCTGCCGCAGTTCGCGATCCTGCCGCTGGCGATCCTGCTGATCTGGCTGGCGCTGGTGCGCGGCATCAAGCCGCTGTCGGAGCTGGAAGACCGCATCCGCGAGCGCAAGTCCGACGACCTGAGCCCGCTCGACGACAGCGCGGTGCCTGTGGAAGTCGCACCGCTGGTGGCGTCGGTCAACGGACTGCTGAGACGGCTGAACGAAACCATCGCGACCCAGCGCCGCTTCCTGGCCGACGCGGCGCACCAGTTGAAGACCCCGCTGGCCGGGCTGCGCATGCAGGCCGACCTGGCGCAGCGCCAGGGCGCAAGCGCGGAAGACCTGAAGCAATCGCTCAAGCAGATCGGTCGCGCCAGCATCCGGGCCACGCACACGGTGAACCAGTTGCTGGCACTGGCCCGTGCCGAAGGCGGCGGCGTCGCCGTCGCAAGGCAGAGCTGCGACCTGGCGCGCATCACCATCGAGGTGGTGCGCGAGGCGGTGCCGCGTGCGATCGAGCGGCGCATCGACCTGGGCTACGACGGCGTCGAGGCCGGCGCGTCGGGCGTGATGATCCAGGGCAACCCGACCTTGCTGAAGGAACTGGTGCGCAATCTGATCGACAACGCGATCAACTACACGCCCTCATCGAGCGAACGGCCCGGCGTGATCACCGCGCGGGTGCTCTCGGACCCCTTCGGGCGGATCACGTTGTTGCAGGTGGAGGACTCGGGGCCCGGCATTGCCGAGCATGAGCGCGAGCTGGTGTTCCAGCCCTTCTACCGCGTGCTGGGCAACGAGGCCGACGGTTCCGGACTGGGCCTGCCGATCGTGATGGAGATCGCGCGCCATCACAACGCATCGGTGGAGCTGGGCGATGCGCGGCCGGACCGGCAGCCGCGCGGGGCGCTGTTCAGCGTGCGCTTCCAGACGAGTTAAGCCGCGGGGCCGGTGCGCATCCTGCTCGCTTGCGAGCGGGATCCCGTCGAACTCGCGAGCCGCATTCGCGAGGCCGGACCGTGCAGAGGTCAGAGGCCTTCGTGTTCGGCGTGCGGCGTGCTCGGCGTGCCCGGGGCCGACGGGCTCCCCTGAGTGGCCGCTGTTGGCGGCACCAACGGCGATGCCGCGGCGTCGGGCGGAGTTGCCACCGGCTCCGACTCCTTGCGGATCTGCAAGGCCGCAGGCCGGATCTGCCAGGCCATGCGCTGCGGCTCGCGCTCCGACAGCGACGCGGGCGCCGTGCCGAAGATGGCGAGCCAGCCCTGGGTCCATGCGAAGTACAGCACGTTGAGCGCCATCAGGCCGGCCAGCAGCAGGCGCGCCTGCTTCATGCCTGGGCCTCGCCCGCCGGCCGCACGCTGACCTCTGAACTGCTGACCGACTGCAAGCCCGCGGCCGTCCGCACCAGCAATTCACCACCCGGGCCCACGCCCTCGCAGGCGCCTGCCGTGCCGTCGCTCAGGCTGACCGCGCGCCCGCGCAGCGCGTCGCGCGCAGCGAAGTCCTGCGCGAAGGGCGCGAATCCCATTGCGGCAAAACGCAACACGCTGCGCAGCAGCGGCGCCGCGATGGCGGCCAGGGCCTGCGGCGCGCTCGCATCTGGGCGGAATTCCCGCAGCCAGGCGGGTGCCGTGGCCAGCCCCTCGGCCGGACGCGGGCCGATATTGATGCCGATGCCGATCACCATGAAGCGCTGCCCGTCGCCGCCCTGCGGCATGGCCGTCTCGATGAGGATGCCGCCGAGCTTGCGGTCCTGCACGGTCCACAGGTCGTTGGGCCATTTGAGGCGGAGCTGCGTGCCCTCCGGATCGAGACTGGCGGCCACGCTGGCGCCGACGGCCAGCGACAGGCCCGACCAGTCGGCCGGCGCCAGCGGAAGCCCCAGCGAAAAGGTCAGCGATTCATCGAGCGTGCCCGGCCCTGCTTCGGCCGCGCTCTGCCAGGGCCGTCCCAGGCGACCACGGCCCGCGGTCTGGCGCTCGGCCACCAGCAGCACCGGCGCCGCAACGCCCGAACGCGCGCGGCGCATGAGCTCCGTATTGGTCGAGTCGATCTCGGGCACCACCTCGACCGAAAGGCCTGCCACCAGCGCGCCGAGCGCGGTGCGCAGTTCGGTGACGGGCCAGGTGTTCGTCACGACTTGTCAGCCTTTTTCGCGGCCTTCTTGCCCGACTTGCCGGCCTTCTTTTCCTTCTTCGGCTTGTCCGCCTTGCCCGCGGCCTTGGCTTTCTTACTGGCCTTCTCCGCCTTCGCGGCCTTGCCTTCCTTGTCTGCCTTCTCCGTCTTCTTCTTTTTCTTCTTCTTGACCGGCTCCACCCTGGCGCCCTCATCCTCGTCCTTCGGCGACAGCAAGGTGCCGCGGCAGGTCTCGGCACCGCACCAGCACGGGTACTCGGCCAGCAACTCCGGCGTGTACTCCTCGTCGATGATCAGGCCGTAGTCGTAGTTGAGCTCCTCGCCGGCGGCGATGTCGCGCAGGGCCTTGATGAAGATGCGGCCGTCCTGTTCGTCGGCCTCGCAGTTGGGTGCGCAGGCATGGTTGATCCAGCGGGCGGCGTTGCCGTTCACCTTACCGTCGATCACATGCTTGTCGTCGATATGGAAGTAAAAGGTATGGTTCGGCTGCGCCGGATCATGCGGATGACGGCGCAGGGCCTCCTTCCAGCTGATCACCTCACCCTTGTATTCGACGATCGTCTCGCCTTCGGCGATGTCCTGCACGGCAAAAACACCGTTGCCGTGGACTTCGGAGCGGCGCGTCTGGATACGGCGACCTGGGTTCAAAGGGGATTTGGAAGGCATCGCCGAAGTCTGTTAGTTTGAATATGCACACGTATGCGTGCGCGCGCGTACACACGCGAGAAGCGGCAGATTGTAGATAGAGAGAAAAGATGACCAAGACTCTGGTGATTGCAGAAAAACCGTCGGTGGCGCAGGACATCGTTCGCGCGCTCACGCCTACGGCTGGCAAGTTCGACAAGCACGACGAGCATTTCGAGAACGAGCACTACGTCGTGACCAGCGCGGTGGGCCACCTGGTCGAGATCCAGGCGCCCGAGGAATTCGACGTCAAGCGCGGCAAGTGGAGCTTTGCCAACCTGCCGGTGATTCCGCCGCACTTCGATCTCAAGCCCGTCGACAAGACGAAGACGCGCCTCAACGCCGTCGTCAAGCAGGCCAAGCGCAAGGACGTGACGCAGCTCATCAACGCCTGCGACGCGGGCCGCGAGGGCGAGCTGATCTTCCGGCTGATCGAGCAGTACGCGGGCGGCAAGTCGTCCCTCGGCAAGCCGGTCAAGCGTCTGTGGCTGCAGTCGATGACGCCGCAGGCCATCCGCGAAGGCTTCGACTCGCTGCGCACCGAGAAGCAGATGCAGGGCCTGGCCGATGCCGCGCGTTCGCGCTCCGAGGCCGACTGGCTGGTGGGCATCAACGGCACGCGCGCCATGACCGCGTTCAACTCGCGCGACGGCGGCTTCTTCCTCACCACCGTCGGTCGCGTGCAGACGCCGACGCTGTCGGTGGTGGTGGAGCGCGAGGAGCAGATCCGCAAGTTCGTCTCGCGCGACTACTGGGAGATCCACGCGACCTTCGCGGCCGAAGCGGGCGTGTACCCTGGCAAGTGGTTCGACGCCAACTGGAAGAAAGCCAACGCGCCCTTGCTTGCCAATGGCGAACCGGATGCCGAGCAGCGCGCCGACCGCGTCTGGAGCGAACGAGAGGCGCGCGAGATCGCCGAGGCATCGCGTGGCAAGCCGGCCACCGTCACCGAGGAAAGCAAGCCCACGACATCGGCCTCGCCGATGCTGTTCGACCTGACCTCGCTGCAACGCGAGGCCAACAGCCGCTTCGGCTACAGCGCCAAGACGACGCTCGCATTGGCCCAAAGCCTCTACGAACGCCACAAGGCCCTGACCTACCCGCGGACCGATTCGCGCGCGCTGCCCGAGGACTACCTGCCCGTGGTGAAGAACACCATGGCAATGATCGCCAACAGCGGCATGAAGCATCTCGCCCCCTTCGCCAAGCAGGCGGTCGACGGCAACTACGTCAAGCCCAACAAGCGCATCTTCGACAACGCCAAGGTGTCGGATCACTTCGCCATCATCCCGACCTTGCAGGCGCCGAGCGGCCTCAGCGAAGCCGAGCAGCGCCTCTACGACTTCGTGGTGCGACGCTTCCTGTCGGTGTTCTTCCCGAGCGCGGAATACCAGGTCACCACGCGCATCAGCACGGTGGAAACCAACGGCAAGAAGTACCCGTTCCGCAGCGACGGCAAGGTGCTGGTCAAGCCGGGCTGGCTCGCCATCTACGGCAAGGAAGCCGTCTCCGACGACGACGAGAAGGACGGCAAGAACCTGGTGCCGGTGAAGCCGGGCGAGATCGTGAAGAACGAGACCGCCGACATGAAGGGCCTGAAGACGCGGCCGCCGGCACGCTACTCGGAAGCCACCCTGCTCGGCGCGATGGAAGGCGCCGGCAAGACCATCGACGACGACGAGTTGCGCGAGGCGATGCAGGAGAAGGGCCTCGGCACCCCGGCCACGCGCGCGGCCACCATTGAAGGCCTGATCGCCGAGAAGTACATGCTGCGCGAAGGCCGCGAGCTGATTCCGACCGCGAAGGCGTTCCAGCTCATGACGCTGCTGCGCGGTCTCGGCGTGGAAGAACTCTCGCGTGCCGAGCTCACCGGCGAATGGGAATTCAAGCTCGCGCAGATGGAACACGGCAAGCTCAGCCGCGACTCCTTCATGCGCGAGATCGCCAAGATGACGGAGCACATCGTCAAGAAGGCGAAGGAATACGACCGCGACACCGTCCCCGGCGACTACACGACGCTGCAGGCCCCCTGCCCCAACTGCGGCGGCGTCGTGAAAGAAAACTACCGCCGCTATGCCTGCACCGGCAAGAGCGGCACCGGCGAGGACGCCTGCGGCTTCTCCTTCGGCAAGTCGCCGGCCGGCCGCACCTTCGAGGTGGCCGAGGCCGAGGCGCTGCTGCGCGACCGGCACATCGGCCCGCTGGAAGGCTTCCGCTCCAAGGCGGGCTGGCCCTTCACCTCGGAGATCATCCTCAAGTTCGACGAAGAGGCCAGCAACTGGAAGCTGGAGTTCGACTTCGGCGACGACAAGAACGAGGAGAGCGGCGAGATCATCGACTTCAGCGGCCAATCCTCGCTGGGGCCGTGCCCGATCTGCGCGTCGAAGGTGTTCGAGTCCGGCAGCAACTACGTCTGCGAGAAATCGGTGCCGACCAACGAGCAGCCGACGCCAAGCTGCACCTTCAAGAGCGGCAAGATCATCCTGCAGCAACCCGTCGACCATGAGCAGGTCCACAAGCTGCTGACGACCGGCAAGACCGACCTGCTCGACAAGTTCGTGTCGATGCGCACGCGCCGCGCGTTCAAGGCCTTCCTGACCTGGAACAAGGAAGAGGGCAAGGTGACCTTCGAATTCGAGCCGCGCGCCAGCAAGTTCCCGCCGCGCAAGACCTTCGGCAAGGCCGCTGCGCCTGCGAAGACGGCGGCGGCGAAGAAGGCGCCTGCCGCGAAGAAGGCCGCTGCAAAGACCGCCGCGACCAAGAAGGCGGCCGCGCCCAAGGCCCCGCGCAAGACCGGCGCCGGCCTCAAGCCCAGCGCCGAACTGGCCGCAGTGATCGGCGCCGAACCGGTGGCTCGTACCGAAGTCATCAAGAAGCTCTGGGACTACATCAAGGCCAACGGCCTGCAGGATGCGACCAACAAGCGCGCGATCAACGCGGATTCCAAGCTCAAGCCGGTGTTCGGCAAGGACCAGGTGACGATGTTCGAACTGGCCGGCATCGTGGGCAAGCACCTCGCGAGCGACTGACGCCGACGCGCTCCATGCAAAAGGGCCCCGATCGCGAAGATCGGGGCCCTTTTCTTGTGGGTCGCTACGCCCCCGCTACCGCAGGAACTCGCGGATCACCGGCGCCACTTCGGTCGCCTTGTTCATGAGGAACAGGTGCCCGTCATCCACGATGTGCAGCGTGGCATTGCGCATCAGCGAGGCTTGCACGCGCGCATTGACCAGCGGCACCAGCGGATCGTCGCTGCCGGCCATTAACAAAGTCGGATGGTGGATGCGCCAAAGGAAGGGCAGGCTGCTCCAGCCGGCCATGGCCAGCAACTGGTAGCGATAGCCCTTGGGGTCGCCGCCGCGCGCATGGTCGGTGAACAGCTTGATCGCGTCCGGGTCCTTGCGCAGCAGGCCGCCGTAGATGTCCGGGGCGATACGCTTCATGTAGCCCTTTTCCAGGTAGCGCTTCGGATTGGCCATCTTCCAGAGCACGCTGGGCTTGCCGGGCAGCATGGTCGCGCCGCCCATGGTCGTGGCCGCGAGAATCAGCCGCCGCACGCGCGCCGGGAACTGGATGGTGAACTGCTGTGCCAGCCCGCCGCCCCAGGACACGCCCAGCACGTCGACCCGGTCGTAGCCCAGTTCGTCCAGCACCTTCGCCGCGAGGCTCGCCATCATGAAGAGCCGATACGGTCCCTTGGGCGGCGGCGACTTGCCGGCGCCGGGCACGTCGAAGATCACGGCCTCGGTGTCGCCGAGTTCGGCGATGAAGGGGTTGACCAGCTCCAGGTTGGCGCCGATGCCATTGAACAGCAGCAGCGGCGTGCCCGTGAGCGCACCGCCGACGCGCGCGCCGGGCCGGATGCCCACGCGAAGCAGCTGCTCGCCGATCGTCAGCGTGCCGATGTGCATCCCGGATTCGGGATCGAACTTGACGTCCTGCAGCCGGTCCTGGGGCGCGGTGACCGCGGTTCTGGTTTTTTTAGTAGCGGTTCCCATGAATGATGTAGCCCAATTCGCGAAGCGCAGCGGCGCGCAGAGGCGCATGACAGTGCCGCTCACTTTTGCATGACGTATTCGCCCGGCGCAGCAACGCCCGGCTTGTGTTTGGCGTTGCCGACCTTGGCAGGCGCGGCGACCTTGCGTCCGGAGCGCTCCTGCAGCCACTTCATCCAGTGCGGCCACCAGCTGCCATCGATGCGCGTGGCGCCAGCGGACCAAGCCTCCGGATCCGGGCCGCCGACCTTGCCCGTCAGGAAGAAGGATTTGGCCGCACCGGGCGGATTCAGCAGGCTCTGCAAGTGGCCGGCGTTGACCAGCGTGAAGGTGCTCTTGTCGCCGTAGATGCGGGCGGTCGGGTAGCAGGCCTTCCAGGGGGTGATGTGGTCCGTGATGCCGGCCACGATGTAGGCATCGACGTCGACCTTGCCCATGTCGATGGGCTCACCCAGCACCTTCAGCTTGTTGGCGTTGATGAAGGGGCTGTCCTGCATGATGTCCAGCAGGTCGGCATGGAAGCCGGCCGGCAGGCGGGTGGTGTCGGCATTCCAGTACAGGATGTCGAAGGCCGGGGGATCGTTGCCGAGCAGGTAGTTGTTGACCCAGTAGTTCCAGATCAGGTCGTTGGGACGCAGCCAGGCGAACACACGCGCCAGCGCCTCGCCGTCGACATAGCCGCGGGCCTTGGTCGAGGCCTTGATCGCGCCGACGCTCTCCGGCGTCATGAACAGGCCCATGCTGGTGTCCGAGACGTTCTCGGGGTCCAGCGTGCACACCGGGCTCACCAGGTTCACCACCTTGTTCTGCCCGGTGGCGGCGAGCCAGCCGACATAGGAAGCGACGGTCATGCCGCCGGAGCATGCGCCCCACAGCGTGATGTCGGGGCTGCCGGTGATCTCACGCGCGGCATCCACCGCCTCGTCGAGCGCCTTGACGTAGGTCGACATGTCCCAGTCGCGCTGCTCGGCGCTGGGGTTGAACCAGCTCACGCAGAAGATCTGCACGCCCTGCTCGACCACGAACTTGACCAGGCTCTTCTCGGGCGACAGGTCCATCGCGTAGAACTTGTTGACCTGCGGCGGGCAGATCACGAGCGGACGGCTGTAGACCTCGGCGGTCTGCGGCTTGTACTGGATCAGCTCCAGCACCTCGTTCTTGAAGACCACCTGGCCCGGCGTCAGGCACAGGTTCTTGCCGAGCTCGAACTTCGACTTGTCGACCGACGACGGCAGGCCGCCGTTGTCGCGCAGGTCGCCCCACAGGTTCTTCACGCCCTTGACAAGGCTCTTGCCGCGGGTCTCCTTGGCGCGCTTGACGGCAGCCGGGTTGATCAGCGAATTGCTGGGCGCGATCGCGTCGATGTAGATGGAGGCCACCAGCTGGGCACGCGCCTTGGCGCGCGGCTCCAGCTCGATGGAGTCGAGGTAGTTGTTGATGACGCTGCCCGTGGCCGCATGCGCCTGCAACAGGCGCTTGAGGAAGGCACTGTCGCGCCAGGCGGGATCGGCGAAGCGCTTGTCCTTGGGATAGGGCTCGCTGTCGGATTCGCCGGCAATGACCTTGCCCAGTTCCATCGCATAGGTCGACCAGTGCTGCGCGACCTTCATGGGTTGCTTGACGGCCGCGTCGAACAAGGCCTTGACGCCTTCACCCAAGTCCTCGAAGCGCAGGCCCATCAGGGGGTTGACCGCCAGGGTGTTGGCAGCTGCATCCTCGGCCAGGCCCTTGACCAGCTCGGCGGTTTCGGCGCCTTCGGCGGACGCGGCTGGCTGGGCCTTCTTCGCCGGCTTGGCGGCCTTGGCGGGAGCCGCCTTGGCTGGCACCGGCGCCTTCTTGACCGCCTTGGCCACGGCCTTGCCCGCTGGCTTGGCGGTCTTGGCAGGGGCCGACTTGGCGGATGCCGACTTGGCCGACGCCGTCTTGGCGGGCGTCGCCTTCTTGGCGGATGCGGACTTCTTGACCGGGGCGGTGGCCGAGGCCTTCGCACGCTTGGTCGCTGCCGCCTGCTTCTTCGGGGTTGTCTCTTCGCTCATCGAGTTCTCCGCGCTGTGCGCACCATTGTTTGCCTTCGTATCGGTCGGGTCGTTCATGCGATCCAGGCGGGACGGGCCGCGCCTTCGATCCCTACCGTGTTGACCATCGCGACCAGATGCCATCCCTCGCCCCTGGTCCACGACGGACGCCATTGTCGCGCGGGCACGCGCGTACGAAAGCAGCGGAAGTGCGCATTTCGAGAATACCGACCGGTCCGGGGACACTCATTGCCGAAATCCCACAGGCGGGATGTCGCCGCCCTGTGACGGCGGTGTCGCCAAGGTGTCAGCGAGGGGTTACCGGCGCAGCAGCGCCTGTCGCAGCAACCGCGCGGCGCGGTCGCGAATCTGCCCCGGCATGCGATGGCGCCAGCGCTGCGGCTGGCGCTTGGCGGCCGTGCAGGCATTGAGGAAGTCGTTGAGGATGGGCGTGTCGTCCACCGTGGTGATCACGCTGCCGCTGCCATGGAACTCCGGATGCCATTGGGTCGCGGCGATGTAGCCGTGGCCGCCGCGCGTCGTGGTGCGGCGAATGGCCTCGGGCACATGGTCCGGATAGCTCCAGGCCTCGATTTCGAAACCGGGCGCGAGGTCCTTGATGCCCTGGTGGTGGATGCTGTTGACACGCGTGTGCGTCACGCCGGGGTACATGCCGGCCAGGCGCGTGCCCTCGACCAGCACCAGGTCGTGGTAGTTCTTGTCGTAGCTCACCGGGTCGCGGTGCGTGAGCGCGCCGGCATGCTGGGTCTCGATGTCCTGGTAGAGCGTGCCGCCGAAGGCCACGTTGATGAGCTGCAGGCCGCGGCACACGCCGAAGATCGGCTTGCCGACCTGCTCGAAGGCCTCGACGAGCGCCAGGTCGTACAGGTCGCGGATGCGGTCGCCGATCCAGGCGTCCTTGAGCGGCGTCTCGCCGTAGCTGCCGGGCCACACGTCGGCGCCGCCATGCATCACGACGCCGTCGAGCCACTCGGCGTAATGCGAGAGCCGGGTGTCGCCGCGCGCCGTCTCGCCGGTCGGGCACGGCACCATGACCACCATCGCGCCGGCCGACATGAGCCAGTGCGCGATCGACTGCTCCACGTACTGCAGCGTCTTGTTGGTGAACAGCGAGCGCGTGGGATCCGCATGCTGGAAACAGGCGGAGAGGCCGATCTTGAGGCGGCCGGCAACGGTCTTGGGCATGGCGGGTCGATACCTGGCGGGGCAAGGAAGTTCATTGTGCCCACTCACTTCGGCGAGGGGTGATTCCGGGCCAGGCGCGTCCCCTGGATTCGCCATCCGCGCGACACTCAGTTCAATGAGCGAGCAACATTTATGCCCATCGGGCTATAATCGAGGGTTCGCTGACACGACGAAGCACTTTTCGTCATACCGCCGGTTGGCCCGCATCCCGGGCCTCTGACTTCCCTGAAGCCGGCCCACAACAGTGCGTTGGAGCGCCAGACCGGGCGCCCATGATTGCCACCACTGCCTTCTGTCTTGTAAAGCGAATTTCGCGCCTCGTCGGCCGACCTTTCGTCGGCAACCCCGCGCGCCGTTTTCAAACATTTTTAAGGGTGCGTCACGCAGAGCGTGGCCACCGGGCATTGCAATTCATGGATTTCATTCACACCACTGTCGCAGTGGGCAAGTACCTTGTCTCGCCGCTGATCCGGCACACCGACGACGGCGATTTCGCCGCCTCCGTCTCGATCCGTTCCGGCCAGGGCCGCGGCACGCATGACCGCGTGATGCGCTTCACCCCGCGCTTCGACAGCCATGCGCTGGCGCACTCCTATGCCACCGAACAAGGCCTGGGCTGGGTACGCGAACGCACCGGGTCGCGCGTTGTAGTGACGTGACACGGGATAAGCCTTTTTCAGGACAATTCACGATAATCACGCAGAGGTAAAACATACATGGCCAAGGAAGAACTGATTGAAATGAACGGCGCAGTCACCGAGGTGCTGCCCGATTCGCGTTATCGCGTCACGCTCGACAACGGGCACCAGCTCATCGCCTACAGCGGCGGCAAGATGCGCAAGCATCACATCCGCATCCTGGCGGGCGACAAGGTGTCGCTGGAGCTGTCGCCCTACGACCTGACCAAGGGCCGCATCACCTTCCGCCACCTCAATGGTCGCGGCCCGATGCCCCCTTCGACGCCGTCCACTCCCCGTCGCTGACGCCTGCTGCCGGCCTTCAGGCTGGCGCCCGTCGATCGGCCTCCGGGCTCCCGTTGCCATCCGCGGATGGCTCCTGCACACGCAGCACGGGCGCCGGGGGCCTTTTTCTTTGCCCGAAACATCCCCCTGGACGCGCCTTGACGCGCGGCGCCGGGGGCAAGGAACATGTTCTGGACAGTCCCGCGAGGGACGCGCGCCGCCGGCGCCTTCAGTGCCATCCTCACGGGCTTCATTTCCTGCAGCGTGCTGTTCCCCGCCATGACGCTGCGCCGGGCCAAGGTGGCGGCGTCCGCGCCATCCTGGCCCACACTTCGCTCCATCATGACGACTGACACCCAAGACTTCACCACGCTGCCGCTTTCCCCGCAGGCGCTGGCCAACCTCACACAACTCGGCTACACGCGCATGACGCCGATCCAGGCGGCCGCGCTGCCGCTGGCCTTGCTCGGCAAGGACCTGATCGCGCAGGCCAAGACCGGCAGCGGCAAGACCGCCGCCTTCGCGCTGGCCTTGCTGGCCAACCTGAACCCGCGCCGCTTCGCCGTGCAGGCGATGGTGCTGTGCCCGACGCGCGAACTCGCCGACCAGGTGACGACCGAGATCCGCCGCCTGGCGCGGGCCGAGGAGAACATCAAGGTGGTGACGCTGTGCGGCGGCGTCGCGCTGCGCGGGCAGACCGCCAGCCTGGAGCACGGCGCCCACGTCGTGGTCGGCACGCCGGGCCGCATCATGGACCACCTGGAGCGCGGCAACCTCGACCTGGAAGCGCTCAACACGCTGGTGCTCGACGAAGCCGATCGCATGCTGGACATGGGCTTCTTCGACGACATCGCCAAGGTCGCGCGGCAGTGCCCGGCCAACCGCCAGACGCTGCTGTTCTCGGCCACGTACCCCGAGGGCATCGCCAAGCTCAGCCAGCAGTTCATGAAGTCGCCGCAGCAGGTGACGGTGCAGGCCCAGCACGAGGCCGGCAAGATCCGCCAGCTCTGGTGGCAGGTGAAGGAGAGCGAGCGCTTGCATGCGGTGAGCCTGCTGCTGAACCACTACCAGCCCGAGAGCACGCTGGCCTTCTGCAACACCAAGCAGCAATGCCGCGACCTGGTCGAGGTGCTGCAGGCGCAGGGCTTCAGCGCGATGGCGCTGTTCGGCGAATTGGAGCAGCGCGAGCGCGACCAGGTGCTGGTGCAGTTCGCCAACCGCAGCTGCTCGGTGCTGGTGGCGACGGACGTGGCCTCGCGCGGGCTCGACATCGCGCAGCTCGAGGCGGTGATCAATGTCGACGTGACGCCGGACCCGGAGTTGCACATCCACCGCATCGGCCGCACCGGCCGCGGCGACGCCGAAGGCCTGGCGCTGAACCTGGCCAGCATGGACGAGATGGGCTACGTCGGGAAGATCGAGCAGTTGCAGGGGCGCGAGTCGGACTGGCAACAGCTCGCCAGCCTCACGCCCGCGGGCGGCGGCCCGCTGCAGCCGCCGATGGCCACGCTGCAGATCGTCGGTGGCCGCAAGGAGAAGATCCGCGCCGGCGACGTGCTGGGCGCGCTGACCGGCGAGGCTGGCTTTACGCGCGAGCAGGTCGGCAAGATCAACGTGAACGAGTTTTCGACCTATGTGGCGGTGGATCGCCGCATCGCGCAGCAGGCGCTGCAGAAGCTGTCGAACGGACGGGTCAAGGGCAAGAGCGTGAAGGTGCGGCTGCTCTGAAAGCGTGCGCTGGGGGCGGCTTAGAGCGTCCCCGCGATCGTGGTCGGGCCGAAGTCCATCGCGGCGGGTTGCGACATCCGGCCCTGGCGGCCAGAGGCCACGCCGGCGCGCTGTTCGAGTGCGGCAATGCCGGCCATCACGGCCAACCCGTAGCTGGGCATGGGGCGCTCCGCCCGATCCAACTGGGCGTCCTGCGCAGCGCGGATCCGCTGTTCTTCCAGCACCCAGTAAAACTGACCGGGAGCGGGTTCTTCCACGATCAACGCAATGCCATTCGAGACCAAGATAATTCTTTCAAAATGCAAACTGTAGGCACTGTTTGTAAGCGAAGGTTGCGTTGTCGCCCGTGCACAAAGTCACGACCGCACGCGACCAGCGTGCCGGTGGCAAATGTTTGTGCGATATCACCGGAATATGGGAGCGAGATCGCCACGCGACGCACCGAGCGGGAACTTCGCCTTTGCAACATTTGTTGAATTTCTTCTGAAAAAGCTCTCATGTCCGACGACAACCAGATCGAAGTTCCCCCGTCCTTCCTCGCCATCTACGCGGATGCACGCCAGCGCCTGAGCGAACCGATCAGCGTCGTGCGTGAGCGCTACGAGTTGTGCGAAGACCTGGCGCAGCTTCTCATCGACCAGGCGCAACGACTGCACCATGTGGCGGTGCCTTCCGAGGACGAGATCCTGCATCGCTGCCGCGACGGGCTGCTCACGACGGAGTCGGTGGTGTCCGCGGCGGAGGCGACGTGGATCGTGCGGCGGCTGGCGGAATTGCTGGACTGGCGCTGCCCGGACTTCCCGGACGCGTAGGCCAGCCAGCGTCAGGCAGCGCGGCCGTCAGCCCGCGTCGCGGCGCAGGTCCAGCAGCAGTTCGAGCTTTTGCGCAGCGCCCCAGGCCTGGCGCTGGAAGTCCTTGTGATAGCGGTCCAGCTCGGCCGCGGATTGCGCGGCGACACGGTGGGCTTCCTCGTGAGAGGCGGCGCGCATGTAGTAGACGAGGAATTCGCCCTCGGTCGTGATGTCCAGGAACACCGACTCGATCGACACGCCCTCGGCGACCAGCCGCTGCAAGGCATCGGCCCGGTGCGCCGCCATGTGCGCCGCCCATTCGCGCACGCGGGGCACCGCGCCGTTCTTGAGGCGAATCCGGGCACAGACAGGGACATGGGTCGAATTCATGGAGTGCATCGCTGCTTTGGGCCCCTTGGGCCTGTGGCTCCCTGCATCCCGACACGTCGGTGCAGTGTTCCACGTCAAGCCGGCGTCTGCAACGACTCCCAGGCGATGTCGGCACAAGTCCGATGCGCTATTCCTTGACCGACCCCGTCATCCCCGACACGTAGTACTCGACGAAGAACGAGTAGATGAAGGCTACCGGCAGCGAGCCCAGCAACGCCCCGGCCATGAGCGGCCCCCACTGGTAGACGTCACCCTGCACCAGTTCCGTGACCACGCCGACCGGCAGCGTCTTCACCTCGGAGGAAGAGATGAAGGTCAGCGCATAGATGAACTCGTTCCACGACAGCGTGAAGGCGAAGATGCCGGCGGAGATCAGCCCCGGCACCGCCAGCGGCAGCACGATCTTCACCAGGATCTGCCAGCGGTTGGCGCCGTCGATCAGCGCGCACTCCTCCAGCTCGGCCGGGATGGAGCGGAAGTAGCCCATCAGCAGCCAGGTGCAGAACGGAATGAGGAAGGTCGGGTAGGTCAGGATCAGGGCCCAGCGCGTGTCGAACAGGCCGAGGTTGAACACCACGTTGGCCAGCGGGATGAACAGGATCGACGGCGGCACCAGGTAGGCCAGGAAGATCGACAGGCCCACATGCTTCGCGCCCTTGAAGCGCAGCCGCTCGATCGCATAGGCGGCGAACACGGATGCCGCGAGCGACGCAAAGGTGGACACCACCGACACCAGCACCGTGTTCCACAGCCATTGCGGGTACGAGGTCTCGAACAGCAGCTTGTGGAAGTGCGCGAGGGTCGGGTTGATGACCCAGAAGGGATTGCCCTCGCGCGAGAGCAGCTCCGGCTCCGGCTTCACCGCCGTGATCGCCATCCAGTAGAACGGGAACAGCAGCACGATGAGGAAGACGACCAGCGGCAGATAAACCGTCACCACCTTCCGCGGCAAGGTGTCGAGGAAGCTCATGCCGACGGTGTCGACCTGGCTGGATTTGCCGCTCATTTGTCCGACCCTCCCTGTTGCCATGCGCGGCGCTGCAGCCCGAAATACGAGAACAGCACGCAGGCCAGCAGGAAGGGCACCATCGCGATGGCGATGGCCGCGCCTTCGCCGAGTGCGCCGCCCGAGATCGCGCGCTGGAAGGACAGCGTGGCCATCAGGTGCGTCGCATTCAGCGGGCCGCCGCGCGTGATGACGTAGATGAGCTGGAAGTCGGTGAAGGTGAACAGCACCGAGAAGGTCATGACCACCGCGATGATCGGCGTGAGCAGCGGCATCGTCACGTGGCGGAACTGCTGCCACGGCGTGGCGCCGTCGATAGCCGAGGCTTCGTAGTACGAGGGCGAGATGGTCTGCAGGCCGGCCAGCAGCGTGATGGCCACGAAGGGCACGCCGCGCCAGACGTTGGCGATGATGACCGCGATGCGCGCGTTCCACGGCGTGCCGAGGAAGTCGATGTACGCGTCGATCAGGCCCATCTTCATCAGCGCCCAGCTGATGATGGAGAACTGCGAGTCGTAGATCCACCAGAAGGCGATCGCCGACAGCGCGGTCGGCACGATGTAGGGCAGCAGGATGACGGCGCGGAAGAAGGTCTTGAAGCGGATGTTCTTGTTGAGCAGCAGCGCCAGCCACAGGCCCAGCAGGAACTTGAAGACGCTCGCCACCGCCGTGTAGAAGAGCGTGTTGAACAGGGCCAGGCGCGTGACCGCATCGCCCCAGAGGAACTCGTAGTTCTCCAGCCCGATCCATTCGCCGGCCCGGCCCACCTTGGTGTCGGTGAAGCCGAGCCAGGTGCCCAGGCCGAGCGGATAGGTCAGGAACACCAGCAGCAGCAAGGCCGCCGGCAGCATGAACATGAAGCCGAGGGCGTTGCGACTGTTCTGGATTCGCTGGAGCAGTGTCATGCGTTGTGCTTCATGAACTGGCAGCGCGCCACGAGGTCGCGCGCTGCCCAGGGGTCAGACCTTGTAGTAGCGTTCCGCGCGCTTCTGGGCGCGCTCGGCGGCTTCCTTCGGCGTCTTCGATCCGCTCGCGGCTTCTGCCACCATGTTGGGGATGATGAAGTCCGCGGCCGCGCCAGCCGAGGCATAGCCCAGCTTGCCGTCGTAGCCGGCCGGGCGCAGGTTCTTGACCGAGTCGCGGTACGGCGTGTTCTTCGGATCGGAAGTCCAGATCGAATTGGCCTCGTAGGCACGCAGCGGTTGCGCGACGTAGCCGCCGGCGCCCTGCAGCCACGCGTCGAACTGCTCCTTCTCCATCATGAAGCGCAGGAACTCCTTGGAGGCCTGCGGGTACTTGGTGTACTTCATGATCATCTGGTTGAAGAACAGGTGCGACTCCGTCGGCGTGCCGACCGGGCCGACCGGGAAGACGGCATGGTTGATGTCGGCGGCCATTTCCTTGACCTTCGGGTCCGGCGAATTCTTGGCGGCGTAGTAGACCGAGATGCCGTTGTTGGTGACGCTGATCTGGCCATCGAGGAAGGCCTTGTTGTTGTTCGGGTCGAGCCAGGAGAGCGTGCCGGGGATGAAGTTGGCGTACAGCTCCTTCGAGTACTCCAGCGCCTTCAGCGTCTCGGGGCTGTCGATGACGACCTTGTTGTTCTTGTCGACCAGCTTGCCGCCGAAGGCCCAGATCAGCCAGTTGGTCCAGGTGCTGTCGCCCGTCGCGTTGCCGAGCGCCATGCCGCCCGGGGTGCCCTTTTCCTTCAGGGCCTTGTACATCTTCAGGAAGTCGTCGGTGTTTTTCGGGAAGGTGTCGAAGCCGGCCGCCTTGACCATGCTTTCGCGGTACACCATGAGCGAGCCCGAGGCGCCGAGCGGGAGGCCCAGCCATTTCTTGCCGTCGGGGCGCATGAAGGCTTCTGCGGCGGGATACCAGCCACCGTATTTCTTGCCGAGGTATTCGGCCAGGTCGGTGCAATCGAGCAGCTTGTCCGGGTAGAGGTTGGCGTCGTCGTTGGTGGACAGGATGATGTCCGGGCCGGCGCCGGTGTTGGCGGCCACAGCGGCCTTGGGGCGAACGTCTTCCCAGCCTTCGTTGTCCACCCGCACCTCGATGCCGGTGGTGTCCTGGAACTTCTTGACGTTGGCCATGTAGGCGTCGATGTCGCCCTGCACGAAGCGGCTCCAGCGAAGCACGCGCAGCTTGGCGCCCTTCTCCGGCTTGAAGGTCATGTTCTGCGCTTGCGCCAGCGACGAGAACAGGATGGAGCCGGTGCCGACCGTGGCGGCGGCTGCGATGCCGGCGGAGCCTTTGAGGATCTTGCGGCGGTTGTTGAAGTCACTCATGGATGTCGTCTCCTGGGGGTTGAACGGGCCGGTCGGTGAAAGTCAATCTGCGCGGGGTCAGGCCACGAGGCGTTGGCCGTTGCTCGCGTCGAAGAGGTGCGCGCGTTGCAGGTCGGGTTGCAGCAGGATCGTGCTGCCGGGCGCGAAGTCGTAGCGCTCGCGGAACACGGCGGAGAGGTCGGCGCCTTCATGGCGGCAGGCCACGAAGGTGTCCATGCCGGTCGGCTCCATCACCACGACCTGCGAGGGAATGCCGCCCGATTGTGCGAGCGACAAATGTTCCGGTCGCGTGCCATAGACCACCGGTTGGCCGTCGCTGCCGCCCGCATGCACGGGCGCGTCGAGCCGCGTGCCGTCATTGAGTTCCACGTACGCGCCACTGCCGTTGCGGCGCAAGGTGCCGGGCAGGAAGTTCATCGCGGGCGAGCCGATGAAGCCGGCCACGAACTGGTTGGCCGGGTTGTCGTAGAGGTCCAGCGGGCTGCCGGTCTGCTCGATGCGGCCGTCGCGCATGACCACGATCTTGTCCCCCATGGTCATGGCCTCGATCTGGTCGTGCGTGACGTAGATCGAGGTGGTCTTCAGGCGCTGGTGCAGTTCCTTGATCTCGCTGCGCATGGCCACGCGCAGCTTGGCATCGAGGTTGGACAAGGGCTCGTCGAACAGGAACACCTGCGGGTCGCGCACGATGGCGCGGCCCATGGCCACGCGCTGGCGCTGGCCGCCGGAAAGCTGGCGCGGAAAGCGGTCGAGCAAGGGCGTGAGCGCGAGGATCTCGGCGGCGCGCTTGACCTTGGATTCGATGGTCGGCTTGTCGGTCTTGGCCAGCGCCAACGCAAAGGCCATGTTGTCGCGCACGGTCATGTGCGGATAGAGCGCGTAGTTCTGGAAGACCATCGCGATGTCGCGCTCTTTGGGCGGCAGATCGTTGACACGCTTGTCGCCGATGCGGATCTCGCCACCGTTGATCTGCTCCAGACCCGCGATCATGCGCAGCAGCGTGGACTTGCCGCAGCCCGAAGGCCCCACCAGCACTGTGAAGGAACCGTCCTGGATGTCGATGTCCACGCCGTGAAGGATGGGCACATCCCCGAAGTTCTTCTTCACCGCCTGGATCGTGACACTGGCCATTCAATGCGTCCTGATAGTTGCTGGGCAATCGTTTCCAACGGTTAACCCTATTCGCAGCCGCGCAGTATTGGCGGTGGGCCCTGGCAGCGCTATCAGGGCAAACCGTTACGCATTTACCCCCGGAAATTTGTATGATGACCAGATAACTACGACCCGCTCTTCCGCCCCCATGCGGACCTCTGCTCTTTCCGCCCCTCCCCCGCTCACCGTCGATCGCCTGTCAGACCGTCTGGCTGCGCGCCTGGGCGCGCAGATCGAGGCCGGCCAGCTGCGTCCCGGCGACCGGTTGCCGACCGAGCAGCAACTGGCCCTCGCCCATGGCGTGTCGCGCACGGTCGTGCGCGAGGCGGTGCACCAGCTCAAGTCGCGGGCGCTGGTGCAATCACGCCAGGGCTCCGGCGTGTTCGTGGCGCAGCGTCCGGTCAACCAGCCGCTGGTGTTCGATCCGGCAGTGCTCGACTCGGTGCAGTCCGTGGTGCATGTGGTGGAAGTGCGGCGTGTGCTGGAAGGCGAGATTGCCGCGCTGGCCGCTGAGCGCGCGACGCGCAGCCAGATCGCGGCCTTGCGCCGTGCGCTCAAGGGCATCGACGATGCGGTGGCCGCAGGCCACGACGGCGTGGCGGAAGACCTCGAGTTCCATCGGGTCATCGGCGAGGCCACGGGCAACCCGCAGTTCCGCCTGCTGCTCGGCTTCCTGGAGCAATATTTGCGCGAGGGCATGCGCATCACGCGCGGCAACGAGGCCCGTCGCGCCGACTTCATGGTGGCCGTGCAGGCCGAGCACCGGGCCATCTACGAGGCCATCGCGGCGCGCGACCCGGTCGCTGCGCGCCACCATGCGAACGAACACCTGATCCGCGGCGAGCAACGGCTCGTGGAAGGCGGAATCATCCATGGCAGGCGCCGCCAGGCCGCTGTCAAGGCAACCCATCAACTCAAGGAGACCCCATGAAGATCATGATCACCGGCGGCGGTGGCTTCGTCGGCGCGCGGCTCGCGCGCACGCTGCTGCAACGAGGCACGCTGGCCGGGCAGACCATCGACCGCATCGTGCTGACCGACATCGCACCGCCACCGGCCGACCTGCTGGCCGATGCGCGCGTCGAGGCCCGCACCGGCCCGCTGCTCACGCAGACCGATGCGCTGCGCACCGAAAGCTTCGACGGCATCTTCCACCTGGCCTCGGCCGTGTCGGGCGAGTGCGAGCTGGACTTCGACCTCGGCATGCGCTCCAACCTCGACAGCACGCGGGCGTTGCTCGATGCGATTCGCGCCAACGTCACGGCCGGCGGCAAGGTGCCGCGGCTGGTGTTCTCCAGCTCGGTAGCGGTGTTCGGGCCGGATGCGGCGGTGCCCATGCCCAAGCTGGTGTCCGACGACACGCTGCCCGCGCCGCAGACTTCCTATGGCGTGCAGAAGCTGATCTGCGAACACCTGCTGGCCGACTACACGCGCAAGGGCTTTGTCGACGGCCGCGCCGCGCGGCTCATGACGGTCACGGTGCGTCCGGGCCGGCCGAATGGCGCCGCCTCGTCCTTCTTCAGCGGCATCATCCGCGAGCCGCTGGCGGGCGTGGAATCGATCTGCCCCGTCTCGGCCGACGTGTCGCATCCGATGTCCTCGCCGGGCCGCACCATCGATGGCCTGATCGCTGTCTACGAAGCCAGCCGCGAGGCCTTCCAGGGCCGGCTCGCGCTCAACCTGCCATCGATCAACGTGCGCGTGGGTGACATGCTCGATGCGTTGGAAGAAGTAGCTGGCGCCAAGGTGCGCGGCCTGGTGCGCTTCGAGCGCGACGAACGCATCGCCGGCATCGTGGCCAATTGGCCGACTGGCGCGAATGCTGCGCGAGCAGCCAAACTGGGTCTGCACCCGCATGACAATTTCGCCGACATCATCCGGCAGTACGTGGACGACTGTTCGAAGCTTCCGACCGCGAATGAAACCCTGAAGGGAATGAACTGATGAAAACCGACAAGAGCGACAAGAAGTCCAAGGCCGCCAACAAGGCCAGCACCAAGCCCACCAGCAAGCCCTCGAAGGCCAAGGCCGTCAAGGCGAAGGCCGCCGGCCTGCGCTCGCAAGCCTGGTTCGACAACCCCAACAACGCCGACATGACCGCGCTCTACCTGGAGCGCACCATGAACTTCGGCCTGAGCTTCGACGAGTTGCAGTCGGGCCGCCCGATCATCGGCATCGCCCAGACCGGCTCCGACATCGCGCCCTGCAACCGCCATCACATCGTGCTGGCCGAGCGTGTGAAGGAAGGTATCCGCGACGCGGGCGGCATCGCCTTCGAATTCCCGATCCACCCCATCCAGGAGACCTGCAAGCGCCCCACCGCCTCGCTCGACCGCAACCTGCAATACCTCTCGCTGGTCGAGATCCTGTACGGCTATCCGATCGACGGCGTGGTGTTGACCACCGGCTGCGACAAGACCACGCCGGCGCAGATCATGGCCGCGGCCACGGTCGACATTCCGGCCATCGCACTGAATGCCGGCCCGATGCTCAACGGCTGGTTCAATGGCGAGCGCACCGGCTCCGGCACCATCGTCTGGCGTGCGCGCGAGATGATGGCCGCGGGGGAGATCGGCTACGAGGGCTTCCTGAAGCTGGTGGCTTCGTCGGCGCCCTCCACCGGCCATTGCAACACCATGGGCACGGCCTCGACGATGAACTCGCTGGCCGAGGCACTGGGCCTCACACTGCCCGGCAGCGCCGCAATCCCCGCGCCCTACCGCGACCGCCAGGAGATGGCCTACATGACCGGCAAGCGCATCGTCGAGATGGTGCGCGAGGATCTGAAGCCCTCCGACATCCTGACGCGCGAGGCTTTCGAGAACGCGATCATCGTGAACTCGGCCATTGGCGGCTCGACCAATGCGCCGATCCACCTGAACGCGATCGCGCGGCACATCGGGGTGGAACTGACCACCGACGACTGGGAAAAACACGGCTACAAGGTGCCGCTGCTGGTGAACCTGCAGCCGGCCGGCGAGTACCTCGGCGAGGACTTCTATCGCGCCGGCGGCGTCCCCGCCGTGGTCGCCGAACTGGTCGCCAAGGACAAGATCAAGCCCGCGATGACCGCCAACGGCAAGACGCTGAAGGACAACTGCGAAGGCCAATTCACCAGCGACCGCAAGGTGATCTTTGCCTACAACAAGCCGATGAAGAAGGACGCCGGCTTCCTCAACCTCAAGGGCAACCTGTTCGACTCCGCGATCATGAAGACCAGCGTGATCACCGACGAGTTCCGCAAGCGCTACCTGGAAAACGAGAGCGACCCGATGGCCTTCGAAGGCACGGCCATCGTGTTCGACGGCCCGGAGGACTACCACCACCGCATTGACGATCCGAAGATGAAGATCGACGAGCACAGCGTGCTGTTCATGCGCGGCGTGGGGCCGGTCGGCTATCCGGGCGCGGCGGAAGTGGTGAACATGCGCGCGCCGGACTACTTGCTGAAGAAGGGCGTCACCGCACTGCCCTGCATCGGCGACGGTCGGCAGTCGGGCACCTCGGGCTCGCCGTCGATCCTCAACGCCTCACCGGAAGCCGCGACCGGCGGCAACCTGGCGCTGGTGCAGACCGGCGACCGCGTACGCATCGACCTGAAGAAGCGCACGGCCAACATGCTGGTGTCGGACGAAGAGCTGAAGCTGCGCCGCGAGAAGCTCGACGCGGCCGGCGGCTACAAGTACCCGCCGAGCCAGACGCCGTGGCAGGAGATCCAGCGCAGCGTGGTGGCGGAACTGTCGGAAGGGATGGTGCTGAAGCCGGCGGTGAAGTACCAGCGGATTCACGCGACGTTTGGAGTGCCGCGCGACAACCATTGAAGAAGGCGCGAATCTTTCTACTGCGGCCACCGATCTCGGGCCCTCGCTACGAAATCTTCGCACCTTCTTGCGCGCCCGCTTGCTCGCTGACTATTTGCGGACCGCGTTGGGACGAAGCAGAGCCTCAATCGGATCGCAGGTCGCCGCGATGCTGTGCCCCTGGTACCAGTCGAAGGCCGCGCGCGACATGCGCGCGACTTCGGCGGGGGCCGGATCGGTGGACGGGATGCCCTTGAGGTACTGCACGCCGGGCGCGAGGCCATCGTAGGCGCCGTTGTTCGGCGACAGCAGCACGGGCACCGCGCCGTGCGCGCAATAGGAGTTGAAGATGCCGCTCTTGGCCACGTCGTGCGGCGAGTAGGCCACCACGCCATAGGTTGCGCTGCCCATCAACGCCTGGATCTGCTCGACCGACAGCCGTCCATGCTCGACGACGCCGTGCGCCTTCAGCATGGCCGCGACTTCCGCATCTTTCACGGGCGAGCCGATGTCGTGGATTTCCAGCCCGCTGGCGGCGGCCCAGCGAAAGAGCTCTTCGCCACCCGCGCGCCAGGTGTTGACACGCACGGGCGCGGTGCCGAACACGATCAGCTTCTTCTCGCGTACCGTCGGCAATTCGGCCAGCTCGCCGACCGTGGAATAGATCGGCATCCAGAGGTGCGGCAGGTGGCCGGCCTCCTTCTCCAACCAGTCGTGGATGTAATGGGTGTTGGAGATCCAGAACTCGGAGCGCTTGGCCAACTGGCTCGCGATGTAGCGCTGCGCGCGCCAGACCCAGAACACCGATGAGGTGATGCGGGTGGGGACGGCATAGGCCTCGTGCATG
This sequence comes from Variovorax robiniae, assembly GCF_037889955.1. Lineage (NCBI taxonomy): Bacteria > Pseudomonadati > Pseudomonadota > Betaproteobacteria > Burkholderiales > Comamonadaceae > Variovorax > Variovorax robiniae. The sequence continues at coordinate 126,566 of NZ_JBBKZS010000016.1, forward strand.
AACACGCCGAAGCGCTTCATGCGCGGCTTGTTGCGCTTGACCCAGTTCAACAGGTGGAAGGGGGCACCGTAGCGCGAATAGCCGTAGCCGCTGACATGCAGCAGCACGGCATCGCCGTCGACGTTGAGATCCTTGCGATAGCCGAGCACGCGGGCGTTGCCCATGCGCTCGGCCATCGCGTGGGCATAGTCCATCACGCCGCCGGGCTCGTCGGGAATGACCATCGAGATGCGGTCGCCGAGGCTTTGGTCGCTCGCGGGCATGCCGGGGATGGAGAACTGGGAATTCTGGAGGTTGGGCACGGTTACCGGGGGGTGTTCTGCGCATCCGGGGGCACGGTCACGCGGTTGCGGGGCTCTGTCGGCCATCGGTGCGTGCTCCCTTGTGAAGCGGGAAATGATAGCCGCGGCCCCTCGATTCGCAGCCCGCGCGCGGAGCACGCCAGTCCCGGGTTCATGACAAAAGTCTGCCGACGCGACGCGCGGTGCACGAGCGCGTCGCTTCGCCCTCAGCCATCCGGCCCCAACTGTCCCGCCACCGCTTGCAATTCCTCGGAAAACGCCAGCACCTGTCGCGCGTCCAGTGAATAGGCCATGGTGGTGGCACCGACCAGCAGCAGGACCATCGCGCGGCCGGGTTCGCCTTTCATCACGGCCATCGCGCTGGCGTCCACCGGACGCAAGGTCAGCGTGCCGTCGCCGGCAAAATGCCGCGGCAGCGCCCGGATCTCGCCGGAGGCAATCGACACCTTGGCCAGCATGTGCGTGAGCTTGCTGATTTCTGCCACCGGCACTTCGAGCGGGACCGCGCCGTCCTCCGTCTCAAGGGTGATGTTGAAGGTCAGCCCATCGTCATGAAGCGAAGCATTGCTGAGGCCGGTGTACTTGCGAGCGTTCATGCGGTCAGTGGTCGCGCCTCGGCGGCGGCGTTGAAGGTGCGGCCGCATCTCGCGCACGCACCTCGTCGATGCGCTTGGCCGTGAATTGCGCCGACATCTCCAGTTTCTTGAGGTCGCGCTGCGAGAGGGCATCGTTCTCCGCGAAGCTGAAGCAGCACAGCGTGCCGTACACGCTTCCGTCGCTGAGTACCACCGGCACGCTGAGATAGCTGCCGATCGGGAAGGGCAGCTTCGGCAGGCCCTGCGTGGCCGGGTCGGTGGCCCAGTGCTTGACCATCTGCGGCAGCCTGCCGTCAACGACGCGCTGGCAGAAGGTCACTTCGAGCGGATGCGACTGCCCTTCCTCGAACACGCGCTTGTCGGCATCGGCCTCGATGCGGCGGAACACGCGATGGCCGTCGACGAACTCGGAGACGAACACCACGTCCATGTTGAGTTTGGAGCGCAACAGTTGCAGCACCTCGGTGACGGCGCTGCTGAGAAGCGCGTCGCCGCCCTCGGCGGTGGCGACGAGCAATTCGGACACCCGGACCTCGAAGGCATCGGGCGAATAGTCCGCGGAATGTAGTTCGTACATATGCTTTTCGGCCGGCCACCGAAGGCAAACGCTCGGCCAGCCCTTTTGTCCTTCCCTTGATTCCCACGTTTGCCGACCGAGCAATGTAGCCTGCTCAGCGCCGATGCGCGCGCCCTGGCTCACACGTAGCGCGGAATCGGCCCGTTCTGCGGCGTGGTGTCGTCCCCCAGGTCCAGCGCCACGCGGTCGACATAGCACCAGCCCCAGCCCTCGGGCGGGTCGTAGCCTTCGATGATCGGGTGCTGCGTTTCGTGAAAGTGCGCCGTGGCATGGCGATGCGGCGAGCTGTCGCAACAGCCGACGTGCCCGCAGGTGCGACACAGCCGCAGGTGCACCCAGCGGCCGCCGGTCTTCAGGCATTCCTCGCAACCCAGGGCGCTCGGCACCACGCGCGCGATGCCGCCGGTGTGCGTACAGTGCTTGCTCATGTGACATTTCTCGGGTGTGTCTGCTGAGGGTGCCATGTTCCCATGCGGGCAGCGAACCGGCCAGTCCGTTTGGCGGGCACGCGCCTTGCAGATGCCTGTTGGCCTACGCCAAGTCCCGCAGGCCGTCCATTTCGGCTTTTGCCGCAATATCGCAAAGTACTGCTCTTTGCCTGGAGCCTCGATGCCAGACCCCGGCCACACCCCGGTGCCCCACGCGCCCTACGCGCTCGAAGAAGGCGCTCCGCACCCGCTCGGCGCGACCTACACCGGTCGCGGCGTCAACTTCGCCGTGTTCTCCGCGCATGCCACAAAGGTGCAGGTGTGCTTCTACGACGAGGCCGGCACCACCGAACTGGGCTGCGTCACGCTGCCCGAATACACCGACGAGGTCTGGCACGGCTTCGTGCCCGGCCTCTTGCCCGGCACGCGCTACGGCCTTCGCGTGCACGGCCCCTACGAGCCCGAGAAGGGCCATCGCTTCAACCACCACAAGCTGCTGCTGGACCCCTATGCCAAGGCGCACATGGGCGAGCTGAGGTGGGGCCCCGAGTTGTTCGGCTACACCGTCGGCCATCCCGATGGCGACCTCAGCTTCGACGAACGCGACAGCGCGCCCTTCATGCCCAAGTGCGTGGTGGTCGACTCGCGCTTCCAGTGGACGCAGACCGATGCCGTTCGCGTGCCGTGGAACCGGACCGTGCTCTACGAGACGCATGTGCGCGGCTTCACGATGCAGCACCCTGGCGTGCCGGAACACATGCGCGGCACCTTCGCCGGCCTGGCCCGCGACGAAGTGCTCGACCCGATCCGCGAACTCGGCGTGACCAGCGTCGAGCTGCTGCCGATCCAGATGTTCCTCAACCAGCCCTTCCTCACCGACAAGGGCCTGACCAACTTCTGGGGCTACGACACCATCGGCTTCTTCGCGCTCGACCAGCGCTACATGGACGGGCCGAACATCGACGAGTTCAAGCACATGGTCGACCGCTTCCATGCCCACGGGCTGGAGGTGATCCTCGACGTGGTCTACAACCACACGCCCGAGGGCAACGAACTGGGCCCGACGCTGTCCTTCAAGGGCATCGACAACGCGAGCTACTACCGCCTGATGCCAGGCACGGGCAATGGCGACGGCCCCGGCCCGCGCTACTACATCAACGACACCGGCACCGGCAACACGGTCAACCTGAGCCACCCGCGCGTGCTGCAGATGGTGACGGACAGCCTGCGCTACTGGGTCAGCGAGATGCACGTCGACGGCTTCCGCTTCGACCTGGCCACCATCCTCGCGCGCGAGCCGCACGGCTTCGACGAGGGCGGCGGCTTCCTCGACAGTTGCCGGCAGGACCCGGTGCTCTCCAGCGTCAAGCTCATCGCGGAGCCCTGGGACATCGGGCCGGGCGGCTACCAGGTCGGGCGCTTTCCGCCGGGCTGGGCCGAATGGAACGACAAGTTCCGCGACAACGTGCGCGCCTTCTGGAAGGGCGACGAAGGCATGGCACCGGCGCTCGCGCAATGCCTCACCGCGAGCGGCGACCATTTCAACCACCGAGGCAGGAGGCCGTGGGCCAGCATCAACTTCATCACCGCGCACGACGGCTTCACGCTGGCCGACACGGTGAGCTACAACGACAAGCACAACGAAGCCAACGGCGAGGACAACCGCGACGGCCATTCGCATAACCGCTCGTGGAACTGCGGCGTCGAAGGCGTGACCGACGACGCCGAAGTGCTGGCCCTGCGCGCGCGTCAGCAGCGCAACCTCCTCGCGACGCTGCTGCTGTCGCAAGGCACGCCGATGCTGCTGGCCGGTGATGAATTCGGCCGCACGCAGCAGGGCAACAACAACGCCTACTGCCAGGACAACGAGATCAGCTGGATCGACTGGGCTGCTGCCGGTTCGGAACCCAGCCGTGCGTTGCTGGACTTCACGCGCCACATCATCCGGCTGCGCAAGGACTACCCGGTGCTGCGCCGCAACCGCTTCATGACCGGCGCGGTCAACCAGGCCACGAAGCTGAAGGACGCGACCTGGCTCACGCCCCACGGCACCGAGATGGCCCCGGCACATTGGCACGATGCGCGCACGCGCTGCTTCGGCCTGCTGCTGGAAGGCAGCGTGCCGGGTTCCTCACTGCCGCAACCGGCCACCGACGCCAGCGTGCTGATGGTCTTCAACGCCTGGGAAGGTGCGCTGGAATTCAAGATGCCGCGACGCGGCCGGGCGCGCGGCAAGACCTGGACGCGGGTGGTGGACACGGCGCTGGAGACGCAGGAGGAAGACACCTTCCGGCCCGGGCATCTCTACATGGTCACGGGGCGGTCGATGCTGGTGTTTCACTCGCCGTAGCTCGCAACTGCGCTTGCCGTCACGCTGGCCGGCGCACTTGGCGGTCGTCGATTACCCACAGAGCCTTGAGCACGAATGGCAGCGAGGTTGTAGACCCATTCAGCTGCTCTCACGTAGTCGCTACGGTGGTTGGCTTGCTGCGTTCGCTATCCAGCGTGAGCGTGTCCAAGGCCTTGAAGTGCCCTTCGTCCAGAGCGAGTTCTACCTCTGCGCACCCAGAGTGAAGCTTGGCTGTGAGCTCATAGAGCAGCAAAAGCAGTTGCTGTTTGGACTCTTCTTCCCCTGAGTCCTGGACTTTGATTGCCAGAATGGATGGCAGGCGCAGCATATGAGCCCGCCTTGCTTCATTCGTCAGTCGTCTGTAGGCTTGAGCTGCTTTCGTGACCAGCATCATCCGAACATGATTCGAAAAGAGACCGTCGATGGCGACAGCCACGGCAATTGCAATTCCGATGAACTGTGCATATTCGGACAGGCGACCAGAGGAAATGGCCAGCGCGCCAAACACCGCAATGGCCTTCAGTCCGTAGGCCAGCAGGCGTCGGAGGAAGGAGCTCAGTTGTAATGGCCAACGGGCTTTCTTCGCCTCGGTGAAAGCCGCTTCAAATGCGTTCTGGGCGACCTCCAATGGATTAGTTGTCATGTGGCCCTACCTCGCCATGGCAACCAGGGCCTTGGCGCTATCGTCTCCGTCACCTACTTCAACCTGAAACCTCACGACATCGCCCTCCAAGTCTCGAATCTCGATTTCAAGGCCTCCCTGAGCGCGAGAGAAAAGGCGCTCGCTCGCTCGAATCTCGATAGTCTCGCCCCATTGAATTGCATAGGAGCCGCACTCGGCGCACGGCCGATATCCCGGTGGTCGCGGCGAGGTGACGAAACATCGAACGTGAACTTCGGCAGGCACTTGGCTGGTCAAAGTGAAAGCTCGACTTTCGCCGGCACTCATTGGACTGGTGTCGAAGTCGTACCGGATCGCCATGGATTTGCCCTCCAACGCGTTGGATCCAGCACGGTAGTCGAGCGTTTCCGAGTCGGCCATATGTCAGAAGGCCGACACCGGCGTTTGCCGCTTCAATTGCCGACACCCGTCACGCTGAATCGGCCGCCAAGCTTGTCTCGTTCCCACCCAGCGATTTCACGCGCCAGCCAACGCAAACTGGAAGTCGTCAGGCATTCCAGTCAGATTGCTCCGCCGTCGGGGGCGCGAGCGACGATGCTTTACCAGCCGCGTCAATCCACCTTCGCGCCCGAGGCCTTCACCACCACGCCCATCGCATCCCAGTCACTTCGCAGCAGTTGCTGGAACTCGGCCGCCGTCTGCATGCGCGGCTCCACGCCGAGGCGCGCAAAGCGCTCCTGGATGGTCGGGTCGGCCAGCACCTTGTTGACGGCGGCGTTGAGCTTGTCGACCTCGGCCTTCGGCGTGGCCGCGGGTGCGAGCAGGCCGATCCACGAATCGAAGGAATAGCCGGGCAGGCCGCTCTCCGCCACCGTCGGCAAGTTGGGCAGGAAGGGGCTGCGCTGCGTGCCCGTCGTGGCCAGCAGCTTGATGCGCGCATCGGTCTGGAAGCCGATCACGCCAATGCTCGACGAGATCACCGCCTGCACGCGGCCGGCCAGCAGCTCGTTGACCGCCTCGCCGGTGGACTTGGTCGGGATGTGCGTCATCTGCAGGCCGGCCTTGGCCAGGAAGGACGCCATCGCCAGGTGCGTGGCGCTGCCGTTGCCGGCCGAGGCGTAGTTGTACTTGCCGGGGTTGGCCTTGACCTCCTTGATGAAGTCCGCCGTGTTGCCGACGTTCATCGCGCTCGACACCGCCAGCGCATAGCCCGCATTGCCGAGGTTGGCGACGCCGACGAAGTCCTTCAGCGGGTCGTAGCCCAGCTTGCTGTAGAGGTGGCCGGCGATGTGATGGCTGGCAGCGGCGAGCACCAGCGTGTTGCCGTCCGCGGGCGCCTTCGCAACGAGTGCCGCGCCCACGCTGCCGCCGGCGCCGGCACGGTTCTCCACCACCGTGGTCGCGCCCAGTGCCACGCCCAGCTCGCTGTTGAAAGCACGTGCCACCGTGTCCTGCACGGCGCCGGTGCCGAAGGGCACGATGATGTGGATCACGCGCTGCTGCGCGAAGGCTGGGAGGGCTGCAGCGGCGGAGGCGGCAATGAAGGAACGACGGTCGAGCGCGAAGGGCATGGCGGGATGCTTCTTTCTGCGAGAGAGTGGAACGGGTTCAGGCACCGACAGCCAACCAGCGCTGCGCCAACTTGACGAAGTAGCTGGCACCGATCGGGATGATGTCGTCGTTGAAGTCGAACGAGGTGTTGTGGATGATGCAAGGCCCGGGCCCGTGGCCGTCCATGCGATGGTCGCCATCGCCGTTGCCCAAGAAGGCGTAGCAGCCTGGCCGCACCATCAGCATGTGGGCGAAGTCCTCGGCGCCCATCACGGCGGGCCAGTCGTCGGTGACCATGTCCGCGCCCACCACCTCTCGCATCACGCTGGCGGCGAAGCGCGCCTCGTCCTTGTGGTTGACCACCGGGGGCGAGGCGCGGATGAAGCTCACCTCGGCCGTGCAGCCATGCGCCTCGGCCACGCCCTTGGCAACGGTGCGCAGGCGCTCCTCGATCTTGTCGAGCGCATCGATGGAGAAGGTGCGCACGGTGCCGCCGACGGTGGCCAGGTCGGGGATCACATTGGGCGCGTCGGAGCCTTGCAGTTGGGTGACCGCGAGCAGGGCGCGCTCGGTGCTGGCGATGGTGCGCGGCACGATGGTCTGCAACTGCTGCGCCAGGGTGACCACGGCGGCGACCGGGTCGATGCCCGTGTGCGGCATCGAGGCATGCGTGCCCCGGCCGCGCATCGTGACCTTGTAGGTGTTGCTCGACGCCATCAGCGCGCCTTCGTTGAGCGCGAAGCGGCCGACCTCGCCTACGGGGAAGTTGTGCAGCGCGAACACCGCGTCGCAGGGGAAGCGATCGAACAGGCCGTCCTGGATCATCTTTTTCGCGCCGGCCTTGCCCATCTCCTCGGCGGGCTGGAAGATGAAGTGGACCGTGCCGTCGAAATCATGAGGGCCTTGCTGCGACAGGTGCCATGCGGCCGCCAGCAACATGGTCGTGTGGCCGTCATGGCCGCAGGCATGCATGCGGCCGGCATGGGTGGACTTGTGCGGGAACTCGTTGGCCTCGTGCAGGGGCAGGGCGTCCATGTCGGCGCGCAGGCCGATGGTGCGGGTGCTCGTGCCCTTGCGCAGCACGCCGACCAGGCCGGTGCCGGCAATGCCGCGATGGACTTCGATGCCCCATTCGGCGAGCAACTGCGCGACCTTTTCCGAAGTGCGGTGCTCCTCGAAGCCAAGTTCTGGGTGGGCATGGATGTCGCGGCGGATGTCGATGAAGCGGGCGACGTTGGCGAAGGAGTCGACGATGTTCATGAGGGGTGGTGATCGGGAGGTGCGGAAGATTTTGCCGAGGATGCCCGCACGCTGCACCAGCGCAGACCCTTGCCGCCCGATGATTGAAGGGCGCGGTCGCGCCGCAATGGCAAGGTGAGCTACGCGCGAGTGGTGTCGAGCGCCAGCACCGCTTCGGCCACGCGCGCAATGCCCTGATCCGAAAGTTCGTCCGCTACCACCTGGCACCGCTGCGCCCAATGGCTGAAATGGCGCGCCTGCGACCGCGCGTAATGGGGGTCGTAGTGCAGCCGCATCAGTTCATCGAACAGCGGTGGCAGCGAATGATCGCGCGCCCAGGCCTGCCAGCGCGTGACGGTTTCCTTGCCCTGCATTTCCTTGAGCTTTCCGAGTTGCGTCGCGAGCGCCTCGCCGTCGTCGCCGAGGTAGGCGTAGTCGCGCAGCAAGTAGGCCAGGCGTGCCTCGGGCGTGGCCACGATCTCGATGCAGTCGGCGGCCCGCATGCGCTCGACCAGCGGGATCGGCAGGGCGATGCGGCCGATGCGCGGGCTCTCTCCTTCGACGTACACGACACGCGCCAGGTCGAAGGCTTCGAGCACCGTGGCCATCTGCGTTTCGAAGGCCTTCTGCGAGGGTTGCGGCACCCCGGGCAAGGCGCCGAGCAGGGAGCCTTTGTGCCGTGCCAGCCCTTCCAGGTCCAGCACCTGCGCGCCGCGCGACGCCAGGGCTTGCAGCACGCGCGTCTTGGCACTGCCGGTAGCGCCACAGATCACCCGCAGGCTGAGCCGCGGAAGGCACGCGGCCAGTTGGTCCAGCACGTGGTGCCGGAAGCTCTTGTAGCCGCCCGCCAGTTGCTGCGCATCCCAGCCGACCAGCCGCAGCCACGTCACCATCGATCCGCTGCGCAGCCCGCCGCGCCAGCAATACACCAGCGGCTTCCAGCCCGGCGGCTGATCGGCAAAGCGCTCGCGCAGGTGCCGCGCCAGGTTGGCTGCCACCATCGCGCCGCCCACGCGGCGTGCTTCGAAGGCGCCGGTCTGCTTGTAGATCGTGCCGACGATGCGGCGCTCCTCGTCGTCGAGCACGGGGCAGTTGATGGCGCCGGGGATGTGGTCGAGCGCGAACTCGGCCGGCGAGCGCGCATCGATCAGCAAATCGAATTGGTGGCGATCGGCGACGGTGACGGGGCCGCGGTGGGTCATGGGTTTATTCTCCGCGCCATGGAACAGCTTGCGCTCACACGTTTTTCCCACGGCGGCGGTTGCGGCTGCAAGATCGCGCCGGGCCTGCTCGCCGAGATCCTCGCGCGCGCGCCGCAAGGCCTGGTGCCACCGGAACTGCTGGTCGGCACCGAGACCAGCGACGATGCCGCGGTCTACCGCCTCAACGACACGCAGGCGCTGGTCGCCACCACCGACTTCTTCACGCCGATCGTCGACGACCCCTTTGACTTCGGCCGCATCGCCGCGACCAATGCGCTGTCGGACATCTACGCGATGGGCGGCACGCCGATCATGGCGCTGGCGCTGGTCGGCATGCCGATCGACAAGCTGCCGCCCGAGGTGATCGGCCGCGTGCTGGAGGGCGGCGCCAGCATCTGCCGCGAGGCCGGCATCCCGGTCGCGGGCGGGCACAGCATCGATGTGCTGGAGCCGATCTACGGGCTGGTCGGGCTGGGGCTCGTTCATCCGGAGCGCGTGCGCCGCAATTCGGCGGCGCAGGCGGGCGACGTGCTGGTGTTGGGCAAGCCGCTGGGCGTGGGCATCCTGTCGGCGGCGCTCAAGAAGGGGCTGCTGGACGCGGCCGGGTACGCGGAAATGATCCGGCACACGACCCAGTTGAACCGCGTGGGCATCGAGCTGGCGGGCCTCGACGGCGTGCATGCGATGACCGACGTGACCGGCTTCGGGCTGGCCGGCCATCTGCTGGAAATCTGCCGTGGCTCGGGGCTGTCGGCCGAGGTGTCGCTGGGTGCGCTGCCGCTGATCGCGAGCGCCGTACCGTTCGCGCAGCAGGGCATCGTCACGGGCGCGTCGGGGCGCAACTGGGCGGGCTACGGCGGGCAGATCGCATGGCCCGGAGCGGCGTCGGACTGGCAGCGCGCGCTGGTGTCGGACCCACAGACCAGCGGCGGGCTGCTCGTCAGTTGCAAACCCGATGCAGCGCCAGACGTGCTCGACGCGTTCCGCCGCGCGGGCTTTGCGCAGGCCGCTGCCATTGGCGCGTTGCATCCCGTGCCCGCCGGCGAAAAAGCCGGCGCGACCTTCCACCCCTAGCCTTGCGGGACAATCCCCCCATGCAAATCACCAAAGACACCGTCGTCACCCTCCGCTACAAGGTCGCGGATGCCAAGGGCAAGCTCATCGAGGAGAGCAAGGACCCGATGGTCTATCTCCACGGCGGCTACGGCAACACGCTGCCCAAGATCGAGGCCGCGCTGGAAGGGCGCCAGCCCGGCTACCAGGTCACGTTGGAACTCAAGCCCGAGGACGGCTTCGGCGAGCGGGACGAGTCGCTGGTGCGAACCATCCCCAAGTCCGAGTTCCCGCCTGGCGTGAAGGTCGGTGGCCAGCTCGAAGGGCGCAACGACAAGGGCGAGCCGCAGGTCTTCAACGTGGTCAAGATCAAGGGGCCGGTGGTGATGCTCGACGGCAACCATCCGCTCGCGGGCATGGACCTGCGCTTCAGCCTCAAGGTGACCGAGGTGCGCGCCGCCTCCGAGGAAGAGATCGCGCACCGCCATGTGCATGGCGAGCATGGCCACCACCATTGATCGGCCTCCACCCATGACCACCCTCGACCCCAAGCGCTCCGCCCGCGCGGCCGACCAGAAGAAGATGCCGCTGTGCGCCAGCTGCGCCGGCATCCAGCGAAACTGGCGCAAGGCGCCGGGCCATGCCGAGCTGGTGCAGCAGTCCACCCGCAAGGAGGAGCGCGAGGGGCATTCGGTGAACGTCACCACCTATCGCTGCGACGCCTGCGGCACGAAGTGGGAGTACGAGAACGACAAGACCAACCAGAAGGCGGGTTGGTCGGTGGTGGGGCAGTAGCGTGCCATCGCGCGGTGCCGATCCCATGCGCATCCGCGACTTCCGACCCGGCGCCGACGAAGCCGCTCTTCGCGCCGTCTTCCGCGCCTCCGTCCACCAGATGGGCACGGCCTGGTACACCCCGGCGCAACTCGAAGCCTGGGCGCCGCAGGACTACGACCTCGCCGAATGGGCGGAGCGGCTGCGCAGCAACCGGCCCTTCGTCGCCGAATTCGCAGGGCGCATCGCCGGCTATGCCGACCTGCAGGACACGGGCCTCATCGATCATTTTTTCGTGGACGGCGCATTCGGCGGCTGCGGCGTCGGGACCGCGCTGATGGCGCATCTGCACCAGTCGGCCCATGCACGCGGCATCGGCGAGCTTCACGCGAACGTCAGCCTTTCCGCCGAAGGCTTCTTCATCCGCTTCGGCTTCGTCGTCGAACAGCGCCAGCAGGTCGATGTGCGTGGCGAACGCCTGCGCAACGCGCGCATGCGCAAGCTGCTCGGCACCTCACCTACGACCTGAACGCGCTCACCCGATCCAGCACCGCCCGCACCACACTCCATGCCGCGAGCGCGGAGGTCTTGGGGTTGTCCGGCGAGGCCAGGTTGTGCGAGCAGAAGTCGAGCCGGCCGAAGGCGCCCGAGGCTTCGATGTGATGCACGTTGCAGTCCACGCACGGGTCGGCGATGAGGGTGACGCGGGTCTTGTCGAGGCCCAGGCCGGACAGCGCGATGGTGGCCGCGACGTTGGCGTTCTGCGGATACTTGAGCGCCGCGTCGCGCGCGCTGCCTTCGAAGATGACGGTGGGCGAGGTCAGCTTGTCCAGCGCCCCTTGCGCCTCGGCGGGTGTGCCCTCCCAGGCCGCCGGTGGCTTGCGGCCGGTGTAGTGGACGCGGTCGAGCCCGCCGACGGCCGCTGCCGCCAGCGCGTCCAGCGAGCCGATCGCCCCGCTCATGAGTTGCGCGGTGGTACCGCCCTGCTGCGCCGCGCCGCGCACCGCCGCCTGCACCTGCGGCGCCGCCAGCGCGCCGACCGAGCAGATGAAGCAGGGCACGCCGTTGCGCAAGGCCGGCACCACATGCTGGGTCACGGCGGCCTCGCCGGCCATCTCGATGACGAGGTCGCAGTAGTCCCTGGGCACGGAGGCATGCACCGGCACGTCGTTCCAGGTGCGGCTCGACGTATCGGAGCGCACAACGGCCATGATCTCGAGCGCGTTGTGATACGGCGCGAGGCGGTTGTAGACCTCGGTTGCAATGGCACCGGCACCGATGAACGTCACATGCATCATGTCAGGTCCTTCGCTTCGGGGACCGTGCGAACAGCACCAGCGCAATACCGCCGAGGATCGCCGCGGAGCAGGCGATTAAGCGCGGTGTGATGGCTTCCGTCAACATCAGCGCGCCGCCCACTGCGGCGATCAGCGGCACCGACAACTGGACCGTGGCGGCGCGCATCGCGGAAAGATGGGATAGCGCGGCGTACCAGATCACGTAGCCCACGCCCGAGGTGATCGCACCGGACGCAACGGCCAGTGCAATGCCGGTGGCGTCCGCATGCACGCCCGCAATGAACAAAAGGTTGAGCCCCAAGGCCAGCGGCGCCGCCCACACGAAATTGCGCGCCGTGGCAGCCAGCGGATCGGCCACACCACGACCGCGCAGCGAATACACGCCCCAGGCCACGCCGGCCGCGGCCATCAACGCGGCGCCCAGCGGCGACGGCGCGGTGACGCCCGGCGACACCAGGTAGACGAGCCCGCCCACGGCCAGCGCCAGGCCCGCCAGCGCCACCTTGTCGAAGCGCTCGCCCGCGTACAGCCCCGCACCGAACATCGTCAGCTGCACCGCGCCGAACAGGATCAGCGCCCCCGTGCCGGCCGACAGGCTCAGGTACGCGAATGAAAAGCAGGCCACGTAGGCGAACAGCATCAGCGGCGCAACCCGGTCGACCGGGCCACGCGATGCAGGCTGCGAACGCATCCGCACGATGAGCGCCAGCGCCAGCGCGCCCGACACCAGCCGGATGCTGCCGAAGCTCGCCGGGTCGACGCCGCCATGCTGCAGCGCGGCCCGGCACAACAGCGAGTTGGCCGCGAAGGCGAGCATCGCCGCGATGGTGAGCGCGATCGTCCGGAGGTTTGGCATGGGGTGCCGATCTTGCCGCCTGCACGCCCGCGCGCAAAGGGATAGATTGCGGGGCTTCCTTCATCGCAAGCAAGACAAGGATTCATCCCATGGAACATCGGCGTCTCGGCCACTCCGGCCTGCGCGTGCCCGCGCTCAGCTTCGGCACCGCCACCTTCGGCGGCGGCAACGACTTCTTCAAGGCCTGGGGCGCGACCGACGCGGGCGGCGCGTCACGGCTCATCGACGTGTGCCTGGACCACGGGGTGTCGATGTTCGACAGCGCCGACGGCTACTCGTCGGGGCTGGCCGAGGAGATCCTCGGCGCGGCCATCAAGGGCAAGCGCAACCGGCTGCTGATCTCGACCAAGGCGACCTTTCCGACGGGGGACGGGCCGAACGACTATGGCTCTTCACGGCAGCACTTGATCGACGCGGTCGACAAGGCGCTGACGCGGCTGGGCGTCGAACACATCGACCTGCTGCAACTGCACGGGCAGGACTACAACACGCCGGTGGAGGAGACGCTGTCCACGCTCGACCAGATCGTGCGCTCGGGCAAGGTGCGCTACATCGGCTGCTCGAACTTCTCGGGCTGGCATTTGATGAAGTCGCTGTCCGTGTCGGACCGCCATGGCTGGCCGCGCCATGTGGCGCACCAGGCGTACTACTCGCTGCTGAACCGCGACTATGAGTGGGAGCTGATGCCGCTCGGCCGCGACCAGGGCGTGGGCGCGGTGATCTGGAGCCCGCTGGGCTGGGGCAAGCTCACCGGCAAGATTCGTCGAGGCCAGCCCGCGAAGCCCGGCACGCGGGCGCATGACATCGCCGGCACCGGGCCGAAGTTCGAGGAGGAGCGGCTGTTCCGCATCGTCGATGCGCTGGATGCGGTGGCGAAGGAAACGGGCAAGACCATTCCGCAGATCGCCTTGAACTGGCTGCTGCAACGGCCGACCGTGACCAGCGTGATCATCGGTGCGCGAGACGAGGCGCAACTGCTGGAGAACATCGGCGCCGTCGGGTGGAAGCTAAGCACCGAGCAGATCGCGGTGCTCGATGCGGCAAGCGATGTGGCGGCGGCTTATCCGGTGTGGCACCAGCGGGGGTTTCCGATGCTCAACGAGCGGGGTGGGATCAGTTGAGGCTGGCCCCGGCCGGGCTCGCCAAATGGCGCATCGCCTGGCAATCGAGTACCCGGCCACTTTCGCGTTTGCTGGGTACGCGAAAAGCCACGTCCATCGGCTCACGCCCGGCCGCGGACCATGTCGAGCAGGCGACCCACGATGCGCTCGCCATCGGCCCGCAGGCCGTTGTGCGCGTACTCGTTGGTCACCCAGGCCCGCAGTCCACGAACGCCACGGGCCGTCTCCTCGGCAAATGATCGCTCCACGTAGACGTCGTCGACGTACACGGTCGCTGCCACCGGG
>NZ_JBBKZS010000017.1:0-135674 GCF_037889955.1 Variovorax robiniae
AGCACCGTTGCGATTGCAGCGGTCAGCGTGGTCTTGCCGTGGTCGACGTGACCGATCGTGCCGACGTTGACGTGCGGCTTGGTGCGGGTGAACTTGCCTTTTGCCATTTTTCAATCCTTGAAAGAGCATTCCCGTGGTTTGGTTTTATGTCTGCATCCGATTGCTGGTTCGCCCCGCACGGGAACAGGGCGGCACCGGATCGCAGACAAGTCGGGCAGCGCCTGGCGCCGCCCCACATTCTTGGAATTACTTCGCGCGTGCGGCCACGATGGCTTCGGCGACGTTGCGCGGAGCTTCAGCGTAGTGCTTGAACTCCATCGTGTACGTGGCACGGCCTTGCGACATCGAGCGCAGGGTGGTCGAGTAGCCGAACATTTCCGACAGGGGCACTTCGGCCTTGATGGCCTTGCCGCCGCCGACCATGTCGTCCATGCCCTGCACCATGCCGCGACGGCTGGACAGGTCGCCCATCACGTTGCCGGCGTAGTCTTCAGGCGTTTCCACTTCCACGGCCATCATCGGCTCGAGGATGACCGGGCTGGCCTTCTTGCAACCTTCCTTGAAGCCGAAGATGGCAGCCATCTTGAACGCCATTTCGTTCGAGTCCACGTCGTGGTACGAACCGAAGTGCAGCGTGACCTTGACGTCCACCACCGGATAGCCGGCGAGCACGCCCTGGCCCAACGCTTCGATGACGCCCTTTTCCACCGCAGGGATGTATTCGCGAGGAACCACACCGCCCTTGATGGCGTCGACGAACTCGAAGCCCTTGCCGGCTTCCTGCGGCTCGACCTTGAGCACGACGTGGCCGTACTGGCCCTTGCCGCCCGACTGGCGAACGAACTTGCCTTCGGCTTCTTCGACGGTCTTGCGGATGGTTTCGCGGTAGGCCACTTGCGGCTTGCCCACGTTGGCTTCCACGCCGAATTCGCGCTTCATGCGGTCCACGATGATTTCGAGGTGGAGCTCGCCCATGCCCGAAATGATGGTCTGGCCCGATTCTTCGTCGGTCTTGACGCGGAACGAAGGATCTTCCTGCGCGAGGCGCTGCAAGGCGATGCCCATCTTTTCCTGGTCGGCCTTGGTCTTGGGCTCAACAGCCTGCGAGATCACCGATTCCGGGAACACCATGCGCTCGAGCGTGACGATCGAATCCGGATCGCACAGGGTTTCGCCCGTGGTCACTTCCTTCAGGCCGACGCAAGCAGCGATGTCGCCGGCGCGGATTTCGCTGACTTCTTCGCGGTTGTTCGCGTGCATCTGCACGATACGGCCGATGCGTTCCTTCTTGCCGCGCACCGGGTTGTAGACGCTGTCGCCCTTCTTCAGCACGCCGGAATAGACGCGCACAAAGGTCAGCTGGCCCACGAACGGGTCGGTCATCAGCTTGAATGCGAGGGCCGAGAACTTCTCGTTGTCGTCGGCCTGGCGCGTCACCGGGTGCTCGTCGTCATCGGTGCCGGCGACCGGCGGAATGTCGGTCGGCGCGGGCATGTATTCGATGACGGCGTCGAGCATGGCCTGCACGCCCTTGTTCTTGAAGGCCGAGCCGCAGAGCATCGGCTGGATTTCGCCAGCGATCGTGCGGGTGCGGATGGCGAGCTTGATCTCTTCTTCCGAAAGCTTTTCGCCTTCGAGATACTTGTTCATCAGCTCTTCGCTGGATTCAGCGGCGGCTTCCACGAGCTTCTCGTGGTATTCGTTGCAGACGTCGACGAGGTCGGCCGGGATCTCACCGTAGGTGAAGGTCACACCCTTGTCTTCGTCCCAGATGATGGCCTTCATCTTCACGAGGTCGACGATGCCCTGGAACTTGTCTTCGGCGCCGATCGGGATCTGGATCACGACGGGGTTGGCCTTCAGGCGGTCGATCATCATCTGGCGAACGCGCAGGAAGTTCGCGCCGGTACGGTCCATCTTGTTGACGAACGCGAGGCGGGGCACCTTGTACTTGTTGGCCTGGCGCCAGACGGTTTCCGACTGGGGCTGCACGCCGCCGACGGCGTCATACACCATCACGGCGCCGTCGAGCACGCGCATCGAGCGCTCGACTTCAATGGTGAAGTCCACGTGGCCGGGGGTGTCGATGATGTTGATGCGGTGTTCCTGGAAATTCTGGGCCATGCCCTTCCAGAAGCAGGTGGTGGCAGCCGAGGTGATCGTGATGCCACGCTCTTGCTCTTGCTCCATCCAGTCCATCGTGGCGGCGCCGTCGTGCACTTCACCGATCTTGTGGTTCACACCGGTGTAGAACAGGATGCGCTCGGTCGTCGTGGTCTTGCCAGCGTCGATGTGCGCCGAGATACCGATATTGCGGTAGCGCTCGATGGGGGTATTGCGTGCCATGAGAATTACTCCGTTAACGGCGGAAAGCCCGCCCACCACATGGCAGGTCGGGCCTCAAGCCTGGTCTGATTGAAAGGACGGTGCTTAGAAGCGGAAGTGGCTGAAAGCCTTGTTGGCTTCTGCCATGCGGTGCACTTCGTCACGCTTCTTCATCGCGCCGCCACGGCCTTCCGTGGCTTCCATCAGTTCGTTGGCCAAACGCAGGGCCATCGACTTTTCACCGCGCTTGCGAGCAGCTTCCTTGATCCAGCGCATCGACAGGGCGAGGCGACGGACCGGGCGCACTTCGACGGGCACCTGGTAGTTCGCGCCGCCGACGCGGCGCGACTTCACTTCGACCATGGGCTTCACATTGTTGATGGCCATGGTGAAAGCTTCGACCGGGTCCTTGCCCGGGTTCTTCTTTTCGATCTGTTCCAGGGCACCGTAGATGATGCGTTCTGCAACAGCCTTCTTGCCGCCTTCCATGATCACGTTCATGAATTTGGACAGCTCGACATTGCCGAACTTCGGGTCCGGCAGGATTTCACGTTTGGGGACTTCGCGACGACGTGGCATTTTTTTAACCTCTTTGCTTCAGTTGGCACCGTTTCCGGCACCGCGAGAGCTGACAAGAAACTCTCACTTACTCGACCCAACCCTGGGTCACTACGTTCGATGCACCCGCCAAGGTACGCCGAACACCGCTGAATGAGAACGACAGAAGGACGAATCCCTCGGGAAACAGAAAGCCGATCAGGCCTTCTTCGGACGCTTCGCGCCGTACTTGGAACGCGACTGCTTGCGGTCTTTCACGCCTTGCAAGTCGAGCGAACCGCGCACGATGTGGTAGCGAACACCGGGCAAGTCCTTGACACGACCGCCGCGAACCAGCACGACGCTGTGTTCCTGCAGGTTGTGGCCTTCGCCGCCGATGTAGGAGATGACTTCGAAGCCATTGGTCAGACGGACCTTGGCAACCTTGCGAAGCGCCGAGTTGGGCTTCTTAGGCGTCGTGGTGTAGACGCGGGTGCAGACACCGCGACGTTGCGGCGAGTTCTGCATGGCAGGGCTCTTGGAGTTGACTTTCTCAACTTCGCGGCCCTGACGCACCAATTGATTGATGGTTGGCATGAATGAATAGTCCAAAAATTCTGCAGCTTGAACTTCCGGCGTGACACGGGAACTGCAGATGACGAAAACGTGAAACCCTTCGGAATTTTCCGAAAAGCCCACGATTATAGCAGGCGCGCCCTACTTGATCCAGAGGCGCATGGCATCCCAGGCGCGGCCCATGACGCCGGCCTGCTGGACGCCCTCGAGCGCGACGAGCGGAACGTCCGTCACCGGCTGGTCGCCCAGCGTGACCTTGAGCGAGCCGATGGCCTGGTTCCTGGCGAACGGCGCCACCAGCGGATCGGGGCGCGCGATCTGCGTCTTGATCTTGCTGGCCGAGCCCGAGGGCACGGCCACCACAATCGGCTCGACGCGGCCGATCTTGATCGTGTTCTGCTTGCCCTTCCAGATCGCCGGCGTGGCGACAGGCTGGCCGCCATCGAACAGCCGGACCGCGTCGTAGGCTGTGTAACCCCAGTTAAGCAGCTTTTGCGATTCGTTGGCACGGGCGTTTTCGCTGGATGCACCGAGGAGAATGCTCACCAGCCGGCGACCGCCGGCGAGGTTCGGGAAATCGCGCCTGGCGGTGGCGATCATGCAGAAGCCGGCAGCCTCGGTGTAGCCGGTCTTCAGGCCGTCGACAGTCGGGTCGCGGAACAGCAGCAGGTTGCGATTGGTGTCGTTGGTCGATGGCGTGCCGGGGTAGCGATACTTCTTGATCGCGTAATACTTGACCTCGTCCGGATAGTCGCGCAGCAGGCGCGTCGCGAGGATGCCCAGGTCGCGGGCGGTGGTCGTGTGGCCGGGCGCGGTGAGGCCTTCGGGGTTTTTGAAGGTGGTGTTCTTCATGCCGAGGGCCTTGGCCTGCTCGTTCATGAGTTCGACGAAATGCTCGACGGTGCCGCCCACGCCTTCGGCCAGCGCAATGGTCGCGTCGTTGCCCGACTGCACGATCAGGCCCTTGATCAGGTCTTCCACGGGCACCTGCATCTTGGGGTCGATGAACATGCGCGAGCCGGGCATCTTCCAGGCGCGCTGGCTGACCGGCAGGGTCTGCGTCAGGGTGATCTTCTTCGCCCGCAGAGCGTCGAAGACGACGTAAGCGGTCATGAGTTTGGTCAGCGATGCGGGTTCGACCGGGGTGTCGATGTCCTTTTGCGCGAGGATCTGGTTGGCCGTGACGTCCAGCAGCAGGTAGCTGCGCGCCGCGACGTCCGGCGGCGCCGGGACCTGGGCGAATGCCGACATGCAAAACGGCAGGACGAAAGCAAGCAGAAGCGCACGCAGCGCTTTCGGAAAACGAATCATGGAAGGCGGGGGAACGAAAGGGAAACTAGCCCGCGCGCAGGTGGCGGGCGACGAGATTCTTGAGCAGCGGCAATTGTCCGTGAAAGAAATGACCGCCCCCGGGGACGACTGTCACAGGAAGTGACTGCGGGCGTGACCAATCCATCACTGCGGCGAGGGAAACCGTGTCGTCCTGCTCGCCGTGGACCACCAGCACGCGCTCGTGCGAGTCGGCTGGCAAGGGCGGCGGGGGCACCCGCTCCACGCTCGGGCCGACCAGCGCGATGCGCTGGACATCGCGGGCGCCCCACAACGATTGCAAGGCATTGATCGCGACGAAGGCGCCGAAGGAGAAGCCGGCGATGGCCAATGGCCCGTCCGCGGCGACCTGCTGCACCACCGCCAGCATGTCCTCGGCCTCGCCGCGCCCCTCGTCGTGCACGCCTTCGCTGGCCGCGACGCCGCGAAAGTTGAAGCGCACCGCGGTCCAACCGGCGCCGATGAAGGCCCGCGCCAGCGTCTGCACCACCTTGTTGTCCATGGTGCCACCGAACAGCGGATGCGGATGCGCGATGACGGCCACGCCTTGCGACACGGTTCCGGCGACGGGCGCATCGCGCAGTGCCTCGATGACGCCTGCGGCGCCGTGCAAGGAGAGCTTCTCGGTCCGCGGGTTCACGCTCAGCGCCCCACGCTGGGCGGCAGCAGCAGGCGCTCGACGACCTGGCCGTTCTTCAGGTGCGAGTCGACGATCTCGTCGATGTCTTCCATGTCGACGAAGCTGTACCAGACCGCTTCCGGATAGACCACGGCCACGGGTCCGCCCGCGCAGCGATCGAGACAGCCCGCCTTGTTCACGCGAACCTGCCCCTGGCCTGCGAGCCCTTCCTTCTTGACGCGCATCTTGCAATGGTCGAAGCCGGCCTGCGCGTTGTGCTGAGAGCAGGAGTCTTCGCCGTTCTTGCGCTCGTTCAGGCAGAAGAAGATGTGGCGGGCGTAGTAGCCGCTCGGTGCGGGGGGCGAAGACGTGGACATTGGGGGATTCTAGGAGCCTCCGATCAAGTTCCACGCGAGGACGCGCGCCTCTGCGCGGGATGGGATGCAAGGCGCAAACCACAGCCATGGCCGAAGCCATGGCGAGGATTTGCAACGCCGCAGACCGCCCGGGCAGAGGATGCGCGGTCCGCGGGGGACTTGATCGGAGGCTCCCTAGGATTGCCCGCCGCGGCGCGAGAGCGCCAGCACCACGTAGCCCAGCGTGGCGAAGGGCCAGAGCCAGCCCACCCACTGCGCAAGGCCATTGAAACGGATGAAGCGGCCCTGCTCCCAAGTCGCCAGCGTCTGGGCGAAGTAGGCGCTCTCGGGTGCCTGGTTGAGCAGGCTCAGGTGCACGACCAGTGCCAGGATCAGCAGCACCCCGCAGACGCGGCGCGGCGCCCAGAGCAAAGGCACGCCCAGCACCACGGCCGCCACGATGCCCACTTGAACCGGCAAGCTGAGCCAGGACCAGGCATGCGGCGGCCCGTAGCTCAAGGCCGCCGACAGCGCGCTGGCGGCAATGCCGGCAAGCAAGGTCATCGACAACAAAAGCGCGCGGCGCGCCACGGCACGCACCACGAAGAAGCCCAGCAGGCAGGGCACCAGCGCCCCCAGCATCACGCAAAGCAGTTCGACGCCCGGCACCAGCGGCTCCAGTTCGAACTGGCGCACCGGCATCCAGTCGATGAAGGGCGTATCCATCAGCAGTTCGGAGATGCTGGCCTCGAGGCGCTCGAACACCTGGCCCAGCCCGAAGGTCACCGCCGCCGGGAACAGCAGCGCGATCGGCCACAGCGCAATCAGCACCAGGGCACCGCGCGGCTCCTCGACAAACCACTTCGAGCGGGCGGTATGCCAGTGCGCGATCACGCCCAGTCGCTCCAGCCCGGCCGCCAGCACCGCGCCGATCAGGGCGCCGGCTGAATTGAGGCTGAGGTCCACGTTGGAGGGCACGCGGTCAGGCAGGTAGCTTTGCAGCGTCTCCATGGCGAAGGAGATCGCCACGCCGGCAAGCGTCGCCCGCAGGATGGCGCCGGGCACGGCCAATGCCGCGTTCGTGCGCAGCACGGTCAGGCCGGCGAGAAAGCCGAAGGGGATGTAGCCCACGACGTTGACCGCGAGATCGAAACCGGTCCAGTACTTCGGCCACGGCGCGGCCAGGTAGGCCCATGGCGCGATGCCCTGGTCGCGCCAGTCGGCGAACGGATAAAGGCTGGCGTAGACGATCAGCGCCGCATAAGCCAGCGCAAGCGGGAGTGCGGTTGTCTTGTGCGCGGCCACCGGATCAGAAGGGACGCACGACCACCAGCAGGACGATGGCCAGCAGCAGCAGCACCGGCGCCTCGTTGAACCAGCGGTACCAGCGGTGACTGCGCCGGTTCTCGCCCGCCTCGAAGCGCCGCAGCAGCACGCCGCAGCCGTGGTGGTAGCCGATGACCACCAGCACCAGGGCCAGCTTGGCATGCAGCCAGCCGTTGCCGGGCCCGCGTCCGACGCCGAAGCCCAGCCAGAGCCACAGCCCGAGGGCCAGCGCGGGAATCGCCAGGATGGTGGTGAAACGCATCAATTTGCGGCCCATCAGCAGGAGGCGCGCCCGTTCGGCGATCGACTCGGGCGGCACCATGGCCAGGTTCACGAAGATGCGCGGGAGGTAGAAGAGGCCGGCAAACCAGCTTGCGACGAAAACGATGTGCAGTGACTTGACGACGTTGAACCAGAGCATCCGAAGAAGTTTAGTGGGCGCACGCTCCGGCGCGAGCGGGCAAAAAAAAGCCCGGCGTCAAAACGCCGGGCCAGGAAGCCCTTTTGCTGTCACACATCAAGGCACCCGCTCAGGGAGGAAAAGCGGGGGACGACAAGTCGCCCAAGACAGAATTTAACAAAGCCACCTGATCCTTTCAAGCTACTGGTAACTATTTTTTGACGTTTGTGGTGGATTGGATACAACCATTGTTTTCGTTTAGGCGAGTTCCTCGGACGAACGGTCGTGCGGAAACAACAACTCGCTGGAGACACTGTCGAGGCGAAGCGATTCCGTGAGCTCGACACAATCCCCACGGGCCGGTTCAGCGGCGACGCTTCAGGCACAATTTTCGGCATGACCCCCCTCGCCCCCTTCCCCGCCGGCCGGCCGCGCAGGCTGCGCCGCGACGCCTTTTCACGCAACTTGGTGCGCGAACATGCCGTGACCGCCCATGACCTGATCTATCCCGTGTTCGTGCAGGAGGGCCAGAAGAAGCGCGACGCGGTGGCTTCGATGCCGGGCGTCGACCGTTTGAGCCTGGATCTGCTGCTGCCGGTGGCTGAGGAATGCGTGGCGCTCGGCATTCCGGTGATGGCCCTGTTCCCGGTGATCGACAGCAGCCTCAAGACGCCCGCGGGCGACGAGGCCTTCAATCCGGACGGCCTGATCCCCCGCGTGGTCGCCGCGCTCAAAGCGCGCTTCCCGGAACTGGGCGTGATGACCGACGTGGCGCTCGACCCCTACACCAGCCATGGCCAGGACGGCCTGCTGGACGACACCGGCTACATTCTCAACGACGAAACCGTTGAAGTACTGACGAAGCAGGCGCTCACTCAAGCCGAGGCAGGCGTGGACATCGTGGCGCCCAGCGACATGATGGACGGCCGCATCGGCGCGATCCGCGACATGCTGGAAACCGACGGGATGATCCACACCCGCATCATGGCCTACAGCGCCAAGTACGCCAGCGCCTTCTACGGCCCGTTCCGCGACGCGGTCGGCTCAGCCGCCAACCTTGGCAAGAGCAACAAGAAGGTCTACCAGATGGACCCGGGCAATACCGACGAGGCGCTGCGCGAAGTGGCCATGGACATTGCCGAAGGCGCTGACATGGTGATGGTCAAGCCCGGCATGCCGTACCTGGACATCGTGCGCCGCGTGAAGGAGGAGTTCCGCGTGCCGACCTTCGCCTACCAGGTGAGCGGCGAATACGCGATGCTGAAGGCCGCCGCGCAGAACGGCTGGCTCGACCATGACGCGGTGATGCTGGAAAGCCTGCTCGCCTTCAAGCGCGCCGGCGCGGATGGCGTGCTGACCTACTTTGCGCTTGACGCGGCCCGCTTGCTACAAAAACAATAGCAATCTTCGCCCGTTCCGTGGGCGCAAAAGCCGGCTTCGACTGGCGGAAATCCTCGACCGATGCGCAGCTTCGAGATCAATGGCACCCGGGTGCTCGAGCATGATTCCCTGGCACCGCTGGCCCTGCCGGGCGCCTGCGGCGTCGGCAGCTATCTCTGGATTTCGCTGACGCGAGAGGAATTCCGGGCCCAGCTCGACACGGTGCAGGACATCCTGCAACGCCTTTGCGGCACGCAACTCGTCGACCTGCACGTGCTGGACCTGCTCAACGAGCAATTGCCCTCGCACTACGACTACACCTCAATCTACGACGTGCTGGTGATCCGGCGCCTGGCGACGAATGCGGGGAGCGCGGGCGCGGCGCCACAGGCGCCGACATCTTCCGCCACACCTGAGGGATCGGCCTTGCTCAGGCGAATCGACACCCGTCCGGTCGGCTTTGCCGTGTTCGACCGGGTCCTCTTGTCGGTGCATCCGGAAGACGGCGCGGTGCGCGACGCGTACGCGGCCAAGCTGCTGGCCGCCGGCACGCCGGGCGCGGTGGCAGCGCCCCCGCCCGACGGACGGCCCACCAGCAAGCGCCTGCCAACCGGCCCGGCCGACCTGATGCTCCGGCTGGTCAACCAGATCGTCGACGGGTATCTGGAACTGCGGCGCGAGATGACCCGCCAGATCGACCACTGGCAGGCGGAACTGATCGACGTCAGGAGCCGCTTCTCCAACTGGGGCGCGCTGATGCAGGCGCGCCAGTCCCTGCATCGGCTCGACGAGATCTGCGAGGACCAGCGAAGCGCCGTGCAGGACTGGATCGACGCGCTGGAGACGCTGCCCACGCCTGACGACCCGGCCGAGCGCCGCGAGCGTGAACTGGTGATGATCCGCAGCCGCGACGTGCACGAGCACATCGAGCGCGTGTTGCACCACGTGCGCCGTCTGGAGCAGAACGCGGAAACCGCGGTGCAGATGCATTTCAGCGTGCAGAGTCACCGCACCAACGACATCATGCGCGTGCTGACCGTACTCACGGCCGTGTTCCTGCCGCTGAACCTGATCGCCGGCATCTTCGGGATGAACTTCGAGTTCGTTCCACTGGTGCACAAGGCGGATGGGTTCTGGATCGCGATGGGGGCGATGGGGGTGACCGCCGTGGTGCTGGTGCTTGTGTTCTGGCGAAAGAAATATCTGGCCCGAACAGCTCGTTAGGGTTTGCAGATCGCGCGCAACGAAAAAGGCCGGGCGGTGCTTGCGCACCTGCCCGGCCTTCTTGATCCGCAACGCGACGGTTTACATCCGCGTCGAATTCCGGCGAACCAGCTCGGCGCGGACGTCGACCGGGTTGCCCAAGGTCGAAACCAGCTTGCTGTTGACGCGTGAACTTGGGTTCACGTTCTGGTCCGGGGCGGCCGCGGTGCGGACGGCTTCGGCTTTCACCACGCTGCGAGCAACCGACACCTGAACCGTTTCCGGGCCGCGCGAACCGCGCGTCACGTTCTGGTCCGGCGCGGTGGCCGTGCGAATGGCTTCGCTTTGCACGTCCGCACGGTTGAGGCCGGACACCGGCGCTTGAACGCCTTCGTACGTCTCCGCCTGGACGCCCGTCGCGGCGATGAGTCCGACGAGGGCCAATGCGGCGGCGGCGAGGAGGTTCGAGGCTTTCATGGGTGGTCTCAGCTCAGGTGGTGTGGGCAGCGTGGGAGCGGATTTACAGAGCGGCTTGGCGCTGTTCGGCCGGGCGACGGACCTTGTTGTATTGCGCAGGAACGGTGTCGCGGTAGAAGGCGCGGCGGTCCAGGCTGGCGAACGGGTCGTGCGCCTTGGCGACGGCTTCTGCGCGGACGACGCTGCGGTCGACGCTGCCATTGGTGGCGGCGACCACGCTGTCGTTGGCGCCTTCGGCGTAGGGGTTGGCCGAGTGGGCGGCGACGGTCGCTTCAGCGGCGACTTCGGCACGCGAGCGCTGGTTCGTCAACGGCTGCACGCCTTCGTAGGTTTCAGCCTGGGCGCCGGCGGCGGCGAAGAGGGCGATGGCGGCGGCTGCGATGATGTTCGAGGTCTTCATGATGATGATTCCTTGGGTTGGACTGGACTTACAGATGGGACTTCAACGATGCCGTGCGCATGGCAACGGGCATCATGTGCAGCGCGCGCGCTGCGGCATACGTTTCTGCTTGCGCGCGGGTGACAGTCAGCAGGGCCCTGAAAACGTCGATGAACTTGGCGGTCATTTCTTGTTCCTTCATTTCGGCGGATTTGCAGTAGTGCGTCCCCGTGCATCGAATTTTGGACGCGTTATCTAGGTAAAAACCCTCGAAAATCGAATCACCGCGTTCACGAACTGGAAACAATGGACAGCCTCGACCTCATCAAGACCTTCAGGGAAGTGGCGGCCTGCGGCAGCTTTTCCAAAGCCGCGACCAAGCTCGAAATGTCCAAGGCCACGGTCAGCAAGTACGTCGCCGAGCTGGAGACGCGCTTCGGCGTGCGCCTGCTGAATCGGTCCACGCGCTCGGTCAGCCTCACCGATGCCGGCGCCCTGCTGCTGGATCGCAGCAAGCCGGTACTGGAAATGGTGGAGTCGACCCAGGCCGAGATGCAGGGGCTGGCAGAGCAGCCACGCGGGCGCCTGCGCATCTCCGCCACCCACGGCATGGGCCAGGGCAACCTGCCGGGGATGCTGGCGCAGTTCATGGGCCACTACCCCGACGTGCACATCAGCCTTCAATTGACGAACCGTACTGTCGACATGGCCGAGGAAGGCATCGACCTGGCCCTGCGCTTCGGGCCGATCACGGACGACAACCTGATCGTGCGGCGGCTGCTGCTGATGGACCTGGTGGTCTGCGCGTCACCGCGCTACTGGAAGAAGCATGGCAAGCCGGAGCATCCGTCGGAGCTCGCGCACCACGATGCGCTGACCAACTTCAACCAGGGCCAGCATCCGCAATGGGTCTTCGTGGTCGATGGCAAGCCGGTCCGCGTCAACGTGAAGAGCCGGATGGATGCCACCGAGGGCGCGCCGCTGATCGAGGTGGCACTGCACGGCTTCGGCGTGCTGTACCTGCCGGCGCTGCTGGTGCAGTCGCACATCGACAAGGGGGAACTGGAACCCGTGCTGCAGCCCTATGTGCGCAGCGACATGTGGCTGTCGGCGGCGTACCTGCAACGGCGCCACAACAGCGCCGCGCTGAGGGCGCTGCTGGACTTCCTGGAGACGCGCATCAAGGGGCCGTCAAAGATCGTGCGGCCGAAGAAAGTCTGACCGGCTACTGCAACCCGAACAACCCCGCCGCGTTGCCCCACGCGATGCGTTGCGCCACCGCGGGCGGCAGGTCGCCGAGCCAGCCGCGGTAGCCCTGCATCAGCTCGTCGTAGGCGCTCCAGCGCTGGTTGACCCAGGTGTCGGAGCCGACCATGAAACGGCCGGGGTGCTGCAGGATCAGCTCTTTCCACTCAGGGCACAGCTTGCCGTCGGCGCAGGTCAGGCCGGGGCGGTAGGACAGTTCGCCCATCAGCAGCGGGTAGCGTTCCAGCAGCGCCCGCACGCGCGCCACCGGCGGGCCGCCGATGCCGGTGTGGGCCCAGATGATGCGCAACTGCTGGCCGCCGGACGGGGCGTTGGCCATCAGCAGGTCGATCGCCGTGTCATCGACGTGGGCCAGCACGGCGAGCTTTTTCTGCTCGGCCAGGACAATCAGCTTTTTCGCGACGGGGCCATTGGCGTTGGCGCTTTCATAGAGGTGGAACTCGCCGAGGCCACGGTACGGGCCGCTCGCGGTGCCGCGTGCCAGTTCGGTCTGCACCATCTCGTAGATCGACTCGTCGCGGAACCAGTTGCTGTAGTCGTCCCGGTTGCGATAGAGCCGCACGAAGGGCACGACGGTGACGCCGGCCTCGCGCGTCTCCCGCGCCGCCGCGAGCGTCTGCGTGCCGGCGTTGGGGCGCGAATTGGCGATGATGGCCTTCACACCGTTGCGCTGCATGCGTGCCAACGCCTCGGTCGGCGGGTACGGGCCGGTGTTGCCGTCCCACGCTTCCTGGTTGTAGTGCAGGTGGGTGTCGAACAGCGGGCCGGCGTAGTCGGCGGCCTGCGCGGCGAGCGCGCCGGCCGCGAGCAGTGCAAAAGCCAGTGCGCGCACGCCGTCAGCCGACGTACTTGGCGAAGAAGGCCAGCGTGCGCTCGCGCGCCAGCTTCGCCGCCTCGGCGTTGTACGAGCCGCGCTGGTCGCAATTGAAGCCGTGGCCGCACTCGTACACGTGCACTTCGACCTCCGGATGTGCGGCGCGGAAGGCATCCACGGTCGGCATCGGAATCCAGTGGTCGTTGTTGCCGAAGTGGACCAGCACTGGAACCTTGGGCTGCAGCGCGCTTTCCTCGGGCGTGGTCATGCCACCGCCGTAGTACGGCGCCGCGGCCGACAGGCCTGACACCACCGCGGCCGAGCGCCAGGTCAGCAGGCCGCCCCAGCAGTAGCCCACGATGCCGACCTTGCCGGCCTTGCCCGCGTAGTCGACCGCGGCCTGGATGTCCTGCAGCACGCCCGGCGGCGGCAGCGCCTCGACGGCCATCTTGAGTGCGAAGCCGGCCTTCATGTCGTCCTCGGTGTAGCCCAGTTCGACGCCCTGCTTCACGCGGTGGAAGGTGGCCGGTGCCACGGCGAGGTAGCCCGATGCCGCATAGCCGTCGGCCACGGCGCGGATGTGCGAGTTGACGCCGAAGATCTCCTGCACCACGACGACGGCGCCCTTCGGCTGGCCCGCGGGCTCGGCCACGTAGGCCGGGAAGGTGAAGCCGTCCTTGGCAGTGAGATCGATGAATTGGCCCATGGTCGGTTGCTCCGTTGGTGTTGAAGGTTATTGCAAGGCGTTGGCGAGGAAAGCGAGCCGGTCCTGGCCCCAGAAGATCTCGCCATCGAGCACATAGCTGGGCGCGCCGAACACGCCGGCATCGATGGCCTCTTGCGTGTACTGCTCGTAGGCCTCCTGCGCTGCCTGGCTTTGCGATTGGTCGATGAGGCGCGCGGGCATGCCGCATCCGAGAACCAACCGCTCGAGGTGCTTCGGGTCGGCGATGTTGAGTTCGTCCACCCACACCGCCGCGAAGATCGCGCCGCACAGCTTCATCGCGGCCTCGGTGCCTTCGTGCAGGTCGGCCGCGATGATGAGCTTGGACGCATCGTCGGTCGCCACCGGAAAGAACTTGGGCTTGGGCGTCAGCGGCATGCCGAGGTGGCGCGAGAAGCGCGCGAGTTCCACCAGCCGGTAGGCCTGCCGCTGCGGCGCACGCTTGCCGAGCGGCAGGCCGCCCGAGACCGGGAACACCGCGCCCAGGTCCACCGGCCGCACACGCACGGAGGCGCCAGCGGCCTGCGCGATGGCGGCGAAGCGCGTGTGGCCGAGATAGGTCCAGGGACTCTGCGGGGTGAAGTAGTAGTCGATGGTTCGGCGCATGCCGTCTCCTCGATGATGTAATCGGGCGGTCGAGGGGTTTTAACTGAGGCACGGATTCTGTGCAGGAGATGGGCTTTGAACAAGGTTCTGTTGGTCACAGGCGGCAGTCGCGGCATCGGCGCGGCGACGGCCCTTCTTGCCGCGCAACGCGGCTGGGCGGTGGCGGTCAATTACGCGAGCCAGGCGGCGGCGGCCGATGAGGTGGTAAAAGCGATCCGCGACGGCGGCGGCACGGCGATCGCGGTGCAGGGCGACGTCGGCGAGGAGGCGCAGGTGCTGGCGATGTTCGCGCGGGTGGATGCCGAACTCGGCCCGCTCGCCGGCTTCGTCAACAACGCCGGCGTGGTCGACATGCAGGCACGCGTCGACGAGATGAGCGTGGCGCGGCTGGAACGCATGATGCGCATCAACGTGATCGGCAGCATCGTCTGCGCACGCGAGGCGGTGAAGCGCATGAGCACGCGGCATGGCGGCAAGGGTGGCGTCATCGTCAACCTGTCGAGCGCGGCGGCACGGCTCGGCTCGCCGGGGCAGTACGTCGACTACGCGGCGAGCAAGGGCGCGATCAACACCCTCACCATCGGCCTGGCCAAGGAAGTGGCGGACGAAGGCATCCGCGTGAACGCGGTGTGCCCGGGTTTGATCGAGACCGAGATCCATGCCTCCGGCGGCCTGCCCGATCGCGCGAAGCAACTCGCGTCGACCGTGCCGATGAAGCGCACGGGCAGCGCCGAGGAAGTGGCGCACGGCATCGTCTGGCTGCTGTCGGACGAGTCCAGCTACACCACGGGAACGATCCTCGATGTGACCGGAGGGCGATGACATGGCGACCGCAGCCCAGACGATGGACCTCATCAAGCCGCTGATCTCGCTGCTGGCCATCGTGAATCCGCTGGCGATCGTGCCCTTCTTCATCCACTACACGCAGGGCTTCACCGACGGGCAGCGGCGACGGACGATCCTGGTGTCCTCGTTCAGCGCGTTCATCGTGATCGGGACCTGCGCGTTGCTGGGATTGCAGTTGCTGGCCTTCTTCGGCATCTCGATCGCGAGCTTTCAGGTGGGCGGCGGCTTGCTGCTGCTGCTGAGTTCGTTGTCGATGCTGAATGCGCAGCCGGCCGAGATGAAGACCACCAGCGAGGAAGTCCGCGCGACCGAGGTGAAGGCCTCGCTGGGCGCGTCCATCGCCGTGGTGCCGCTGACCATTCCGCTGCTGACCGGGCCGGCCACCATGTCGACGGTGGTGATCTATGCCGAGAAGACGCGGCACTTCTGGGAACTGCTGTTGCTGGTGGCCTACGGCGCGGTGATCGCCTTGGCCACAGCGGCTGCCTTCTCGCTGGCGCAACCCATTGCGCGCGCGCTGGGCAGGACCGGCATCAATGTGATGACGCGGCTGATGGGGCTGATCCTGGCGGCGCTGGCGATCGAGGTGATGGCGGATGGATTGGGCAAGCTCTTCCCCATCCTGATGCGCTAAAGATTCAGCCGCGCCAGCGCCTCGCGCACGTCGGCCGGCGAGCGCACCTGCACCGCCTGCAGTCCCGCAGCCACCGCGCCTACCACGTTCTCGACCAGGTCGTCGAAGAACAGGATGTTCGAAGGCGCTACGCCGATGGCATCGGCGATGTGCGCGAAGGCCGCGGCCTCCGGCTTGCGCATGCCGATCTCAGAAGACAGGAACACACGGTCGAAGGTGGCCGCGATGCGCGGGTAGGCGGCGTTCCAGGCGCGCTGGTGCTCCACGTTGGTGTTGCTGAAGGCGTAGCAGGGAAAGTGCTCGCGCGCCCCCGCAACGGCGTCGAGGGTTTCGCTGATCTCGGCGCCGAAGATGCCGTTCCAGCCTTCGGCGATCTGCGCATCGCTGGCCGTGAGCTTGAGGTTGCGGCGCAGGCTTTCAAAGTACGCGGCGGGCGTGATCTCGCCACGCTCGAACTGGCGATAGGGCTCGTCATTTCCGAAGCGCTCGCGCAACTCGCGCAGCGGCAATTCGGAGAACGGCGCCCAGTGCTGGATGGCCAATTCGAAGTTGAACTCGAACACCACGCCGCCCAGGTCGAACAACAGGGCCTCAACGCGCGACACGGGCATCCCTCGAAGTCTCCAGGTCGACGATGCGGGGCTCGATGGCGCCGTCCTTGCCGACGATCAGCTCGCCGATCGAGATGGGCAGGCTGAAGCGGCGCGGCCCGGCGCTGCCCGGATTGATGTAGAGCACGCCCTGGCGCGTCTCGATCTTCGGGCGATGCGAATGGCCGGTGACGACCACCTGCACGTCGGCAGCGACTGGATCGATGTCCAAATCCTCCAGGATGTGCAGCGCGTAGATGAAGATGCCGCCGACCTGCACCATGTCCGTGTCGGGCACGGCATCGGCCCAGGGCTGGTGGTCGTTGTTGCCGCGCACGGCCGTGAGGGGTGCGATGGCACCGAGGCGCTCCAGCACTTCAGGGCCGCCGATGTCGCCGCCGTGCACGATGTGGTCGCAGCCCTTGAGGAAGGCCAGCGCCTCGGGGCGCAGCAGGCCGTGGGTGTCGGAGATGAGGCCGATGCGTGTCATTTGCGTGTTACTTCAATCCGTCGACCCATTGGACCATGTCGTTGACGGCGGCATCGGTGGCGGTGGCCAGCGCCTTCACGCCACCGGCGGCATCCGCGGTGGCGGCGGGACGCTGCACGGTGAAGGTCTTCTGCCCGCGCACGCGGTCGCCGCCCGGCGCGCCGGTGACCAGCGTGGCGC
Source organism: Variovorax robiniae (assembly GCF_037889955.1). Lineage (NCBI taxonomy): Bacteria > Pseudomonadati > Pseudomonadota > Betaproteobacteria > Burkholderiales > Comamonadaceae > Variovorax > Variovorax robiniae. The sequence continues at coordinate 17,058 of NZ_JBBKZS010000017.1, forward strand.
GCAGGCGCACCAGGCCGGCGCTGGTCGATGGCGTGTCGAAGACCTGGCTGAACTCCTCCACCGTGACGCGCAGGGTGTCGGGGGCCTTGCCTTCGGTGCGGGTCATGCTGGCGTTCTCCTCGGCATTGAGCACGAGGCGGCGTTGCGACAGGCCGTTGCGGATGCGCTGCCGCACCATCTGCGTCGGTGCCATGCTCCAACGGGCCTGGCCGTAGGGGCGCAGTTCGTTGACGTCGGCATAGGCGAGGCGGTAGAGGATCTGCGTGCCGTCCAGGCGCGGGTTGGTCTCGAGTTCGGTGAGCGCGATGGTCGGCAGGGTCGGTGCGGCGACCGGCGCGGGCGCGGTGTCGCCAGGGCCGAAGTCGTACATCACGACGCGCGAGGGCTTGTCGGGCAAGGCGCCGCAGCCGGCGAGGACGGCTGCGCAGAGGCCAAGGAGGCTCGCGGCACCGGTGGAGCGGACGCGATCGGAAAGGGTCTGTGTCATGCGTTTCACCTTCAAGGCCGCGCGCTCGCTGGCGGCGGGGAGAAGCCGGGCTCGCCCGGGCCGGGCGCGACGCCGCCATTGCCGTACAGCAGCGACTGTGGGTTGTCGTTGATGTTGTCGGCGGTGCGGCCGAGTCGGCGCACGGTGCGCGAGGCATCGTCGGCCACGCGGTTGATGCGCGGCAATGTGGCGCCGTTGAAATTCTCGATCGCCACGGACAAGGACTTGGCGCCATCGCCGATGCGATGCAGCGCGCCTTCGGGTTCGTTGAGCCGGGTGACGGTGGTGTTGAGGTTGTTGGCCGTGCGCGAGACGTCGCTGGCCGCCTTCTTCACCCGGTCCAGCGTGTCGGGCATGCGCTTGAGCGCGGGGCTGAGGTCGGCCTTGATCGTCTTGTCGAGCGTCTGCGTGAGACGGTTGGCGCCGGCGGCGGCCTGCGAGATGTTCTCGAGCGCATCGGCGATGCGCTTCTGGTTTTCGTCGGCCAGCAGCGCGTTGGCACGCTTGGCAGCGATATCCACCTGGTTGAGGATGGCTTCGCCGCGCTCCTGCAACTGCGCCAGCACGGAGGGCTTGAGCGGAATGCGCGGCGGGTTGGCGTTGTCGGGGATCAGCGGCTCCTGGGATTCGCCCTTGTCGTCCAGCGCGATGAAGGCCAGGCCGGTGACGCCCTGGTAACTCAGCGACGCATAGGACGAGTGGGTGAGCGGCACCTTCTCGTCCACGCTGATGCGCACGCGCACATTGCCTTTGACCTTGGGATCGAAGTCGATCGACGCGACCTTGCCGACCGCGATGCCGCGGTAGCGCACCATGGCCTGCGGCTGCAGCCCGCTGACCGCATCGCGCGTGGACAACTCGTAGATGTTGCGCACCGTGTCGTCGCGTGTGAGCCAGACCACCAGTGCGATCAGTGCGGCGAGCAGGCCTATGACGAAGGCGCCGGCTGCGATGGCATGGGCTTTGTTTTCCATGATGGACTTACCTCTTTTCGTGCAGGGCTTCCATGGCACGCTGGCCACGTCCGCCGAGGAAATACTCGTGGATGAACGGATGCGGATAGGCGATCACGTCGCGCGCGGTGCCGGTGACGATCACCTGCTTGTCGGCAAGCACGGCGATGCGGGTGCTCAGGTCGAACAGCGTGTCGAGGTCGTGCGTGACCATCACCACGGTGAGGCCGAGCTCGCGATGCAGGCCGCTCAGCAGGTCGCAGAAGCCGTCGGCGCTTTCAGGGTCGAGGCCAGCAGTCGGCTCGTCGAGCAGCAGCAGCGGCGGGTCCATGATGAGCGCGCGCGCCAGCGCCACGCGCTTGATCATGCCGCCCGACAGGTCCGACGGACTCTTGGCCGCCTGCTGGGGATCGAGCCCCACCATTTGCAGCTTGACCAGCGCCGCGTCGCGGATCAATTCGTCGGGGAACACCTTCAACTCGCGCAACGGGAACGCGATGTTGTCGAGCACGCTGAAGGCCGAGAACAAGGCGCCGTGCTGGAACAGCATGCCGACGTTGGCGGCGGCCATGCCGCGGAAATGGCCGGGCGGCCGGCCCAGCACGCTGACCTCGCCCTTCTCCGGATGCTCCAGCCCCAGGATCTGGCGCAGCAATACCGTCTTGCCGGTGCCCGAGCCGCCCACCAGTGACAGCACCTCGCCGCGCCGGATGACAAGGTTCAGGTCGCGATGCACGACCTGCTCGCCGTCGGGCGACTTGAACACGGTCCAGAGATTGCGGATCTCGACCACGTTCTCGACGGTATTGACCACGCCCGTCATTGGCGCAATCCGATGCCCTTGAAGAGCACGGCAAACAGTGCGTCCACGAGGATCACGATGGTGATCGAGGTCACCACGGAAGACGTGGTGCCGCGCCCCAGGCTCTCTGTGTTGGGCTTCACCTTGAGCCCGAAGTAGCAGCCGATCAGCGCAATGAGGATGCCGAACACCGCCGACTTCGACAAAGCGATCCACAAGTTCGACAGCGGCACCGCGCGCGGCAATGCCGACATGAAGTACGAAGGCGAGATGTCGAGCGCCGCATTGGCCGCCAGCATGCCGCCGATGAGCGCGGCCATCGAGGTCCACATGCTGATCAGCGGCATCGCGATGGCCAGCGCCAGCACGCGCGGCATGACCAGCCGGAAGCCATGCGAGATGCCCATCACGCGCATCGCGTCGAGCTCTTCCGTCACGCGCATCACGCCGATCTGCGCGGTGATGGCCGATCCGGAGCGCCCCGCGATCAGCACCGCCGCCAGCACCGGCCCCAGCTCGCGGATCAGCGACAGGCCGAGGATGTTGACGATGAAGGCCTCGGCGCCGAAGTTGCGCAACTGTTGCGAGGTGAGGTAGGCCAGCACGATGCCGATCAGCAACCCGACCAGCGCCGTGATCGGCAGCGCCGTGGCGCCGAACTGGTAGAGCTGGCCCGAGAAATCACGCCAGGGCGCACGATGCGGCGCGCGGAAGAGCCGGAGGATGTCGAGCGTGAGCTGCCCGATGATGCGCAGGAAGTCGCGCACCACGCGCGCGATGCGCGGACCGGTGTGCGCGAAGTCTCGGAAGCGCTCGGCCCAGGTGCGCGGCGGCTCCTCGGGCATGCTGCAGGTGTACTGCGCGACCTGGTCGAGCACGGCCTTGTGCTGCGGGTCCATCTCGAGTTGCGCGGGCCATGCCTTGCCCCAATGGTTCCAGAGCACCTGCGCGCCCACATGGTCCAGCGGATCGATGGGCCGCAGGTCCCAGGCCGTGGCCGAACGCGTGGAAGCCAGGCCTTGCAACAGCGTCTGCCATGCGTTGGGCTGGGCAATGGCCATGGCCGTCCAGCGGCCACTGGCCGTGACCGTGCCGGAGATCTGTTCGACGCGCGGAGCAGTGTCAGTCGCAGGCGACGCGGCGGCGGGCATGGGCTCGATGGGCTCCAGGGAGAGCGCTGACGGGAATGTGTTTCAAGGCTCGCGCGATCGTAACCGCAGGGGCTGCGCGCGCGACAGGGGAACGACCCCCACCCTTGAACCACGCCCAAAGCCCTCCTTCAGTGCCTCGCGCAGCCACGCGACAAAGGCCGCAACCGCTCGAGGGACATGGGTTGCATAGGGACGTATCGCATAGAGCCGATCGCCGAAGGCACCCACCGGTTGCCATTGCGGCAGCACCTCGACCAGCTTGCCGGACTGCAGCGCCGCCTGCGCGCTGAAATCCGGCAGCAGCGCGATGCCCAGGCCCGCAATGGCGGCGTCACGCAGCGCTTCGCTGTTGTTGGCGGCGAAAGGCCCCGTAATCGGTACGGTGATGCGTGGCGGCGAGCCTGCGGATCGCGTGCTGGCCTTCACTTCGAGGTGCCAGGCCGGCGTGTCCTGGGCACGCGGGTAGTGCAGGCAGTCGTGGCCCGCGAGGTCCTGCGGCGATCCGGGATGGCCGCGGCGGCGCAGGTAGGCGCGGCTGGCCACGAGAACGGAGCGGGTCTCGCAGAGCGTCCAGGCGACATGCGTGTCCGGCGGCGCCGCGGTGTGGCGGATCGCGAGGTCGAAGCCCTCCATCGCCAGCGAACTGAGTCGGTCCGACAGGTCGAGTTCGATCCGCACCTCGGGCTGCGCGCGCAGGAAGTCGGCCAGCCGCGGCACCAGTTGCTGGCGCGCGAAGGCCACCGGCGCGGTCACACGCACCAGTCCGCGCGGCACGCCGGCCAGGTCGCGCACGCCCGCGAAGCTGTGCGCGATGTCCTCGAAGGGCTGGCGCATGTCTTCGACCAGATGCTGGCCGGCTTCGGTGAGCCGCACGCTTCGGGTGGTGCGCTGCACCAGCGGCACGCCGGCCGCGCGTTCCAGTTCGGCAATGCGCTGGCTCATGGCCGCCTTGCTCACGCCGAGCCGCCGCGCTGCTGCCGTGTAGCTGCCTTGCTGGGCCAGCACCGTGAGCCAGTGCAGGTGCGTCCACAGCGACTCGATTTTTTGTTGCGACATGCCCGCATTGTTCATCATGGCGAACAATCAATTCAGCTTTTCGTGGCTTGGCGCGCAGGGTCCGCGTGCCTACACTGCCCGGCACCTCATCGCCGCAACTCAAGGGACACCGCCATGCAAATCATCAAGACCCCGATCGACCACTTCATCAACGGGCGCATGGTCGCCAACACCTCGGGCCGCACGCAGGACGTGACCAACCCGGCCACCGGCTCGGTGACCGGCGTGGCCGGCCTCGCCGGCGCATCTGACGTCGATGCCGCCGTCGCCGCCGCCAAGGCTGCCTTCCCCGCCTGGGCCGACACGCCGCCGATCCGCCGCGCGCGCGTGCTGTTCAAGTTCCTCGAATTGCTCAACATCCACAAGGACGAGCTGGCCCACCTGATCACCGCCGAGCACGGCAAGGTCTTCACCGATGCGCAGGGCGAAGTCACGCGCGGCATCGACATCGTCGAATTCGCCTGCGGCATCCCGCAACTCCTGAAGGGCGATTTCACCGACCAGGTGAGCACCGGCATCGACAACTGGACGCTGCGCCAGCCGCTCGGCGTGGTGGCCGGCATCACGCCCTTCAACTTCCCGGTGATGGTGCCGATGTGGATGTTCCCGGTGGCCATCGCCGCAGGCAACACCTTCATCCTCAAGCCCAGCCCGACCGACCCCAGCCCCTCGCTGCGCATTGCCGAACTGCTGAAGGAAGCCGGCCTGCCCGACGGCGTGTTCAACGTCGTGCAGGGCGACAAGGTCGCGGTCGACGCGCTGCTGGAGCACCCGGACGTCAAGGCCATCAGCTTCGTCGGCTCCACGCCCATCGCCAACTACATCTACGAGACCGGCGCGCGCCACGGCAAGCGCGTGCAGGCGCTCGGCGGCGCGAAGAACCACATGGTCGTGATGCCCGATGCCGACATCGACCAGGCCGTCGACGCGCTGATCGGCAGCGCTTACGGCTCGGCCGGCGAGCGCTGCATGGCGATCTCGGTGGCCGTGCTGGTCGGCGACGTGGCCGACCGCCTGCTGCCCAAGCTCATCGAACGCACGAACACGCTCAAGGTGCTCGACGGCGAGAATCTCGCGGCCGAGATGGGCCCGATCGTCACCAAGGCCGCGCACGAGCGCATCACCGGCTACATCGCGCTCGGCGAGCAGGAAGGCGCCAAGCTGCTGGTCGACGGCCGCGGCTTCGATGCCAAGAAGGCCGGCGACGGCTGCGACGACGGCTTCTGGATGGGCGGCACGCTGTTCGACCACGTCACGCCCGAGATGCGCATCTACAAGGAAGAAATCTTCGGCCCGGTGCTCGGCTGCGTGCGCGCGCATGACCTGGCGGAAGCGGTGGACCTCATCAACGACCACGAATTCGGCAACGGCGTGAGCTGCTTCACCCGCGACGGCAACGTGGCGCGCGAATTCAGCCGCCGCATCCAGGTCGGCATGGTCGGCATCAACGTGCCGATCCCGGTGCCCATGGCCTGGCACGGCTTCGGCGGCTGGAAGCGCTCGCTGTTCGGCGACATGCATGCCTACGGCGAGGAAGGCGTGCGCTTCTATACGAAGCAGAAGTCGGTCATGCAGCGCTGGCCGGAGAGCATCGGCAAGGGGGCGGAGTTCGTGATGCCGACGGCGAAGTAAGCTCCCTGCACAGCCCGAGGCACGGCCCACCCCGTCCCGGGCTTTTTTTCTGATCCTGGAGACAACGCGTTGAGCGACACCACTTTCGACTACATCGTCATCGGCGGCGGCACCGCCGGCGCGCTGCTCTGCAACCGCCTCACGCAGCAAAAACAGAAGCGCACGCTGCTGATCGAAGCCGGCCGCAAGGACGACTACCACTGGATCCACATCCCGGTCGGCTACCTCTATTGCATCGGCAATCCGCGCACCGACTGGCTCTACAACACCGAACCCGACGCCGGCCTCAACGGCCGCAGCCTGCGCTACCCGCGGGGCAAGACGCTCGGCGGCTGCTCCAGCATCAACGGCATGATCTACATGCGCGGCCAGTCGCGCGACTACGAGCAGTGGGCCACACTCACCGGCAGTGACGAATGGCGCTGGGACCAGGTGCTCCCCGCCTTCAAGAAGCATGAGGACTACTACCTCGGCGCCGATGAACTGCATGGCGCGGGCGGCGAATGGCGCGTCGAGAAGCAGCGGCTGCGCTGGGTCATCCTCGACGCCTTCGCGCAAGCCGCGCAGCAGGCCGGCATTCCGCATTCCACCGACTTCAACCGCGGCAGCAACGAAGGCGTCGGCTACTTCCAGGTCAACCAGAAGGAGGGTTGGCGCTGGAACACGGCCAAGGCCTTCTTGCGCCCGACCTGCTATGGCCGGCCCAATTTCGAGATGTGGGTCAACGCCCATGTCACGAAGCTCATCGTCGAGACGCAGCCCGACGGCAGCCAGCGCTGCACCGGCGTGCAGGTGTGGGACGGCCAGCAGATGGTCACCGCCCATGCGACGCAGGAAGTGCTGCTGTGCGGCGGCAGCATCGGCTCGCCGCAGATCCTGCAGCTTTCCGGCATCGGCCCGGCGGACCTGCTGCGGCAGCACGGCATCCCAGTCGTGGCCGACCTGCCCGGCGTCGGCGCCAACCTGCAGGACCACCTGCAGATCCGCGCGGTGTTCAAGATCGATGGCGCGCCCACGCTCAACGTGCTGGCCTCGTCGATGGTCGGCAAGGCGAAGATCGGTTTGGAGTACCTGCTCAAGCGCAGCGGCCCTATGAGCATGGCGCCCTCGCAGCTCGGCGCCTTCACGCGCAGTTCGCCCGCCCATGAATGGCCGAACCTCGAATACCACGTGCAGCCGCTGTCGCTCGACGCATTCGGCGAACCCTTGCACGCGTTCCCGGCCTTCACCGCCAGCGTGTGCAACCTCAACCCGACCAGCCGCGGCACGGTGCGCATCAAGACCGCGCGCTGGCAGGACGCGCCCGCCATCGCACCCAACTACCTCAGCACCGAGGAAGACCGCAAGGTGGCGGCCGATTCGCTGCGCGTCACGCGCAACATCGTCGCGCAACCGGCACTGGCCAAGTACAAGCCGCAGGAATGGAAGCCGGGCACCCAGTACCAGAGCGACGACGAACTGGCCAGGCTCGCGGGCGACATCGCCACCACGATCTTCCACCCCGTCGGCACCACGAAGATGGGCGCCGATGGCGATCCGATGGCGGTGCTCGATTCGCGCCTGCGCCTTCGCGATGGACGCGGCGGCCTGATCGCCGGTCTGCGCGTGGTCGATGCCGGCGCCATGCCGACCATCACCAGCGGCAACACCAACAGCCCGACCTTGATGATGGCGGAGAAGGCCGCAGCCTGGATCCGCGCGGGGGCCTGATCGAAGCACGGCCAACCTGCACCTGCGGCATGCATCCAATCGGCTGCACACCTTTTGAGTGCATCGCCTTTCCGCGGCGCACTTCTTGATCATTTAAGCAACATTTGAAAACGATAGACACAAACTTATAGCTGACGTTGCCCAAGAGCAACGGGTATCCCCCAATGCACTCTTGCGGTGCTGCCGCTACAGTCTTGCCACTCGCAACGGGCCATGCCCGCTGGGCGGGGCCGAGGAGACAAACCTTCGCGACCAAGTACAACGAATTAAAAAAGGCCTCGTGCATTGACACGAATTGCCGCACCTTCATAAAGCGCCGCTAGTCGGCGCTTTTTTTATGCCCAGCGAGCCCACATCGTGCCAATCAAGGCTGCATTGCTATCAATTCGATAGCAAATCCGCAGTGCGAAAATGCCCGCCATGGAAATGCTGGTGGTCACGGGGGCATCCCTCCTCGGGGGATTTGTCGATTCGATCGTGGGCGGCGGCGGACTCATCCTGGTGCCCGCGCTGTTCGCCACTTTCCCCGGCGCACCACCAGCGACGTTGCTGGGCACCAACAAGAGCGCCTCGGTGTGGGGCACGGCGGCTGCCGCGGCGCAGTTCGGCCGAAGAGTCCAACTCCAGTGGGCATCGCTGCTGCCGGCTGCAATGGTGGGCTTTGCGGGGTCCTTGCTCGGCGCGTGGGCGATCACGGTGTTTCCGGGCGAGTTCCTGCGGCGTGCCCTGCCCTTCATCCTGCTGGCGGTCCTGGGCTACACCCTGGCCCGCAAGGACATGGGGCGCCACCATGTGCCGCGCTTCGTCGGTCGGCACGAGACCCTGGCCGCCTGCTCGATCGGCCTCCTGATCGGTGTGTATGACGGCTTCTTCGGCCCCGGCACCGGCAGCTTCCTGGTGTTCCTCTTTGTGCGCTGGCTCGGCTACGACTTCCTGAACGCATCGGCCTCGGCCAAGTGCATCAACGTCGCCACCAATCTTGCAGCCCTGATCCTGCTGGCGGCCAAGGGGCACGTATGGTGGCACTATGGCCTGGTCATGGCCGTGGCCAACGTGGCGGGCAGCGTTCTGGGCACGCGCGTGGCGCTGAAGCACGGCGCAGGCTTCGTGCGCGGCGTGTTCATCGTCGTGGTGAGTGCGCTGATCCTGAAGACGGGCTACGACGCTTTTCTCAAGTAGCGGTAGGCGCCGCGCCGCGCCATCATCGCCATACAGCTTGCGAGCCACGGATAACAGCGGGAAACCCCAAGCAGTTCACGAACATTTTTTCCGGGAACGCGCGCGCAGGAACGATCATCGACCACGTTCGAAGGGATCAAGAAAAATGCGCACTCAACCCAGCACCGTCCGAACGCCGTCCGCGGCGCAACAACGGACACCCCTTGCCGCAGCCGTGGCACGTCGGTTCGACCTCCTGTCGACTCACCGCAACCGCATCAATGCGCAACGCCGGCAGGACCATCTTGCCCACCTGGATCTGGACCAGCGCGTGCGCGAAACAGGCGAGTGGTAGAGCCGCTCGTCAGGGCGTCGCAGCCGGCGCGCCAGTGGCTGCGCCAGGCGTCGGCGCCGCCACCGGCCATGCCGCCTCGCTGGCCAGCCGAGGCTTGCCGATGGGCGCGGAGGCCTTGCCTACCTTGATGGCCGCCATGTCGGCCTCGCTCGGATACTGGCCGAGCAGCCAGTAGTCGAACACCCGCCGCGCGATCGGCGCCGCGGCGCCGGCGCCCCAACCCGCGTTCTCCACGATCACCGCAACGGCGATCTTCGGATCATTGGCCGGTGCAAACGCGACGAACAGGGCATGGTCGCGCTGGTGTTCTTCCAGCGCCTTGGCGTTGTACTTGGTGTTCTGCGCCTGCGTCACGGCCTGGGCCGTCCCGGTCTTGCCGGCCGCAACATAGCCGGCGCCAGCGAACACGGCACGCGCCGTACCGGCGGTGATCACGGCCTGCAGGCCTTCCCGCACCACCGCCACGTTGGCCGGCGCGAAGTGAAGGTCGAGCGTGGGTGGCGGCTCGACCGGGGTCGTCTGGCCTGTGACGGTGTCGCGCGTGGCCACCACCAGGTGCGGCCGGTGCTTGCGGCCGCCGTCTGCAATGATGGATGTGGCCTGCGCGAGCTGCAGCATCGTGAAGCTGTTGTAGCCCTGCCCGATGCCCAGGGAAATGGTCTCGCCTGCGTACCACTTCTTCATCTCCGGGCGCTTGTAGGCGTTGCGCTTCCATTCGGTGCTGGGCAGCACGCCGCGCACCTCGCCGCCCAGGTCGATGCCGGTGATCTGGCCGAAGCCCATCGGCTTCATGAAGTCGTGGATCAGGTCCACGCCCATCTCGTTGGCCAGCGAGTAGTAGTAGATGTTGCTCGACAGCTGGATCGAGCGGCGCATGTCGACGTTGCCGATGTTGCCTTCGGGGCTGCCGAAGCGGTGGCCGGCGAAGTTGTAGAAGCCCGGGTCGTTGACCTGCACGTTGGGCCCGCGCTTGCCTGTCTGCAGTGCGCCCATGGCCATGAAGGGCTTGTAGGTGGAGCCGGGCGGATAGGTGCCGCGCAGCGCACGGTTGAGCAGCGGCTTGTCGATGGACTCGCTGAGCTCCTTCCAGCTTTCGCTGTCGATGCCTTCGACGAACAGGTTGGGGTCGAAGGTGGGCTTGCTGACGAAGGCCAGCACCTCGCCGGTCTTGGGGTCGAGGGCGACCATCGCGCCGCGGCGCTCGCCGTACATGTCCTCGATCATCTTCTGCAGCTTGATATCGAGCGACAGCATCACGGTGTTGCCGGGCGTCGCCGGATGGCCGTTGAGCCGGCGCACCGCACGGCCGCCGGCGGAGGTCTCCATCTGCTCGACGCCGGTCAGGCCGTGCAGGGTCTTCTCGTAGCTCTGCTCGATGCCGAGCTTGCCGATGTATTCGGTGCCGCGGTAGTTGTCGTAGTCCTCGTCGCTCCACTCCTCCATCGCGGCCTTCTCGGTCTGGTTGATGCGACCGATGTAGCCGAGCACGTGGCTGGCGATCTCGCCATGCGGATAGTTGCGGAACAGGCGCGCCTTGATCTCGACGCCGGGGAAGCGGTAGCGCTGCGCGGCGAAGCGGGCCACTTCCTCGTCGCTCAGGCGGGTGCGGATGGGAATGGAGTCGAAGCTGCGGGAGTCTTCACGCAGGCGCTTGAAGCGCCGCCGGTCGCGCGGCCCGACTTCGATCACCGTGGCCAGGCCGTCGATGGTGTCCTCCAGGTCCGGCACCTTGGAGGGCGTGATCTCCAGCGTGTAGGCCGAATAGTTGGAGGCCAGCACGATGCCGTTGCGGTCGAGGATCAGGCCGCGGTTGGGCACCACCGGCACGACGGCGGTGCGGTTGTTCTCGGCCTGCTCGGCCAGGTCCTCATGGCGCACCACCTGCAGGTAGGTCAGGCGCAGCCCCAGCAGCGTGAAGGCCGCCAGCACGACGAGGCCGATCACGATCACGCGACGCTTGAAGCGCGCGATGTCGGCGGCGACGTTGCGGATTTCAGTCATCGAGGGGGCAGAGCTTAGGCTTGTGGAATATCAATGGCAATCGTGCCGCGTGGCTGGCGACCGCATGCTGCGTGGCGATCACAAGGGCCGGTTGGCGTCGGGCTCGGGCGTTCGGCGTTGCGGTGCGAGCAGCAAGACGCTGACGAACGGCCAGAGCACGGCTTCGATCACCGGAGCGAGCGCAAGGTTCCAGCCCGGGAACACGCCGCCGCCGATCATCCGGATGCCCAGTTCGACGAAGTGCGACAACGCGAACAGCGGCAGCAACTGCAGCGCCTGCGAGAACATGGAGAACCAGAGCAGACGCCGGTGCATCATGATCGCGAAGAAGCTCAGCGCGGTGTACGAGAGCGCGTGCTGGCCCAGCATGGCGGCCTGGTGCACGTCCATGAACAGCCCGAATACGAAGGCCACGCCGATGCCGATGCGCGTGGGCTGGTGCACGCTCCAGAACACGATGGCCAGCGCCATCAGGTCAGGGAACCAGGCGATGCGGCCGAGCGGCAGCATGTTGAGCAGCATCGCCAGCAGCAGGCTGCCCCAGATGAAGAGCGGGCTCACGGGCAACAGGAGTTGCTGCTGGCCAGGACGCATGATCATCGCGCGGCGCCTTTCTCTTTGCGGTCGGCCTTGTCCGCCGCCTTGTCGGCTGCCTTGTCCGCGGCCACTTGCGCCTTGTCGGGCTGGGCTGGCGCGGCGGGCTTGACCGGCTTGTCGGTTGCCTTGTCGCCTGGGGCCGCCGGTGCCGCCTGGGCAGGCTTGCTGGTCTTGTCAGCCTTCTCGCCCTTGGCCGGCTTGTCGCCCTTCTTCTTCACGGGCGCGACCGGGGGCGCCACGACCGGCACCGGCTTGGGCGGCAGGTTCAGGTTCGCCGGCACCAGCACCATCACATAGCGCGCGCCCGCCACGCCGCCCGCCGGCACGCAATGGATGCGCGCAAAGGCCGAATCGGCGCGTCGCTCGATGCGGTCGATCTTGCCGACCGGCAAGCCCGCCGGATAGACACCGTCCACGCCACTGGTCGTCAGCAGGTCCCCCTCCTGCACATCCGAGTTGGCCTGCATGAAGCGCAGTTCCAGGCCGCCGCCATAGGCATTGGCCTCGCCGAAGGCCACGCTGCGCGCGCCGGTACGGGTGTTCTGCACGGGAATGGCCAGGTCGCGGTCGGTCACCAGCGTCACCTCGCTCGTGAACGGCAGCACCTGCGTGACCTGCCCGAGCACGCCGCGTTCGTCGATCACCGGCGAGCCGGGCACGATGCCCTGCGTCATGCCCTGGTCCAGGATCAGCTTGCGCGTGTAGGGGTCGGCTGCGTCATAGAGGACCTCGGCAACGCGGCCCGGCGTGGTGGTGCTGGCCCGCAGGTCGAGCATCGAGCGCAGCCGTGCGTTTTCCTGGGCGAGCGCGTCGGACTGGCTGGCGCGCTCGGACTGCAGCGCGAGGGATTTGCGCGCATCGGCCTCGTTGCGCTGGGCCACCTGCAGGTCTTCGAAATAGCGGGTGCCGCCGAGCACGAACTGCACCGGCTTCATCGCCACCCATTGCACCGGGTACAGCACGGCGCCGATGGCCGCGCGAATCGGCTGCACAAGATGGAAGCGCGCATCCGCCACCATGAGGAACAGCGACAGCGCGCTGAAGAAGATCAGCTTGCTGAGCGCCGACGGCCCCTGGTTGAAGAGGGGCGGCGCAGTGCGATCGAGGGTGCCGAGTGGCATGGAGGAGTTTTACGCCAGAAACGCCCGAATTCGTGAGGTGCCGCGAAACCGACGCCTGCCGGCCCGCTGGCGCCACCCCCGATTGGCGACGGGAGCGCCGCAAATGTACGCCCGCCTAGGCGGGCCGCACTCACTCGCTCGTGAAGATGCTTCCGAGGCGGTCCATGCGCTCCAGCGCGATGCCGCAGCCGCGCACCACGCAGGTCAGCGGGTCTTCGGCGACCAGCACCGGCAGGCCGGTTTCCTCCGCCAGCAGGCGATCCAGGTCGCGCAGCAGCGCGCCGCCGCCGGTCAGCATCATGCCGCGCTCGGCGATGTCGGCGCCGAGTTCCGGCGGGGTCTGTTCCAGCGCGTTCTTGACAGCCGAAACGATGTTGTTGAGCGGATCGGTCAGTGCTTCCAGCACTTCGTTGCTGCTGATGGTGAAGCTGCGCGGCACGCCTTCGGAAAGGTTGCGGCCCTTGACTTCCATTTCCTTGACCTCGGAGCCCGGGAAGGCCGAGCCGATGTTCTTCTTGATGACTTCGGCTGTCGGCTCGCCGATCAGCATGCCGTAGTTGCGGCGGATGTAGTTGATGATGGCTTCGTCGAAGCGGTCGCCGCCGACGCGGACCGAGCCCTTGTAGACCATGCCGCCGAGCGAGATCACGCCGACTTCCGTGGTGCCGCCGCCGATGTCGACCACCATCGAGCCGCTCGCCTCGCTGACCGGCAGGCCCGCGCCGATGGCCGCAGCCATGGGTTCCTCGATCAGGTAGACGGAGGTGGCGCCCGCCGCTTCGGCCGCGTCCTTGATGGCGCGGCGCTCGACCTGGGTGGAGCCGCAGGGCACGCAGATGATGATGCGCGGGCTCGGCGTGAACAGCGAGCGCGGGTGCACCATCTTGATGAACTGCTTGATCATCTGCTCGGTGATCACGAAGTCGGCGATCACGCCGTCCTTCATCGGGCGGATCGCCTCGATGTTGCCGGGCACCTTGCCGAGCATGGCCTTGGCTTCCGCGCCGACCGCCTGGATCACCTTCTTGCCGTGCGGGCCACCTTCGTGCCGGATGGCAACGACCGAGGGCTCATCCAGCACGATGCCCTTGTTGCGGGCGAAGATCAGGGTGTTGGCGGTGCCGAGGTCAATGGCAAGGTCGGTCGAGAAGTATCGACGGAAAACTCCAAACATTTTGCGGGATCCTTGTGGCACGGCATGCGCTTCGGCATGCGGTCGCCTTGTGTAATCTGTGGGTCGACTGACGGGGATGAATAGAGGTTTTTGCGGCAAAAGCCGGCGCGTTCGCGTGGGTTGCGGCAAAGGCGGGATAATAACCGATCCCCTCCGCCTCGCGCGCCAGCACCCCTGCCGCAAGTGCGATTGCGGCGGTTTCTTCCCCGATTCCAGACCTTTCCCATGTCCCTTACCGATACCGATATCGCGCGCATCGCGTCGCTCGCCCGGCTGCAGCTCGGCAGCGAGGAGAGCACGCGCATGCTGGGCCAGATCAACGGCTTCTTCGCGCTGGTCGAGCGCATGCAGGCAGTCGACACCACCGGCGTCGAACCGCTGGCGCATCCCGTGGCAACGATTGAAGACATTTCTCTGCGACTGCGTGATGACGTCGCGAGCGAGCCGAATTGTCGCGAGGCGAACCAGCGCAGCGCGCCGGCGGTGGAAGCGGGCCTGTTCCTTGTGCCGAAGGTGATCGAATGAGCCGCCCCGACCTGCATCAGATGGGCGTGGCCCAACTCGCGAAGGCGCTGGCCGCGCGCGAGGTGTCGGCCAATGAAACGGCGCAGCACTTTCTGGGGCGCATCGGGGCGAATGGCGCGCTGGGCGCCTTCGTTTCGCTCGACGCCGATGTGACGCTGGCGCAAGCCCGCGCGGCGGACGAGAAGCTGGCCGCCGGCAATGCGCCTGCGCTCACCGGCGTGCCGATCGCGCACAAGGACATTTTCGTCACGACCGACTTCCCGACCACCGCCGGCTCGAAGATCCTCGCGGGCTATCGCTCGCCCTTCGATGCGACGGTGGTGCGCAAGTTGGCCGAAGCCGGTACCGTGACGCTGGGCAAACTGAGCTGCGACGAGTTCGCGATGGGTTCGTCGAACGAGAACGTCGCGGTGCCGGCGGTGGGCTTCGACACCGCGACGCCGGTGCGCAATCCGTGGGACGGCTCGCGCATTCCGGGTGGCTCGTCGGGCGCCAGCGCAGCCGTGGTCGCCGCGCGACTCGCGCCCGCCGCCACGGGCACCGACACCGGCGGCTCGATCCGGCAGCCGGCCTCCTTCTGCGGCATCACTGGCATCAAGCCGACCTATGGTCGCGCCTCGCGCTACGGCATGGTGGCCTTTGCGTCGAGCCTCGACCAGGCCGGGCCGATGGCTCGTTCGGCCGAAGACTGCGCGCTGCTGCTGTCGGCCATGTGCGGCCCGGACCTTGACCGTGACTCGACCTCGATCGACCGACCGGCCGAAGACTTCTCGCGCAACCTCAACGGCTCGCTGGAAGGCCTGCGCATCGGCGTGCCGAAGGAGTTCCTCGGCGACGGCGTGGCGCCGGGCGTGCGCGCCGCCATCGATGCCGCATTGGCCGAGTACGAGAAGCTGGGCGCGAAGCGGGTCGTCGTCAGCCTGCCGCGCACCGAGCTGTCGATCCCGGTCTACTACATCCTGGCGCCGGCCGAGGCATCGAGCAACCTGAGCCGCTTCGACGGCGTCAAGTTCGGCCATCGCGCGGCGCACTACAAGGACCTGGGCGACATGTATGCGCAGACGCGCGAGGAAGGCTTCGGCGACGAGGTGAAGCGCCGCATCATGATCGGCACCTACGTGCTGAGCCATGGCTACTACGACGCCTACTACCTTCAGGCGCAGAAGGTGCGCCGGATGATCGCGGACGACTTCCAGCAGGCCTTCAAGGAGTGCGACGTGATCGCCGGACCGGCCGCGCCGAGCGTGGCATGGAAGATCGGGGAGCACGGGGACGATCCGGTCGCCGACTACCTGGCCGACATCTTCACGCTGCCGGCGTCGCTGGCCGGATTGCCTGGCATGTGCCTGCCGGTCGGCTTTGGCGAAGGCAACATGCCGGTGGGACTGCAACTGATCGGCAACTATTTCAATGAAGCGAAGTTGCTGAATGCGGCCCATCGTTTCCAGCAGGCGACGGACTGGCATACGCGGACGCCCGCGGGGTTTTGAGTTGGAGCGAATGAAATGACTGAAACCGTTGTCGCAAACCCCTTCGAACAGGCGCAAGCCGGCCGGCCCACGGGCCCGCTGGTGCAGGGCTTCGAAGTCATCATCGGCTTCGAGACGCACGCGCAGTTGTCGACCGAAAGCAAGATCTTCAGCCGTGCCTCGACGGCCTTCGGTGCGGAGCCGAACACGCAGGCTTGCGCGGTGGACCTGGCGCTGCCCGGCACGCTGCCCGTGATGAACAAGGGCGCGGTCGAGCGTGCCATCAAGCTGGGCCTGGCGCTGGGCTCGCACATCGCGCCGCGCAGCGTGTTCGCGCGCAAGAACTACTTCTATCCCGACCTGCCCAAGGGCTACCAGATCAGCCAGTTCGAGATCCCCGTGGTGCAGGGCGGCACGGTGAGCTTCTTCGTCGGCGATGAACTCAAGTCTGTGCGACTGGTGCGCGCGCACCTGGAAGAAGACGCCGGCAAGTCGCTGCACGAGAACTTCATCGGCCAGTCGGGCATCGACCTGAACCGCGCCGGCACGCCGCTCTTGGAGATCGTGACCGAGCCCGACATGCGCTCCACCGCCGAGGCTGTGGCCTATGCCAAGGAGTTGCACAAGATCGTGACCTGGATCGGCATCTGCGACGGCAACATGCAGGAAGGCAGCTTCCGCTGCGACGCCAACGTGTCGGTGCGCCGTCCCGGCGAGCCGCTGGGCACGCGCCGCGAGATCAAGAACTTGAACAGCTTCCGCTTCATGCAACAGGCGATCGACTACGAGATCCGCTGGCAGATCGGCGAGATCGAGGACGGCCGCAAGATCCAGCAGGCCACCGTGCTGTTCGACCCCGACACCGGCGAGACGCGCGCCATGCGCACCAAGGAAGACGCGGCCGACTACCGCTACTTCCCCGACCCGGACCTGCCGCCGCTGGCGATTGCCCAGGAGTGGATCGACCGCGTGAAGGCCGGCATGCCGGAGCTGCCGCGTGCGATGGCCGAGCGCTATGTGCGTGACCACGGACTGTCAGAGTACGACGCGGCGCAACTCACGCAGAGCGTGGCGCTGGCGCGTTACTTCGACGAGGCCGTGAGCAAGGGCGCGACGCCCAAGCTGGCCAGCAACTGGATCACTGGCGAGATCGCGCGCCGCCTGAACGCGCAGGAAATCGGCATCGAGGCCGCGCCGGTGAAGGCCTCGCAACTTGGCCAGCTCATCGCGCGCATCAGCGACGGGACCATTCCCAACAGCGCGGCGCGCGTGGTGTTCGACGCGCTGTGGAGCGGTGAAGGCAGCGAGGTCGACGCGATCATCGCGGCGAAGGACCTGAAGCCGATGAACGACACCGGCGCGCTGGAGAAGATCATCGATGGGGTGCTGGCGACCAACCAGAAGAACATCGATGAATACCGCGCCGGGAAGGACAAGGCCTTCAACGCACTGGTCGGGCAGGTCATGAAGGCGAGCCAGGGGAAGGCGAATCCGGCGCAGGTGAATGCGTTGTTGAAGGCGAAGTTGGGGTGATCTGCGAGGGCGGTGGGCTTTTCAACCGCCGCTGCCCTCACCCCTGCCCTCTCCCAAGGGGGGAGGGAGGAAGTCACTATTTCTTGGTGACTTCCGGCGCCCAGAGCTGCTTCAGGCGGACGCGCTCCTCGTCGAAGCGCGCATTGACCCGCTTCTTCTCATCTTCCTGCTCGCCGATGAAGCGCGTCTGCACCGCGAGGCTCTGGTTGCTTTCCTCGACCTGGCGCCGCAGCGAGGGCGGCGCCTTGTTGACGTCGTTTCGGTAGAACTCCAGCTCGGCGTCGAGCTTCTTTCGTTCGTCGGCGAGTTCACCCTGACGCTTGCGTGCGGACTGGATCACCGCGTCGATCTGGCCGATGGCCTCCTTGCGGTCGCGCTCGTGAACGGTATCGTTGGGATAGCGCATGAGCAGCGCGCGCTCGCGCCTGCGTTCCTCGATCTGCCGCGACGCCGCGATCTGGGCCTGCCGCGCGCGCTCGTCGCGCTCGGCCTGTTCCTTGGCGGTGTAGTTGGGCTCGACGCGGCGGCGCGTGGTGCCGCTGGAGTTCAGCTCGCGCTGCTCGCGGTCGAGGCAATCGGGAATGGGACGGTCCGAGGTGATGGTGCGGCCATTGGCATCGACACAACTGAAGATGCCGGCAGGGTTGGCCAATTGCGGGGCCTGTTGCGCTTGCACGGCCGACGCGCCCAGCCCGAGGGCCAGTGGCAATCCCGCAAGAACAAAGGCAAGGCGCACGGCATCGACCCCTTCAAGGCGGCCTCCTCAGACAGCGCCGTAGCGTGCCCTGTAGGCCAACACTCCCTCGCGATGGGCATCCAGCGAGTTGTCCGGACGGCCCGAGAGGTAATGTAACAAGTCATCGAGGGTTGCTATCGCCAGCACCTGCAGTCCCAGCTGATTCCGGACATATTGCACAGCGCTGTGGTCGACGTCCACGCCGTTCTCGGTCGCCTTTTCCTGCCGGTCGAGCGCGATGGCCACGGCATGTGGCGTGGCGCCGGCGGCCTCGATGATGGCGATGGACTCGCGCACCGCAGTGCCGGCCGACATCACGTCATCGACGATCAGCACGCGGCCCTTGAGCGGCGCGCCGACGAGGCTGCCGCCCTCGCCGTGAGCCTTGGCTTCCTTGCGGTTGTAGGCAAAGGGCACGTTGCGGCCGCGCCGGGCGAGCTCCGCCGCGACCGTGGCGCCGAGCGGGATGCCCTTGTAGGCGGGGCCGAAGATCATGTCGAACTCCAGGCCGCTGGCGAGCAGCCGCTCTGCATAGAATTCGGCCAGCCGCGCCAGCTTGAGGCCGTCGTCGAACAGGCCCGCGTTGAAGAAATACGGGCTCATGCGGCCCGACTTGATCTTGAACTCGCCGAAGCGCAAAACGCCCGCGTCGAGCGCGAACTGCACAAAGCGCTGGGCCAGATCTTCTCCACCCTTTTCAGCCATATCGGGAATCCTTTTCGTGTTCAAACTGACCAGCCTCAACCTCAACGGCCTGCGTTCCGCCGCCACCAAGGGCGTCGCCGACTGGGTCGCCGAACTGGCGCCGGATTGTATTTGCATGCAGGAAATCCGCGTCCAGGCGAGCGACATCGAGGGGCGCTTCGAGGAGATGGCGGGGCTGAGGGGGCACTTCCACTTCGCCGAGAAGAAGGGCTACGCGGGCACCGCGATCTACTCGAAGCATGCGCCGAGCGACGTGGTCGTGGGCTGGGGCGACAAGGAGTTCGATGCCGAGGGGCGCTACCTGGAGCTGCGCTTCGACACGCCGAAGCGCAAGTTCTCGGTGATCAGCTGCTACTTCCCGAGCGGGTCATCGGGCGAGGAACGGCAGGCGGCCAAGTTCCGCTTTTTGGAGGGCTTCTTTCCGCACCTGATCGAGTTGAAGAAGACGCGCGAGTTCGTGCTGTGCGGCGACATCAACATCGCGCACCAGCAAGCCGACCTGAAGAACTGGAAGGGCAACCAGAAGAACAGCGGCTTCCTGCCGGAGGAGCGCGCGTGGATGACGCGGCTGCTGGACGCGGGCGCGGAAGGCGCGGGGCTGGTGGATG
Source organism: Variovorax robiniae (assembly GCF_037889955.1). Classification (NCBI taxonomy): domain Bacteria; kingdom Pseudomonadati; phylum Pseudomonadota; class Betaproteobacteria; order Burkholderiales; family Comamonadaceae; genus Variovorax; species Variovorax robiniae. The sequence goes on from NZ_JBBKZS010000017.1 coordinate 36,831, forward strand.
TGTACCGGCTGCTGAAGCCTCATACCACCGAGGAGTGCTACACATGGTGGAGCAACCGCGGGCAGGCCTATGCGAAGAACGTGGGCTGGCGGCTGGACTACCACCTGGCGACGCCGAAGATCGCGGCGCTGGCGCGTCATGAGGCGATCTTCAAGACGATCAAGTTCAGCGACCATGCGCCGATCACGGTGGATTACGAGTTCGAACTTTGACGGTGGAAAGCCATGGCGACGCTGGTGCTGCTTCCCGGCCTGGAGGGAACGGGCGACCTGTTTGATCCGTTCCTCACGGTGTTTGGCAACCGCGCCAGGACGCAGGTGCTTCGCTATCCGACGGACGTCGTGCTTGGGTACGACGAACTCCAGGACCTTGTTCGCAAGGCACTTCCTGTGGATGAGCCCTATGTGCTTTTGGGAGAGTCATTCTCCGGCCCGATTGCCATTGCCCTCGCGGCAGAGGCACCGCCTCTGTTGAAGGGCTTGGTGCTCTGCTGCACGTTTGCTCGCAACCCGCGTCCCGGCCTGGCGGGCGCACGTGTGCTGCTTCCGTTCATTCCCTTCCTGGGCATGCCGTCATTTGCGCTCAGCCAATTGCTGCTCGGCAAGTTCAGCAGTCCAGGTTTGCTCAGTGCCATCTCAAGTGCAGTGGAACGCGTTCATCCCGCGGTCTTGCGTGATCGACTCCAAGCTGTCTTGTCTGTGGATTCATCGGCGCTGCTGGCAAGGGTCCGGGTGCCCAGCATCTACCTTCAGGCTTCAACGGATCGGCTGATCCCGAGGGGCGCTTTTGCGCACATTCATGCGTTGCTTCCTTCGGTGGCATTGATGAAGATCGAGGCACCGCATTGCCTGCTTCAAGCAAGTCCCGATGCAGCGACCAGCGCAATATCCAATTTCATGCGAGGGCTCGACCTTTAGCCGGTTCGAGCCGACGTCGCTCGACAAGCCTCGCTCCGCAGCCAGGTTGCAAAGACCGGCGGTGAGTTTCTAGGCGCAGCAGTCGCCCAGCCCGCCGCGATAGAACGGCGCGAGGTCTTCCGCCAGTTCACGCAAGGTATTGAGCCAGGCCGCGTGGCGGTTGTCCGCCGCGAGTGCCGCGCGGGCGCTGGCGATCAGCTCGGCGCGCAGTGCCGGTTCGTCGATGCCTTGCACCCGGCCAGCCTCGACCACCGTTCTGCCGCCGATGATGACCTTTGCGATGTGCGTGCCGTTGGCGCGGGCGAGCAGCAAGTCGAGCGGGTCCACATCGGGGAACAGCATGTCGTCGTCGAGCTTGTCCCAGTCGAGCACGACGATGTCGGCAGGCGCACCGGGCGTGAGGCGGCCGGTGGCGATGGCGCCCGAGCCGCTGACGCTGCGCGGGCCGTGGCAACCGGCGAAGCGCCACAGTTGCTCACGCGTCATCGTGCGCTCGAAGCCCCAGCCGCGATGCAACTGGTAGGCGATGCGCATCTCGCGCAGGGCATCGTCGTCTTCGTCGAAGCCGGTGCTGTCCAGGCCCATCGCGATGCGGCAGCCTTGGCGGAGCATCTCGGGGACCGGGGCGATGCCGGACTTCAGGTAGAGGTTGGAGCTGGTGTTGACCGCGATGGTGACGCCGCGTTCCGCGAGCAACGCGAGTTCGTCCGGCCGAGCCATGGCGCAATGCGCGAGCGTGAGACGGGGGCTGAGCAGGCCGATGTCGTCCAGGAAGCGGACCATCCCCTGCGGATGGTGCTTGTCGGCCCAGGCGCGCTGGTAGGGGGTTTCGAGGCAGTGCATGTGCACCGGACGGCCGGTGTCTGCCGAGGCGCGTGCGATGGCTTCGAGCAGGGGCGTGCTGCACCAGTGCACCGCTGCCGGGCCGTATTGCGCGGTGACGTGGTCGGTGTAGCCACCCTCCTGCAGCATGCGCGCCACGTCGTCGACCTGTTCGAGGTACTGCGCGGGCGGGATGGGCTTGACTGAAAGGCGGCCGGCGACCGCGTCGCGGATGCCGGGGCGCAGGGCCTTCAGGACGGACGCGTTGTCGGCATAGGCGATGCCGTTGCGCTCGCGGATGGAGACGGCAAAACCGATGCGCGCGCCCACGTCTTTCGCGGCGCGCGCGACCTGCCTGGCCTCGTCGACATAGGGCATGCCGCCTTGCACGCCGGTGTAGTGGACCATGAGGTTCGCGACGCCGTGGCGCACCGAGCGCGCAAAGGAAGTGGCGGCGCAGATATACGGGTCCAGGCCGGGCACTGTGCCGAGGAAGGGAATCCAGCTTTCGAGCGGCTTGTCGAAGGCGCCGAGCGTGGCGCTGCGGAAGGTGCGGCCGTGGTCGTGGGCGTTGGACAGCGCCGGCAGCACCAGTTGGCGCGGGCCGGTCGCCTTGGAACCGATGGGCGCGACCGAGGCGATGCGGCCATCGTCGCCGATGGTGATGCGCATGTCGGCCTGTGCCGCTTGCGCGCCGGGGTCCTGCAGCAGCCAGGCGCAGTCGATCGTGTGCTGCGATGTCGTCGTGGTGGCGGTCAGCATGGGTTCAGCGGGTCATTGCCTTGGGGGTGTCGATTGCGCTCATCAGCGATTCTGCCGTCGCCACGAAGCCATGCAATTGCTGCACGAGGAAGTGGATGCCGCGCGTGACGTAGGGCGGCGACGGGGTGTTGCACGCGTCCTTCAGCAGCACGCAGTCGTAGCCGAGGAAGGCGGCGTCCTGCAGCGTGGAGAACACGCATCGGTCGGTGTTGATGCCCGCGAACATCAGCGTGGTGATGCCTTGCTGGCGCAGCACCGTGTCGAACTCGTTGTCCCAGAAGCCGCTGAGGCGATGCTTGTGGATGGTGATGTCGCCGGGCACGACGGCGAGTTCATCGATGACCTGCGCGCCCCATGAGCCCTGCACCAGCGAGGGGCCGTGGTCGATGGGGGAGTGCTCGGCATAGCCGACGCCATCCGCGGTGCGCTTGCCCTTGAACTGGATGGTCGGGCTCAGGTTGCGCGCGTCGGCGCGGATGCCCCAGTTGCACCACACGACCGCGCCGCCGGCCTTGCGCCAGGCTGGCAACAGTTGCGTGAGGACCGGGATGGGCTTGCGGCAGGGCCTGATGTCGATGCCCTTCTGCGCGAACCAGCCTTCGGGATGGCAGAAGTCGTTCTGCATGTCGATGACGATCAGGGCGGTGCGGGCGAGGTCGAGTTCGACAGACTGCGGCAGCGCGGGGATGCGCACCGGTTTGGGACGCTTGGGCTTGCGAACGAGGCTGACGGTGTCGCCGGTCAGGCTCCATGCGTTGTGCGGCGAGGGGCCGAAGGTCGCGGGGGCTTTTGCCTTGGGGGCTGAGGTCCCGGCGGCGACCTTGGAGCGGCGCTTTGTGCTCGCCTTCGCGGCAGGGGCGGTGGCGATGAGGGTGTCCGGTGTGGTGCGTAGCGCTGCAGATTGGCGTGTCATGCCTGCGATGTTCGCACCCTGCGTGCCAGGCGGTGCTTCGAATCCGTGCGGCGCCAGCACGATCCGGCCGATCCGGACAGAATGCGCGTCACCCCCGCCGACCCAAGGATCCTCCCGCATGTCGCACAAGCCTGCCGACCTCCTCTACGGGGTCGACGACAAGCCGCCGCCCGGCGTCAATGTTCTCAGTGGCCTGCAGCATGTCGGCCTGATGTTCATCTACCTCGTGTATCCGGTGCTGGTGGCGCAGGCCGCGGGCGGAACGGCGGAGGTGGCATCGACGATGGTCAGCTTCACGCTGCTGGCGATGGCCGTGGGCACGGTGTTGCAGGTGAAGCGCTTCGGCTGGATCGGCTCGGGCTTCCTGTGCCAGCCGACGCCGAGCGTGGTGTACGTGGTGCCGTCGATGCTGGCGGCGCAGCATGGCGGGCTGTCGGCGGTGTTCGGCATGACGATCGTGGCGGGGCTGGTCGAGATGCTCCTGGCGCGCGGGCTGCCTCACCTGCGCAAGCTGTTCACGCCGGAGATCACGGGGCTGGTGGTGCTGTTGTCGGGCATCTCGGTGGGCGTGGTCGGGCTTCGAACGGCAGTGGGCGCCTCTGCAGATACCGGCACCGTGCCCGCGAGCGTCGACATGACGCTCGGGCTCGCCACGCTGGCCTTGATGGTGGCGCTGAATGTGTGGGGGCGCGGTGTGCTGCGTCTCTACTGCGTGCTGATCGGGCTGGCGGCCGGTTGCCTCGCAGCCTGGGCGCTGGGGCGCTTCGACGCGGTGGAGGTGGCGCATGTGTCGGCCGCGCCGCTGGTGGCATTGCCGGGGCTGTCGCACCTGGGCTGGTCTTTTCACCCGAGCCTGTTGCTGGCCTTCGTGATCGGCGCGGTGGCCGCGGTGCTGAAGACGATCGGCAATGTGACGACTTCGCAGAAGGCCAACCAGGCCAACTGGGTGCGGGCCGACATGCGCACGATCGGCGGCGGCGTGATGGCCGACGGGCTCGGCAATGTGGTCGCGGGTGCGATCGGCGCGCACGGCATGAATTCGTCGACCGGTGCGGTGGGCCTGGCTTCGGCCACGGGCGTGACGAGCTGGCGCGTGGGCTGGTCGGTCGCGGCGATCCTGCTGGTCGCGGCCTTCGTGCCCAAGCTGGGCCTGCTGGTCAACCTGATGCCGCGCGCGGTGCTGGGCGCGGCGCTGGTGTTCTCGTCGACCTTCATCGTGCTGAACGGCCTGGTCATCATGACCTCGCGCCTGCTCGATGCGCGCAAGACGCTGGTGATCGGGCTGTCGATCGTGATGGGGCTGGCGGTGGAGATCTACCCGGGCTTCCTGGTGGTGCTGCCGCCGGGGCTGCGCGCCTCGCTGGGCAACGCGATGGTGTTCGGCACGCTGGTGGGGCTCGGGCTCAACCTGCTGTTCCGCATCGGGCTGCGCAAGACGGTGTCGATGACGGTGCAGCCCGGCGGGCTCGACCCGCAGGCGCTGGAGGATTTCCTCGAGATGCAGGGCGGCGTGTGGGGCGCGCGCCGAGACGTGATCGTGCGTGCCAAGTTCAACCTGGTCCAGTCCATCGAGACGCTGGCGTCGAGCGGCGTCGCCAGCGGGCCGCTGGTCATCGAGGCCTCGTTCGACGAGTTCAACCTCGACCTGAGCGTGTCCTATGACGGCGATGTGCTGGAGCTGCCACAGGTGCGCCCGACGATCGAGGAGATCATCGGCTCGGACGACGGCGAGCGCCGCCTCGCCGGCTTCCTGCTGCGGCAGTTCGCCGATCGCGTGTCGTCACGGCGGGTGGGGCCGCGGGCGACGGTGGCATTTCATTTCGATCACTGATCACGGTAGCGGCAAGCAGCCGGCACCGCTTGCACCGCGAGGCATGCCGCACCCGCATGGCAGCCCTGCACAAAAGTCGGACCACGACTGACCCGGCTTGCGTTCAATGGTCGACATGCGGCGCTTCCGCCGATGCGAAGGAACGCACCATGAAACCGAATGACTTCCCGCATGACCTTGTGGCCGTGATCTACAGGCAACCGCACAGGATCGAACCCCTCCGTGAGACCCTCTGCGTGATCTGCCAGTCGGGCACGGCATGGATCACGATCGAGGGGCGGCTCGATGACGTGATCCTGGTCCCCGGCGACTTTCACTGCGTGCAGCCGGGCCAGAAGGCGCTGCTGGCGGGCATGCCGGAATGCCATGTGTTGATCGATGCGGGAGGCATGCAATGAGGCGTGCGGGGCTAGACTGCCGCGCATGTCCGTTCCCCTCGTCCGGCTTTCCTCGCTCGATCTGATCCGGGGCTTCGTCGCCGTCGGGCGGCGCATGAGCATCACGCAGGCGGCCGACGATCTGTGCCTGACGCAATCGGCAGTGAGCCGGCAGGTGCGTGCACTGGAAGAACAGCTCGGTGTCACGCTGCTGGAGCGCAAGAGCCGCGGCGTCCGGTTCACGCCCGCGGGCGAGCGATTGTTCCGAAGCGCCGACGGCGCGGTGCAGCAGTTGCAGGATGTGCTCGGCGAGATCCGGCGCGACAGCGCGCACCAGCAAGCCGTGACCATCTCGGCCAGCATCGGCATCGCGGGGCTCTGGCTGTTGCCGAGGCTGGGCCGCTTGCAGCAGGCGCATCCGGACATCGAGGTGCGCTTGTCCGCGACCAACGAGGTGGTTGACATGAGCGACGGGCAGGTCGACCTGGCCATGCGCTACTGCCCGCGCAGCGTGGCGCCGGCCGGGGCCGTCTGGCTGTTCGGCGAGCGGGTGGTGCCGGTGGCGCACCCGTCGCTCGGCATCCGCGAGTTGCAAGGCCCCGATGCACTGCGCCGGGTTCACTTCCTCGAATTCGACGACTCGCGCCCCTGGCTGCAATGGGGGCCGTGGTTGCGCGAGCGGGGATGGCGACAGGTCAAGCCGCGCGGCGTGCTGCGCTTCAACCAGTACGACCAGGTCATCCACGCGGCGCTGGCCGGCCAGGGAATTGCGCTGGCCCGGTTCGAACTGGTCCGGCCATTGATCGACAACGGGCAACTCATCGCCGTGGCTGCGCCGCCCGACAAGGAAGAGACGCCGAATGCGTACTGGCTGGTTCGCGGCGATGCACACCCGCGCGAGCAGGTTCGGCGGGTCGCGGCGTGGATCGAGGCGGAAGCGGCTGCGGTGCGCGATTGACATCGCGGGCCACGCGCACCGCTCACATCGAGTCCGGCCGGACCGAAATGGCTGCAAACCTCCCACGCATTGGGGGCGCATCCAATCCGCCCCTGCCCCACCATGTCACCCCGCCTTGGACACCGGCCAATGCGCGCGCGTGTACCGCAGGCGACTTGCCATGGGCTTGCGCCATTGACGGGCGCCGGCTTTGTCGCGACAACCGAGGATCACTTCAGGGGGCATGCGCGACTGCGTAACCCGTCAACACGGAGGCGCGGCGCACCACAAGGAGCGCGGAAATGGGGCCATCAACAATCAAGCGGAGCACCGTCCTCGGTGGCATCACGAACCTGTCGGTGCTGGCGCCGGTCAAGAAGGGCATGGTGATCGGCTTCGAGCCCATCAGTTACCTCGAACGCTTGCGCAAGGTGCTCGATGCGCTGTATTCGGCGCGGCAGAACGTGCGCGAGTCGGAACTGCTGCAGCCGGTGTTCCCCGATTCGGTCGGCCAGTTCGGCATCATCGACCACTTCCGCTATGCCCTGGTCCCGCCCGTGCCCGGCCTGCCGGTCGGCGCGGAGCAGCCGGAGGACGGCACCTGGCGCCTGTCGCTCAACGTGACCTTCGACGGTGGCTGGGAGCCCTACATGCGGGTGATCTACCGCGACCTGGGCGAACTGCTGGACCTGCTGTTCTGCAACTGCGACGACTACCCGGGCTCCAAGACCTCGCGCTACGAGGACTACTGCGCCTGGGTGCGCCGCAACGAGGTGGTGGGCGGCACTTTCTATGCCGATTCGGTGATGCCGCTGGGCGACCACCAGTACCTGGCGGAAGTGGAGAAGAAGCAGCGCGAGACGGGCGCCAGCGCCACGGTCGACAAGGACATCGCACGGTACGCCCTGCCCTCGGACGTGAAGGCAAAGCAGGCGGCGCTCGGAAATGCGCTGGGCGGCGGGCTGAAGTCCGTCGTGAGCGCGCTGGTGCTGCCCTTGCGCACGCTGACCGGCCTGTACCGGCTCTCCATCTACTTCCCGCCAGGCAATGCCGCCAACCACGACGGTGACCGGGGCACGTTGCGCCGCTTTGCCCGGCAGGTGCTGCGTGGCTCGATCGAGATGATGGAGATCCTGGACAGGCCCACCACGCCGGGGCACACCGAATGGCTCGCTGCCAAGGAGATCCGCCTGAAGCCCTACATGGATCAATTGGCCTGGCTCAAGGACCCGTTCACCGACACCGGCAAGGAACCGGACGCCCCGCCCTACGACCCGGCGCTGATCCAGAGCCACGTGCTCACCAACAACGAACCCGTCACGCATGCCTGCGTGGTGTTGCTGCGCGTGACGCAGCCCGCGCAGGCGCGCACCTCGCTCTCCAGAGCCGCGAAACGATGCGGCCCGTTGGAGGACGGCGGCGTCGCCTGGGTGGTCGGCTTCACGCATGCGGGGCTGGCGGCGCTGGAGATCGCGGAGACCCGCCTCGCGGGCTTTCCGCAGGAATTCGTCGAGGGCATGGAGGCACGGAGCTCGCTGCTGGGCGACGTCCGCGTGAACCATCCGGACCGCTGGAACCGGCCGCTGCCATGGCGCAGGGAGGACAGCGGGCACCGGGTCGACATGAAGGCCGTGCACGTGCTCGTCCACATGCGGATCCGGAGCCCGGCGAATACGTCGGCCGCCCTGCATCCGCTGCTGAAGGCCCAGGTCGATGAACTGGATGCGATGAACGGCTTGCGCGTGCTGGCCGTGCAGCCGACCTTCGCGGTACGCAATGCGCGGGGCGAGATGGCAGGCCACTTGAACTTTGCCGACGGCATCAGCCAGCCGCGGATCGACGCGACCCGGGCACCGGCTGCAAAGCCACCCCCGGCCTTCGACGAGCGGGTCTTGCCCGGCGAGGTGTTGCTCGGCCATGCCAACAACCGCGACGACGCACCCAACACGGCCATCGACCCGCTGAGGCTGGACGGCACCTTCCTGGTGGTGCGCAAGCTGCGCCAGCACATGGACACGCTGCACGCAGCGACGTCGATGCTCACGGAGTCCGAGCGCGACGACCTGCTGAGCCGGATGATGGGCCGGCAGCGCGACGGCACGCCGCTGGTGCCGCTGCCACCCGGCGCAGGCCGCAACGACTTCAACTACGACAAGGCCAGCGACGCCTGCCCGTACCACTCGCACATCCGCCGCGCCAACCCGCGCGACGGGCGCCAGTACACGCCGCGCATCATCCGCCGCGGCATGTCCTACGGCCCGCCGGTGTCGGCCGACCCGTCCGCGGAGCGCGGCCTGGTGTTCATGGCCTATTGCGCCAGCCTGTCCGAGCAGTACGAGACCCTGCAGCGCTGGATCACCGGCGGCAACAGCAGCGGCGTGAGTTCGGCGCAGGGCGATGCCTTCCTGCGCGTGCCGCAGATCGGTGAGAAGTACACCTTCCGCTACCTCGACAAGGACGGCAACGTGGCCCGCTTCGTCTTCGACGACAAGCCGCTGGTGCGCCTGGAATGGGGCCTGTATGCGTTCGTGCCGTCGCTGGCCGCGCTGGAGCGCCTCGATGCGTGGACAGCCGAGCCTCCGAAGGCCCGCAAGCCCGCCAAGTCGCCGGCGCCGACCGCCGACCAGCTCGAAGAGGCCGAGCGGGACGCGGTGCGCCAACGGCTGGACGACCCGGAGCGCGCGCCCGCCGCCTGGAAGAAGGTGCGCGAAGGCCACCCCAAGGCCCCGACCCACACCGCCTACGGCCACCTCCTAGGCACCTACCCCGAAGTGCTCGAAGCCATGATGGACGCCGACGCCGTCAAGTATTCCGTCAAGGGCTACGGCGAACGGATGCACCAGTCGATCGGACGCAACCTGCTGGGCCTGGACGGCGCCGAGCACACCCAACAGCTCGCCCTCAACGAGGCGGTGGAGAACGTCGACGAAAAGACGGCCTACGACCTGACCCTCGGCGTGGTGAAGCGCCTGCTCGCCGACAAGGACAAGTTCCCGGACCTGCCCTCGCCGCTCCCGGGCGACCTGGTGCGGCGGCCGATCGACACGCTGACCCTCTCCGACCACGTGATGGCCGACCTGTGCACCCACTGGATCGGCCTGCCGGACGCAAAGCGCGAGTACATGGTGCCCGGCGGTCGCGTCGAGGAAACGCCCGAGAAGCCGCGCTGCCCGGGCAACTTCGCAACCGCATCGCGCTACATCTTCTCCCCGCAACCGCGCCAGGGCGTGGTGGACGCAGGCAAGGCGCAAGGCGAGGCGGTGTTGAAGGCCGTGGACAAATGGCTGAAGGAGAAGGGCAGCGACGACCTGGGCTCACTCGCCCAGGAGATCCTGGCCGGCCTGAACAAATCCTCCCTCGCTCCGGTTGCCGTCACCGACCCGGTGTTCGCCATCAACCTGGCCGGCGTGCTGCTCGGCTTCCCGCCGACGGTGCAAGGCAACTTCATCCGCACCATGGAAACATGGATCAAGGAAGAGACGCTGTGGGACTGCCAGGAGGCGCTGTTCGAGGCCACCGGCGGCGCGGAGCCCACTTACGAGGAGGCCAACAACGCGCTGCGCAAGCGCCTGCTGGGCACCATGCGCAGGCGACCGGTGCCGGAGATGCTGTGGCGCTGCCCGGTCGGCCGGGACGGGACGGTCGACACGTCGGCGAAGAACCACGTCGTGCTCGGCATCACCTCGGCCCTGACGGACCCGGCGGCGCCTGACGCGCTGATGTTCGGCCGCAACAAGCCGGACGACAGCGGCGGCGATCCGTACGCGCCCAACGAGACCGTGCACGGCTGTCCGGGCTACTACATGGCGATGGGCGTGATGCTGGCCATGTTCGCCGGCCTGCTGCATGCCGGTGCGCTGCGGCCGACCGGTTCGCCGGTGCTGCTGATCCTGACGCCGAAGGCGGTGCCAACGCCGACACCGACACCCGCGTCGCCGCCCACCGCATCGCGGACCATGTCCGCGACCGATGCCACGCCGGCGAGCTGACTAAGGAGGCTCTGAACAAGTCCCCGCGAGGGCGCGCGCCTCGGCTCGGGATGGGATGCAAGGCGCAAACCGCAGCCATAGCAGAAGCTATGGCGAGGATTTGCAACGCCGCAAACCGCCCGAGCCGAGGATGCGCGCTCCGCGGAGGACTTGTTCAGAGCCTCCCTAACTGACCGCGCTCAAGGCCGGCCCGGCGGGCGCCGGCGCAAGTTCCTCACGCGTGCCCGCCTCCATCGCGGACTGCAGCCACAGCCCTTCCCTGAGGTGCCAGGGCATGCCCATGCGCTCGAAGCCGGCGATGGCCGCATCCAGCAGGGCGTTTTCCCGCCGTCCGTGCTGCTGCCAGGCGATCTCGGCGGCGCACAACTGCGTGACCGCGATCTCGTGCGCCGAATCGCGCGCGCGCGCCGCCTCCATCGCCCGGTCGAGGTAGTGCTGCACGCGCTCCGGCCGCCGCGCCGCGAAGCCGCGGGCCAGCGCGCGGTAGCTCATCGCCGCGCCCAGAAGGTCGCGCTGCCGGCTGCGTTGCAGCGCCAGCGCGGCATGGCGGCGGGCCTCGGCATGGCGTCCGGCATGGGTCAGGCCGGCGGCCAGCCAGCCGTGGTTGAGCGAGCGGAACAGGCCGCTCTGGCGCGGCACCAGCCAGGCCGTCACTTCCACGATGGTCTGCAGGTGTTCCGGCTGGCGGGTCAGCATCCAGCCGGAGAAGGCGTCCATGGCGCGCGCCACCGACAGTTGCGTGAGGCTGCGCGTGGCCTCGGCGTTGCGTCCGGATTCGATGGCGGCCGCGCTGGCTTCTTCCCACCGGCCCTGCCACAGCAGCACGGCGCTGCGCAACCCGTGGACCGTGGCGCCGATCTCGTGGGTGAGCCCCTCGATGGAGGCCCGCGCTTCGTCGAAGCATTCATGCGCCTCGGCGAACTGCCCGCGATCACCCAGCAGGTAGCCGCGCGTGACCAGCGAGAAGGCCAGCCCGACGTTGACGTGCCGGCCACTGCGATGCCGCTTCTTCACGGCGATGGCTTCGTCCAGCAGCGTCAGCGAGCGATCGTAGTTGGCGGCGGCCTGGTGCGCCTCGCCGAGCGCTGCCACCACCTGCACCACCAGCTTTTCATCCTGCGTCGCGCGAGCCTCGACCAGCGCCCGCTCGCAATGCGCGACCGCGGCGCGGCCGTCGCCCAGCCCGTAGCTGATGTAGCCCAGCCAGTAATGCGCGCGCCCGATGGTGCCCGCATCGCCATGGCGTTCGGCGAGTTCGAGCGCGCGCACGTACAGGGCCAGTTCGCTGCGCTCCGGGTCGAACACGCAGATCCGGCCCAGGCTGTGCACGATGGCCACCCAGTGCAGGGCCACGGCCGGGCTAGCCGGCAGCCGGTCCAGCGCGGCCAGTGCCACCCGGTACAGCGTGCGGGCCCGGTCGAGCGCGGAGGCCGACAGCGCCTTGTCGCCCGCCAGTTCGGCATAGCGGGCCGCCTGCACCGCGTCGCCGCCGGCGTCGAAGTGCATGGCCAGCGCCTCCAGCGCCTCGTCCTGCGCCTCGGTGGCGCTGTGCGCCTGCATCGCCTCCGCGATGCGCAGGTGCAGCGCCTGGCGCACGTGCAGGCCGACCGACTCGTAGATGATGTCGCGCGTGATGCCGTGCTTGAAGCGCAGCGTGCCGGCCCGTTCGCCGGGGAAGATGAAGTCCTGCTCGGCCAGGCCCAGTTGCAGCGGGCCGTCGGCGCGCTGCCCGGTGATGGTTTCGAGCAGCCAGGCCGGGATCACGTTGCCGATCACGGCGGCGGCGCGCACCAGCTCGATCTGCGCCGCGGAGAGGTGCTGCACGCGCGATTCGACCAGCCGGTTCAGCCAGCCCGCGCCCTGCGCCCGCCCCAGGCGGCGCCCGCCATCGCCGCGCGCGGCGGAGTGGCACAGCTCTTCCAGGAACAGCGGATTGCCGTTGGCATGGCGGCAGATCTCCTCGGCGACGAAGGGGTCGAGCACCCGCAGGCGCGCCTCGATGGCCCGCCGGGCTTCCTCGTCGGAAAGCGGCCCCAGCAGGAGGGTCTGGTCCGCGGCCGCGGGCGCGTTGGCCGTGGGCGTGATGCGTGTCGACAGCACGACCAGCAGGCGGCTGTCGGCGCGCTTGCGCAGGGCGGCCAGCACATGGTGGGAGGCATCGTCCGCCCACTGCCAGTCATCGATGAACAGCAGCAGCGGCCGTTGTTCCGCCAGCCGGGCGAACAGCGCGTCGAAGTCGTCGGGCGTGTGCGGGTGCGCCTCGTCGGCCAGCGCCTGCAGCATGTGCTGGAAGGGCTGCAACGGCTCGGCGCCGAGTTCACTCTCGCAATAACCGCGCAGCACGGTGCAGCCCCGCTGCACCACCCGGCTCAGGAAGTGCTCGACCAGCCGCGTCTTGCCCATGCCCGGCGGCCCGGCGACGGCCACCGAACGCGTGTGCCCGGCCATGGCGTCGTCCATCGCGCGTTCCAGCAGCGCGAGTTCCGCACGGCGTCCGACGAAGGCGGTGGAGCCATGCCGCGAGGAGGCGCTGAAGCTTTCGGCCAGGCTGGCGCGGGCGTCGACGCGGTAGACCAGCAGCGGCGCGGCGCGGCCCTTGACCTGCAGCAACTGCGGGGGTCCGGTCACGAAGAAGCGGCTGGCCGGGCCGAGCGTCTCCTCGCTGACCAGGATCTCGTGCGGACCCGCGGCATCGGACAGTCGCGAGGCGATGTTGGGCACCGAGCCGAGCAGTTCGAAGCGGCCCAGTTCGACGTCGCCGGTGCTCATCAGCACCAGGCCGGAATGGATGCCGGTGTGCAGGCACAGGTGGCGGCCGGCCGGGAGGTAGGGCCGCAGGTCGGTGATGCGTTGGTGCATCTCCAGCGCCGCGGCGACGGCGCCGCGCCCATCGTCCTCGCGCGTGACCGGGTAGCCGAACATCGCCAGCAGGCCATCGCCCTGCACGCGCACGACGATGCCACCGTGCCGGGGAATGGCATCGTGATAGACCTTGCGCACGGCGGCGAGCACGGTTGCGTAGTGCTCGGCCTCCATGATTTCGGCCAGTTCGGTCGACTGGGAGAGGTCGGCGAAGAGCAGGGTCAGGTAGCGCCTGCCCAGCGCCATGCCGGCCTTCTCTCCATGCGCATCGTCTTTCATCGGAATGGAATCCCACGGCTTCCCGAGGCGATCGGAAACAGCGACCGCCCGGCACGGTGTTGTCGGGCAAGGGTCCGCCGGAATTTGCCACAAGTCAACCAGCTTGCGCATCCGGCGTTTCGCCAGTGCCGGACTGGGGCGCCAACTGCAAGAGCCGGGCCAAGCTGGCAAGCGCCCGCGCGAGCCGGGGATGGTTGACGCGCTTTCGCTGCAAAGCGTCACTTTTGCGGTCATGCGCTTGGGCCATACTGGGAATGCACACCTTCGATTGCACCGGCGTGCCCGATGCCCCGTCAAGCCGGGGACCAGACCATAAACACAGAGGAGACGAGACCATGAGCAAGACCATCCCACCCCTGGACCTGATGTTCCTGTTGACCGAGACGGCCGACAGCCCGAAGCATGTGAGCGCGCTCATGACCTTCGAGCTGCCGGGCTCGGGTGCGACCAAGGTTGTGCGCGAGATCGTCGAGGCCTACGGCGCGGCCAAGCCGGTGGCGCCCTTCACCTACGTCGCGGAATATTCGCTGACCGGCCTGCCGCGCTGGAAGACGGTCGACGGCATCGAGCTCGACCGCAATCTCCATCACGTGTCCTTGCCTGCCGGGGCCACGCATGACGACCTGCTGAGGCTCATCCAGACCCTGCACGAGCCCACGCTCGACCGCAATCGCCCGGCCTTCGACGTGTTCTTCATCGAGGGCCTGCCGGGCAACACCTTCGCCCTGTTCGTGAAGATCCACCACGCCATCGTCGACGGCATCTCGGCCATCAACCTGTTGCTGACCAGCCTGAACGCCGATGCCAAGGCGACGCGCATCGAACCCTTCTTCGCGATCGAGTCGTCCGCGCCTCGATCCAAGCCGCCCAGGCCGCTGGTCGAGCGGGCGCTGGCCTTGCGCGACGGGGCGCTCAAGCAGGGCAACGCGATTGCCAACCTCTATGTCGGCATGCTGAAGAAGGGCATCGGCCGCCTGATGAGCGGCATCAAGACCGGCAACCAGCTCTTCCAGGCGCCGCGCACGCCGATGAACGGCGCGATCCAGATGTCGCGCTCGATCGCCACGTTGTCGCTGCCGCTGGCCGAGATGCGGGCCACCGGCAAGGCCTTTGGCGGCACGCTGAACGACGTGGCCGTGACCGTGGTGGACGCGGGAGTGCATCGCTACCTGGCGGGCCTCGGCAAGCCGGTGGAGCAGCCGCTGGTGGCGATGTGCCCGGTCTCGCTGCGGGAGCCTGGCGACAAGGAGGCGACGACCAAGGCCTCGGCGATCTTCGTGGCGCTCGGCGAAGCCGGGGATTCGATGGGCGAGCGCATGCAGCGGGTGGTGAAGGGCATCGTCGCGGCCAAGGCGGAATTGAAGTCGCTGTCGAAGGACTCGGCGATGCTCTACGGCATTGCGGCCTTCGGGCTGGCCGAGGCCGAGGCCCAGCTTTCGCAACGCCGCGTGACGACTGCCGGCCCGGCCGCGAACTTCGTGGTGTCCAACGTGCCGGGCAGCGCGACGCCGCTGTACCTGAACGGGCTGCGCATGACGGGCTTCTTCCCGGTGTCGACCATCGGCGCGGGCGTGGGCCTGAATGCCACGCTGTCGTCCTATGCGGGGTCGATGGACTTCGGCTTCGTCGGCAATGGCGTGGCGCTGCCGCGGCTGACGGAACTGGCGCGGCATACGCGGGAGGCATTCGAGGAACTCAAGGCGGCTGCGGCCGCGCTGGGCAAGGCTGCTGCGCCGGCTGCCGCTGCCGCAGGCCCTGCCGAAGCGGCGCCGCGCAAGCGAGTACCGGTGGCAAGGAAGAGCGCGCCCTCCACGAAGAGCGCACCGGCCAAAAAGCGTGCGACGCGCAAGACGCCGGCCGTCGCCGCGAAGTAAAGTCACCAGGACATGGCCCGGTGACCTCGACGGGTCGTGGGCGCGCAGGCTTGTCCGGCGCGTCTTTTTTCGCGAGGCGTATCCATCAAAAACATCAGGGAAAGATAGCCATGAAGAAACTGTTCGCGGTCATGATCGCCGGCCTGTTCGCAGCCGGCGCCTACGCGCAAAACCCCGCGGGAACCTCCTCCCAGCAGCAAGTGGTCACCGACAGCAAGCCGCAACAGGCGGCCCAGGCCAAGGCCGATGCGAAGCCGCAAGGCGAGGTGAAGGCGCCCACCGGCGACACGATGAACTCGGCCACCACCAATGCCGTCGGCAACGACAAGGCCGCCGCGGCCGGGCAGGCCAAGGCGAAGAATCGTGCAGCCAAGCGTCCGAACCGAAAGGCCGCCACGCAGGGCGGTACGCCGAAGTAAGCGGCGTCATCCGCGCGTCGCCTTCGGGCTGACACGTTGAAGGGGGCGGGGGCCGTTGCGGCGCCCGCCCCCTTTTACATGGTTGCGCCAGTTTCAAGCCGCGGAGTGGCGCGCGAGATGCACCTGGTGCAAGGTGATCTTGCGCACCTCGGCCTGGCTGGTCTCGATGTGCGCACGCAGCAGCATCGCGGCCTGGTCGCCGCGGTTGGTGCGGATGGCCTTCAAGATCTTGGCATGCTCGTCGTAGGTCGCGTCGATGCGCGGCTGCATGGTGAAGTCGAGCCTGCGGATGATGCGGATGCGGTCGGTGACGTCGCGGTGCACGCGGGCCATCTCGCTGTTGCCTGCGGCGGCGACCAGTGCGCAATGGAAGGCCTCGTCCCACTCCGCCACCTGCGTGTTGTCGGAACTGCGTTGCGCGTTCGGCACCAGCCAGATGGCGCCCAGGTCGCTGAGCATCTGGCGGTTGATGCGGCGATCGGTCTCGCAGAGCCGATGCACGGCGGTGGTCTCGAGCACCATGCGCAGGTCGTAGAGCTGCTCGAACTGGTCGAAGTCGAAGGGCAGCACGCGCCAGCCGCTGCGAAACAACACTTCGACGAAGCCTTCCTGCTGCAGCCTGAACAGGGCCTGCCGCACGGGGGTGCGCGAGACACCGAGGCGCTCGCTGATCTCGTTCTCGGTGAAACGATCGCCGGGGACCATGCGGAACTCGGCGATGTCGCGCTTGAGTTGGGCATAGACCTCGTCGGCGCGTGTGCGGAACACGACGACGTCGGTGTCTGCGGTGGTGGCGTAGACGGCGGTCACCGCGGGATCTTAGGCGGGGTTGCCGAGTGCTGCCAGCAGTGATTTGCTCGGCGCGGTCCAGCCGACGATGGCGCCCTGGGCGCGGATCATCTCGACGGCGGCGGCCTTGAATTGGGGGAAGTAGCTTTCGGTGCAGTCCTCGAGCAGGAGGCTGTCGTAGCCTCGGTCGTTGGCTTCGCGCATGGTGGTCTGCACGCAGACTTCGGTGGTGACGCCGGCGAAGAGGAGATGGGTGATGCCGCGCGCCTGCAGGGTCTCGTGCAGGCCGGTGGCGTAGAAGGCGCCCTTGCCGGGCTTGTCGATGACGAGCTCGCCATCGATGGGCGCGAGGGCGTCGATGATCTGGTTGCCGGGCTCGCCCATGACGAGGATGCGGCCCATCGGGCCTTCGTCGCCGATGCGCAGCTTGGGGTTGCCGCGGCCGCGCTTGGCGGGTGGGCAGTCGGAGAGGTCGGGCTTGTGGGCCTCGCGGGTGTGGACGACGAGGCCGCCATGCTGGCGCCAGGCTTGCAGAACGGCTTGGGTGGCGGGGACGATGGCTTCGAGGAGTTGGACGTTGTTGCCCAGGGTCTCGCCGAAGCCACCGGGTTCGATGAAGTCGCGCTGCATGTCGATGATGACGAAGGCGGTCTTCTGGAGGTCGAAGGGGTAGGGGAAGGGGGCGGCTTCGATTTGCACTTTCGTCCTTTGGTTGGGTCAGGCGTGCTGGGGCGGGGTGCGATGGCTCGAGGGTCTGATCCTGTAGCTCACGGCGCAGCGGTTCAAGGCGCAACGACAGACCGGGGGGCGGCGGCGGGCGGCATGCGAAGTGCTCCGGTCGCCTTCACTGTGCCGGCCGCTGCGCGGCTCCCCTGCCGTGCTAGCGTTCGGCGGGGTCCACATGAACTCGCTTCGCTCAAACAGCATGTGGCCCTGATCCGCCGAACACTGCGCGCTTCGGCGGCACAGAGGCGGCGCCCGGAGCACTTCGCATACCACCCACCGCCGTGGGAAGGCTCGTGGGTATTTGTATTCCTCCCTCTCCCTCTGGGAGAGGGCCGGGGTGAGGGCTGGCGTCCACCACCACCGCCCCATGATGCGCATGCTCCCCGCCCCCCATGTGCGCCCCCAGCACATGCCGCTCCGCCGTGGCCGCATCGGTCTCGTACACGATGCGCCCCTCGCTCATCACGACGATGCGGTCGGCGAGTTCGAGCAGTTCATCGATGTCCTCGCTGATCAACAGCACCGCCCCGCCCTTCTCCCGCACCTGCACGATGCGGCTGTGGATCTCTGCAACGGCGGCGAAGTCCAGGCCGAAGACCGGGTTCGCGGCGATCAACACGTTGATGTCGCCGGCCAGTTCTCGCGCCAGCACGGCGCGCTGCACGTTGCCGCCGGAGAGGCTTCGGATTGGCGCACCTTCGCCTTGGGTCTTCACGCCATATTCGGCGATCCATTCGCGTGCACGGCTTCGCCACTTCGGGAAGCGCAGCAGGCCGCGCCTTGCGAGTGGCGCCTGGTCGAAGTCGCGCAGTGCCATGTTCTCGGCCACGCTGAGGTCGCCGACGCAGGCATTGCGCAAGGGTTCTTCCGGCAGGCTGCGCACCTTGAGTCTTCGGTTCTCCTCGCGCTTCGCGTCATAGCGCTGGCCATTGACCGTCACCTTGCCTGACAGGCGCGGGCGTTGGCCGACCAGTGCCTCGACCAACTCGCGCTGGCCGTTGCCGGAGACACCCGCTACGCCGAGGATCTCGCCAGCGCGCACTTGCAGGCTGAGTTCATGCACGGCCAGCGTGCCGCGGTCGCCTTGGGCCACGAGCTTGTCGACGCTCAGGGAGATCGCGGCATCGGCGGCCACGGGCTTCACGCCATGGATCGCGCGGCCGGTGAGCGCGGCCTTTTCGCCTTCTTCACCAAGCGCCAGTTCGGGGGGAGGTGCATCGCTCTCGCCCATCATCGCGGCGGCGAGTTGCTTGGGGCTGGTCTCGGCGACGCTGCAATGCTTCACCGCCTTGCCACGGCGCAGGACGGTCACGTTGTCGGCATAGGCCATGACCTCGCGGAACTTGTGCGTGATGATGAGGACGGTGCACTGGCCGCTGCGTGCGAACTCGCGCACATGGCCGAGTACCTCGTCGGCCTCCTGCGGCGTCAGCACGGAGGTGGGTTCGTCGAGGATCAGCAGGCGCGGCTTCAGGTAGAGCTGCTTGAGCAGTTCGAGCTTCTGCTTCTCGCCGGCGGCGAGCGACGAGGGCGTCACGTCCAGGTCGAGCGTGAAGGGCGTGGTCGCGAGGAACGCTTTGAGCTCCGCGCGCTTGGTCTTCCAGTCGATCGTCGCGGGGGTCTTGCCGCCGGCCAGCAACAGGTTCTCGGCCACCGTCATGCCCGGTGCGAGCGTGAAGTGCTGGTAGACCATGCCGATGCCCAACTCGCGCGCGACGATCGGGTTGTGGATGTGCTCCTCGCGACCGTCGATGAGCACTGCGCCCTCCTCCGCCACCTGGAAGCCGGCCACGCATTTCACCAGCGTGCTCTTGCCCGCGCCGTTCTCGCCGAGCAGCGCATGCACGGTCCCGGGCTCGACGCGCATGGTCACGCTGTCCATCGCGGTGAAGGCGCCGAAGCGCTTGGTGAGCTGGAAGGTATCGAGCGCGAGCGCACCGGTGTTGCGTGGCAAGGCGCCGATGGGTTGGGTGGGTTCGTCAGCCATGGTGTCCTTCAAGTGCGGGTGTCGTTCACGCAACGGCGGCGAGCAGCGCGGCGGAATCGGCATGTGCGCCGAACACACCGCCCTGCATGGTGATCATCTTGAGCGCGGCCAGGTGGTTGCCGTGGTCGGTGGCCGCCGTGCAGTCCGACAGCAGCAGGCATTCGAAGCCGCGGTCGTTGGCGTCGCGCATGGTGGTGTGCACGCAGACGTCGGTGGTGATGCCGGCGAGGATCAAGTTCTCGATGCCGCGCGTGCGCAGGACCAGTTCCAGGTCGGTGGCGTAGAAGGAGCCCTTGCCGGGCTTGTCGATGACGACTTCGCCGGGCAGCGGTGCGAGCGCCGGGATGATGTCCCAGCCGGGCTCGCCGCGCACGAGGATGCGGCCGCAGGGGCCGTCGTCGCCGATGCCGACGCCATTCGCACCGATCTGCCGCGAGCGCCAGCGCTTGTTGGCGGGCAGGTCGGCCAGGTCGGGGCGATGACCTTCGCGCGTGTGGATGATGGTGTAGCCCAAGGGTCGCAGCGCGGCGAGCGTGCGCGCGATGGGTTCGATGGGCGCCTGGACCAGCGAGAGGTCGTAGCCCATCACGTCGACGTAGCCGCCCTTGCCACAGAAGTCGGTCTGCATGTCGATGACGATGAGCGCGGTGTTGTCGGGGCGCAGGTCGCCATTCCAGGGCCAGGCGTAGGGTTGCGCGGCGACATGGCGCGCGGTACGGATGTCGGTGATGGCGTTCATGGCGTGGTCGTCAGTTCATCGGGTTCGCGCGGGGCCATGGCTTTCGGGATCCGGGGCACGAGCGGATGCGGCTCGGCACCCTTGTAGGCGCGCTGCGGCGCGGAGAAGCCGCAGCTCGTGCCATCGACCACCTGGACCTTGTCGCTCCACGGCAGCTTGTAGGTGCCCGAAGCCATGTCCTGCATGTAGGTGTACGGAAAGTCTTGTGCGCCGCCCTTCACCGCCACGTAGCCACGGTGGTAGAGCTGGTAGATGTTGTTCTCCACGCCCCAGCCTGTGCGCGCCTCGCGGACGAGGTCGGGTCGCAGCTCGCAGGTGACGATTTCGTCGACGCGGCCCCCACCCTCGACCATGACCGTGCCGTCGAAGTTGCAGAACATGCCCTCGCCCATCGAGTCGAAGGTACCGTCGCTGCCGCACATGCAAACGCTCGCGGTGTAGGCGAGGTTGCAGAAGGCGTTGGCCTGGTTGGTGATGCGCCACGCATGGCGGATCGGCGCGGTGTAGCCTGCCGTGCGGATGATGATCTCCGCGCCCTTGTACGCGGCTTCGCGCGCCATCTCCGGCAGCATGCCGTCGTGGCAGATGATCAGCGCGAGCTTGCTGCCATTGGGACCGTCGCAGACCGGCACGCCGATGTTGCCGGGCTCCCACGGCTCGACCGGCACCCACGGATGCATCTTGCGGTAGTAGAGGCGGATCGCGCCCGTGTCGTCGATGATGAGCCCGCTGTTGTACGGGTTGCCATCCGGGTTGGCTTCCATGATCGAGAAGCAGCCCCAGATGGTGTTGTCGATGCAGGCCTTGCGGAAGGCGGCGACCTCGGGGCCGTCGAGTGTGCACATGATCGCGGGCGACGTGTCCATCGACAGGCCGTGCAGCGAATACTCGGGGAACACGACGAGGTCCATCGTGCCCTGGTTGCGTCGCGCCTTGCCGACCAGGTCGACGATGCGCCGCGTCTGCGCCGCGAGTTCATCGGGCGTGCGCACCACCGGCAGTTGCAGTTGCACCAGGCCGATGACGACGCCGCTCGCCGACTTGTTGAGACCGCCGAGACCGCTCATTCGATGCCGCCTATCGCGTGGAAGAAAGTTCGCCCGGGCTGCCGATCGCCACGCTGCCGGGCTTGCAGGTCAGCACCAGGATCACCAGCGTCAGCACATAGGGGACCGTGTTGAACAGGTGATAGCCCCAACCCACGCCCACCGATTGCAAGGCCGGCCCCAAAGCGCCCGCACCGCCGAACAGCAAGGCCGCACCCACGCAACGCAGCGGGCTCCAGCGCGCGAAGATCACCAGCGCCACGGCGATGAGGCCCTGGCCGCTGGAGATGCCTTCGCTCCAACTGCCGGGATAGAACAGCGTGAGCGATGCACCGCCAAGGCCGGCGATGGCACCGCCGGCCGTCGTGGCCGCAATGCGGATGCCCGACACCGAATAGCCCAGCGCCCGCGTCGCATTGGCCGAGTCGCCCGCCATGCGCACCAGCAGGCCGGCCCGTGTGCGTGCGAAGGCCCACCAGAGGAACACCGCGAGCACCAGGCCGATCGGCACCAGCGCATTCACTTGCAGCGCGGCGCGCACGGCCGAGTTGTCGCTCCAGTCGCCCAGCGGAATCGCCGGGATCTGCGGTGCCTGTGGCTGGATCAGCGGCTTGCCGAGATAGAACGCGAGACCCGTGCCGAACAGCATCAGCGCGATGCCGGTCGCCACGTCGTTGACGCGGTCGAGCGAGCACAGCAGGCCGTGCAGCAACGCGAGCGCCGCGCCGGCCGCCGCGCCGATCAACACGCCAAGCCACGGCGAGCCCGTGAGGTAGGCGCCGCCGAAGGCCGACATGGCGGACAGCACCAGCACGCCTTCCAGGCCGAGGTTGATGCGGCCCGATTTCTCGGTGAGGCACTCGCCCAGGCTCACGAACAGGAAGGGTGCACCCACGCGCAGCGCACCGCCGACGATGCCGGCGATCAATGCGATCCATTGGTCGGCGGTCATGCGCGTCCCCCCACCTTCAACAGCTTCGGTTGCATCGGATGCGGCATGCGGTTCTTGATCAAGGTTCTCCAGTCCACCAGGCGCAGCCCTTCGCTCGCAAGGATCAGCACGAAGGCGATCCCTTGCAGCACCTGCACCGACGCGTCAGGCAATCCGAGACGACGTTGCAGCAGGCTGCCCGCCGCACCGAACCCGCCGAACAGGATGGCCACCGGGATGATCGCGATCGGGTTGTGCCGCGCGATGAACGCGACCAGGATGCCCGCATAGCCGTAGCCCGCGATCAGCGATGCGTTGGCATTGGTGTGCACCGCCGCCACTTCGACCGCGCCCGCCAGTCCTGCGCAGGCGCCGCCGACGGCGCAAGCGCCGAGGATGAGTTGCGTCGCGGGCAGACCCACCAGTTGCGCGGTGCGCGGATTGCCACCCACCACACGCACCGAGAAACCTGATGCCGTGACGCGCAGCCACAGCCCCAGCGCGATGCAGGCCACCACGCCGATCGCGAGCCCCCAGTGCACGTCCGAGCCGAACATGCCGCCGATCAGCACACCTTCATTCAACGGATAGGTCGACGGCTTGTTCAGGCTCGACGGATCGCGCAGCGGCCCTTCGACGACGTGCTTGAAGATGCCGATCGCGATGTAGGCCAGCAGCAGGCTGCTGATGGTCTCGTTGATGCCGCGGTACTGGCGCAGCCAGCCGGCCAGCATGATCCACAGCGCGCCCGCGATGGCGCCGGCGATGCAGACCATCACCGTGCCGATGATGTTGGCGGGCAGCGGCATCGCCCAGGCCAATGCGGCGCAGGCCAGGCCGCCCAGCACCATCGCGCCCTCGCCGCCGATGATGATGAGCCCCGCGCGCGCCGGGATCGCCACGCACAGCGCGGTGAGCATCAGCGGCGCCGCGCGTTGCAAGGTGTTCTGCCACGCGAACCAGCTGCCGAAGGCGCCCTGGAACAGCGTGGACCACACGTCCAGCGGACTCACGCCGGCAAACCAGACCAGCACGCCGAACACCAGCAAGGCCGCCGAGAT
This sequence comes from Variovorax robiniae, assembly GCF_037889955.1. Classification (NCBI taxonomy): domain Bacteria; kingdom Pseudomonadati; phylum Pseudomonadota; class Betaproteobacteria; order Burkholderiales; family Comamonadaceae; genus Variovorax; species Variovorax robiniae. Next base: position 60,092 of record NZ_JBBKZS010000017.1, read on the forward strand.
CGCGATCACCGGCAGCGCTGTTTCTTTCAACCAGGTGGGCATGGCGAATCGCTCAGAGGGAACCAAGAACGCCCTCGACGAGGTAGTTCATCTTCTCGAGTTCGAGGTCGGTCTGCTGCAGCGTCTTGGGCACCACGACCGTGCCCTTGCCGTCCTTGAGCCCGGCCGTGAAGATGTCGAACTTGCCTTCGATCATCTTGGCCTTGACGTCGTCGGCTTGCTTCTTCGCGGCGTCGGTCACCATCGGACCGTAGGCGGACATCTTGACGTAGCCCTCCTTCAGGCCACCGCGCAGGAAGTTGGGATGCGGCTTGCCGTTCTGTGCCGCGTCGATGATGGTCTTGTAGGCGGTGAGCCAGTTCCATTCGGCGCCCGTCAGGTAGGCATTGGGTGCCAGCTTGGCCTGGCTCGCGTGGTAGCCGCAGACCATCTTGCCGCGCTTCGCCGCGGTCTCGACGATGACCTTCGGGCTGTCCACGTGCATGGTGAAGACGTCGCAGCCCTGGTCGGCCAGGCTGTTGGTGGCTTCGGCCTCCTTCACGGGCATGGACCAGTCACCGGTGAAGATCACGTTGCAGGTGATGCCGGGCTTGACCGAGCGCGCGCCCAGCGTGAAGGCATTGATGTTGCGCAGCACCTGCGGGATCGGCTTGGCCGCGATGAAGGCGATCTTGTTGCTCTTCGTCATGTGGCCGGCGATCACGCCGTTCAGGTACTGGCATTCGTCGATGTAGCCAAAGTAGCTGCCGACGTTCTTCGGATGCTTGCCCTCGGTCCACATGCCGCCGCAATGCGAGAAGCGCACGTCGGGGTTCTTGGGTGCGAGCGCGAGGATGTGCGGATCGAAGTAGCCGAAGGAAGTGGGGAACAGCACCTTGGCGCCGTCCTGCGAGATCATGCCGGTCATGGTTTTCTGCACGGCCGCGGTCTCGGGCACGTTCTCTTCCTCGACCACCTTCAGGCCGGGCATCTTCTTGACCTCGGCCGCGGCCTGGGCCTGCGCCTGGTTGTAGCCGTAGTCGTCACGCGGGCCGACGTAGATCACGCCGATGGTCAGCGGCTTCTGTGCCTGCGCCACTGAACTCAGGCCGCCGAGCGTGCCGGCAGCGCCGAGCGCGGCGAGGGTCTTGAGGGAATCGCGACGGTTCAGTTGGGACATGTTTCGGCTCCAGCAGTTGAGGATGAATCCGGTCTTGGATACAAGACGGTGTGCATAAACCGTACCAACCAGCGCTTTTGCTACCTCAGCGCGGCCACGGGTGCATGCACGACACCCGCCTTCTCCAATGAAGCGGCCACGCGCAGCACATGGTCCTCGCGCCAGGGCGCCCCGATCACCTGCACGCCGATCGGCAGGTGCGCATGCGCGCCCCACACCGGAACGGCGCACACGGGCAGGCCGATGCACGAAATTGGTTGCGTAAGAAGCCCCATGTTGGGACGCACCGGCAAGGTCTTGCCGTTCAATTCGAAGGTCTCGGCGCCGATGGGCGTGGCGGCGCAGGGCGTGGCCGCGGCGAGCAGGATGTCGAAGCGCTCGAACACGCGCGCCACCGCTTCGGCATAGGCGCGGCGCACGCGCTGGGCACGCGTGACCCATGCGGCGGGGAGCAGCGCGCCGGCCAGGAAGCGATCGCGCGAGAGCGGCTCGAAGTCATGCGGGCGCAATCGCAGGTCGTGCAGGTGCAGCGCGGCGCCTTCGGAATTGGTGATGAGGAAGGCGGCGGCGCGGCCGGCCTCGACCATCGGCAGCTCGACCCCACGGGTGGCACCGAGCGCTTCGGCCACGCGGTCCACGGCCAGGATGGCCTCGGGCTGCACATGCTCGCGGAAGTAGCCGGTGAGCACCCCGATGCGCAAGCCGTCCGCGCCCTGTGCCAGCAAGGGCGTCACGGCTTCGACGGCGCGTTGCGCGCAGCCGGGGTCGTGCGGGCCCTCGCCTTCCGGGCCTTGCATCGCGTCGTAGCAGAGCGCGAGGTCGCGCGCCGATCTGGCGAAGGGGCCGAGGTGGTCGAGGCTGGACACGAAGGGATAGCTGCCGGTGCGCGGCAGCCGTCCGAAAGTGGGCTTGAGCCCGAACACGCCGCACAGCGACGAAGGCACGCGGATGGAGCCGTTGGTGTCGGAGCCGAGCGTGAGCGGCACCTGGCCGGCCGCCACCGCCGCACCGGAGCCGCCGGAGGAGCCGCCTGCGATGCGCTTCAGGTCGTGCGGATTGCGCGTCGGCCCGACGTGGCTGTTCTCGGTGGTGAAGCCATAGGCGTACTCGTCCATGTTGAGCGCGCCGACCAGGATCGCGCCCGCGGCTTCAAGGCGGCGCACCAGCAGGCCATCGCGCACGGCGGGCGCGGCGCCGCGCTCGATCTTCGAGCCAGCCAGCGTGGCGAGACCGGCAACGTCGAACAGGTTCTTGACGGCGAAAGGCACGCCGAGCAAGGGCAGCGCGCGGGTGCGATCGCCTGTCGCCGAGGCGAGCGATGCATCGGCCTGGGCGGCACGTCGCAAGGCACGTTCGCGCACGACGTCAGTGAAGGCGTTGATGCGCTTGTCGGTGGCGGCGATGCGGTCGAGACTGGCCTGCACCAGTGCGGTGGCGGTGGTGACGCCGCTGCGCACCGCCTCCGCCATTGCGGCGGCGTCCTGGGCGAGCAGTGCGTCGGCGTTCAGCGTCGGCGGGCGGGGACGATCGGGAACGACGCCGATTGCGGTCTCCACGCTCGCCACTTCATCTCCACGCTGCCCCGCCATGGAGGCACGCGTCAGCTTGGGGCGGCCTTGTGTGGCGCTCATTCTTCAGGTTCCCGCGGCTCGACCGGCGTGAACCTCGTCGCCGCCTCGTGATGCGGCTCCAGCGGCACCGCATCGATGATCGTGGCGAACTCGGAGGCCAGCGTGAAGTAGCGCAGCACGCCGGGGCGATGGTCCTGCCGGAGGCGCAGGCCCAACGCGGCCGAAGCGGCGTCCACGTAGTTCGAGACTTCAGTCGGGGTCATCGCCGCACCTCGCGCTGGAAGATGTCCAGGCTCAGCTTCTTCATCGCGACGAAGCTCTGCGAACTCAGCGTGTCCAGCGTGCGCGGGCGCGCATCGCCGTAGCGCAGGATCTCGGCGACCTTGGTCGGCCGCTTGGTCAGCAGCAGCACCTGGTCGGCGAGGTACACGGCTTCTTCCAGATCGTGCGACACCAGCAGCATCGTGGTGCCGGTCTGGATGAACACCTCCTGCAGCTTCTCGCGGATGAACAGCGTCATCTCGAAGTCGAGCGCGGAAAACGGCTCGTCGAGGAACAGCACCTCCGGGTTCGGCGCCAGCGCCCGCATGATCGACGCGGTCTGCTGCTGCCCGCCGGAGAGCTCGTAGGGATAGCGGTTCAGGTCGAACTTCACGTCGAAGGACGCGACCAGTTCCGCCATGCGCCGGTCCACCTCGGCCTTGCTGCGGCCTTCCAGCTTCAGCGGATAGGCGATGTTGTCGATGGTGCGCATCCACGGGAACATCGCCTCGCGGTAGTTCTGGAACACGTAGCCGATCTTGGTGTCCTTCAGCGACTTGCCGTCGAACAGGATCTCGCCCGCGTCGATGGGGATCAGGCCCGCGATCATGTTGATCAGCGTCGACTTGCCGCAGCCGTTGGGGCCGAACACCGAGACGATCGCGTTCTTGGGGATGTCGAGGTCGAAGTTCTCGTACAGCGGCCAGCCCGCGAAGTACTTGGTCAGGCCGCGGATCGTGATGTGCGTGCCGGTCGGGCCGGGCACGAACACCGGCTTGGGCACGTCGGCATACACCGGGCCGTTGAGGACGACATCGGAGGTGGCTCTCATCTTCCGCTCCAGTGCACGATGCGCCGCTCGGCGACGAGGAACAGGATGTTGAGCGCATAGCCCAGCGCACCCGCCGCGAGGATCGCCGCATACATGCTCTTGACGTTGAGCACCTGCTGCGCATCGATGATGCGGTGGCCCAGGCCCGCGTCGGAACCGATGAACATCTCGGCCACGATCACGATCACCAGCGCCATCGACACCGCGGAACGCAGGCCGACGAAGGACGGTTGAAGGCTCTCCCAGATCAGCACGTCCTTGAACACCTGCCAGCGCGAGGCGCCCATCACCTTGGCCGCCATCACGCGCTGCTTGCGCGCGTTGATGACACCGTAGGCACTGTTGAACACGACGATGAGGAAGGCGCCAAAAGCCGCGATCGCGATCTTGTTGATGTCCGACACGCCAAAGATCAGCAGGAACAGCGGGATCAGCGCCGACGAGGGCGTCGAGCGGAAGAAGTCGATCAGGAACTCGACGCTGCGATACAGCCGCTCATTGCTGCCGAGCAGCACGCCCAGCGGCACGCCGATGACGGCCGCGATCACGAAGGCCTGCACCGTGCGCCACACCGTCACCGCGAAGTCGGTCAGCAGCGGGCCGCCGGCCAGGCCGGTGATGAGCGTCGACACGGTGTCAGCCGGGGCCGGCAGCAGGATCGGCTTGATGAAGCCGAGCCGCACCACCAGGTCCCAGAGGATGAACAGCACGACGGGGCCGATGGCGGGAATCCAGCGCTCCCATTGCGGCTTCTTCGGCACGGCGCTGGCGGCGCCGGTGGCAGTGGGTGGCGCCCAGGGGGTGGCGGCGGTGGCGGCGGGCTCGGCCATGGTCTATGCCTTGTAGAGAAGCGGGTCGACAGCCACCTTCTTCTCGAAGATGCCCTTGTCCGTGAACAGGTCGTAGAACTTCTGGAAGTACGCCACGTCGCTCGACTTGAACTCGCCGTGCAGCATGTACGAGGCCAGCGGCACCTCGGCGGTGAGCGGGCCTTCGATGGCGGTGTAGCCCTTCATGTACTGCCGCGCCTCGTCCGGCTTGGTGCGCACCAGTTCGACACCGCGTGCGTAGGCCGCGATGTACTTCTTCGCCGCGTCGGGGTTCTTCTTGATGAACTCCGTCGTGAGGCTGGCCGCGCCCCCGTGCCACGGCGCCATCGGGTCGCCGAGGATGTACTTCGCGACCACGCCCGCCTCGATGATGCGCGTGGTGCCGTTCATGCGGCCGATGGTGCCGGTGGGCTCCAGCGTGTAGCAGGCGTCGACCTGGCCGGCCACGAGCGCGGCAATGTGCTGGCCGATCGGCAGTTCGCTCACCACCGCGCCCTTGGCGCCGGCGCGCTCCAGCATGGTCTTGGCCAGCGTGACGTTCTGGATGCCGGGGCCAGAGGCGACCTTCTTGCCGGCGAGGTCCGCCGTCACCTTGACCGGGCTGTCCTTGGCAACGATGAATTCGTCGAGCACGAACTTGGCGTTGCTCGGATTGGTGCAGAAGATCTTGAAGAGGCCCGGCTGCGCGATCTCGCCGATGGCGAGATTGGCCGAGCCGGTGCCGTTGGAACTGCCGTCGCCGCGGCCCGAGAGCATCGCTTCCATGACCTGCTGCGCGCCCGCGAACTTCAGCGGCTCGACGTCGACGCCCGCCTCCTTGAAGTAGCCGCGCTCGACGGCGGCGAAGAAAGGCAGCCCTGCCGCCACGGGCCAGTAGCCGATGCGGATCTTTGTCGGCGCCTGGGCGCGCACGATGGCCGGCGCGGCCAGCACGCCGAGTCCGGCAGCGCCGGCCTGCAGCAGCTTGCGTCGCGAGGTGGAGGGAGAGTTGTTGCGCATTGAAAAGCTCCTGCAAATGAACGAAGTCGTGTGAACGCAGGCGTCAACCTGCGGGGGCTTGTCTCGATGCGATATAGGCGCGCCAGCCGCCGTGTTGCGTGATGTCTTCCGCGCCTTCGAGCGCGAGCGGCTCGCAGACGAAGCCCTGCACGCTGCTGCCGTCGGCGAGGGTCAGCGTGCCGATGCCGAGCGGCGCGGGAATGAGTGCGACGAAGCTGCCGTAGTGCGCGGTCGGCATCTCCCACACCTCAAGCTGGATGGCAGCGCCGGTGCCTGGCGCGACGCGCAGCATGCCCGGCTTGGGCGGCACGGTCCCCGGCAGCGCATAGAGGCGGTAGTCTGGCGCGCTTTGCGCTTCCAGCACCAGGCGCGCGCCGCGTTCGCGCAGTTGCCCGTTGAGCGGCATGCCCGACAAGTGGGCTCCGACCACCGCGACGCGCACCGTGTCGGCGCTGGCAGGCAACAGTTGCACCATGGGCGGCAGCGCGCGGCCCGTTGCACCGGTGGTGAGACCGGTCGCGTGGTGGAAGCGCTGGCCCAGTTCGGCCAGTTGCAGGTCGCTGGCGCAGGGACCGATCAGGGTGATACCGAAGGGCAGCCCGTCCGGCCGGATCGAGCTCGGCACCGACAGCGCCGCATAGTCGAGCAGGTTGACGAAGTTGGTGTAGGCGCCGAGTTCGCGGTTGCGCTCGACCGGGTCGGCACGCATCGCCTCGATGGTGCAATGGCAGGGCGCGGTCGGCACCAGCAGCACGTCGATGCTGCGCCACATCTGTACCACGCGCTGGCCGAGCGCGCGCAGCTTCACCTGCGCGTCGTAGACGTCGGCGGCGCTGAAGTCGCGGCCTCCGGCGAGGATGCTGCGCACCGGTTCGATCACCTCGTCCTCGTGCGCCTCGAAGAAGTCTCGCACCGCGGCGTAGCGCTCGGCCACCAATGCACTGCCATAGAGCAGCGATGCAGCCTCGGCCAATGGCGCGTAGTCGATGGCCACGCGCTGGCCGCCGAGCGATTCGAGGCGCTCGATGGCGTCGTCGAAGGCCTCCGCCGCGAGCGCATCGCCATGGAACTCCAGTTGGGACGGCACGCCGAAACGGAAGCGCGCAGGCAGCGGCGTGCGCTGGAGTTGCAGCGAGCGAGAGAACGGATCCTTCGCATCGACACCCATCGCCGACTGGAGCACCTTGACCGCCAGCGCGACCGTCGGCGCGAAGATCGACACGCAGTCCACGCTCTGCGCCGCCGGCACCACGCCATGCGCGCTGATCAACCCCTTGCTCGGCTTGAGCCCCACGATGTTGTTGAGGCCCGCCGGCACGCGGCCGGAACCTGCCGTGTCGGTGCCGAGCGCGAAGTCGACCTGCCCCGTCGCCACGACATAGGCCGACCCCGAACTGGAGCCGCCCGAGACGTAGCGCGCGTCGAAGCTGTTGGGCACCGCGCCATACGGCGAGCGCGTGCCGTTGAGGCCGCAGGCGAACTGGTCGAGGTTGGTCTTGCCAAGCAGCGCCGCACCGGCATCGAGCAGGCGGCCCACGACGTGTGCATGCTGCATGGCGGTGCGCGCGAAAGCGGGGCACGCGGCAGTGGTCTCGACGCCGGCCACGTCGATGTTGTCCTTGGCCGCGAAGCGCAATCCGGCCAACGGGCCGCCGGCCGCGCCCTTCATCGGCGCGGTGAATCGCGTGATCCAGGCCGCGGCGGGCGTGCCGTCGATTGCCGTCGTCGTCGGTTCGGGCTCGGCCAGCGAGACCTTGTCATGCACCATCATCAAGCATCCTGTCTTGTGTACAAGGTGCGATGCAATCGCCGTGCCAGTCCGGAGGGCTGTCCGTCCGGCAGCGTTTTCCAGGATGATGCGCAACAGTGATTCCGCACGGAGTACGAATGGCCCAACGCTGGACTTTCACGGTGCAGACGCCGCTCGGCGAGACGCATTCGACCTACACGGTCACCGACGACGCGCTCCACTACGAATCCGACGATCCGTTCGCGGGCGATGGCGCCACGGTGAGTTGGCGCACCGTCCAGGAAGGCAGCACTGCCACGATGCAAGGCATGGGCGGCCGAGGCGGGCCGGACCTGCCGACCTGGGTGCCTTCGCAAATGGAATGGCTGGTGCTCACGCGCACCGACGATGTCGAGACTTCCTTCATGCGCCGCCTGCCGCCGCCCGGTGCCGACCGCAATGCCATCGTGACCGCCGTGCGGGATCGCCTCGGCACGCGCTGGCTGGGCGAAGGGCTGCCGCTGAAGGAAGCGCAGCTTCGCATGGACACGCAATCGACGGAATGGAGCGGGTTGAAGATCGCCGGCATCGTCGTGGCCGTGCTCTGCATGCTGGTGCTGGCGATCCTGCTGTTCGCGTTGCTGCTGACGCCCTTCGTGCTGGTGCCCGCGGGCCTGGTGGGCGGCGGGTGGCTGCTGCGTCGCGGGTTGCGCATGCTGGGCGATGCCAAGGCGGCGGCGAGCATGGCGGCGGCGAAGGTTGGCCGCGCGCGGGTGGGGCTGGTGCACCTCGAGGCGCCTGCGGAGACCGCCACGCCAACCCGCGCTGCCGTCACCGGCCGCGCCTGCGCCTGGTGGGACGTGGCCGCGTGGGTCTGGTACGAGAGCGACGGCAGCGATGACAGCGGCGGCTGGCGACGCGTGGCCTCGCGCCACGGTGGCAGCGTCGAGTCGGTCGACATCGCCGACGACACCGGCAGCGCGACGGTGTGGCTCAACGGCGCGGAACTGCTGCTGGACCTGAAGAGCTGGGAATCGGACAAGGACGTTCTGCCGCCGCGCGGCATGGCGCTGCTGGACGCGCTGGGCTTCCCGTGGCAGGGCGGGCAGCGTCTGCGCGTGACCGAGGAGTGCGTGGAGGTCGGCGCCACGCTCTATGTGATCGGCACCCTCGACCTGCGCCGCAACGTGCCCGAGTCGATGGAGCCCGGGCTGCTGGAGCGCATCGTCGACGCGCTCCGCACCGGCGCATGGCGGCGCAAGGTCGTGGCTGCGGCGCCGAGGCCTTTGCGCATCGTGCTGGCGGTGTTCATTGGCTACGTCGACATGCTCGTCGGGCTCGGATCGGCGCGGATGCGGCCACGCAGTTCCCGCATCGCAGCGCCACCCGCGCTGCCGCCCGATACGCGCGTGGTGTGGAAGGGCCGTGGCGACCGACCCTTCATCGTGTCGGACCGGCCCGAGCAAGGCGCGCTGGCGGCGTTGCGCAAGCGTGCGTGGGTCACGTGCGGCATCGGCGTGGCGATCCTCTGCTTCGTGCTTTACGAGCTGCTTTCTTGAGAAAGTACGATCGCGGGATGCTCCGTTACCAGACCGTCCCCGTCACCCCGTTCCAGCAGAACTCATCCATCGTGTGGTGCGACGCCACGAAGAAGGCCGCGATCATCGACCCCGGCGGCGATCTCGACCGCCTGCTGGCCGCCGTCGACAAGCTCGGCGTCTCGCTCGAGCAGATCTGGCTCACACACGCGCACATCGACCATGCCGGCGGCACCGGCGAACTCGCGCGCCGCCTGGCGCTGCCCATCGTCGGCCCGCATCCCGGCGATCAGTTCTGGATCGATGGCCTCGCGCAGCAGAGCCGCATGTTCGGCTTTCCGCCGGCCGAGCCCTTCGTGCCGACGCGCTGGCTGGACGATGGGGACAGCGTGACTATCGGCGAAGAGACGCTGTCGGTGCGCCACTGCCCGGGGCACACGCCGGGCCATGTGGTGTTCCATTCGGCGAGCGCGCAGCGTGCCTTCGTCGGTGACGTGCTCTTCGCCGGCAGCATCGGCCGCACCGACTTTCCGCAAGGCAACCACCAGCAGTTGATCGACAGCATCACCCAGCGCCTGTGGCCGATGGGTGACGAGACGGTGTTCATTCCGGGGCATGGCCCGGAGAGCAGCTTTGGCCGCGAGCGGCGCAGCAACCCCTACGTGGCAGGCACCTGATTCAACGGCGTTCGACGTAGGCGGCGGTCTGGCTGTCCAGCAGCGACAGCAGATTGCCCATCGTCAGATGCACGTCAACCAGGTGCAGCCCCCAGGCCTTGAGCACCACGCCCCCGAGAGTGACATCGCCCGCGATGTGATCGATGCGCCGATCGGCGGCGCTGGCATGCGTCGTGACGGCGAGATAGTCACCGTGCTCGTTCGACACGCACTCGGCCGTGAGCAGGCCGGGCGTGGTGACGAAGGGCGTGTCGAGCTTGCGCCCGTCCTGCAGCCATGACCCGATGCGCGACGGCATGCCGACGATGTCGGTGTTGCCGCTGCTGAAGTACGGCATCAGTGCCCCCTCGCCGCCCGCGAGCGCCGCGGGGTTGACGCAGGCCGCGACCTGGCCCGGTTCCGCGACACGGCCGAACAGGGTCTGCGCCGGTGGCGGCACTTCGGCGCGGAAGCTCGCATAGGCCACCACACAGCCGGTCTGCGTGGCCTTGCGGCACAGCGGCACGTTCTTGAACGCGCCGCCCGCGTCGGCGCCCCTCGGCACCGCGAGGTTGCTGCCCATCAGCAGCGCCGACACCATGCGCGCCAGCACCGGCTTGCCGTCGATCTCCTCGCGGATCAGGCGCGTGAGCCAGCGCGCGCCCTGGCTGTGGCCGATCAGCACGAAGCCGCGACCTTGGTTGTCGCGGGCGAGGTAGTCGTTCCAGGCGGCCTTCACGTCGCCGTACGCGATGTCGCCCTCGGCCGCGAAGTTGCGGCCGGCGGCGGGCGTCATGAGGGCGTGCAGCGTCATCTGGCGATAGAGCGGTGCAAAGGTCCGGCAGCGCGAGGCGAAGCGCGCGAACTGCTGGTGGACCACCTCGCGTTCGGCCGCGCTCGCGGCAAGCGAGCTGTTCATGGAACGCTCGCGGCTCACGGTCGGGTAGACGTAGAAGCAATCGATCGGCGGTGCGCCAGCGGTCTTGAAGGATTCGGTGGTTAGCTGTCCATTGGCCTCGACGCGCGTGGCGGTCTGGTCGCGGGTGCAGGCATCGATGCGGCCCGGGCGGCAGAGCCAGGAGGTGTCAGCTTGGTAGTCGACGGCGGCGGGTTGCGCGACGGCGAAAAGCGGCGCCAGCAGCGCCGCAGTGAGGAAGATGAATCGCGAGACGTTCATGCAGGCACTGTAGTGCGCCTGCCAGCCAGCCGCGGCGCGCTCAGCGCATGCAGTCAGCGATCTGCCCCGCCGTCGTCAGCCAGCACCGGTCGCGCTTCGCATGGATGTGCGCGAAGGCGCGGCGCAGGTGGCGCAGGCGGAAGGGCTGGCCGGCAATCATGGCGTGCAGCGCGATGCCCATCACCAGCGGCTGCTCCTCGGCCTGCAGCAGCATCTCCTCGAACTGGTCGACGATCATGTCGGCGAATTCGGAGGCGCTCACCTGCCGGCCGATGATGGCGGCGCTGTCGTTGAGCTCCTGCGGATAAGGCACCGACAGCAGCCGGCCCTGGCGCGTCTGGAGCCACACCGGCTGGTCGTCCATGCACCAGTCCAGCACATAGCGGTAGCCGGCCTCCTGCAGCAGGTCGGGCGTGCGCTCGGTCTCCGCGATCCAGGGGCTCAGCCAGCCGGCCGGCGGGCGGCCTTCGTGCGCCGCGATGGTGGCGGTCACGCGCTCGATCAGGGCGCGCTCGTCGGCCTCGCTCAGGTCGGCCTGGTGCTGCGAATTGGTCTGCCCGTGCGAGGCGATCTCAGCGCCCTGAGCGCGATAGGCCTCGACGAGTTGCGGCGCCACAGCGTACAGCTCGGAGTTGATCAGCAGGGTGGTCGGCAGCTTGTGTTCCGCCAGCAGCTTGAGCAGGCGCCAGGCGCCGACCCGGTTGCCGTAGTCGCGCCACGAGTTGTTCAGCACGTCCGGCGCCGGGATGCCGGGCACCAGGTCTTCCACCAGCCCTTCGCCAAAAGCGTATTGCTCCAGGTTCATCGCGACATAGACCGCAAGCCCATGCCCGCCGGGCCAGGGTGGCAGTTGCCGCTCGACGATGGGGCTGTAGGCAAATCGACCGTGCTGGCGCAGCGGGAAGCGCAGTTCGCTCATGGGGTTCAATCTTTCTTGTTGTTCGAGGGATGGCCGAACAGCGCATCGATGGCGGGTGCCACGCCCACCATCTCGCGTTGCGGCAGGGGCGCCAGGCTGCCGCTGCGCGGCTTGGCCGGCTCCAATGCGGCCAGCGCTTCCGCCTGCTTCACGCCGCAGCTGATGCCGTCGAGCAGCGGCACATCGACATGCGGCTGCAAGCGCGGCGGCACGCCCGCCATGACGGCGCCGGTCAGCACCACCACTTCCGCGCCGTCGCGCTCGACCAGGTCGCGCACCGCCGCGATGGTCAGCGCATCGGCTTCGCTCTGGTCGCCGGCCGCATACGGCGCGGTGCTCTCCACCGCCCGCCATCCAGCGATGCGATCGCCGATGCCCATCTGCAGCGCGCGCTCCCGGTAGATCGGCAGCACCCGCTTGCCGAACACGACGACACCGATGCGCGTGCCCAGCATGCTCGCCGTGAGCAGGGCCGCCTCCGTGATGCCGACCACCGGAATGTCCAGCATCTCCCGCGCCGCCCACAGCGCCACGTCATACGACACCGCGATCAGCACCGCGTCGCACCCCGGCGCATGCTCGGCCAGCAGATCGATGGTCGCGTGCTCCGCGATCGCCAGTTCGGTGCGCGTCGAAATCACCCGCGCCCCGAAGCGCCCCGTCACCGGCACGATCTCCGTCCTCGCTGCAGCCGCGTCGCGCGCAGCAGCGGCAACCTTGGCGGTCACGAAATCAGAAGTGTTCGAGTTGACAAGCAGCAGTCGCATCAGGAGTTCTTTCTCAAATCAGGCACAGGCCGAGAAGGCGTAAAGATTCCGTAGCGAGGGCGCCGAGGTCGGGTCTGCGGCGCGGAACCGCACTCTCGTGCGGTGAGCACCGCAGGCCCGAGATCGGTGGCCGCAGTAGGAAGATTTACGGCTTCTCAAAGGAAGGCGTCTTCCAGGGGGATCCGTTTATCGGCTGGCGGCGACAGGTTCAGTGAATGCTCGATGTGATCCAGGTGTTCGAGCATCAGCTTCCCCGCCCGTGCCTCATCCCGTGCCTCGATCGCATCCACCAAGAACTGGTGATCGTCATAAGGACACCCCTGTGCCCCGTGCGTGTCGTACAGGATGATGACCAGGCAGGTGATCGACTCCAGCTCGCGCAGCGTGCGCGCCAGGAAACTGTTGCCAGCCATCTCGGCCACCAGCAAGTGGAAGTCGCCCGAGATCGGGATGATCGTGTAGCCGTCCTTCCGGCGCGCAGCGTTCTCCTTCTCGACATGCGCGCGCAGCAGCGCCACCTGCCTGGGCGTCGCGTTGCGCGCGGCCATGCGCATCAGCTCCGGCTCGATCAGGCGGCGCGCCGCGAAGATCTCGCGCGCATCGTCGGCCGTCGGGCTCGACACGAAGGCGCCGCGGTTCGGAATGTTGGTGGCGATGCGGTCGTGCACCAGCCGCACCGTGGCCTCGCGGATCTTGGTGCGGCTCACGTCGAAGATCTTCGCGAGCCGGTCCTCCACCAGCTGCGTGCCCGGCTGCAGCCGGTGCTCGCTGATCGCCGTGAGGATGCGCGCGTAGATCTCGTCCACGCTGAGGCTCTTCTTCGCCTTGGCGGCGACCTTCTTCTTCGTCACGAGCGTTTCGAAGTCTGCGTTTTCCATTTCCTGGTTCCCGGTCTGCCCCGCGTTTGTTCAACGTCACAGAGCAAATTGCATACGATCACAAACTCGATTGTGCACGCTCCAAGCGCATTTCACCTTCGAATTTTCCTCAGGTTTACCTGTGGTTTACCCAGTTCGCACCATTTTGGTTCCAAAAACCAGCCGAAAGCTGGCCCGGATCGTGCAAGTGACTGCACAACATTGGTAGAAATATTGCATGCAATCTTCCATGTTTTGTATACCATCTGCGAAAACCTGGAGTAAACACATGACCCCTGCCGCCGCGTCACTGCCGCTCGATGCCATCGAGGCCCAGACCAAAGTCCGCTGGAAGATCTTCCTGGCGATCCTGTTCCTGATGGCCGTCAACTACATCGACCGCGCGTCGCTGTCGGTGGCGATGCCGATCATCGCAAAGGAATTCGACCTGTCGCCCGCCATGCAGGGCCTGCTGCTGAGTTCCTTCTTCTGGACCTATGCGCTGATGCAGATCCCCGGCGGCATGCTGGCCGATCGCTTCAAGCCGCGCGTGGTGATCGCCTCGTCGACCATCCTCTGGGGCTTCTTCCAGGCGATCGCGGCGGGCTCGAGCAGCTTCGTCACGCTGCTCATCACCCGCCTGGGCCTGGGCGCCTCGGAAGCGCCGCTCTATCCGGCCGGCGCCAAGCTCAACGCGATGTGGATGACGCAGAACGAGCGCGGCCGTGGCGCCACGCTGCTGGACGGCGGCGCGCCGCTGGGTGCCGCGCTGGGCTCGATCATCATCGCCTGGCTGATCGCCTCGCTCGGCTCCTGGCGCCTGTCCTTCGTGGTGGCCGGCGTCGGCACCATCGTGGCCGGCATCTGGTGCTGGTACTTCATCCGCAACACGCCGCGCGAGCATCCCGGCGTCAACGAAGCCGAGGCCGACTACATCGAGGCCGCGCACAAGGCGGAAGACGCGAAATCGACGCCGTCCAAAGGCGGCAGCGTGATGAACTTCTTCCGCTACCGCTCGATCTGGGGCATGTGCCTGGGCTGGATGGGCTTCTCGGTGATGTTCACCGGCTTCATCGCCTGGCTGCCGAGCTACCTGCTGGCCAGCTACGGCTTCAACATCAAGACCATGGGCGGCGCGAGCTTCCTGATCTACATGTCGGGCTTTGTCGGCGAAATGGTCGCGGGCTGGATCTCCGACAAGTGGAAGGCACGCGGCGGCACGCCCAACACGGTCCTGCGCACCATGTTCGGCATCGCGGCGGTGATCGCCACGGCATCGATCTTCACCGTGGCCTATGTGTCGGATGCGGTGCTGGCCGTGGTGCTGCTGTGCTGTGCGCTCTTCTTCCTGCGCTGGTTCGGCCTGTTCTGGTCGCTGCCCGCGATCCTCGGCGGCCGCGAGCGCGCCGGCTTCGTCGGCGGCACGATGAACCTGTCGGGCCAGATCGCCGGCATCGGCGTGCCGATCATCATCGGCGTGATCGTGCAGGCCAGCGGCGGCTCCTACTTCGGCGCGCTGATGTTCATGGCCGGGGCCGGCGTCGCGATGTTCATCGCCGCGATGATGATCGACTACAGCAAGAAGCTGCCGGTATGAGCATGCAGTTGGACAAGGTCTTCGCCCCGGGCGAGCGCTTCATCGGCGTGGTCACGCCCTCTGGCAACACGGTGGTGGAACGCGTGACGATGGCGATCCTGCGTGCGTTCAATGGCGTCACGCCGCTGTTCTCGCGCACGCCGGTGTTCGGCGAGTCCGACCCGTATCCGGAAAGCTACGCGGTCGACGAGATGCTCACCGCCGCGCACCTGCTGGCCCATGCCAAGCCGGACGTGATGCTCTGGAACGGCAGCAAGGGCGCCAAGATCGGCGTGCAGCACGACCGCGACTATGTGCAGCGCGTACAGGACCAGACCGGCATCCGCACGACCACCTCGATCCTCGCGCTCGACGACCTGCTGCGCAGCCGCGGCCTGATGCGCGTGGCCATCGTCTCGCCCTATGACAGTGCGTACCAGCAAGGCCTGGTCGAGGCGTATCGCGAGGCCGGCTACGAGGTGATCGCGGAACGCCATCGCGCGCTGAAGGACAACATCTCCTTCGCCTCGATCCCGGCCGACGCGATCGCCGGCATGGTGCGCGAGGCCGCTGCCCACAAGCCCGACGCGGTGCTCACGCTGTGCACCAACTTCCCCGCCGCCACGGTGATCCCGGCCATCGAGGCGGAGACCGGCATCCCGATGTTCGATTCGGTCTCGATCGGCGTCTGGCACGCTTTGCGCATGGCCGGCATCGACACGAGCCCGGCGCGTGCGTGGGGCCAGGTGTTCGCGCAATGAGCTTCGGTCGATGATCCCGTCCATGAACACGCCCACCACCTCTTCCCAAGCCTCGCTGCTGATCCGCGGCGCCCATGTGCTCGCGCTCGATGACGCAGGCAACGAATGGCCGCGCGCCGACATCGTGATCGAGGCTGGCCGCATCGCCGCCATCGGCCCCGGCGCCGGCGACCACTGGCCGCGCGCCTTCGATCGCGTGATCGACGCCGAGGGCATGCTGGCCATGCCCGGCCTCATCAACGCGCACTTCCATTCGCCCGGCAACCTGATGAAGGGCATGCTGCCCGGCTACCCGCTCGAGATCTTCATGCTGCACGAGGTGCCGCCGCTGGCCCCGAGCGGCGATGCCGGCCGGCTGGCCTATGTGCGCACCATGCTCGGCGCGCTGGAGATGCTCCGCCGTGGCATCACCAGCGTGCATGACGACGCGTACCACGTGCCCATCGCCACCCACGAATCGGTCGATGCGATCATGCGCGCCTACGAGGACGCCGGCATCCGCGCGACGGTCGCCATCGACCAGCCCAACATCGTCGAGTACGACAAGTACCCCTACCTCGCCGAGCTCCTGCCCGCCGAGGAAAAGCGCGCGATGGACAACGCCCGGCGCCAGACCGGCGAGGAGCTGATGGCGGTCTACCAGCACCTGTTCGACCGCTGGCATGGCGCGGCCAACGGGCGACTCGCGGCGGCCGTCTCCTGCTCCGCACCGCAGCGCGTGACGGTCGAGTACTTCCAGGCGCTGTCGGAGTTTTCGAAGCAGCACGACCTGCCCTTCAACATCCACATCCTCGAGACCAAGCTGCAGCGCGTGATGGGCGAGCAGAAGTTCGGCAAGTCGCTGGTGCGCTACGTGCACGACCTCGGCCTGCTCGACGAACGCATGATGGTCATCCACGCGATCTGGATCGACGATGAGGACATCGCGCTGCTCGCGCAGTCCGGCTGCACCGTGGCCCACAACCCGGTGTGCAACCTGCGACTGGGCAGCGGCGTGATGCCGTACCGCGTGCTGCGCAATGCGGGCGTGCCGATCTGCCTGGGCACTGACGAGATGAACACCGATGATTCGGTGAACCTGTGGTTCGTCGCGAAGACCGCCGCACTGCTGCACACACTGGCCACGCCGGACTACTCGCAGTGGCCGCAGCCGCAGGAGATCCTGCATGCGGCCACGCGCGGCGGTGCGCGGGCGATGCGGCGTGCGGATGACCTCGGGCAGCTCGCCGTGGGCTGCGCGGCCGATGTGATCCTGCTCGACATTGACACCGTCGCCTTCACGCCCCTCAACGACCTCCGGCGCCAGCTGGTGCATTGCGAGGACGGCGGCTCGGTGCGCACCACCATCGTCGACGGCCGTGTGGTCTTCGAGGATGGGTTGATCACCACCGTCGACGAGCGCGCCCTGCGCACCGAGCTGCGCGGCCTCATGAAGGCCTATCGCGAGCAGGTCGCCGCCGCAGCACAGGACACGCAGCGCCTCGAGCCCATCTATCGCCAGATGTACGAGCGCGCCGCGGCGCAAGACGTCGGCATGAACCGCTGGCTTCCCCCAATGCCCGGCACCCGATCCGTTCCCTGAATCTTCAAAGGACCACCATGACAGCCACCCCCCTTGCCGCAGGCGCCGTGCCCGCGGGCGCCGCGAGCGATGCCTTCAGCGACGCGACGTACAAGAAGATCACCTGGCGCCTGATCCCCTTCCTCGGCCTGCTGTGGCTGCTGGCCTGGATCGACCGCATCAACGTGGGCTACGTCAAGCTCACGATGCTGCAGGACCTGCAATGGAGCGAGGCGGTCTACGGCCTGGGCGCCGGCATCTTCTTCCTCGGCTACTTCTTCTTCGAGGTGCCGAGCAACATGCTGCTGCAGAAGATCGGCGCGCGGAAGACGCTGATGCGCATCACCATCGGCTGGGGCATCACCTGCGTGGCGATGATGTTCGTGACGACGCCGGCGATGTTCTACTTCCTGCGCTTCCTGATGGGCGCCTTCGAGGCGGGCTTCCAGCCGGGCGTGATCCTCTACCTGACCTACTGGTATCCGAGCCATCGCCGCGCCTCGGCCTTCGGCATGTTCGTGGCGGCGGGCGCGCTGTCGGGCGTGGTCGGTGGCCCGCTGGCCGGCACCATCATGAACAACCTGAACGGCGTGAACGGCTGGACCGGCTGGCAGTGGGTGTTCCTGATCGAAGGCATTCCGTCGGTGCTCGCGGGCATCGCGACCTTCTTCTACCTGACCAACCGCCCTGGCGAAGCCAAGTGGCTCACCGACGAGGAAAAGAAGCTGGTGCAGGCCGACCTGGCCCGCGACGAGCAGGCACTCGGCCACCGTGAACATAGCGTGCTCAAGTCGCTGCGCGACTCGCGCCTGTGGCTGCTGATCCTCATCTACTTCTGCATCGTCGCGGCCAATGCCACGCTCAACTTCTACGGCCCGAGCGTGGTGCGCGAACTGGGCTTCACCAACCCGGTCGTCATCGGCTGGATCATGTCGGGCGCCTTCCTCTGCGGTGCGGTCGGCCAGGTGCTGATCGGCCGCCGCGCGGACCGCCAGAAGGAACTGCGCTGGAACTGCTCGCTGGCGGTGATCCTCGGCGCGGCCGGCCTGCTGTGCGCGGGCCTGTTCCTCGGGCAGAGCGCGGCGCTGGTGATCGCCTCGCTGGTGGTCGCGGTGGTCGGCACCAGCATGGCCATTCCGGTGTTCTGGCAGATGCCCAACCGCTTCCTCACCGGCGCCGCCGCCGCGGTGGGCGTGGCCACGATCAACTCGCTGGCCAACCTCGCGGGCTTCGGCGCGCCCTTCCTGCTCGGCAGCATCAAGACGGCCACCGGGCTGCTGTCGCCAGGCCTCTTCGTGATCGCCGCGGTGGAGATCTGCGCCGCGATCCTGATCCTGAAGTTCATCCCCAAGGGGAACGCCGCAGGCAAGGCCTGATGCGCCGCTGAACCGGCTCCGCTCCCGGCGGCGCACGGTCTCCCCCTTCACCCCATCGACGCATGACGTGCATCGGCCCGCAGTGGCCGAGCCGCCGGTGTGCGTCCAGCCTCTTTCTTGTCATGCCCGTTTCCGTTCAAAAACCAACAGAGGGATCTTTCCAGATGAACGCTTGTCTTTCTCGTCTTGGCGCCGTGGCGCTGCTCGTCGCCGCCGTGCCCGCCGCACAGGCCCAGAGCTCGGTCACCGTCTATGGCGTCACGGCCATGGAGGCGGTGCATGTGACCAGCAGCTATGCCACGCCCGCAGGCCGCGCCAGCACCAGCATCGACAAGCTCGACAGCAGCCAGGTCAACGCATCGCGCCTGGGCTACCGCGGCGTGGAAGACCTGGGGGACGGACTCGGCGCGGTCTTCGGCCTGGAGTCGGGCTTCAGCCTCGATACCGGCGCGACCAATGCCACGACGTATTTCAACCGCGGCAGCTACGTCGGGCTGGTCAGCAAGAGCCTGGGCACCCTCACGGTGGGCCGTCAGTGGAACACCAACGACGACATCATGGGCAACTACTTCATCTTCGGCGGGTACTCGGCCTTCCGCTTCAAGGAGTTCAGCTTCATCAGCGACCTGGTGAACAACGCGGTGAAGTACGTCTCGCCCGAGTTCGCCGGCTTCAAGTTCCGTGCGCTGGTGGCGCCGGGCGAAGGCGTGACCGGCCACACGGCCGAAGCTGCGCTCAGCTACACGTACGGCGGCCTGAGCATCGGCGCGAGCTACCGCGAGGCCGAGGCACACGAGACCAGCCGGCTGGACAAGCTCACGTCGGTGGGCGTGAGCTACAACTTCGGCAACTTCCGGCCGCACGCGGGCTATTCGGTGAGCGACTCCAAGGCGTCCAACCTGCCGAAGGCGCGCGCCTACGACGTGGGCCTGCAATGGACGCCGAACGCGCCATGGGTGGTGGACCTGGACTACGTGGCGAAGGACCAGCTCGACACGGACAACGACGCGCACTTCTGGCGCGTGCAGGCCACATATTTCTTCTCGAAGCGGACCTCCGTGTATGCCAACGTCGTGCTGCTGCAGAACGATGGCACCTCGAACGTGAGCTTCTACGGTACGCCGGTGCCGGGACAGAAGCAGAACGTGTACAGCCTGGGGTTGGCGCACAAGTTCTGAGAGCGAGGCGCGGTCGAGGCGGGCCTCGCGCTTCCCGCATCTCGCCAAGTGCCGCCCGGATCAGCCCTTCGGCGCCGCGGGGGCCACCTTCACAGGTTCGCTCAGCGCCACCGTGTCGATGCGCAGCCCGTCCTCGACCGCCTTCAGCGCCAGGTTGGCCTCGTAGTACTTCTTCTCGCCCAGCAGCCGTGTGGCCTCGGCAACGTTCTTCGCGGTGGAGTCGATCGGCATCAACACCCTTGTGAAGGCGGCGTCCACCTCGGCCAGGCGCAGTTCATCGCGGGCCTCCTTGCCGCGGCCCTTGGCGAAGTGCTCGTTGGCCTTGTCGATGTGGGCGCGCTTGGCGGGTGTGTCGATGTAGTTGTCGGCGAGCACGATCTGGCCGTCGATGGGGACGATGTTGGCGCGGTCCACCGAGGTGGTGTCCCGGACGATCTTGCCGTCCACGCCGGACTTGACTTCGACCATGAAGGTCGGCGCATCCTTCTTCGCCGCGGCCAGTGAAGACGTGGCCTTGGCCAGCAGGTCGGTGGCGCCCTTGATGTTGCCGTTGAAGATGTCCACGCGGGCGCCGCGTGCGGCACGCACCGCCATGTAGCCGTCCTGCGAGAGCTTCAGCATTTCCTGCTCGGGCGTGGCGGGCTTGGCCGTATCGGCTGGCTTGGCCATCTCGGCGGGCTTGGCCGCCGGTGCCTGTGCCAGGGCCGCCTGGCCGAACATCGTGAAGCCGACCACCGTCGCGACAGCGACCGGCGCCAGATAGAACTTGCGTGCATTCATTTTTGATTCCCCTGATGGTTCGCGCCCGGAGTGGGTGTGGACATGGAGCGAGCCCGCCATCACCTTGGCGCCACCGACGCTTTCGTGGTCGCCATGGGAAGGAGATTGAACCGGCCAGCTTAGGCCGGACTGAATGCAGGGGACGCTGTCCTACGAAGCCCGCTTCGACATCCCGCGCTCCCACGCACGCAGGCCGCTGTTCCAGGCACGCAGGCGCTTGTCGGAGGTGCCGCCGTCGCCGGATGTGGTGGCCAGCAACTGGTCGAGCAGGATCTCCTGGTCGGCGGTGAGATGGTCCGGGAAGATCGGCTGCACCGTCACCTGCTGGTCGCCGCGCGGACCGCCGCGCGACACCGGGAAGCCGTGGCCCTTGAGGCGGTAGGACACCTGGTCGCGCTTGAGCTTGAGGGATTGCAGGCCGGCCACGGTCGGCACCTGGATCGCGCGATTGGCGATCCATGCGAAGCCGTCGACCGGGATCTCGCAGTGGATGGTGCCGTCGTCTTCCAGCTTGAAGAAATCGTGCTCCGCGAATTCGACGCGGATCTCCAGGTCGGCGGGCGGACTGGCCTTGCTGGCGCGCCGCGCATCGACGTGCAGCAGGTCGCCGGGCCGCACGCCGGGCGGGATGCGCACGCCCACCTTGTAGGCCTGCGGTGTCGCCTTGCCGGCGCCCGCGCAGGCCTTGCAGGGCCGCCGCGCGATGCCGCCACCCAGGCAGGCGGTGCATTCGTAGTAGCCGGTGGGCCAGCCGAAGAAGGAACGCTTGGGCAGCGCGCCGGAGCCGCCGCACTGGGCGCAGTTGCCGCCCAGCACCTGGTGCCCCGCGCCAGCACAGACCGTGCAGGTCTCGGTGATCTTGCCCTGCATGACCTTGATGCAGCCCACTGCGGCTTCTTCCAGGGTCAGCTTGACCTTGCGGAAGATGGGGCGGCGTTGAGCGCCTTCGTCGGCCTTGTGGTCGGCCCCGTGGTCCGCGGCGTTGTCGGACGCGCGACCGGACGCATGGCTTGAAGCGTGGCCGGCGGACGATGCACGGCCCGCCGATGCGCTGGCAGACGCGCGCTGATTCGTGTGGCCGTTGTCCGCCGCCGATGAACGTGCGGACTCCTGCGCGGGCTTCCTGGGCTTGGCGCTCTCAGTCGCAGAGGTGGGGCGGGTGGCGGCCTGCGGCGTGCGCGGGCCGGCATTGCGAATCTCCTCGAAGGCCCGGTTGATGCGCTGCATGCGGGCCACCGCATCGGCGCTGCTGTTGCGGTCGGGGTGCCACTGCGAAACCAGCCGGCGCCAGGCGGCCTTGACCTCGCTGTCGGTCGCGTCGGGTGCCAAACCCAGTTCGGCGAATGCGTTGTCGGTGCCCAAAATCCAAGTCCTCGTCCGGGCCAGCCATTCGGGACGGAATCCCGACACAGGCGACGCCCTCAGGGTGTGAATGTTAGCCGCTGCTCGCGCAAGAAATACGCCAGCGGACCCGATTTCTGTCCATCAAAAGCTCACGGCGTCGCGAGCGCGACGAGGACAGAATGCGTTTCGTCACGCAGGCGAAACGGTGGTGTGGCAGCGATTGCGCGCCACCGTGGTCTGCGCCCGAGAGGAGGTCAACCATGGAACGTGCTGCAGGTCGCGCATGGAAACGATGGGCCGGGGTCGCCCTGGGCTTGGCCGTGCTGGTCGGCGCCTTCTTCGTGCCGATGCCCGCGGGCACCACGCGGATCGTGAGCGTGGTCGACATTGCCCGGCCGCCCGCGCAGGTCTACGCCTATGTGACGACGCCGGCCAACTGGCCGAAGTGGCATCCTTCCTCGCTGGCGGTCATCGGCGACGCGGGCCATTCGCTCAATGTTGGCGAGACGGTGGACGAGGATTTCCAGGTGGCCGGCCGGCGTGGCCGTGCGACCTGGCGCGTCACCGTGCGGGAGCCCGACAAGCTCTGGCGCATCGCCGGACAGATCAACGGACGCGACGCCGGCATCGTGAGCTACACGGTCGCACCCAATGAGAGCGGTGGCACGCAATTCGTGCGGGAGTTCGAGTACGGCGCACACAGCCTGCTGTTTGCGTTCCTCAATGCGGTGACGTTGCGACGGCAGATCGAGGAAGAGTCGGCGCTGGCCGTGCGGCAGCTCAAGGCGACGCTGGAGCGCGCCGGGCAGCAGTAAGAAGGTGTGAAGATTTCGTGGAGGGGCAGGGATAGGCATCGAGGTGCGTGGCGTGTAGGCTGTGCACCGGCAAGGCTCTTCAGGAGGTTCCTGTGGCTCCATTGGCAACGCGTCGCGTTCTTCAGGCAGGGGCCGCAGCGTGGCTTTGCATGGCCGCCAGCGAGTCCGCGCTGGCCCAGCGCCTCCCGGCTGACATCCTCTCGATGTACGGCGGCACATGGTCGACGAATTGCACCAACCCGAATGCGCCCAAGGTGAGGGTCGAAGCGGACGCACTGATGGTCGAGCGTGACGGACAGCGCCTGACGGGTGGCAAGCCCCAGGCGGCCGCCTCGTACTTCGGCAATTCGCCGCCGCCAAACTACGAGATGGCCCTGCTGAGCGAAGTACGGGGCGGATCGGAACTGCTGTTCCTCATCTACCGCGACAAACGCGGTCGCTACATCCAGCTCAACGCCGACGGGAGGACCGCTGCCGCGCTGGGCAACCAATTGCTGAAAGTGCAGTTCTTCGCGTGCAGGACCGATGCCGTTCAACCCCAGGTCGCTGCGCCTCCACCGCCGCCTGCGACCGGCAGCATCGACGCCGTGGTTGCGTCGCCGAAGTTCGGCGCCGCATGGCGAAAGGCACTCGGCGCCGATGCGCGCGAGGCCTGGTTGGCGCGCATGGATGGCCCCGCGCCGCCGCCGCGATGGGTGAATGTGGCGGGCGCGCGGTATGCCCTCAATGGATTCTGCAAGGCCCATGACTGCTACGACAACAGCGCCGTGCAGCTCTATGCGCCGGACACCGGCCAGATGTTCGGCTTCGTGCATCGCCTGAACCGCGACACGCTGGTGGGCAACCCGCCGCCGGCCTTGGCTGCGGAACTGCAGCGGATATGGAAAGCGGAGTTCAGGGCACAGGGCCGTTAAAGCGCCTGCGGCATCAGATCACCTTGAAATGGTGCGTCCCATCGCGCGCCAGTTGCGCGACCAGGCCGAACTCCCAGTCGAGGTAGGACTGCATGGCCTCGGCGGGCGCGTCGGTGCCTTCGTAGGGGCGACGGTAGCGGTCGGTGCGCGGTGTGGCCAGGCGCGTGTCGCCGGACTCGGTGGGCAGGCCGCCGGCGAACCATGCGGCGTTGCCGCCCTCCAGCACGCGCACGTCGGCATCGGGCTGGCCGCGGGCGTCGAGGGCGGCGCGCAGGTCGTGCGCTGCGTATCGCGCGAGCAGGCTGCTGCCACATGTCAGGACGTAGCGCGATGCGGGCGCTATGCGGTCGAGCGCCTGCGCGAATTGCGCGCGGATCGCGAACCAGGCGCCTTCGATGTGGCGCTTTGCGTAGTTGACGCCGGTGGTCACGTCGATGACGGCGGTGCGTTGCAGGCTGTCGGCCAACTCCACCACGCCGATGGTTCGATGTGCGGGCGCGGGCGGGAGAGCACCGGCGGGCTGGCCTTTCTCGACGAAGTCGCGGCCCGCGTTGTCGTGGTCGACAACGTACACGCTCCAGCCCATCTGCGCGAGCCACGAGGCGGTCATCGGGGCGCGCACGCCGTCGTCGTCGATGAGCACGATGCGGGCGCCGCGCACGGGAACGTGGTGATCGGTCTCTTGCACGAGCTGGCCGCCGGGCGCACTGGCGAAGCCGGGCACGTGGCCGGCCTCGTATTCCTCGGGCGTGCGCACGTCGAAGCGGTACAGCGTGCGGCCGGGTTCGCGCAATGTGGGCAGGGCGTCGAGCTTGATCCAGCGCACGCCGGCGCGATCGGCCACGCGGCGCGCATCGGCTTGTGCCCGCGCCTGGTGGATTTCATTGAGCAGGCGGGGTGCGCGGACTGTGGCGCCATGGTCCAGCACCTGGCCGGCGAGCTTCCAGCCGACGGTTCCGTTGCGCAGGGCGGCGAGCGGGTTCGGAATGCCCGCGTTCACCAGCGACTGGGTGCCGATGATGCTGCGCGTGCGGCCCGCGCAGTTGACGATGACCTGCGTGGAAGGGTTCGGCGCGAGTTCGCGCACGCGCAGCACCAACTCGGCGCCGGGCACGCTGGTGGCCGAGGGGATGCTCATGGTCTGGTATTCGTCGAAGCGGCGCGCGTCGAGCACCACGACGTCGGCCTTCGCATCGATCAGGGCCTTCACCTCCTGCGCCGACAGCGAGGGCGTGTGGCGCTCGTGCTCGACCAGTTCGCCGAAGGACTTGCTCGGCACGTTGACGTCGCGGAAAAGCTCGCCGCCTGCGTCACGCCACCCTTCGAGATCGCCTTCGAGGCGGCGCAGGTTCGTGTAGCCGATGGCTGCCAGCACGGCTGCGGCGCGCGGCACCAGGTCTTCGCCATCGTGTTCGCCGTAGAGCACGATGAGCGTGTCGCGCCGCGGGATGCGCCGCCAGGCGTCGAGCTCGATGCGCGACAGCGGCAGGTTGGCGGCCCACAGCGGATGCGACTGCGCGAAGGGATCTTCCTCGCGCAGGTCGATGAAGGCGGTTTCCTCGCGGGCCAGCAGGCGGGCGCGGACTGCGGCAGCAGAAATGCTCTGGAGATGCGGCGCGGCGCGGGCCGGAGCGGGCCGGTCGGCCAGGAGTGCGGAGTCGGTCATGTGGGGTGTGATGCGTGGTCGGTCAGACGTGGCTTCGGAGTTCGGCAGAGCGGTCCCAGAGGTTGGGCAGCACGGTGTTGGAATAGCCGGAGACGAAGGGCTTGCAGCCACCGTCCTCGGGATAGACATGGCGCCGCACGGCGCCGATGTTGGCGCCGTAGACGTGGATGCTGATCGACACGCGGTCGTCGAAGGCGTTGCGCACGCGGTGCACGTCGCCGATGGCGGGCGACACGGCCTCGACCTCGCCTTCATCGAGGCGCACCTCCTCCGCCTGCGGGTAGAGCAGGCCGCCATGCGCCGTGTAGCCCCGGCTGAACTCCGCGCCGCGCAGCATGCCGATCAGGCCCCAGACGGTGTGGTCATGCACCGGCGTGGCCTGGCCCGGACCCCAGACGAAGCTGACGACCGAGAAGCGCTCGGTGGAATCGGCATGCAGCAAATATTGCTGGTAGCGCAGCGGGTCGGGCTGCGCGAAGGCGTCAGGAAGCCAGTCGTCGCGGGCGACCAGCCAGCGCAGCATGGCGCCGCCGTCGCGCAACACGCGGCCTTCGTCCGGGCGGTTGTCGAGCAGGCGGCCAAAGGCGGTGACGAAGTCGCGCAACGGGGCGATGGAAGTGAAAGTCATCGGCATGCCTCCGTGCCGCGCGCTGCGGCGCGAGCTTGCGCCGCGCTCATGCGGGCCGCCGCCACAGTTCCGCATCCGTGATCGCCCGCACGTCCACGCGCACCGGCAGGATGCCATCGCGCGCCGAGCGGTCGGCGACGTTTTGCAACGCGACGATGTCGGCCTCGCTCACCGGCCGGCCGGCCACGGTGGAGCGCGCGGTGATGATGCGCGAGGACTCGATCGGCAGGCGCGTGAGCTGGGTGTAGGCCTGCGCATAGGCCTCGGGATTGGCAAGGGCCCAGTCGCCGGCACGGGCCAGGCGGTCGAGGAATTGCACGATGGCGGTGCGCTTGGCCGGGTCGGCGAGCGCGGCCTCGCTGGCGGTGATGAAGCCCAGCGCCGTGTTGATGCCACGGCCATCGCGCAGGATGCGCCCGCCCTGCTGCGTCGCGATCGTGTAGTAGGGGTCGAAGATGGCCCAGGCCTCGATCTGCTTCGAGGCGAAGGCCGCGGCCGCATCGGTCGGCAGCACGAACTTGATGGTCAGTTCCTCGCGCTTGACGCCGGCCTCTTCGAGCGCACCGTAGAGCTGGTATTGCGAGATGCTGCCGCGCGCCGACGAGACGATCACGGTCTGGCCGCGCAGGTCGGCCACGGTGCGGATCTTGGAGTCGCCTTGCACCACGATGCCGAGGGACTCGGGCTTGCCGACGCGCGTGGCGACGATCTTCAGCGGCGTCTTGCCGACGGCCGCGGCGAGCACCGGCAGGTCGCCGGCCATGGCCGTGTCGACCGCGCCGCTGCGGTGCGCCTCGAACAGCGGCGCCGCGCCCTGGAAATTGGCCCAGCGCCAGGCGAAAGGCACGCCTTCCAGCGTGCGCGACGCTTCGAGCAGGGCGCGCAAGCCGCCGGCCTGGTCGCCGAGGACGAGCGAAGCTTGCTGCTGTGCGATGGCGGGCCGCGCGATGAGGCTTGCGGTGCCGATGGCCGTCGCGGCTTGAAGCAACGTGCGGCGGGAAAGCTTGTGATCGATGTTCATGCGTTGGCTTCTTTCAAGGCGCGTTTGCCGGCTGCGACGAGCACCGCATCGTTCTGCGGCGTATGGATGCGGCTGCACAGCACGTCGCGCCAGTGGCGCTCCAGCGGGTTGTGGCGCGTGAGGCCGTGGTTGCCGCTGAGTTGCAGCGCGAGTTCGACCGCGCGGATCGCGTTGTTCGTCACCGTGTACTTGAGCAGGCCGCTGTCGATTGCCGGCGGCGCATGGCCGCTGTCCACCGCAGCGGCGGTTTCGTCGAGCAGCACGCGATTGACGTGCAGCAGCGCGTCGATCTCGCCCACATGCTCCTGCACGCGCGGCAGGCTTGCGAGCGGCGCGCCGAGGCCGCTGGGCGCACGCTGATGGAGGAAGCCGATGAGCCAGTCGCGCGCTGCCCGGGCCACCGCGTCATAGAGGCTGCCTAGCAGCACCACCATCCAGGCCTGCTGCGTGGCATGCGCGTCGATGTCGGTCTGGCTGCCGGCATCGGGTGCCCATTCGCCAGGTGCGCGCAGGTCGACCGCATTGGCCAGCGGGATCGAGACGTCCTCGAAGATGACTTCATGGCTGCCCGATGCGCGCAGGCCCAGGTGGTCCCAGCTGGCGACGACGCTCACGCCTTGTGCGTGGCGCGGCACGAGGAAGGTGCCGACGCGCGATTCCGGCTCGTCGGTGCGGCCCCAGACGGCGAGCCAGGCCAGGCCTTCAATGCCGGTGGTGTAGAGCTTGTGGCCGTCGATGCGCCAGGTGTCGCCATCGCGCCGCGCGACGGTCGCCGGGAGGCCTCCTCGAGCGGGTGAGCCGAGCAGCGGTTCGACGCGCAGCGCGTTGATGAGCGCGCCCCGCTCCACCGCATCACGCGCCACGCGCTCGCGCAATGCGATCGGCCAGCGGTTGTCGCTGCGGCCCAGCGCATGGTGCTGCAGCCAGGTCATCGTGAGGATCAACGCTGTCGCCGGCTCGCCACGGGCGACGGCGGCGATCACGCTGCACGCGGTTTGCAGCGTGGCGCCGCCACCGCCGAATTCGCGTGGCGCGACAAGGCCGATGAGGCCATGCGATTGCAGCAGTTCGAAGTTGGCATGCGGGAATGCGCCACCGCGGTCGAGGTCCTCGGCGGTGCTGGCGAACTGCCGTGCGAGTTTTTCAAGCAGCGCTGCATCCGGCGGGGCAGGCAAGCGGAGATCGGACGCCGTGCGGCGCAGGGGTAAGGCACTCATGCAGCGAAGTTAAGCGCGCATGCCGCGCAGGCGAACGACCGATCCCGCATATCCAAACTCGTTTTTCTGCGTTCGCTTCCGGCGTGCCGGCCGGTACGGTTCACCCTCCTCAACGTCCGACAGAGCGCATGAACATTGCTTCCTTCAATCGCCGCGAGTGGCTGCAGGCCGCGGCCGCCCTGGGTGCAGCGGGCCTCGGCGCGACCGCAGCGCAGGCCGCGCCATCGCAACGACAAGACCTCAGTGGCGTGACCTTGCGCGTCGGCACCTACAAGGGCTTGTGGCGCCCGTTGCTCACCGCATCGGGGCAGGCCGACACGCCCTACAAGATCGACTGGCGCGAACTCAACAACGGCGTGCTGCACATCGAGGCGATCAACGGCGATGCGCTCGACCTCGGCTCCGGCAGCGAGATCCCGGCCGTGTTCGCGGCGCGGCAGAAGGCGCATGTGCGCTTCGTCGCGGTGACGCATGAAGACCTCAACAACCAGGCCACGCTGGCGCGCAAGGACGCACCGATCAAGTCGATCGCCGACTTCAGGGGCAAGCGCATCGGCTACGTGCGCGCCACCACCTCGCACTACTACCTCGCCAAGCAACTGGCCGAGGTCGGACTCTCATTCAACGACATCACGCCGGTGAGCCTGACGCCGGCCGATGGCCTCTCGGCGTTTGCGCGCGGCGACCTCGATGCGTGGGCCATCTTCGGCTACAACGGCCAGTTGGCGCGCACGCAATACGGCGCGCGGACCATCAAGACGGGCGTGGGCTATCTGTCCGGCAACTTCCCGATCTATGCCAACCCGCGCACGCTGGACGATGCGCCGCGTCGCGCTGCGATCGCGGACCTGCTGCAGCGCCTGCAGCGCTCCTTCGCCTGGATCAACAGCAACTACCTGGCCTACGCCCGCGCGCAGTCGGCCGAGACGCGCGTGCCGGTGGGCGACATCGTCGAACTCTTCAACGGCCGCAGCGGCGACTACAGCCTGGCAGCCGTCGACGACAGCGTGATCCGAAGCCACCAGGATGTGGCCGACACCTTCCAGAAGCTGGGCGTGCTCGATGGCCCCGCCAATGTGCGGCCGTTGTGGGACCGCAGCTTCGAAACGATTCTTCGCGCGCACGGCGCGTGATCCTCTTCTTCATCAAAGGACAGCACATGAGCCAACAACAACACAACGACGTCGAATTCATCGGTATGATCCAGGGCCAGAAGGTCTCGGAGATCCATGCCGCCAAGGGCCCCGCGATCGACCGCGACTACGTACGGGCCTTCGCGCAGGCGCACGAGCAGGCGGGCTTCGACCGTGTGCTCGTGCCCCATCATTCGACCGGCCCCGATGCGACGCTGACCGTTGCCTTTGCCGCTTCGGTCACCGAGCGCATCCACTTCATGCTGGCGCACCGGCCCGGCTTCGTGGCGCCGACCCTGGCGGCGCGCCAGTTCGCATCGCTGGACCAGTTCAGCGGTGGGCGGCTCGGCGTGCACTACATCTCGGGCGGCTCCGACGACGAGCAGCGCCGCGATGGCGACTGGCTGAACCATGACCAGCGCTATGCCCGCACCGATGAATACCTCGACGTGCTGCGCAAGGTGTGGACCAGCGAGAAGCCCTTCGATCACGAAGGCGCGCACTATCGCTACGCAGGCGCGTTCTCCGAAGTGAAGCCGGTGCAGACGCTGAACGGCAAGCCGCATGTGCCGGTGTACTTCGGCGGTGCATCGGAGGCCGCGATTCCGGTGGCCGGCAAGCATGCCGATGTGTATGCGCTGTGGGGCGAATCGCTGGACCAGGCACGCGAACTGACCTCGCGCGTGCGGGCCGAGGCGGCGAAGCATGGACGGCAGGTGCGCTTCTCGGTGTCGTTCCGGCCGATCCTGGCAGAGACGGAGGAAAAGGCATGGGAGCGTGCGGACCGCATCCTCGAAGAGACGAAGCGGCTGCGCGTGGTGCAGGGCTTTGGTCGCGGGGGGCCGCAGCAGAGCGAAGGTGCGAAGCGGCTGCTGGCGGCTGCGGAGAAGGGACCGCGTGTCGACAAGCGGCTGTGGACTGCGGTGGCGCAGGAGATTGGCGGACGCTCGAACAGCACCGCGCTGGTCGGCACGCCGGAGCAGGTGGCCGATGCGCTGCTGGACTACTACGACCTGGGCGTGACGACCTTCCTGATTCGGGGCTTCGACCCGTTGGAGGATGCGATCGACTATGGGCGTGCGCTGATTCCGCGTACGCGTGAACTCGTCGCACAGCGTATCGCCTCGCAACGCAAGGCCGCCTGATCCCCATGAGCGCCGTTCTCTCCATCAACCGCAGCGCATCCACCCGCCTGCAACTCAACCCCAACCCGCAACAGAAATACTGGTTCGACCCACCCGAGGAGCGCACCAGTGTCGAAGCCGAGCGTCGCCACCGGCAAGAGCGCCTCGCCGGCGCCTTCCGCCTGTTCGCCCGCTTCGGCTTCGCACAAGGCCTCGCCGGCCACATTACCGCGCGCGACCCGGAGCTGACCGACCACTTCTGGGTCAACCCGCTCGGCATCCACTTCTCACGCATCAAGGTGTCGGACCTGTTGCTGGTGAACTCGAAAGGCGAGACCGTGATCGGCGACCGGCCGCTCAACAAGGCCGCCTTCGCGATCCATGCCGCGATCCACGAGCACAACCCGAAGATCATCGCCGCCGCGCACACGCATTCGACCTACGGCAAGGCCTGGTCGACGCTGGGCCGCCAACTCGGCACGATCACGCAGGACAGCTGCGCCTTCCACGGCGACGTGGCGCTGTTCGACGACTTCACCGGCATGGTGGTCGACGAGAGCGAGGGCCTGCGCATCGCGAAGGCGTTGGGCGACGGCAAGGGCGCGATCCTCAAGAACCACGGCATCCTGACCGCCGGCCCAAGCGTCGAGGCTGCGGCCTGGTGGTACATCGCGCTGGACAACGCCTGCCACACGCAACTGTTGGCAGAGGCCGCCGGCACGCCGCAGCCGATCGACGAGGCGGTCGCGCAGCACACGCACAGTCAGATCGGCGGCCCGGATGGCGCACGCCATGCCTTCGAGAGCCTCTACGAAGGCCTGGTCGAAGCCGAGCCTGAACTCCTTCAATAGCAAAGCGGGCACCGCCATGAACACATCTCTTTCACGCCGCGGCGTGCTGGCGCGCGGCGTCGGCGCGGCAGCCGTCCTCGCATCGAGCGGTCTGCTGGCCTCGCGCGCCTGGTCGCAGCCGCGCAAGCTCACCTTCGCCTGGAACGCCACGGCCTTCTGCCTCTCGCCCGTGGTGGTCGCGCAGGAGCGCGGCATCTTCGAGAAGAACGGCTTGCAGGTCGATCTCATCAACTACACCGGTTCCACCGACCAGTTGCTGGAGTCGCTGGCCACGGCCAAGGCCGATGCGGCGGTGGGCATGATCCATCGCTGGCTCAAGCCCCTGGAGTCGGGCTTCGACGTGAAGATCGTCGGCAGCTCGCACGGCGGCTGCGTGCGCATGGTCGGCGTGAAGGAGGCGGGAGTCACCGACCTCAGGAAACTCAAGGGCAAGACCATCGGCGTGTCGGACATCGCGAGCCCGGGCAAGAACTTCTTCTCGATCCTCCTGAAGAAGAACGGCATCGATGCCGACACCGACGTGACCTGGCGCCAGTACCCGGCCGACCTGCTCGACATCGCGGTGAACAAGGGCGAGATCCAGGCCATTGCCGATGGCGACCCCACGCTCTACCTCATCGAGAAGCGCAACAAGGGCCGCTACGTGGAGCTGGCCTCCAACCTCTCGGGGGAATACAAGGACAAGGTCTGCTGCATCGTCGGCGCGCGCGGTGAACTGGTGCGCAACGACAAGCCGACCGTGGCCGCGCTGGTGCGCTCGATCGTGCAGGCCTCGGACTATGTGGCGGAGAACCCGAACGAGTCGGCCAAGCTGTTCGCGAAGTATTCGCCGAAGGTGCCGGTGGAGGACTTGCAGGCGCTGCTCGGCACGTTGACGCATGCGCACCATCCGACCGGCAAGAGCCTGCGCCACGAAGTCGAGTTCTATGCGCGGGACTTCAAGTCGGTCGGGGTGCTGAAAAGTTCGACCGATCCGGTGCGGCTGGCGAACCATGTGTCGGTGGACGTGCTCGCATGACGACGGCTGACAACGTACTCAGCGCGCCGTTGCAGAGGACGGCGTCGGCGGCGCGGCCCGTTGCGGCACCGCCGCCGCGCGTGCAATTGGCAACTGTTGCCAGCACCGCTCCTGCCTCGCTGCATGAAGCGCCCTTCACTGGCATTTGGCGAACGGGTGTGATCGCGTCGATGGCCTGGCTTGCGCTCGGCGCGCTGACGCTCGCATGGCCCAACAAGGAAGTCGGTTTCAGCGACTGGAATTTCACGCGGGAGTTCGGCATCTCGGCGCTCGTCGTCGCGGCGCTGGTGCTGGCCGTTGCCTTGCTCGGCGCACGGGCAGGTCGTGTCGGGCGCACGCTGCGGCCCGCGGGGCAATGGCTGGTCGCCGCGCCGCTGCTGCTGGTGCTGTGGGAAATCGCCACCGCCAAGCTCGGCCTGCTGCCACCGCCCTTCTTCGCACCGCCGCAAAGCCTGGTCGATGTGGCCGTGGAAGACTGGCAACGGCTCGGCCTCTCGACCGCGCATTCGCTGCGCCTGCTGGCGCATGGCTTCGTGCTCGGCACGCTGGTCGGCTTCGGCACCGGCGTGTGGATCGGCTGGTCGCGCATCGCGGGTTACTGGGTGCATCCGCTGCTGCGCTTCCTCGGGCCGGTGCCTGCTTCGGCGTTGTTGCCGCTGGCCTTCTTCTTCGCGCCGTCGAGCTATGCGGCGGCGGTGTTCCTCGTGGGGCTGGCCACCTTCTTCCCGGTCGCGGTGCTCACCTGGTCGGGCGTGGCGTCGGTCAACAAGAGCTACTACGACGTGGCCCGCACGCTGGGTGCGAGCGAGTGGTTCCTGGTGCTGCGCGTGGCCATCCCTGCGGCGTTGCCGCAAGTGTTCGTCGGCTTGTTCATGGGGCTGGGTGCATCTTTCTCGGTGCTGGTCACGGCCGAGATGATGGGCGTGAAAGCCGGCCTCGGCTGGTACCTGCAATGGGCGCAAGGCTGGGCGGCTTACGCCAACATGTACGCGGCCTTGCTGGTGATGCCGGTGCTGTGCTCCAGCCTGATCACGCTGCTGTTCACCGTGCGCGACCGCGCGTTGTCGTGGCAGAAGGGGACGGTCAAGTGGTAGCCCTCGCGCCCTCCATCGAGGCTGGCGCGCGCATCGGCGTGCAGAACGTCAGCCACTGGTTCAAGCAGCAGACTGGCGGCGTGCTTCA
This sequence comes from Variovorax robiniae, assembly GCF_037889955.1. Taxonomy (NCBI): domain Bacteria; kingdom Pseudomonadati; phylum Pseudomonadota; class Betaproteobacteria; order Burkholderiales; family Comamonadaceae; genus Variovorax; species Variovorax robiniae. The sequence continues at coordinate 93,532 of NZ_JBBKZS010000017.1, forward strand.
AGTGCTGGACGACATCAGCATCGACGTGCAGCCCGGCGAGTTCGTCGCGTTGCTGGGGCCGAGCGGCTGCGGCAAGTCGACGCTGCTGCGCCTCGTCGCCGGCCTGGAGCCCGCGACCGCCGGCACCATCACGCAGGACGGCACGCCGATCACACGGCCCGATCCGTCGCGTATCGTCGTGTTCCAGGACCCGACGCTGTTCCCCTGGCGCAGCGTTTGGGACAACGTCGCGCTCGGCCTGCAAGCGCGCGGGCTGCTGAAGTCGCAGCGTGTGCGCGTCGACGATGCGCTCAAGCTGGTCGGCCTGACCGAGTTCTCGAAGAGCTTTCCGCACCAGTTGTCGGGTGGCATGGCGCAGCGCGTGGCGCTGGCCCGTGCCCTCGTCAACGACCCGCAGTTGCTCGTGCTCGACGAGCCACTGGGCAAGCTCGATTCGCTCACGCGCATCGCGATGCAGAGCGAGCTGGTCAACCTGTGGCAGCGCGCGGGCTTCTCGGCCTTGCTGGTGACGCACGATGTGGAAGAGGCGCTGTTCCTCGCGAATCGCGTGATCATCCTGAGCGATCGTCCTGCGCGCATCACGGCGGAACTGCTGGTCGACCTGCCCTATCCGCGGCATCGCGGACATCCGCGGCTGGCGGAGTTGCGGCATGAGGCGCTGCGGCATCTCGGGCTCGACGCGACCTGGTGACCCGTGCTCGCCCCACGACTTTGCCATCGAGCGCAGAACAAGTCGGAGCGCCGCAGACAGTGCTGTGGCACGGCAAGGCGATCCAGCGCAGTGATGCGTTCGATGGCGAAGTCGCCTTTTGAACCATGAACATCCCGAACGCCGAGTGGGTCAACCCGCTGATCAGCGCGCTGGAAGCCGTGCAGCTCGCGGTGCTGCGCCTGCTGTCGTGGGTGGGTCTGTCGGGCACCAGCGAGGGGCAGGCTGCATGGCCCTGGCCGCTTCGATTGACGGGCGAGAACCTGTTGATCGACCTGGGACAGGCGCGGCGCCTGGCGTGGACGCTGGCGCTGCTGGCGCTGGCTGTCGTCGTGCTGCTGCTTGCGCTGTTCTGGCGTCGGCGCCGATGGTGGCTCATGGGCACCGTCCCGTTGCTGCTGTTGCTCGCGCCCTGGCCCGATGCCAGCGTGCTGATGGCGCCCGCGCAGCCGACGAGCTTTCATCGCTCGCCCACCGGCTTCAGCGCGGGGTCGATCGCGCAAGGCCGCGCGCTGTATGCGCAACATTGCGTGGCATGCCACGGCGCGGACGGTCGCGGCGGAACGCTTGCATCGGCGCAACCCGTGTGGCCGCCGAACCTCGCCGGGCCATTGCTGTGGAAGCGCGCCGATGGCGATGTGCTGTGGCGCATCCTGCACGGCACCCACGACCGGCGCGGCCGCGCGACGATGCCGGCCTTCGCCGACAGCCTCGATGCGCAAGACGTGTGGGCGTTGATCGACTTCATGAAAGCCAACGCCGCGGGCCAAAGCCTGCGCGCGACCGGCGCCTGGGCGCAGCCGATCGCCCTGCCCGACATGACGGTGCGCTGCGGCGACCATGCGCCGAGGGCGCTTTCTGCATGGCGCGGCCAGCGCATGCGCATCGTGCTTGCCGACGCATCGACGGCGCCACCTCTGGAAGACCCGCGCCTCGTGAGCATCATCATCCGCACTTCCGCGCGCGCCACCACCACGCCGTCGGCGGATTGCGAAGTCGACAACGCCGATGCCCGCGAAGCGCTCGCGCTCATCGCCGGCGCCGGCACCGACGCCCTCCCCGGCCTGCAATTGATCGCCGACCGCGACGGCTGGCTGCGCGCCCGCAACGCGCCGGATCAGTCCGCGTGGTCCGAAGACGACCTGGTCTGCCGCACCGACCTCGCACCCCAAGCCACCAGGGGCGTGCCAGCCAGCGACGGCCTCGGAGCCCTCATCGCACGCATCGACGCCGAGCCCGTGCGGTCCGTCAAGGGCGGCTTCATCCACTGATCTTTTTTCAACCAAGGACTCGCAATGATTTCAAGCACCACGTCACGCCGCCACTTCATCGCCGGCACCGCCGCCACACTCATCGCACTGCCGACGCTCCATGCCCAAACCCGCCCCGTGCTCAAGGCCGGCGACCAGAAGGGCGGCCTGCGCGCGCTGCTCGAAGCGGCCGGTGGCCTCGAAGGCCTGGCCTACGACATCCAGTGGTCCGAGTTCCCCGCCGCCGCGCCGCTCGCCGAAGCGCTGAACGCCCAGGCCGTCGACTCCGGCCCCATCGGCGATGCACCCTTGATCTTCGCCCTCGCGGCCGGCACGCGCGTGAAGGCCATTGGTGCGAACCGCGCCGACTCCTACGGAACCGCAGTGCTCGTGCGGCCCGACTCACCGCTCAAGACCGCTGCGGACCTCAAGGGCAAGAGCATCGCCACCAACCGCGGTTCCATCGGCCACTACATCACGCTCAAGGCCATCACCTCGGCGGGCCTGAAGCCGGAGGACGTGAACATCCGCTTCCTCGCGCCGGCCGATGCCAAGCTGGCGCTGACGCAAGGCTCGGTCGACGCATGGGCGACGTGGGAGCCGTACACCGCATTGGCCGAAACCAGCCAGCATGCGCGCGTGCTCGTAAGCGGACGTGGCCTGCTGCCGGGCCTGAGCTACCTGGCCGCGACCGATGCCGCCATTGCTTCCAAGCGCCCGGTGCTGCAGGACTTCCTGCAACGTGTCGTCAAGGCACAGGTCTGGTCGTATCGCAACGTCGATGCCTACTCCAGCACGCTGGCCCGCATCATCGGCATCCCGCCCGAGGCGGCGAAGTTGCAGTTCGAACGGCGCCAGCAGAAGTGGATCGCGATCGACGCCAAGGTGATCGCGGACCAGCAAGGCACCGCCGACTTCTACGAGCAGGTCGGGCTGATAAAGCAGCACCTCGACGTGCGAGGCACTTTCGATACGGGCTTCGGGACCAGCGCATAGCGCTGGCCCGAAGAGTGGGCAGACTACCGCTTGACGTCGAACCTGTCGAGGTTCATCACCTTGGTCCAGGCGGCCACGAAGTCATCGACGAACTTCTCCTTGGCATCCGAACCCGCATAGACCTCGGCAACGGCCCGCAGCACCGAGTTCGAACCGAACACCAAGTCCGCACGCGTCGCGGTCCAGCGGGATTCGCCCGACTTGCGATCACGCCCTTCGAACTCGTCGTTGCCGCCCGCGACCGCCTTCCACTCCGTCGCCATGTCGAGCAGATTGACGAAGAAGTCGTTGGTCAGCGTGCCCGGCTTCTGCGTGAGCACACCATGCTTCGAGCCACCCGCATTGGCGCCGAGCACACGCAGCCCGCCCACCAGCACGGTCATCTCCGGCGCCGTCAGCGTCAGCAGCTGCGCCTTGTCGACCAGGAACACTTCGGCCGGCACGCCATAGCGCACGCTCGTGTAGTTGCGGAAGCCGTCCGCGACCGGTTCCAGCGGCGCGAAGGAGTCCACATCGGTCTGCTCCTGCGACGCATCGGTGCGCCCCGGCGTGAACGGGACCTTCACCGTGCGGCCGCCATCCTTGGCCGCCTTCTCGACGCCCGCATTGCCCGCCAGCACGATCAGGTCGGCCAACGAGATCTTCTTGCCGCCGGCATTGAAGTCGCTGCGGATGCCTTCGAGCGTCTGCAACACCTTCGACAGTTCCTGCGGCTGGTTGACCGCCCAGTCCTTCTGCGGCGCCAGCCGGATGCGCGCACCATTCGCACCGCCACGCTTGTCGGAGCCGCGGAAGGTCGAGGCCGAGGCCCAGGCCGTCGAGACCAGTTGCGCCGTCGTCAGGCCCGAGGCCAGCACCTTCTGCTTCAGCGCCTCGGCGTCCTGGTCGCTGACCAGTGGATGATCCACCGCGGGCACCGGGTCCTGCCAGATCAGCTCTTCCTTCGGCACTTCCGGCCCGAGGTAGCGCGCACGCGGCCCCATGTCGCGGTGCGTGAGCTTGAACCAGGCGCGCGCGAAGGCATCGGCGAACTGGTCGGGGTGCTCCATGAAGCGGCGCGAGATCTTCTCGTAGGCCGGGTCGAAGCGCAGCGACAGGTCGGTGGTCAGCATGGTCGGCACCAGCTTCTTCGACGGGTCGTGCGCATGCGGGATGGTCGCGCCTGCGCCCTTGGCCACCCACTGCTGCGCGCCGGCCGGGCTCTTGCTCAGTTCCCACTCGTAGCCGAACAGGTTCCAGAAGAAGTTGGTGCTCCACTTGGTCGGCGTGGTGGTCCAGGTGACTTCCAGGCCGCTGGTGATCGTGTCGCCGCCCCGGCCGGTGCCAAAGCTGTTGTGCCAACCCAGGCCTTGGGCCTCGATGCCGGCGGCTTCGGGTTCCACCGCCACGTTCGATGCCGGCGCGGCGCCGTGGGTCTTGCCGAAGGTGTGGCCGCCGGCGATGAGCGCCACGGTTTCCTCGTCGTCCATCGCCATGCGGCCGAAGGTGTCGCGGATGTCGTAGGCCGCGGCGATCGGGTCGGGGTTGCCGTCCGGGCCTTCGGGGTTGACGTAGATCAGGCCCATCTGCACGGCGCCCAGCGGGTTCTCCAGGTCGCGCGAATGCTTCACCTGGCTGTCGTCGTCCTTCACGAGCACTCCGTGGGCCTCGTCGACGCCCGGCGATCCGCGCGAATAGCGGACGTCACCGCCCAGCCACTTCTGCTCCTGGCCCCAGTACACGTCCTGGTCCGGCTCCCACACGTCGGGCCGGCCGCCGCCGAAGCCGAAGGTCTTGAAGCCCATGGTCTCCAGCCCGACGTTGCCCGCGAGGATCATCAGGTCGGCCCAGGAGATCTTCTTGCCGTACTTCTGCTTGACCGGCCAGAGCAGGCGCCGGGCCTTGTCCAGGCTCACGTTGTCGGGCCAGCTGTTGAGTGGCGCAAAGCGCTGCTGGCCGCGCCCACCGCCCCCACGTCCATCGCCGATGCGATAGGTGCCGGCGCTGTGCCAGGCCATGCGGACGAAGAGCGGCCCGTAGTGGCCGAAGTCCGCCGGCCACCAGTCCTGCGAGTCGGTCATCACGTCGGCGAGATCCTTCTTCAGCGCCGCGTAGTCCAGGCTCTCGAATTCCTTTGCATAGTCGAAACCCTCGCCCATCGGGTCCGACTTGGCGGAGTGCTGGTGCAGCAAGTCCACCCGCAACTGCCGAGGCCACCAGTCGCTGTTTGACGTGCCACCACCGGCTGCCTGGCTGAAGGGACACTTTGCCTCGGTCTTCTCATTGGCCATGGATTCAATCTCCTGTTGTGCGTGAGGGGAGATCGATTCTGTGGCAGACACCGCGCGAGGGGAATAGAGCAATTCAATGCCGGCCATAGCGTGCCGACCAAGGGTTTGTCATATCCCTGCCAAAGACAGTTCTCTCATTTGGAATCAACGAATCGTTCGTTCCGGAAATGAAGCGTGACCGCCAGAATCGCCCTCATCATGAATTTCCAACAACTTCGCTCGGTGCGAGAGGCCGTGCGAAGCGGCTTCAACCTGACCGAGGCCGCGCAGACATTGCACACCTCGCAACCCGGCGTCAGCCGCCAGATCCGCGAACTCGAGGACGAACTCGGCATCGAGCTGTTCGTGCGCGCCGGCAAGCGATTGACCGGCCTCACGGAGCCCGGCGGCCATGTGCTGCCGATCATCGAGCGCGTGCTGATGGAGAGCACCAACCTGCGCCATGCGGGGCAGGAGTTCGTCGCGCAGCAGAGTGGTGTGCTGTCGGTCGCGGCCACGCATTCGCAGGCGCGCTATGCGCTGCCGGTGGCGGTGCAGGAGTTCCGGGCGCACTATCCCAACGTGCGGCTGCACCTGCACCAGGGCTCGCCCAAGCAGATCGTGCAGATGCTGCTGGAGGGCGAAGTCGACGTGGGCATCGCGACCGAGGCGCTGGCGGACTATCCGCAACTGCTCGCCCTGCCCTGCTACCGCTGGACCCACTCGGTGATCGTGCCGCCGGGGCATGCGCTGCTCGACGCGCCGCTGACGCTTGAGGCGTTGGCGCAGCATCCGCTGATTACTTATGACACCGGGTTCACGGGGCGGACGCGAATCGACGACGCTTTTGAACAGCACGGCCTTACGCCGAACATTGCGCTGGCGGCGATGGATGCGGATGTGATCAAGACCTATGTGGGGCTGGGGATGGGGGTCGGGATCGTGGCCAACATTGCGTATGAGGCGGAGCGGGATGCGCAACTGCGGGCGATCGATGCGGGGCATTTGTTCGGCATCAACCTGACAAAGCTGGCGGTGCGGCGTGGGAGCTATCTGCGGGGGTATGTCTATGCCTTCATCGAGTCGTTTGCGCCGACGCTGACGCGGGCGGTGGTGGACCAGGCACTGAGCGACGAAGCGACTCTCGCTTGACCTGTGCAGGCGGCGTGCGCCCGCCGTAACATCGGCGCCTTCGAAGTAGTCTTACAGCACCACCCGCCGCCGTCTTCCAGACGCATGGCGCTTGGGCTTCAAGGATGCGCGCATGCCAACGAAGAAGACCGCCACGGGCGAAGGCGCCTCGGCACCCGAACTCATTTCCAAACGCATCGCCGACCTCGGTGACTGGCGGGGCGAAACGCTCGCCCGCATGCGCAAGCTCATCCAGCAGGCCGACCCCGACGTCGTCGAGGAATGGAAGTGGATGGGCACGCCGGTCTGGGAGCACGACGGCATCATCTGCACCGGCGAGTCGTACAAGGACAAGGTCAAGCTGACCTTCGCCAAGGGCGCGCATTTGAAGGACCCGGCCAAGCTCTTCAACTCCAGCCTGGATGGCAACCTGCGTCGCGCGATCGACATCGCGGAAGGCGAGGAAGTGGACGCGACCGCCTTCAAGGCGTTGGTGCATGAGGCGATCGCGCTGAACAAGACCAAGCCTGCGAAGAAGGCCAAAGCCAAGGCCTGAGCGGCGTCGCGTGGGCGGACAGTCCACGCACTGACACCGGCATGAGGATGCGCGCCCACGCGGCGCGCAGCAAGCGCGAAAAGCGCATGTCGATATCCGGTTTGATTCGAACCCGGTGCGCCCCTGCGCTCCTAGCATTTCGAGTCCTTCCGATCACATGCACACCCGCAGGAGCCTTGCCCCATGAGCACGCCGAATCCGTCCAGCCTCGACACCACTTTCAACGCCTTTAGGGTCCGCCGCGTGGCCGGCAACATCGGTGGCGAGGTGCTGGACTTGAAGCTCTCGTCCACGCTGCCCGAGGCAACGCAAGAAGAAATCAACGCCGCCTTGGTCAAGCACAAGGTTCTGTTCTTCCGCGGTCAGTCACAGCTCGATGACGCCGAACACCAGGCCTTCGGCGCACGCTTCGGCAAGACCGTCGCGCACCCGACCGTGCCGTCGCCGCAAGGCACCAAGCTGTTCGAACTCGACGCCTCGAAAGGCGGCGGCCGCGCCGATTCATGGCACACCGACGTGACCTTCGTCGATGCCTTCCCCAAGATCTCGATCCTGCGCGGCGTGACGATCCCGGCCTATGGTGGCGACACCGTCTGGGCCAACACCGCCATCGCCTACGAGCGCCTGCCCGAGAACCTCAAGCGCCTGGCCGACTCGCTCTGGGCCGTGCACAGCAACGATTACGACTACGGCGCCGACCGCGTGGTGGTCGAGGAGGAACGGCTGCGCCATCACCGCAACGTGTTCGTCTCGGCCGTGTACGAGGCCGAGCATCCTGTGGTGCATGTGCATCCGGTCTCGGGCGAGCGCGGCCTGTTGCTCGGCCACTTCGTGAAGAAGATCGTCGGACTGTCGAGCAGCGAGTCGGCGCGCATCTTCGAGTTGCTGCAGAACCGCGTCACGCGGCTGGAGAACACGGTGCGCTGGAACTGGAAGCAGGACGACGTGGCGATCTGGGACAACCGCGCCACGCAGCACTTCGCGATCAACGACTACGGCAAGCAACCACGCCTGGTGCGGCGCGTGACGGTGCATGGCGAGACGGCGGTGTCGGTCGACGGCCAGCGCAGCCGCACGCGCAGCCGGCCCGAGGCGACCAATGACGAGCGCATCGACGAACTCATCACCGCGACCGCCTGAACAACGCAACAGCACAAGACCATGAACGATTTCAACAACGCCCGCCGCGGCCTGCTCAAGGCCGGCGCCGCACTCGGCGCGGGCGCCCTGCTCCCTGGCCTGGCCGCAGCCCAAGGCGGCGCCAAGAAGTTCGACGGCGTCACGCTCAACGTCTCCACCTTCAGCGCGGCCTACCCCAAGCTGCTGCAGCAATGGCTGCCCGAGTTCGAGGCGCTCACGGGCGCCAAGGTCAACTTCGACGCGCCCTCCTTCCCCGTCTACAACCAGCGCGTCGACCTGGAGCTGTCGACCAAGGGCGCCGCCTATGACGTGGTCAACGTCACCTTCATCTATTCGAGCCGCTGGATCAACTCGGGCTGGCTCACGCCGCTCGACGACTACATCAAGAACCCCAACCTCACGCCCGCCGACTTTGACCTCGCAGACTTCCTCCCCGGCGCCCGCGCGCCCGAGACCGGCAAGGACGGCAAGCTCTACGGCGTGCCGTGGACGGCCGAGGCGCTGCTCACCGCCTCGTCGCGCTTCGACCTGGTGCAGAAGGCCGGCCTCGCCTTCCCCGACACCACCGACGACCTGGTGAAAGTTCTGCGCGCCGTCAACAAGAAGGAGCGCGTGGCCGGCTTCGTCGCCGACAACCACTACGGCTGGACCTTCGTGCCGTACCTGCATGCCTTCGGCGGCGACGTGTTCCGCAAGGCGCCGGACGACCTGTTCCCCACGCTCGACACGCCCGAGGCCATTGCTGCCGGCGAGTACTACGCCAACCTGCTGAAGGAGTTCGGCCCCGACGGCGCAGTGACCTACCAGCCTGACCAGGTGACGCAGGCGCTCAAGCTCGGCCGCGTGAACTTCACCGATGCGGGCCAGTTGCACCTGGCGCAACTCGGCGACCCGGCCACCAGCAAGACCATCCAGACCGTCAAGTTCGGCCTCATCCCCAAGGGCCCGGCCGGGCGCTTTCCGGGGACTGCGGTGCACGGGCTCGGCATCCCCGCCGGCTCGAAGAAGAAGGAGGCCGCATGGGCCTTCATCCAGTGGGCGCTGAGCAAGCAAACCACGCGCCGCGCCGTGGCCGCGGGCTATGGCTCGCCGGCCCGCCGCTCCGACATCGACTCGACCGAGTTCCGCCAGAAGCAGGTCATCAACGGCAGCGACCTCGCCAAGCTCTCGCTCGACTCGATCGAACTGGCCTCGAAGACCGGCCACATGAAGTACCGCACCGTGTCGGTCTATCCGCAGGTCGACCAGCAGCTCAACAAGGCGATCGAGCTCATCGCGACCGGGCAGCTGTCTGCGAAGCAGGCGTTCCAGCAGGCGCAGGCGCAGTCGATCGCGGAGCTGAAACGGGCAGGCCTGAACCTGTGAGTGCGATCGCCGTTGCGCGGAGGGCTGGCAACAGTTGGGAGGCTGAGCGCAAGCGCGCCTTCCTCATCGGCCTGTCGCCCTCGCTGCTGGTGCTGCTGGCGATCACGCTGGTGCCGGCGGCGGCGCTGCTGGTCGCGAGCCTCACGCCGCTGAGCTTGACCGATCCGGCCAACACCTTCCGCTTCGACGACCCGTTCGGCAACTACCGGCACCTGCTGGAAGACCAGCGCTTCCTGGCGTCGATCGCGGTGCAGTTGAAGCTGTCCGTTGTCAGCGTCGCGCTGCAGCTTGGCGTGGGGCTGGGGCTGGCGCTGCTACTCAACGGAAAGTCGAAGGTGCTCGGCGCCACGCGCACGGTGTTCCTCATTCCGATGGTGCTGCCGCCGATCGTCGTGGCGCTGATCTGGAAGATCATCTACACGCCGGACGTGAGCCCGATGCATCGCGTGCTCGACGCGGTGGGCCTGCCGGTGCGCTCGCTCATCGCCAACCCCGACACCGCGCTGTGGGCGCTGACCGTGGCCGACACCTGGCAGTGGTTCCCTTTCACGATGTTGATGGTGCTGGCCTCGCTGCAGATGATCCCGGACGACCCGATCGAAGCGGCCAGCCTTGACGGCGCGAACCGCTGGCAACTGTTCCGCTACATCATGTTCCCGTACATCCGGCCGGTGCTGCTGGTATGCGGCCTGTTCCGCCTGATCGACAGCTTCAAGGCCTTTCCGCTGATCTACGTGCTGACCAACGGCGGACCGGGTTCGGTCACCGAGGTCACCAACTACTACGGCTTCATCCAGGCCTTCAACTTCTCCTACTGGGGCTATGCGAGCGCGATTGCGATGGTGATCCTCGCAGGCGTTTTCATGCTGAGCTGGCTGGTCGGAAGACTCGGGTGGAATGATCATGCAGAGCGGTAAGAAGGAGGCTCCGAACGAGTCCTTCGCGGAACGCGCATCCTCGGCTCGGGCGGTGCGCGGCGTTGCAAATCCTCGCCATAGCTTTGGCTATGGCTCCGGTTTGCGCCTTGCGCCCCATCCCGACCCGAGGCGCGCGTCCTCGCGAGGACTCGTCCGGAGCCTCCCCGCGATCGACGGAGGGTTGATCGGCATCGGGCACGACGAAGGTGTCACGCTGCCTGCCGCACCTGTACCGCGGACCCGGACGGCTCCCCAGCGCCGCACACGCAAGAAGCCCTGGCTGCGCCGCCACGCACGCCCCATCGTCGCGGTGCTGCTGATGCTCATCTTGCTCTCGCCCTTCCTCTGGCTGGTGCAGCTCGCCTTCAAGCCCGCGGCCGACATCTTCGAGGACAGCCTGCTGTTCGTGCCTACGCTCGACAGCTTCAGGAGCCTGCTGCAAGGCAACTTCCTCAAGTCCTTCGGCAACAGCCTGCTGGTGAGCACGCTGTCGACCGGCATGTCCTTGCTGATCGGCGTGCCGGCCGCCTATGCGCTCACGCGCTGGCAGTTCAAGGGCCGCGACCGCATCGCGCTGTGGATCCTGGTGACGCGCATGGCGCCGCCGATCGCCTTCACCATTCCGTTCTTCCTGGCGTACCAGTACCTCGGCCTGCAGGACACCGTCATCGGCCTGGCGATCGTGTACCTCACCTTCAACCTGGCCATCGTGATCTGGTTGATGCAGACCTTCTTCGAGGCCGTGCCGGTCGCACTGGAAGAGGCCGCGTGGATCGACGGCTGCGGCATCTGGCAGGCCTTCTGGCGCATCACGCTGCCGCTCACGGCGCCGGGGCTCGCGGCCACCGCGGTGCTGTGTTTCATCTTCTCGTGGAACGATTTTTTCTACGCGCTGATCCTCACGCGCACCAATGCCATCACGGCGCCGGTCGCGATCGTCAACTTCCTCCAGTACGAAGGCTGGGAATGGACCAAGATCGCCGCGAGCGGCACGCTGGTGATGTTCCCGGTGATCGTGTTCACCGTGCTGGTCCGCACCTACCTCGTGCGCGGGCTCACGGCCGGCGGCGTCAAGGACTGAACGAACGTGTCTTCTTCCATCACCATCCGTAACCTGGTCAAGGACTTCGGCAGCACGCCCGTGCTGCGCAGCATCGACATCGACATCCACGAGGGCGAGTTCCTTGCGCTGGTCGGGCCGTCGGGCTGCGGCAAGTCGACGCTGCTGCGCATGATCGCGGGGCTGGAGAGCATCACCGGCGGCGAGATCCGGCTGGGCGATGAACTCATCAACGACGTGGCGCCACGCGACCGCAACATCGCGATGGTGTTCCAGAACTATGCGTTGTATCCGCACATGACGGTCGCCCAGAACCTCGGCTTTGCGCTGCAGATGCAGGGCACCGACCGCAAGGAGATCGACCAGCGCGTGCGCCAGGCCGCCGACATCCTGGGCCTCGACCAGTTGCTGGGGCGCAGGCCGAAGCAACTCTCCGGCGGCCAGCGCCAGCGCGTCGCGATGGGCCGCGCCATCGTGCGCCGGCCCGAGGCCTTTTTGTTCGACGAGCCGCTGTCGAACCTCGACGCCAAGCTGCGCGTGCAGATGCGCACCGAGATCAAGGCGCTGCACCAGCGCCTGGGCACCACCACCGTCTACGTCACGCACGACCAGGTCGAGGCGATGACCATGGCCGACCGCATCGTGGTGCTGAAGGACGGCGTGGTCGAGCAGGTCGGCGCGCCGCTGGCGCTGTATGACCAGCCGCGCAATGCGTTCGTGGCAGGGTTCATCGGGTCGCCGGCGATGAACTTCATTCCGGGGCGGTTGCAGCTGGACGGGGCAGCTCCGCCGCATGTGGTGACGGATGACGGTCTGCAATTGCCGCTCGCGCTAACGCCTGCGCGCGGAGCGCATGGGGACCGCGTGCTGTATGGGGCGCGGCCGGAGCACTTCACGCTGGATGCGAGCCGCGGGGCGGGGGCGGATGTGATCGTGGTCGAGCCGACGGGGTCGGAGACGCAGATCGCGGCGCGCTTTGCGGGGCAGAACGTGATTGCGGCGTTTCGGGACCGGATCAGTGCGCGGGCGGGGGATCGGCTGCCGTTGTGGCCGCTGGGGGAGGCGGCGCATTTGTTTGATGCGGGGAGTGGGGTGCGGTTGAATTGAGTTGCGCGCCGCAGCACGCGCCGCATGGTGTCCCAGGCAGGCTCAGAACACCTGGAAGTATCCGGCTTGGGACTAGCAAGCCTCGGACAACGGCTCTATCTCGGGTGGTCGATAGATGCAGTGAGCCGATCCCGGTACCCTCGCGACGGTTGGCAACCACCCCGATCGCCCATGGAAGAGAAGACACAGAAGACTGGAGGCCGGTATCGCTACGGTGATAGGCGCACCTGGGAAATCGTCTCCGATGCGGCGCTCAGCTTCGACCGACCTGTAACTGTGCGCGAGATTGAGGAGCTCGTGCTCGCGGAAATACCGCACTTCGCGCCCAAGAACTTCCTCCCCGATCTTTCAGCGACCTCGGTCAACAGCAGGTCCCGCGGCAACTTTTTGAAAGGCGCGCCCCGCCGGACTGATGCTGGTAGCGAATACGACCGTCTGTTCCGCATTGGCGAAGGGCGCGGTGTTCGCTACTTGGCATACGACCCAGAGAAGCACGGCGTCTGGGAACTGTACGACGGCGGCGGCAAGGTGCTGAGCGTCCGTCAGATCAAGACGGCCGACGACCTGGCGCTGGAGCGCGCCCGGCATGCGTTCGAGACGAACGGTCAATTCAGCCCGGCAGACATGTCCGACGAACGCAAGCGCGTCCTGGCGGCCATGGTGCTGCGCGAGGGGCAGCCCGCCTTTCGCGCCGGGCTCATCCGAGCCTATGGCGGGCGATGCGCGATCACGGGTTGCCCTGTGGTCGACCTGCTCGACGCCGCTCACATCGCACGCTTCAGCGGCCCCAAGTCCAATGTGATGCCCAATGGCTTGCTGCTGCGGACCGACATTCACAAGCTCTTCGACCTGCACCTGATCTGCGTCAACCCTGGAACCTTGAAATTGCAGGTGAGCGACACCCTCCTGGAAAGCGAATACGCCCGACTGGCTGGTCAGTCGATTCGTCTGCCGTGCGACGCCATGGACGCCCCTAGCCTCTTGGCGCTCAGGGAACATCGCCAGGACTGCGCATGGGCGCTCGCCGATGACGCCGAAGCAGGATCAAACACCAAGGTCCCAGGTGACCGGTAAGAACGACGCCACCAAGCAAGGCAGCGGGCCGATCACGCGCAGGATGATCCCACCGATTTTTTGACTGTGCTGGCGGCGTTGCGTTGCTAATGCAGACGCTGCGCACGGTGGAAGCAGCGGACGCGTGGCAGGCAATCAGATCCCCTCAAATACTCGCCCCCGACACCACCTCGAACTCCCGCCGAAGCGCATCCCCATGCTCGTCAATGCCGGGCGCCTGCACAAACACGCTGTCATCCCACTCCGTCGCATAGGGCGTCGCCGGTACCTGCGCAACGAGCCCGCGCACATTCATCGGCCGCGTCCGCAGTTGCGGATGCTGGATCAAGTCATGCACCGAGTTGATCGCGCCATAGGCCGTCTGCGCCTCCGTCAGGCGGTCCACCGCCTGCGCATAGGTCAGTCCCGCAAACACATCGCGGATCAACGACTCCAGGTCCGCGCGATTGCTCGTGCGCACGGTGTTGCTCGCGAATCGCACGTCGCTCGCAACGTCCGGACGCAGCAGTACGCGCTCGCAGAAGCTGGCCCATTCGCGTTCGTTCTGGATCGACAGCACGAGTTCGCGCCCGTCCGAGCAGGTGAAGGCACCGTAGGGCGCGATGCTTGGGTGCTTCAGGCCGACGCGGTCCGGCGCACCGGCGCCGTAGCGGGCCTGGAGATAAGGCACGGTCATCAGTTCCGCGGCCGAATCGAAGAGCGACACCTTGACGCCGCTGCCGCGCCCGGTGCGCTCGCGCTGGATCAGCGCCTGCTGGATGCCGATCAGCGCGTTCATGCCGGCGGTGATGTCGCAGATCGACACGCCTATGCGTCCCCATGGCCCCGGCGCGCCGCTCACCGCGACCAGGCCGCTCTCCGCCTGCACCAGCAGGTCGTACGCCTTGAGTTCATGCAGCGGGCCGCTTTCGCCGTAGCCGGAGATGTCGCAGGTGATGAGGCGTGGATGCTGTTCCCGCAGCGTCGCCGAGCCGAAGCCCAGCCGTGTCGTCGCACCCGGCGCAAGGTTCTGGATGAACACATCCGCACTCGCCACCAGCGCCGATAACTGCGCGCGGTCTTCCTCGCTGCGCAGGTCCAGCGCGATCGATTCCTTGCCGCGGTTGATCCAGACGAAGTACGAGGACTCCCCGTGCACCGCGCTGTCGTAGCCGCGCGCGAAGTCGCCTTCCGCACGCTCGATCTTGATCACCCGCGCGCCTGCATCGGCCAAGCGGCTGCTGCAATACGGTGCCGCCACCGCCTGCTCCAGCGCCAGCACGGTGATCCCTTCCAGTGGTTTGCTCGCCATGTCTCGCAGTCCTCCTGAATCGGTGTCGCGTGATCAGCCGTGGTAGTTCACGACGGTCTTGGTGGTGCTGACCTCTTCCAGCGCCATCAGGCCTTTCTCACGCCCGTGGCCGCTGCGCTTGGTACCGCCGAAGGGCAGTTCCACGCCGCCGCCCGCGCCGTAGCAATTGACGAAAACCTGGCCCGAGACGATGCGCTTGGCCAGGCGCTGCTGGCGTGCGCCATCGCGGGTCCACACACCGGCGACGAGGCCGAACTCGGTGCCGTTGGCCAGCGCGACCGCTTCGTCCTCGGAGTCGAACTCCTGCGCCGCCAGCACCGGTCCGAAGATCTCCTGGCACACGATCGCGTTGTCCGCGGCCACCGGGCCGAACACCGTGGGCGGCACGAAGTAGCCACCCGACAGCGACGCATCCGGCTTCGCCTGCGCGATCAGCGGCACGCCATCGCGCTGCGCGCCTTCGATGAAGTCCAGCACTCGCTTCTGCTGCGTCTGATTGATGACCGGGCCGAGATCCGTGTCGTCCTCCGGCCGGCCGATGCGCAGCTTCTCGAAGTTCGACGCGACCATGCCCATGAACTTGTCGAAGATCGGCCGCTCCACGAGCACGCGGCTGCCGGCCGAGCAGGTCTGGCCGGTGTTCTGCGTGATGGCCTTGCAGACGGTGGCGGCGGCGGCTTCGAGGTCGGCATCGGCAAAGACCACCTGCGGCGACTTGCCGCCGAGTTCCAGCACCACGGGCACATGGTGGATGGCCGCAGCCTCCTGGATCAGCCGGCCGACTTCGGGCGAGCCGGTGAAGGACAGGAAGTTGATGTCCGGATGCTTCGACAGCGGTGCGCCTGCCTCCTCGCCGAGCCCGGTCACGATGTTCAGCGCACCCGCCGGAAAGCCCGCCTCCACCGCCAGCGCCCCAAATTCGAGGCAGACCAGGCAGGCTTCCTCGGCGGGCTTGAGCACGGTGGCGTTGCCCATGGCCAGCGCCGGCGCGAGCGAGCGGCCGAACATCTGCGCAGGGTAGTTCCAGGGCGTGACGTGTGCGGTGACGCCGAGCGGCTCGCGCACCACGGTGACGTTGTAGCCGTTGAGGTAGGGGATGACCTCGCCATGGACCTTGTCCGCGGCGCCGCCATAGAACTCGAAGTAGCGCGCGACGGCACGCATGTCGTTGCGTGCCTGCGAGATCGGCTTGCCGGTGTCATGCGCCTCGATCCATGCGAGGCGCTCGACGTTGTCCAGCACCTTCTGGGCGAAGCGCAGCATGAGGCGGCCACGGTCGGCGGCGGTCATCCGGCCCCACTCGCCGTCCAGTGCCGCGCGGGCCGCAGCGACGGCCGCATCGATCTCGCTTGCGCCGCCGCGTGCCAGCCAGGCGAAGCGTTCGCCGGTGGCGGGCGCGACGACGGCCAGCGGCGGCTGCGCGCTCGCCACCCACCGATTGCCGATGAGGTGGCCGTAGACCGGCAGGGATTCCGCTTGCGACAGCGAGGCGGGAAAGAGGCTGCGCTCCGAGTTGAGCATTTGGTTGTCTCCAGGCAATGTGTTCGCGAATCCGCGGGATGGGCTGATTCTTGAAGCACCCTGCCGGAGCGTCCATCGGAAGTTCGGCAAGGCGGCCTTGTCGAAATTCGATGAGCAGAGAAGCATCAGCCGCGCAAGTGGTCCAGCAAAAGCGTCAGCGACAGGCTCGGCGGCCGGTCCTTCTTGACGCACAGCAGCATGTGCCGCTCGGCCCATGCCTCGGCCAGCTCGCGCACTGTCAGGTTCATGCTCTCGCCAAGCACCTTCGCCGCCTGGAAGGGCAGCAGCCCCACGCCGAGCCCCGCCTGCACCATGCGACACACCGCCTCGAAGCTGCGCACCTGCACGCGCAGGCTCAGCGACTTCTCCATCACCACTGCCTGCTCCGCCAGCAGGCGCATCATCGACGAGCCGCTTTCCAGAGCGATGAGATCGTGGTCCAGCACATCCTCGAAGCGCATCTGCTCGAGTTGCACCAGCGCGTGCCCCGGCGGCGCGATGACCGCGAGACGGTCGCTGCGATAGGCAAAAGTTTCCAGCCCCTCCGTCCGAAAGCCCTCCACCACGATGCCGATGTCGGCCTCGCCCGCGAGCAGCAAGCGGATCGCCTCGGCACTCCAGCGCTCCTCGACCACGAGCCGCACGTCGGGGTTGTCACGCGCGAAGCTCGCAAGGTCGTCGGGCAGGTACTCCGTCATCGCGGAAGTGTTGGCGATGATGCGCAGCACGCCCTTGCGCCCGGCCGCGTGGTCGCCCATGTCCGCGTTCATGTGGTTGAGGTGGATCAGCAGCGTCTTGGCATGCCCCAGCAGGGTCACACCCGCCGCGGTCAGCTCGACGCCGCGCGGCGATCGTTCCAGCAGCGTGGTCTTGAAGCGATGCTCCAGCAGCGCAATGCGCCGGCTCGCCGCGGCCACGCCGATGTGCGAGGCTTCCGCCGCCTTGCTGAGGCTGTGCAGTTCGGCAGCGCGCACGAACAGCGCGAGGGAATCGATGTCAGGGAGCATGTCGCCGGTCTCCGTTGGACGCGAAGGCGCCACGCCATCGCGATGTTGTGTCCTCATTGCACCCGGACATGACCCTGCGTCGGTCTACGAATTTCGTCAAGACCGTCTTGCCGCGATGTGCGGCACGCCAACCAGCTTCATTGCGCCGAACCCGCCTCTCGCGCTCGCCTCCCTCGGAAAAGCGTCTCATCGATGAACTAGGGTTTGTATCGAGTTTGAATTCTGGTGAATCCCGGTTGCCCAGAATCAGCTACAGCCTTTGAGCCTGCGTCCATAGCATTCGCGTCCATGCCGCATCGGGAATCCTTCCTCGCGGCGCATCACACAGGAGACGTGAATTGCGCATCGTCGGTTTCAGCGGCAACGCAGCCCGCCCTTCCCGCACCCGCACCCTGGTGCAGGCGGTGCTCGACACCGCCAGCGCACGCGGCCTCGGCCAGACGGTCGCGTATGACCTCGTCGATGCCGGCCCCACCTTCGGCCAGACCAGCGAGCGCGCGAAGGCCGCTCCCGAACTCGAACGCATCCTCGACGCCATCCAGAAGGCCGACGCCCTGGTCGTCGGCACCGCCGTCTACAAGGGCGCCTACACCGGCCTCTTCAAGCACCTGTTCGATCTCTTCGACATGACGGCGCTGGCGCGCAAGCCGGTCATCGTCACGGCCACCGGCCGCGCCCCGCATCACGCCGCGGTCATCGACTACCACCTGCGCCCGCTGTTCCTGTTCTTCGACGCCAGCGTCGCGACGCGCGGCCTCTACGCGCTGGAACCGGACTTCGAAACACCCGAACGCCTGGTCCCAGCCTTCCAGGCCCGCATCGACCGCACCGTCGACGAACTCGCGCAACTGTTGCAAGCCACGACGACGCACTGATTCCCGCCCACCCCTTTCCATCCCCCAGTTCAATCCAAGGAGACACACCATGAGCAACCTCGACGAATTCCGCCAGGCCGGCAACCCGATGTTCAACGACAACAAGTTCAAGCTGGGCATCTTCGGCTCCAACTGCTCCAACGCCTGCGCGATGACGCTGGCCGAGACCAGCTTCGAGCCGACCTTCGAGAAGAACAAGG
This sequence comes from Variovorax robiniae, assembly GCF_037889955.1. Taxonomy (NCBI): domain Bacteria; kingdom Pseudomonadati; phylum Pseudomonadota; class Betaproteobacteria; order Burkholderiales; family Comamonadaceae; genus Variovorax; species Variovorax robiniae. The sequence continues at coordinate 111,980 of NZ_JBBKZS010000017.1, forward strand.
AGATCGCCGAGATCCTCGAAGCCGCGGGCTGGGAATGCATGGTGCCGATCGCGCGCTGGCGCGGCTTCGGCGGGCCCAGCAACTTCAACGGCAACTGCATGGAGACCTACACCTGGGCCGCCTCGCTGGCCGCGGTGACGAAGAAGATCTTCCTGTTCGCGACCTCGCACGTGCCCACCATCCACCCGATCGTCGCGGCCAAGATGGGCACCACCATCGACCAGATTTCCAAGGGCCGCTTCGGCATCAACATGGTGTGCGGCTGGTTCACGCCCGAGATGGAAATGTTCGGCCGCAAGATGATGGAGCACGACACCCGCTACGAGTACGCGACCGAATGGGTGGAGATCGTCGAGAAGCTGTGGAAGGAACAGTGGTTCGACTATGAAGGGCAGTTCCTGTCGGTCAAGCAGGGCTTCGCCGACCCCAAGCCCTTCCAGAAGCCGCGCCCGGTGCTCATCAGCGCAGGCTCCTCCGGCAAGGGCCGCGAATTCGCCGCCAAGTACTGCGACATCAACTTCTCCGTCATTGAGGAAGAAGGCCTCGACAAGGCCACCGCCTGGGTCAAGGAGATGAAGAAGCTGGCCTGGGACAAGTACCAGCGCGAGATCGGCACCTTCACCTACAGCTACGCAGTGGCGCGCGACACCGAGAAGGAAGCGAAGGAGTACTACGACTACTACGTCAACCAGAAGGGCGACTGGGAAGCCGCCGACAACATCTGCAAGGTGTTCGGCGTCGAGAGCGGCTCCTACTCGCCCGACTACATGGACAAGTTCCGCCGCAACTTCATCGCCGGCTGGGGCGGCTATCCGCTGGTCGGCACGCCCGAGCAGATCGTCGACCGCATGCTGGAGATGTCGAAGACCGGCGTCGACGGCTCGCTGATCACGATGGTGGACTACAACCAGGAACTGCCGTACTGGAACGAGAAGGTCATGCCGCTGCTGGTGCAGGCCGGCCTGCGCAAGGCGCCCGCCGCGGCGCCCGCCACCGCCCAGGCCGCCCGCGAGCCGGCAATGGCCTGAGCAAGGAGCGCCGCCGAGGAGCCCGACATGCAACTGTTGCTCAACACCACCTCGCCCTATGCCCGCATCGCGCGCATCGCGCTGGCCGAGAAGGGGCATGCCAACATCGGCACGACCCTGGTCGACCCGTGGGCGGATGCGCCTGCGCTGCTCAAGGCGAATGCGGCGGCGCGCGTGCCGGCCCTGCTGACCGACGAGGGTCGGCCGCTGACCGAGTCGCTGCTGATCGTGCTGTGGCTGGAGACGCAGAAGCCGCAGCCCTCGCTGCTCGGCAGCGACCCGACCGCGGCGATCTCGCGCGCCGGCATCGCGATGGGCGTGATCGACGCGGCCGTGCACACGCTGATCGGCCGCAAGATCACCGACGCCAGCTTCGACGGCTCTCCCGTCGGGCTGCGCCGCCGGCGCACCATCGTCGAGGCCCTGTCGCGGCTGGAAGCCGATCCGCCGGCCTTCGAATCCGGCACGCCCGACCTGGCGGTGATCGCCAGCGTCGTGGCGCTGGACTATGTGCGCTTCCGCTTCCCCGATGCGGCCTGGCTGCCTGAGTTGCCCCGGCTGACCCGCCTGACCGCACGCCTCAATGCCCGCGCCTCCTTCGAGACCAGCCTGCCGCGCGCCTGACCTTCAACAAGAAAACCCTTCCAGGACATTCGCCATGACCACCCCTTCCGCCGACAGCGCCCAGGTGACCACCGAGTTCAAGCGCGCCATGCGCCGCCTGGCCTCCACCGTGACGATCATCAGCACGGCCGACGTCAACGGCAACCGCTACGGCATGACCGCCACGGCTGTGAACTCGCTGACCATGGACCCGCCGTCGCTGCTCATCTGCGTCAACCACAGCGCCAGCATCCACCCAGCGCTCATCGGCCGCGGTCGCTTCTGCGTCAACGTGCTGACCACCGAGCACGAGGACCTCGTGTCGGCCTTCAGCGGCCGGCTCAAGGGCGACGAACGCTTCGGGGTCGGCGAATGGCGCAACGAGGACAGCGGCATGCCGTACCTCGAAGGCGCGCAGTGCAACCTGTTCTGCGACATCGACAGCGTGGTGCCCTTCGGCACGCATTCGGTGGTGATCGGCCGCGTGAGCGCGGTGCGCGTCGAGGAAGGCATCAGCCCGCTGATCTTTGCGGACGGCAAGCTCGGCGCGACGCAATCGCTCACGGGCCATGTGCGGATCGCCTCCAACCTCTCGACGCTGACGCAGTTCCTGCCGGCCGACCTGCAAACCTTTTTGAAGAGGCAGCCGCTCATCGACGTGCACCTGGAGGAGAAGGTGAGCACCGCGGTCGTCACCGCCGTGCAGGAGAACGCCTGCGACATCGGCCTGATCGTGGAAGGCCCGAAAGTCAGCGGCCTCGAAGTGATTCCATACCGCGACGACCGCCTGGTGCTGACGGTGCCGGAGAACCATCCGCTGGCGGGCAAGGCGTCGGTGAAGTTCGCCGACACGCTGGACTACGACTACGTCGGCCTGCACACCGGCAGCCAGATCAACCTGCAGATCCAGCGCGCGGCGGCCGAGCTCGACAAGGCCTGGCGCTGCCGCATGCAGGTGCACACCTATGACGCGCTCGCGGCCATGGTGCAGGCGGGGCTCGGCATCGGCATGCTGCCGCTGAAGATGGCGCACCTCTATGCGAAGGCCATGAACGTCAAGGTCGTCGAACTGGACGAGAGCTGGGCCCAGCGCCGCCATGCGATCGTGATCCGTTCCTACGACTCGCTGCAGGCCGCAGGCAAGCGCCTGGTGGACCACCTCAAGCGCTCGTCGCAGCAAGCGAGCACGCAGGCCGAGGAACCGGTGCGCGAAGAGGCCCACGCATGAACGCCGTCCAGCCGCCGGAAGGCATTCGCACCGCAACACATCGACGCGGAGGTTTCCAATGAGCGCGCACGACCTTCTCGCCGGCCGCACGGTGATCGTCACCGGCGCGGCCACGGGCATCGGCCAGGCCTTTGCGCTGGGCTGCGCGGCGCAGGGCGCCAACGTCGTCGCGGCCGACATGAACGCGGCCGACGAGACCATCGCCCTCATCGAGAAGGCCGGCGGCCAGGCGCTGGCCGTGCGCGTGGACGTGTCGGACGAGCAGTCCGTGCGCGCCATGGCCGACGCCACGCTGAAGCGCTTCGGCCGCATCGACGGCCTGGTCAACAACGCGGCCTACTTCCGCGAGGTCAAGCTCACCGAGTTCGAGGAGATCGACCCGGCCGTGTGGGACCGCATCTTCAACGTCAACGTCAAGGGCGTGTGGCAATGCTGCCGCGCGGTGATGCCGGCAATGCGCAGCCAGGGCAGCGGCAGCATCGTCAACATCGCCTCGGTCGTCGCCGTGGCGGGCCAGCCGGGCTACCTGCATTACGTCGCGAGCAAGGGCGCGGTGCTATCGATGACCAAGGGCCTGGCCAAGGAAGTCGGCAAGCACGGCGTGCGCGTGAATGTGATTGCGCCGGGCTTCGTCATCACCGACGCCACGCGCGACCGGCCCGTGGAATGGCAGCAGAGCTTCCTGAAGGCGCGTGCCTTGTCGCGCGAACAGAAGCCCGACGACCTGGTGGGCACGGCGCTTTACATGCTCTCCGACCTGGCGGGGTTCGTCTCGGGCCAGACCATCGTCGTCGACGGCGGCCACATCATGTACTGAGGACGAGCGAATGACCGACATCATCCTGCACCACTACACCCTGTCGCCGTTCTCCGAGAAGGTGCGCGTCACGCTCGGCCTCAAGGGGCTGGCCTGGCGCTCGGTGGACATCGCGCCGATGCCGCCGCGGCCCTTGCTGGAATCGCTGACGGGCGGCTACCGCCGCGTGCCGGTCATGCAGATCGGCGCGGACATCTTCTGCGACACCAACATCATCCTGCCCACGCTGGAGCGACTGCATCCTTCGCCGAGCCTGTACCCGGCCGGGTGCGAGGGCGTGGCGCGCGGCCTGGCCTTCGCGTGGGAACGCACGATGTGGATCCCGACCATCGGCGTCCTCTCCCACTTCATCGGCGACCAGTTGCCGGCCGAGTTCATCAAGGACCGCAAGGAGGGCTACCTCGGCTTCGATATGAGCAAGGCCGCGATGGCGCCGGAACTGCACCTGCATCGCCAGCGCGTCGCGGCGCAGTACGCGTGGCTCAAGACCGCACTGGCCGACGGCCGCAAGTTCATCTTCGGCGATGCGCCGAGCGCGCTGGACCTGGCCTGCTACCAGACCATCTTCCTGCTGCGCAAGAACTGCCCGGCCGAGGTGGACGCGATGGCCGGCCACGACGGCCCGCTGCTGCCATGGTTCGACCGGCTGGGCGCTATCGGCCACGGCAAGCCCGAGCCGATGAGCCCGGACGACGCCTTCGCCGCCGCACAGAAGGCCGCGCCCGCCGCCGTCACGCACCTGCAACCCGACGGCGACCCCGGCGGCCTGCGCGCCGGCACCCTGGTCACCGTCACGCCCGACGACAACGCACGCGTGCCAGTGGCCGGCACGCTCGTCGCGGCCAGCGACAGCGAGATCGTCATCCGTCGCAGCGATGCCGAAGCGGGCGAGCTGCACATCCACTTCCCGCGACTGGGCTTCGACGTCGTCGCGGCCTGAACAGAACTAGGAGAACAACCCCATGTCCCTCGAAGCCAACAAGCAACTCTGCCGCGACTACTTCACAGCCTTCCTGGCCGGCGACACCGACTGGATGAAGAAGCACATCGCGCCGGGCTTCGTGCGCCACGATCCGGGCCTGCCCTTCGAGGTGGTCGGCCCCGACGGTGTCGCCAAGCTGCATGACGCGTTGATGCCGGCATTCCCCGACATGCAACTGCCCTTGCAGGATTTCGTCGCCGAGGGCGAGAAGGTGCTGGTGCGCCTGACCATCCATGCGACGCACACCGGCGCCTTCGGTGACATGGCCGCCACGGGCAAGCGCATCGAGGTGGCCGTGCTCGACCTGTTCCAGATCCGCGACGGCGTGCTCATCGAGCACTGGGCGCAACTCGACAACCTCGGCATGATGAAGCAGCTCGGCGCACTGCCCAACTGAGCCCAGCAAGCTAGCTTTCGGAGGCCTGGATGCAACTGCTCGCCAACACCACCTCGCCCTTCGTGCGGATCGCCCGCGTGGCGCTGATCGAGAAAGGCCTGGAGATCGAACCGACCATCGTCGACCCCTGGGCCGACGACCCGCGCCTGCGCGAAGCCAATGCGGCGACGCGCGTGCCGACGCTGATCACAGACGACGGGACGCCATTGCCGGAAAGCCTGCTGATCGTGCAGTGGCTGGAGCGCGAGCGGCCGCCGCCGGAGTATCCGAGTTTGCTGGGCGAGGACGCGCTGGGGACGCTGTCCCGAGCGGGCATCGCGCTGGGGGTGATCGACGCGGCGGTGCACACGATCATCACGCGCAAGTCGACGGCGCCGGTGTTGTTTGACGAGACGCCGGTGGGATTGCGGCGGCGTCGGACGATGGCTGAGGGGATGGGGCGGTTGGAGGACATTGCGCAGCGCGTGCCGCTTGCGGCGAATGGTGCGGCGCCGACGCTGGATGCGATTTGTGCGGTGGTTGCCCTTGACTACTTGCGGTTTCGCTTTGCAGATGCGCCGTGGATGCCGCAGCTTTCGGCGCTGGATGCGTTGTCAGAGCGCTTGCGGGAGCGGGCGTCGTTTGGGAAGACGATGCCTTGTTGAGCAACGCATTGAGCGTGCGGCACTGTGCTGCTTCTCACTAATTCTGCTGCGACGCCATCATGATTCGAGGAGCCTCTGTCGAACCTCGACGGTAACCCACGCATGCAGATGCGCACCGAGATCAAGGCGCAGAATCAGCGCCTGGGCACCACCACCGTCTATGTCACGCACGACCAGGTCGAGGCCACGACCATGGCCGACCGCATCGTGGTGCTGAAGGACGGCGTGGTAGAGCAGGTCGGCGCGCCGCTGGCGCTGTACGACCAGCCGCGCAATGCTTTCGTGGCGGGCTTCATCGGGTCGCGGCGATGAACTTCATTCCGGGGCGCTTGCAATGGATGGCGCATCGCCGCCGCATGTGGTGACGGACGACGGGCTGCAATTGCCGCTCGCGCTAACGCCTGCGCGCGGGGCGCATGGGGACCGCGTGCTGTACGGGACGCGGCCGGAGCACTTCACGCTGGATGCGAGCCGCGGCGCGGGGGCGGATGTGATCGTGGCGGAGCCGACAGGGTCGGAGACGCAGATCGCGGCGCGCTTTGCGGGCAGAACGTGATTGCGGCGTTTCGGGATCGGATCAGTGCAAGACCGGGGGATCGGCTGCCGCTGTGGCCGCTGGGCGAGGCGGCGCATTTTTTTGATGCGGGGACTGGGGTGCGGTTGAATTGAAAGGCCGCTGTTGCAATATGCCGGCCCTTAAAAACCCGTTGAGCACGATTAATTCACAGGTAGCCGAGCACGAGACGTTAAGCATGTTGGGACTGGATTGCTTAGAAGTATCGTCTCCCATGTCTCTGCCCAGCTTTCTCGAGTACGGCCTTTACTCGCGGGATTTCATTTACAGCAACGCGAGAAAGCAGTGGTACTAGTTTTTCAGTAGCGAAGTATTCGGTCGCCGCAATTCCAAGAAACCCCCCACTCCACCTATCCACGCCGTGCTTCAGTAGGTGGTCGATTGCAAAAGCGGATGCCTCGCTCGAAAGATCATCTGTTGAGATCGATCCGAACTCGGGGAGCACGAAGCGCAGAAGCAGTGCCCTATGCCTTGACGTTGAGTCATTAAAATCACTCACTAAGCGTCGTGCCAGTGACTCAACGGCATAGTTGCTCAGAAAACTCGAAATTTTAAGCACCAACCAATGATCGTCAGTTAGCAAACATTCGTTCAACCACTCCAGCCACCACTTGACGTCTGAAATTTCAACTCGCCGAAAACCTTTCAATTCAGAGGGAGTACCTGGTCCAAGCAATCCGTTACAGAGCGCCGCGTTCTTTAGCCGCATCAAATCGAGAAAAAGCGACTCCCTGCCCTGCCAATTTAGCTCCCAGTGCTCTATATGGGAGTGTGCCGCATTTCTCAATTCCTGCTCGGTCGCGTGCAACAACAACTCCAGAGCGTCAAACGCAGGCGTGCCGTCCTGCCGAGCACACATCAAAAGTCCGGCGCGATCCAAGCCAGACCAGTCCTCCGCCAAGCTACTGACTACAGAACGCAGATCAGGCCTGCATTGACAAATGCTATCAATTGCATCCCAAGCCCACCCGCCATCCTCGCTCGCCCCTCCCCCATAAAACTTCAGTATCGATTTAACATGAGATTCATTTAAAAAATCCGTGTCAACTTGATTTTCAGGTTTGGCGAACCGCAGAATAAAATGAATGGTTACACAAGACTTTTCATCTCCTAGATTGAGGAGATCGCATGCGCACTGCAGCCCTTCCGTGGAATAATTTTTTCGAACAATCTCCCGAAGCACTGCGATTCGAATTGGCGCTTCTAAAAGATTTTCTGACGGCATAGGATAAAAAAGACGCTTTACCGTCGCCAATGATAGTCCAGATGCGAACACGGCCACGCCACTTATGAATCCGTGGAAATCATCTTCTAGGTACTCGTTCTTAAGGCTAGTTTCCATTTCTCGCGCCCATTGCGCGAGGACAACGAGGTCGTCGTCCGTCGCATATGGTGCCAAAGACGGCGCGATGGCATTTGCACAAAGGTTATAGTCACCTTGGAATTCGACGAAAAATTTAAGAAATTCCTTTTTAACCGCTCCGCCCGAGATCTCGATTGCGCACCGTGCCGCCGGACCTCGCAAGGGATGAGCGGAAATAACAATCTCCCGCAGTTTCGGGAGATGTCGCGAGTTAACTGGAAAACCCCGCTCCATCGCACGATGCAGTTCGTAATTAAATTCATCAATTGAGTCTCGACGACGAATTATTTCATCCAACAAATCGTCCACCAATTTCTCTCGGTTTTGCTCCATAAACTTTGCCGAAGCCACCGCCAAACCCAAATCAATGTCCAACACTCCATGAAAAAACTGTTGATCTAGGGGCGGTTGCAAGTGGCTCACTGTCAGAAATAGAGCTTGATCCCAACGCCGCAAACCAAGTTTTTCGCGCAAGAGTTCCGGTGCCTCGGCAAACCGCGCGGCCAATTCGATCGAAGCCAGATATTCCGTGATAGATTGGTGGACAAAGGCGACGCGACCGCCCGAATAAGGCACTAGCAGCGAGCAAGAAACAAGGCCGTTCGCAATATCTGATGCGTTTACCGTAGATCCTGTATTGCCTAGAGAGGCTTGGATTGTACGAAGCAAATTTGTAAGAGGAAAAGCCTCCTCGCCCGAATTAAGGGCACGGTATGCAACCGGCCGCAGGATATTCTCGAGATCAAGCGACAAGTGCAGCCTCGCGGCGAGCGTTTGACCCAACTTAGCAAGGAGGAGTTGATAAAACTCTCTCGGATGCGGCTCGCCGGATATAGAAACCTCACCATTGAGGACATACCAGAAATAGAACGGACGCTGGAGCAACTCAAGCATCTCGGGCTGAAAGCGCCCATTTAGTACGAATCCTCGCTTTGACAACTCGTCGACTACTGACGCCTCTTCGATCGCATCGAGTTCATACGCGTCAAATCCCAAGTCCTCAAGGCCATCAAGAGTTCTGGAGCCAATCACCATTGCAGAGGAATCGATGATTTTAATCAGCTCTCTCAAATCTCCCTCGAACTCCCCAGACTCAACAAATTTGCGCGGCACTTCATTGAATGAATCAAGATAAAGGCGCACTCGAAAAGTCTTCAAAAGCACACGAAAGCTAAGTCCTACCGGAAGTGAATCGGCGATAAGGCGCTCAATATTTTCTTGATACAGTTTTAGGTCAACAAAAATAGGAACCACCAAATCCTCGGCCACCACATTTTCTTTAAGACATGCAATGTGCAACGCCTCTGCTTGACGTGCAACGCTTTTTCGCAGCGCGTAAGACTTCCCTGCTCCGGGCAGGCCGATTAAAAAAATCGTGTCATCGAAGCGATCCAAAAGCGTTTCAATGCTGGCTCCTGCAAATGATTTCAAACTAGCATACTCGTTTCGTTTGGAGGGTCGCTTTCGGTCAACGGAGATACGAAATTCGGGCACCGACGTGCGTATCTGTGACAATCCAGATGCGTATCGCGCCAAAGCAAGAATCGTTTCTGGAGCAGTTGCCTCAAGCATGTTCCTGGGACCACTTTGAGGATTTGTTTTGACTGAAACTTCGAGAGTCTTCAGCAATTCACCATGATCTCTAGATCCATCAGCTTTTAGAGAAGTTTTGTAGGAAATTAGATGAATGCCATAGCTTCTGCGCCAATAATCGACCTGTTCCGTTGACACATCCGCCATCAGCGCGAAATGGTCGCGCGTGCCGCCCTTGTATATATTTAAGAGTACATCTTTAAGGAAGAGAAAATCTGGGTCTCTCAAGCCAAAACCGACAAATATGACCGGCCGGCTTACCAGCAGCAACTTGAGTGATTCCAAAGTTGCCTGCCTTTCACCGCCGGGCAGCAGCATCCGATATTGCTCGCGCGTAAGAACGATGCTCTGACTGTCATTAGCATCTCCATGCGGCTTAAAGATGAAGTCCGTCGCGCGAGCTTGAATAATTTCCGGCATCGCAATCAGATCTCTGTTTGTGACTGGCGGGCGAAAGAAGACATTGGGCTTCCAGAGACGCAGCGCTTCTTCAAGAAGGTTGTCGTAATTCGTAGTGATGAAACAGCGGGGCCCGATCGAAACCAAGAGTTGGTGGAGCGGAGAAGGTTGGGCTATCCCGTACCGACAAGCTCGACGCACAAATTCGCCCTGCTGGGGACTGGTTAATTTGTCAAAGCCATAACTTGCCGCTTGGAGCAGGTCACCGTACGCGACCTCCGCGCGAACTAACTCGCTGCCTAGGGAGTGATGGTCGAGGTAGTCTGCCAAATCAACGAGCATTTTTGTCCACGACGGGAGCCCCGACCATGCCGAAGCGCCGGATCCGATGAACAGGACAGCGTCCGAAGAACTCAAGGCTTCTGCAAGATTCATTTTTGTCTTCGGTTCGCAAGCTTGGGGGTTTACGCATTGGAGATCGCAGGCAATTACAGGCTTTCATTGGATGCCCCAGCGCGACAGTTCCTTCTGCGGCCACGACAAGACAACGACACTCTCGGCGTGCATCGCACCTGTGCTTGTATGCGGAAACTGGCCGCCTTGCGCGACCAGCGAAATCAATGCTACACGCGGCGGATACAGTGCAAGGGTTTCTTTTATCGGGTGCCATCACTGAACGCGTACCCGACAGGCGCGGAACCGTTTCGACGTCTGCTCGTGCTGACGATTTCTCACACGTCACGTGTGCTTACTTCGGCTTGAGTCGGCCTACGTTGCTGGAGCTACCTCGCCTTCTTCGTCCGGAAGGCCTTTTGACGCACGTGCGCGCTCGCGATGTACGAGCGCTTAGCCAGCTCACCGCCCCGGCTGCGGCGTAACCCTCAAATACGGCCGCACTGCCGTGTACCCCTTCGGAAACCGCTGCGCAATCTCCACCGGGTCCTGCACGCTCGGCACGATCACCACGTCATCGCCGTCGCGCCAGTTGGCCGGGGTCGCGACCTTGTGGCTGTCGGTGAGCTGCAGCGAGTCGATCACGCGCAGAATCTCGTCGAAGTTGCGGCCGGTGCTGGCGGGGTAGGTGATGGTGGTGCGGATCGCCTTCTTCGGGTCGATGATGAAGACGCTGCGCACGGTCGCGGTGGTGGACGCGTTGGGGTGGATCAGGTCGTACAGGTTCGCGACCTTGCGGTCGGCGTCGGCCAGGATCGGGAAGTTGACCGTGGTGTTCTGCGTGTCGTTGATGTCGCCGATCCACTGCCGGTGCTTGTCGACGGGGTCGACGCTCACCGCGATGGGCTTGACGCCGCGGCGGGCGAACTCGCTGCCCAGCGCCGCGGTCTTGCCCAGCTCCGTGGTGCACACCGGCGTGAAGTCGGCCGGATGCGAGAACAGCACCACCCACGAATCACCCGCCCAATCGTGGAAGTCGATGGGGCCGTCGCTGGAGTCCTGCGTGAAGTCGGGCGCGGTGTCGCCGAGGCGGAGGGTTGTGGTCATGGCGGTTCCTTTTTTCGGTTGGCGCGCTGAACGGCGCCCCTCAGAAAAATGCTACCGGCATCGGCTCCGTCGCAAGCATCGAATTGGGCGCATGGTTATCTGCTGCACAGATATGCATGCGCCGTGTGCTGCTATGAGGCGCGCGCCGATTCCGCGAGGTCGATCAAGCGGAAGCAGACAGTGGGGTCTGGTATGACGCGCGCGGACAAGGCGCGCTCCCAGGCGAGGTAGTCGCGCCATGCGGCTTCGCGATGCTCGGGGCGGACGCGCATGGTCGAGCCCCAGTCGTCGTCGAAGGGGCTGAGGAGGTCTTGCGGGATGTAGTCGGCGGTGGTGGGTTGGGCTTGCGATACCCAGGCTTGCAGGCCGCCGATGAGCCAGTGGAAGGCTTGCGCGTCAGGCCATGTGCGCCTAGCGTCGCGGGCTGCGATGCGCGCTGCGGCACCGTCTTCGCTGGTGAAGACGATGGGGCGGCCTTGCGCGACCAGCGGCGCGACCGGGGCCATCGAGGCGGGTAGCAGGTAGCGGGCGCGGGGTACATGACGGCGTTCGAAGTCCTGGCTGGGGCCGACGTGTACGACGATGGCCTCGTCCTTTGCGAGCCAATCTTGCAGCGTTGGCGCGTCGATGCCTTGCGATGCAGCATCGTCGGGCTCGCGCGTGGCATCCGAAGGGGCATGCCAGGGCGGTGCCTCGCCGTCGAGCACCGCGACCTCGCATTGGTTGAACTGCCGCAACCAGAAGGCCGTGACCGCCGCACCCAAGCCCTCCGGATCGTCCACCAGCACGACGCGCGCGTTGCGCGTGCCGACCAGTTGCTCGAAGTGCATGAGCACTTGGCCGCCCGGCACGTGGCGCACATCGGCAGCCGCAGCGCTCGCGGCGCCGGGCACAGGGCGCACATCGAAGAGGTAGAGCGTGCGTTGCGGGTCGGCGCGCCAGCGGGCAACTTGCGCGCCATCGATCACCTGCACGCCGGCGCGTGCGCGCAGTTGTGCGGCGCGTTCGGCGAGCACTTGCGCGGAGACACGTGGCAAGTCGGCCGCAGCTTGTGCATGGCTCGCCACCGCCCCGCCATTCAAGCGCCACGCCATCACGCCGTCTTCGACGAACGCGGCATGGCGATGACCGAGCACTGCCAACGTGGTGGTGCCCAGGATGCCTCGCGTGCGGCTGAAGCATTGGATGGCCCACAGCGGGCTGTCGATGCCGTCATCGCTCGCGAAGTCCCGCAACGCCAGCTCGGTGCCAGGATGGTTGCGCGCACCTTCGATCGACAGGAAGGCGAACTCATCGGGCGGTCGCACGTCGACGATAGGCACCTGCACGCCGGCATCGCGCAGGGCCTGCAGCGCGGGCACGGGCAGCACGCGCGTGGCGTAGTGCTGCCGCACGCGGTCGCCGAAGGTCTTGATCAGCGTGTTCCATCCGTCGATCACCGGCAGGCCACGCGCCATCCAGGCCGCGATGCCGCCTTGCAGCAGGCGAACGTCTACGTAGCCCATTCGCTGCAACAGCGTCCAGGCGCGAGAAGCAGCCGCGCCCGGCTCGCCGGCATCGTCATAGACAACGACCGTCGCGCCGCGCCGCGGCACGAAGTCGGGGACTTGCAGTTCCAGACCGCTCAGCGGCGCACAGCGCGCAAGGTTCAAGTGCCCCGCGTGGAAGGCGCGCGCCTCGCGCACGTCGAGCAGCGCCAGCTCGCCGTCGGCCAGCAGCAGCGCCTGCAACGCATCGGGGGCAAGGGTGGGCGGGTCGGTCACTTATGCACTCTATGAGCAGCGCCGCGGATCGGTCGAACGATTTCCGCATATCCACATGCGCATTGGTCGCATGCAAACCAGGCCGGGCTTCCTACCATCGATCCGCGTCCCCCTCGCTTGCCCGCTCCCGCTTGCTTCGCACCAGAGACATCAGAGACACATGACGACCGCATCCACCGCCTCGGCACCGCCCCGCCCAGCACGCCCTGCCCGCCTCGTCTGGTGGCGCCACTACGAAGCGCCGACGCTGATCCTGATCGCCGCCTGCTACGCCGCCTGGGCCGCGCTGATCTGGTGGCACGCGTCGCTGCCGGGCTGGCTGCTGTTCGTGCTGGGTGGCTACGTCGCGCAACTGCATTCTTCGCTTCAGCATGAAAGCATCCACGCGATGCGCCACCTGCCGCGCTGGCTGCGCCAAGCCATCGTGTGGCCGCCGCTCAACCTCTGGCTGCCCTACGAGCTGTACCACCGCGGCCACAGCGCGCACCACGTCAACTTCCACCTCACGCATCCGGACAAGGACACCGAGAGCAACTACCACTCTGCGCCCGCGTGGCAAAGCTACGGGCCGTGGCGGCGCGCGCTCTTCTCGGCGAACCAGTTGCTGTCCTTCCGCCTGCTGGCCGGCCCGGCGATGCGCCTCTACACGTTGGTGCGCGGCGAATGGCGTCGATTGCGCACGGGCGACTTCTCGCATGCACGCATGTGGCTGCTGCACGCGCTCGGCGTGGCGGCAGTGAGGGGCTTCGTGGTGGGCGCAGGCATGGACGTGACGACCTATCTCCTCTGCTTCGTCTACCCCGGCATGATGCTCGGCCTGCTGCGCAGCTTCACCGAGCACCGCTGGAGCGACACGCCGCATGCGCGCGTGGCCATCGTGGAATCGAACTGGCTAGTGGGGCTCATGTACCTCTACAACAACCTGCACCACGTCCACCATCGCGCGCCGAGCATGCCCTGGTACGAGATCCCGCTGTACTTCCGCCAGCATCGCGCGGAGGTGCTGCAGGGCAACGGGCACTTCTACTACCGGGGCTATGGCGAGATCGTGCGGCGCTACCTGTTCCGGCCGGTGTTCGCGCCGGTGCATCCGAAGTGGTGAGGAAGGGGCCATCGCTGTCCCGCGACGGCCACGCCTTCAATCACCCAGGCGCCTTGTCCAGGCGCTCGCGCACAAAGACCAGCAATCCTTCGCAAGCGTCTTCCACAAGATCCAGGACGCTCTCGAAGCCTTCAGGCCCGCCGTAGTACGGATCAGGCACAGATGACACCGCCGGATGCCGCCGACAGAAGCCCGCCATCCGCATCACCTTGTGCTGGTGTTCCGCCGGGCATCGCGCCTGCACCACGGCAAGGTTGTTGTCGTCCATGACGACCACGAGGTCCGCGCGCTCCAGTTCCTCAGCCGTCAGCGTGCTGGCGCGCAGGTCCGACAGGTCGTAGCCCCGCCTCTTCGCATGCTTGACGCTGCGCGGGTCCGGCGGTTCGCCCGGATGCAGGTCATGCGTCGCCGCCGATGCGACCTGCACGCGCTCCGCCAGGCCAGCGCGTTGCACCGCCTGCCGGAACACACCGTGCGCCGTCGGGCTGCGGCAGATGTTGCCCATGCAGACGAAGAGGACTGTGAAGGTATCGGCCATGGGCAATCTTGTCCTGCTGGAGTTCAGGCCGCAACCGCATTCGCAGCGCGGATGTGCTCGCGCATGAACGACAGCGCCTTCGCAGCCACGTCATCCGGATCGGTCCAGTGGTCCCGCCACAGCGCGATCAGTCCCGCCATGTCGGGGCCGAGCAGCGTCGGTGAGAAGGATTCGAAGGTGATCGGGCCGTCATACTCCGCGCGGGCCAGCGCGCCAAAGAACCCGGCCCAGTCGGTGTTGCCGGTACCGAGGTAGCCGCGATGGCTCTCCGCGACATGGACGTAGCCGAGCAGGTCCTTGACGCGCAACAACGCCGCCGGGATGTCGCCCTCCTCGATGTTCATGTGGAACATGTCGCCATGCACGAACAGCGCGTCCGAGCCCACCTTGCGGCAGAAGTCCGCGGCCTGGTCCACCGTGTTGATGAAGTTGCTCTCGTAGCGGTTCAGCGCCTCCAGGCCGATGCGCACGCCGGCCGCCTCGGCCTGCTTCGCGAGGCGCCGGTAGGCTTCGACAGCACGCTCCCGCGCATGCTCCGACGGCGCCAGCCCATAGCGATGCACGGCAGAGAACGACGGCCCGCCCAGCATCGTCGCGCCCATGTCGCGCGTGACCCGGATGGCTTGCGCCACCCACTCCTCGCCGCGCTTGGCCACCACCGGGTCGGCGTTGGAAAGGTCGGCGCTGAGCTTGCCGCACAGGCCCGTCGCCACGCCCAGTCCGTACTCCTTGGCAAGGCGCGCGGTCATCGCCACGTCCACTGTGAAGGGGTCGAAGATCAGCACTTCGACGAAGTCATAGCCGATCTTCGCGGCGCTCTGGAACACGCGGCGCGCGCCGGCCTCGTTCCATTCGGGCGTGTGCACCATCATGTGCAGTCCGAGCTTGTTCATGGTCATTGGGTTACCTCCTGGCGGGTGATGGATTGGCGCTTGCCGAATCGCTCGACAAACACCGCAGTGATCCGCTCGCGCCAGATGTCCACGCCGACGGCAAGCAGGATGATGAGTCCGATCGTGATGCTCTGGACCGAGGTCGACACCGCATTCAGGTTCAACCCGTTCTGCACGACGACGATGATCAGCACGCCCACGAGCGTGTTCAACACATGGCCCCGGCCACCGGCCAGGCTGGCGCCTCCGACCACCGCGGCCGCGATGGCCTGCAGCTCGATCAGCGTGCCGTAGTTGGGCGAGCCCGAGTTCAGCCGCGCGGCCAGCAGCACCGCGCCGATGCCTGCGCACGCACCGGCGATCACGAAGGCCATCGCCCGCACCCGCGGCACATGGATGCCCGACAGGCGCGCCGCCGACTCATTGCCGCCGACCGCATAGATCTCGCGGCCGAACTTCGAATGGTTGAGCACCACCGTGGCCAGCGCGTACAGGCCCAGCACGTAGTAGAAGGGCAGCGGAATGCCGAGCAGCTCGCCATAGAACACCTGCCCCAGGTCCGGCGAGAGCGAGAACACCGGCGTGCCGCCACCCACCGTGAGCGCGATGCCCTTGAACGCACTGAGCCCCGCCAGCGTCACGATGAAAGCCGGTATGCGCACGTAGGCCACCAGCAGCCCGTTGACCACACCCAGCAGCCCGCCGAGCGCGATCGCCGCCGGGATCGCCAGCCACAGGCTGGTGCCGTTGAGCTTGACCATCACCGCCAGCACCATCGTGAGGTAGGCAATCATCGAACCCGGCGACAGGTCGATGCCGCCCGTGAGGATGACGATGGTCGAGCCGATCGCAACGACCGACAGCACGGCCACCTGCAAGGCGATGTTGCGGAAGTTGTCCGCGGCCAGGAAGCTCGGTGTGGTGACGGCCACGACGATGCAGATGAGCAGCAGCGCCACCAGCGGGCCGGTGAACTGCGCAAACGGGGAACGCTTCATGCGACTCTCCTGAGATCGGCCACGGCGGGCCCTGTGGTGGGGTGAAGGGAATGCACCGTGCCGGACGCGCTCACGAGGTGGGCATGCGTCACCTCGGCGGCCGGCCGCACGGAGGTCACACGCCCGTGCTGCACGATGGCGATGCGATCGCTCATCGCGATCAGCTCGTTGTGGTCGGAACTGATCAGCAGCACCGACTTGCCGGCCTTGGTCAGGGCGTTGATGAGGCGGTAGACGGCCAGCTTGGCGCCGACGTCGATGCCTTGCGTCGGCTCGTCGAGGATCACGATGCGCGCCTCCCGGAACAGCCAGCGCGCGATCAGCACCTTCTGCTGGTTACCGCCGGAGATCAGGTTGACGAACTTGTGCGCCGCCAGCGGCGTGATCTCCAGGTCGCGGATGTAGCCGGTCGCGGCATCGTCTTCCTTGCCATGGTCGAAGAACGGGCCGCGCAGCACGCCGCCGATGTTCGCCATCGTGATGTTGGGGCCGGCGAAGAAGTTGAAGAAAAGCCCGTCGTACTTGCGGTTCTCCGGCACCAGCGCGATGCCGGCGCGGATCGCGTCGGCCGGGCCGCGCAGGCGCAGCGGGCGGCCATCCAGCAGCACTTCGCCACCGGTCAGCCGATCCGCACCGAACACCGCGCGCGCGATCTCGGTACGGCCGGAGCCGATCACGCCGCCCAGGCCCAGCACCTCGCCGCGCCGCAGGTCGAAGCTGGCATCGCGCACGCGCTCCGACGTGCGGATGCCGCGCACTTCGAGCACCACCTGGTCGGTCGCGTTGTGTTCCTTGGGATAGTGTTCGCGCACGCCGCCGCCGATCATGCAGCTGACGATGTCGTCCACCGCCAGGCGCGTTTCGCCGGAGCGGCTCGCCACGCAGCCGTCCTTGAGGATGGTGACGGTGTCCACCAGTTCGACCACTTCGTCGAGCCGGTGCGAGATGTAGAGGATGGACACGCCACGCCCGCGGATGCTGCGCAGCAGGCCGTGCAGGATCGCGATCTCCTCCTGGCCCAGCGCGGTGGTGGGCTCGTCGAGGATCAGCAGCTCCGCCTCCTGCGACAGCGCCTTGGCAATCTCCACCAGTTGCTGTTCGGCCACGGAGAGATCGGCCACGCGCACCTGCGGATCGATGTCGATCGCCAGTTGCTCGAGGATGTGGTGCGCCGCCGCCGCCATGGCCTTCCAGTCCACCAGCAGGCCACCGGCCCGTGTGGGATGCCGGCCCATGAAGATGTTCTCGGCCACTGTCAGTTGCGGGATCAGCGAGAACTCCTGGAACACCGTGGCCACGCCTTCGCTGCGCGCGGCGGTCGGGCCGTTCAGCGTGACCACGCGGCCGCGGTGGCGGATCTCGCCCGAGTCGGGCTGGTTCACGCCCGAGAGGATCTTGATCAGCGTCGATTTGCCGCAGCCGTTCTCCCCGAGCAAGCCGTGGATCTCGCCGGCATGCAGGCGCAGCGAGATGTCGTTGTTGGCGCGGACGCCCGGAAAGGACTTGCAGATCCGCCGCAGTTCCCACAAGGGTTCTCCGCGGCCGGGATGAAGGCTTGCTGAAGTCATGGCAGTACGGCTCGCGCTGGCCCGCTCAGTACTTCTTCGACGGCTTGGGGAACAGCTCGTCGGCATTCCTCAGCACGGACACGGCATTGGCCTTCTGCACGATCTGGGTCGGCACCTCGACATAGCCGCCGGTGGACTTCTTGTTGAGCAGGTCGACCGCGAACTGCGCCGCCATGCGGCCCATCTTCACCGGCGAGGTGTTGGTGGTGGCGGTGACGCCCTCGCCGTTGGCGATGTTCTCCAGCGCGCCGGTGTCGCCGTCGTAGCCGAGGACGGTGAGGTTCTTGCGGCCCATGCTCTTGGCGGCCAGCGCTGCGCCCAGCGCCATGTAGTCGTTCGATGCGTAGATCACGTCGATGCCGGGGTTGGCCTGCAGCAGGTCCATCGCCGCGGCATTGCCCTTCTCCACGCTCCAGCCGCCGTTGATGCGCGCGACCATGTTCCAGTTGCTGCCCTTGATGCCGTCGGTGAAGCCGCCGGCGCGTTCGGTGGCGAGGTAGCTGGGCTCGCCATCGAGGATGCCGACCTTGCGCGGCGCGCCTTCGGCCTGCTGGCGCGCCCAGGTGGCCAGCGCCTTGTTGGCCGCCCGCTGGTTGACGCCGACCACGCCGTGCACCGGCGTCGGGTAGTTGGGGATGTCGGAGTTGACGATGATCACGGCCTTGCCGGCATCGACCGCCTTCTTGATCAAGGGCGCCAGCGAATGCTCGTCGAAGCTGATGATGAGGATCGCGTCGACGTCCTTGCGCGAGATCACGTCCTGCAGCATGCCCATCTGGCCGGCCTGGTCGCCGCCGGAGTACGGCGAGAGCATGAAGCTCTTGATGCCCGGCACCGACTTGATGCCTTCGTTGAGCGCGATGTGGTAGTTGAACTCGGTGCCCATCGGCAGGTAGGCGATGGTGGGCGTGCCGCCGGCGAACTTGAGCGTGCTGGTCGACGCCTGCGCGCCGGCCTTCAGCGCTTGCGGCGCGGGATAGTTCTGCGCCAGTGCGGCGGCGGGCAGGCCGATGGCCAGTGCGGCGGCGATGGTGCCCAGGGTCTTCATGCCGGTTCTGCGAGTGATCATGCTTGTCTCCAATGTCGAGGGTGGGTAGGGCGGCAGCCGCGCTGCCGGGAAGTCGTTCGGGGTTTCAGAAAACGGTGCGGACGATGCCGCCGTCCACGCGCACGGCGGCGCCGTTGATGGCGCTGGCCGGGCCGCTGCAGACGAAGGCCACGGTGGCGGCCACTTCGGCCGGGTCGATGAGGCGTGCGATCAGCGAGGTCGCGCGGTTCTCGCGCATGAAGCGCGCCTCGGCCTCGGCATAGGGCAGCTCGGGGAACAGGTTCTGCACGAAGGTCTTCACGCCCTCGGTGCGGGTGGAGCCCGGCAGCACGGCGTTGACGGTCACGCCGCTGCCCTTGGTGAGCTCCGCCAGGTTGCGCGAGATCGACAGCTCCATCGTCTTGGTGGCGCTGTAGTGCGGCAACTCGGGCGCCGGCGTGATGGCCGCCTCGCTGGAGATGAACACGATGCGGCCCTTGCCGCGCGCCAGCATGCCGCCGATGTAGTGGCGCGACAGCCGCACGCCGCTCATGATGTTGATCTCGAACATGCGCTGCCATGAGGCATCGCTGGTCTCGCGGAAGGGCACCGCCTCGTAGACGCCGAGGTTGTTGACGAGGATGTCCACGTCGGGCACTTCGGCGATGGTGCGCGCGCAGCCTTCGGCGCTGCCGTTGTCGGCGACCAGCGCCTCCAGCCGCGCACCGGGCACGCTCGCGGCGATGTTGGCCATGGCCGCATCGACCACCGCCCGCGAACGTCCGTTGACGATGACGATGGCCTGCTCGCGCGCCAGCGTCCTTGCGATTTCCTGGCCGATGCCGCCGCTCGATGCGGTCACCAGCGCCTTGCGGCCTTCAAGTTGCAGATCCATGTGTCTCGCTCCTGGGTTGCGACGGCGGCGTTGCGCCGGTATGGAAGGAATTATTACGCCAAACTTTTTTGATGCAAGTAATTTCTTTCCTTGAAAACCCGAAAGCGGTGCCTGCGGAAGGAAATAATTTCGATCCGGGGCACAATCGAAGTTTCCGTAACCGGCGCGCAACAGCGCGGCGGCAGGCAACCCGCAAGGAAGGCGAACCCATGAACACCAAGCTGCAACACACGGGCGTGCTCAACGTCATCCGGCTCGCCCAGGGCCAGCTCAATCCGGCGCTGCAACGCATCGCGGCCTATGTGCTGAAGAACCCGGAGATCGTGAAGACGCAGTCGATCAAGGACCTGGCGCTGGCCTGCGATGTTTCCGAATCGACGATCACGCGCTTCGTGCGGGCCATCGACGTGCCGAGCTACCAGCAGTTGAAGATCGGCGTGGCCGAAGCGCTGTCGAGCCATCCCGTGGCGTCCGCCGCCACTAAGGACAAGGACGCCTTCGTCTACGACGACATCGGCCCCGCCGACACCAGCGGGCAGATCTTGAAGAAGATCGTCTACCGCAACCTCAGCACCATCGAGGACACCGCCGCGCGGCTGGACCTGCCCCTGCTCGAGAAGGCCGCGGCAGCGATCGACAAGTGCGACCTGCTCGCCTTCTTCGCGATGGGCTCCTCCACGCTCGCGGCCGAGAGCGCCGTGATGCGCTTCATGCGCGTGGGCAAGCGCTGTATGTTCTTCAACGACCAGGGCGTGCAGCAGATCTCGGCTGCTACCTTGGGCAAGCAGTCGGTGGCGGTGGCTGTCAGCAATTCCGGTCGCACGGTGGCCATCGTAGACTCGCTGCGGCAGGCGCGGCAGGCTGGGGCGACGACGATTGCGATCACCTCGTTTGCGGATTCACCGATCACGCAGGCTGCGGATATGGTGCTGCTGACCACTGCGAACGATGCGTCGTCAGGGTCAGCGGCGTATCAGGAGTCGATGCTGGCCAAGGTGGCGCAACTGCTGGTCGTCGACGTGCTGTATTCGCGCTATGCGGTGAAGCACATCAAGCAGTCGATTCAGAAGATCAAGGATACGAATGTGGTGATCGAGTCGACCCGCCATCGCTGACGTTGTGAATCTTTTTACTGCGGTCGCCGATCTCTGGCTGCGGTGCAGGCTCCTGCATGACAAACGCTTTACGCAGTTGAGTGGGGCGCGGAGCCAGTAAATAAAGGCGTCCGATCTTCGCTCAAGACTGAGAGCGGAAGTTCACCGGCGTCCCCTTTTCGGCGGCGCAGTGGTGGCTAGCGAATCCAGCGAAGGCTCAATGACCGGCAAGGGGATCCCCGGTCGCAGATTAAACATCGGGCACTACACTTGAAGCACTTCCAATGTTCCCTAATGCGCCCTCTTGCCTACAACCCCTCCTTCGCGCTAAACGCCATCTGCCCGTACTTCACGATGTTCCCTTTGGAATTCCCGCTGAAGGTTCTTCGGAAGCATCGAGCGGCAAAGCCCGTGGTTGTGGATCCATTCTGCGGCCGGGGCACGACGCTGTTCGCAGCGCGTACTCTGGGACTTGAAAGCTGGGGCATCGACACGTCGCCAGTCGCGGTGGCAATCGCCAAGGCAAAGCTTTCCAACTCCACTGCCGAGGACGCGCTGTGTCTGGCTCAGTTGCTGATTCTTGCGACCAAGCCTGAGCATGTTCCGCAAGGCAAGTTCTTCAGGGCGGCGTATCACAGCAAGACGCTGCGGGAAATCTGCGCGTTGCGGGAAGGGCTTCTCGAACTCGAGGACACCGATGAGACGGTAATGCTGAAGGCAGCTATCTTGGGCTGCCTGCACGGTCCGCTGTTGGTTAGCGGCGCATCCTCGTATTTCTCGAACCAGATGCCGCGCACCTTTGCGCCCAAGCCCGACTACGCGGTGGAATTCTGGGCCAAGCGGAACATGGTCGCCCCTGAGGTTGACGTTCTCCGCGTCCTTGAGCGCAAGCTGAAGCTCATCGCCGCATCCAAGGCGTTGCCCAAAGCCGCACACACCAACGTCGTGCGCGGTGACTCGACGGTTGCAGCGAGCCTTCCATCGGGCCGAAACCATTCGGTGGTGGTGACATCTCCTCCCTACTACGGGATGCGCACCTATGTGCAAGACCAGTGGCTGCGCAACTGGTTTCTGGGTGGACCTGCGACCGTGGACTACAGCGCTGGCGTGCAGCTGGAACATACAGGACAGGACATTTTTGCCAGCTCCTTGGGCAAGGTGTGGGCCAACATGGCGCATACGGACGCTGATGAGCTGCACATGTACATCCGCTTTGGCGTGATTCCTTCGGCGAAGGTCGATGCGAAGGCGTTGATTTACAAGTCGTTCGAGGCCTCAGGCGTTGCTTTCGAGGTCAAGTCAGCTCGTAACGCATCCTCTGCGCACTCCGGCAAGCGACAAGCTCAGCAGATGCGTGCCGGCTCGGGTGCCTGTGACGAATACGACTTTCACGTCGTCAGGCATTGAAAGCGCGCGACCGCTGGGACCGGTCGGGTATTGGTTGTGGTCGCAGACTGGTTTGGCGCCCTCCGGCCGCCGGTACGTTCTGGCGTCACCGCCCCGCCGCCTATGAAACTTCAGAACCATCGCAGCTACATCCCTTCCGGAGGGGCCGCTCGCTGCTCGATGCCGGTGCTCGCCAAGGCGGGTTGTGAAGGTCTCTACGCCCTGACGTTTCGGGGGCAGGCCAAGAGGCCAAGGGCGCAAGGCATTGGTGCTAGGGCTCATCGTTGGCAAGCTTGTGCGTGCCGCCGGCCTGCAGGCCCCGAAGATCGTACCGATGCAGCTTGACGCCGACCTCGTAAGAACAGCGGCAGTTCCGGAAATTCAGAATCAGGGCTCCGGCGAGCACTTCAAACCCTGAATCGCAGCTTCCCTCCGCGGGTAGTGCCGTTCGGCAGCTGAATGCTTATAGGCTGCTCGTGGTTGCAGAAGTCATCCACGTAGTCCTTTATGGCATGCGCGGTGAGCAGCGCCTGCTTGTCCTGCGGTACGTGGCCTGCCAGGGTAGTTGGCATGATGACGATGCACTTGGCCATCGCTTGGGAGATGGCAACGTTCGTTCGTTGCAGCTGCATAAGGAAAGCCTCCTCGCCGGCGATGACATCGGCATCAGCGACGCCGAACGACACGATGATGACGTGGCGCTCACCGCCCTGGAACTTCTCGACGGTGTCGACGGCCTCGTCAATCAACGCGGCTTCACCTTGCCACAGCTTCCTGAGCTCCCTGACAACCAAGGCACGCTGTGCCCGGTGCGGCGTGACGATGCCAACGGAGTTGGCCCAGAACTGCTTGGACGTAGGCGGCGCGTGAGTGACACCAGGCTTCTGACCGTCTAGCTCAGCGCTGAGCGTCTCACGCAAGCTCCAGACAAGCGAGGCGACAAGCATCGCCTCGACCTCATTGCCCTGCGAAGAAAGGTCATCGTCGTGCAGCAGCGTCATCACCGCGGGTGACGTGCTTACCATCTGCTTCAATTCAGGCCAGTAGGGCAGGTTCGCCGGGAAGCCGAACGAAGGCAACGAAACGGCCGATAGAGGGTGGACTGCCGTGTTCTTGAAGTGCGCCGACAGCTGCGACGGGTATCCGATGCCGCGAGCGTAGGCGACGATGTCTTCGTGGGAGCGGTAGTTCTCCCCGATCGACACTTCAAATTCCCCCGGTTGTCGACACCCAAATTCCTCCGGGCAGGACAGGGGTTGCATTATTGATCGATCACGCCTCGACCGCGATCGCCAGGCGTGCC